>NZ_MKXB01000240.1 GCF_001865245.1 Streptomyces sp. CC53 | reverse complement strand
CTCCCCTGCCCGCTACCGCAGCTGCGCCGGTGGAGCGGGGCTGGGAGGACGCCCCGGTGGGCCCTCCGGCGCAGGGCGCGTACGGCGCCGACGCCGGGCCGATGCCGCCGGAGGCGCCCACCGGGGTGCTGCCGCCCGTGCCTCCGGGCGCGACGCACGCCCCCTCGCCTCCCTGGTACGGGCGCCCGGGCGCGGAGGCGTACGACATCGACGGCCACACCCTGGCGCTCCGCCTCGCACAGCAGGACGGCGGCGCCGGGGCGGGGCCGGACGTCACGCCGGGGCCCCGCAGGTCGCGGCGGCGCGACAATGTGCGCCGCCCCGCGGCGGGCGGGCGCGGAGCGGTCGCCGCCGCGGGTGTCGCGGCCGTCCTCGCGGTGATCGGCACGGCGGCGTTCGTGAGCGGTGCGTTCGACGCGGACGACAGCACCGCGGACCGGGTGGCGCCGGTGCCCAGCCTGAGCGTGGACCAGTGGCCGGTCGACGGCTCCCCCTCCCCCTCCCCCTCCCCCGAGACATCCTCCGAGGACGGCGACCCCGACGGGTCGGCGTCGCCTTCGCCCGCGACGTCCGCCTCCGCCTCGCGGGCCGCGTCCGGGCCGGCTGCCGCGTCGGCGTCCGTACGGACGGCCCCGCCCGTGGCGGCGCCGGCCGCCCCGCGCGACCCGGTGCCCGCGCGCCCCGATCCGGGGCGGGAGACCCCGGCCGCGCCGGGGAAGCAGACGCCGACGGCCGGCGGGTCCACCCTGAACCTGGGCGACCGGGGGCGGGAGGTCTCGGAACTGAAGCACCGGCTGCGGGAGGCCGGGGCGTACGGCGGTCCCATGCACGACCGGTACGACCGGGACGTGGAGCGCGCCGTCGCCGCGTACCAGCAGCGGGAGGGCGTCACCGGCGACCCCGGTGGGGTGTACGGCCCGGCCACCCGGGCCGCCCTGGAGGGGGAGACGGCAGGACGGGACTGACGGGCGCCGGAGGCGATTGGCGCTGCCCCTCCCCGCTTTGTATAGTGAAGAAACAAAGTGGAGCCCGCCCGTACTCCCTGACCGGCGGGCGGGCCCGCTTCGTCCTGCTTCGCGCCCGCGCGCCCTTCTTCGCGTCCTCTTCGTACGCTTCTCGCGCACGTCACCGCCCCGAAGACCGCTGGAGACCCCCATGACGGCAGCCGCCCCCGTGCCCGCCCCCGCCACCCTGACCGCGAGGGCCCTGCTCCTCGACATGGACGGCACGCTCGTCTGCTCGGACGCCGTGGTGGAGCGCGTCTGGCGCCGCTGGGCGGAGCGGCACGGGCTGGACCCGGACGAGGCGCTGAAGGTCGTGCACGGCCGCCAGGGATACGCCTCGATGGCGGTCCTGCTGCCCGACCGCCCCACGGAGCAGAACCACGCCGAGAACCGCGAGCTGCTGGCCGAGGAGACCGCCGACGTGGACGGCGTCGTGCCCGTCCCCGGCGCCCCGGCGTTCCTGGCGGCGCTCACCTCCCTCCCGCACGCCCTGGTGACCTCGGCCGACGCGGCGCTCGCGGCGGCCCGGATGGGCGCGGCGGGCCTGCCGATGCCCGCGGTGCGGGTGACCGCCGAGTGCGTCGGGGCCAGCAAGCCGGACCCGGAGGGCTTCCTGAAGGGCGCGGCGGAGCTCGGCTTCGCGCCGGAGGACTGCGTGGTCTTCGAGGACTCGGAAGCCGGCATCGCGGCGGGCCGGGCCGCCGGGATGCGGGTGGTCGGCGTCGGCCCGCGCGCCGCGGCCTTCGCGCCGGACGTCCACGTCGCGGACCTCACGCGCATACGGGTGGAGGCGGAGCCCGACGGGACGATCCGCCTCCGCACCGCGCCGTGACGGCGGCCCGCCTCAGCCCGCCAGCGCCTCGTACAGGCTGAACGCGGCCAGCGTCAGCATCAGTGCCGCCGCCACCTTGGTGATGATCCGCAGCGGCACGTACTTCATCAGCGTCCGCCCGCCGAGGATGCCGATGCCCGCGACCGCCCACAGCGCGAGGACCGCGCCGAGGCCCACCGACAGCGGGTCGTCGTAGCGCGCGGCGAGGTTCGCGGTCATGATCTGGGTGAGGTCGCCGAACTCGGCGACGAGGATCAGCATGAAGCCCGCCCCGGAGACCTTCCAGAAGGACTGGTCGGCCGGGGCCTTCAGCTGCTCCTCCTCCCCGTCGTCCTTCTTCAGCAGCAGCACCGCCGCGCCCGCGAGGAACAGCACGCCCACCAGGGCCTGCACCAGGCGGTGCGGCAGCAGGGTGAGCACGCTGCCGGCGGCGACGGCGAGCGCGACGTGCACGGCGAAGGCCGCGGCGACACCCGCGAACACGTAGGAGGCGCGGTAGCGGGTGCCCAGCATCAGGCCGGCGAGGGCGGTCTTGTCGGGGAGTTCGGCGAGGAGGACGACACCGAAGGTGATCGCCGTAATCGTCAGACTGAGCACGGGAGGGGTTCCCCAATCGGTCGGCGGCTCCGCCGCACCAGGGGTTCCACCGCCAGGGGAGGGGCGTCGCTCCGGCACGGCAGGGCCATGAAGGCATGACTCTGCTGGTGCCGAAGGTCTCGCTGGCGCAACCCGTCACGGGTCGGCCTCCGGGCGCCGGCCGGGCACGAGGCCCGGCAGTATGTCGACGGTCCGGCGAAGAGCTACTCCCCTTCTGCGCCCCCCAGGGTACGCGACGCCCCCGCGCGGCCCGCACCCGGCTGCCGGCAGACCGCCTCGCCCCCCGCCCCGTTGCCGTCAGGCCGCCGCACCGCCCGGCTCCTGCCGGTGCAGCCTGCCCCGTGCCACCAGCTCCAGCACCACGGCCACCGCCACCGCCTGCACCGCCATGAGGCCGACCAGCACGAACAGCTGCACCGCCCCCGCCTGCCACGGCGACGCCCCGCCCAGCAGCATGCCCACGAACGCCCCGGGCAGGGTGACGACCCCCACGGTCCTGGTCTGGTCCAGGCCCGGCAGCAGCGCGTCCGCCGCCGCCCGGCGCGCCACCTCCAGGCGCGCGTCCCGCTCGGTCAGCCCCAGGGCGAGGCCCGCCTCCACCTCGCCGCGCCGGGAGGCGAGTTCGTCGAGGGCGCGGCGCCCGGCGAGCACGGTGGCGGTGAGGGCGCCGCCGACGAGGATGCCCACGACCGGGACGAGGGTGATGCCCCGCGGCGGGACGAGCCCGGTCAGCAGCAGCGCGGCGACCACGGGGCCCACCCCCGCGGCGATAGGTGCGGCCGCCCACCACCAGGTCCGGTTGCCGGTGATGCGCCGCCCGGCCGTGCGGACGGCCACGCCGTACATGAGCAGCAGGAAGAGCAGCAGCAGCGGCACGGCCCCGACGACCCAGCCGATGGCCAGCGACACGGCGGCGAGCTGGAGGGCGGCGCGCAGTCCGGCGAGGACGACCTCGCGCGGCGGCCGCAGCCGGGCGAACGCGCAGACGGCGGCGGCGACGGCCAGCAGGACGGCGAGGACGGCACCGAAGGCGGGGTCGACCGGCAGCAGCACGGTCCCACCCTAGGCGTGCGGGCGCGGGAGGGCGCCGATCCGGCCGCCCAGGCGGTGTCCGCGCGCACAGACGGCCGGACGCAGGATCGGACCGGCCGACCGGAGGCGGAAGCGGCGGCGGCCGAGCGCACCGCCCGCAGCTTCGAGACCTCGTGCCGTCAACCGGCGCGGCCGGAAGCGGCAGCCGACGGCGGGAGACGCGTGCCGAGGCGGGAGACGCGTGCCGACGGCGGGGGGCGCATCCACCTCCCCACCCCGTTTGTGGCAGGCACACGACACACACCTTGATCTGACGTGTCCATGTCGCCACCCTGTTGCCTGGCGCCCATCCCCGCGCCACCTCGCACCACCACGATGGCCGGGCCCGCCCGCCGGGGCGGCGCGGCCACCACCCCCACGCCCACAGGGAGTCACGCATGTCCCGTGTCTACGCGCGTCACACGCGTCACGCACTGCGCCGCATCGCGGTGCTCGCCTCCACCGCCGCCCTCGCCGCCGCCGGACTGCTCGCCACCGCACCGCAGGCGCAGGCCGCCCCGCCGAGCCCGGTCAGCGCCTCCACGGCCCGGTCATACCTGAGCCAGCTCACCGTCCGGACGGAGGGCTCCACCTCCGGATACAGCCGCGACCTGTTCCCGCACTGGATCACCCAGTACGGCCAGTGCAACACCCGCGAAGTCGTGCTCGACCGCGACGGATCCGGCGTCGTCCTCGACAGCTACTGCCGTTCCGTCGGCGGCAGTTGGTACTCGCCCTACGACGGCGCCACCTGGTACGCCGCCTCCGACGTCGACATCGACCACATCGTCCCGCTCGCCGAGGCGTGGCGCTCCGGGGCCTCCTCCTGGACGACCACGCAGCGCCGCTCGTTCGCCAACGACCTCACCCGCCCGCAGCTGATCGCCGTCACCGACAACGTCAACCAGGCCAAGGGCGACAAGGACCCGGCCGACTGGATGCCGCCCCGCACCGCTTACCACTGCACCTACGCCCGCATGTGGGTGCACGTGAAGTACCACTGGGACCTGTCCGTGGACCCCGCCGAGAAGAACGCCCTCCAGTCGGTGCTGAACGGCTGCTGATACTCCGTCAACACGACGCGGGACGGCCGGTTTCCGTCGGGGGAACCGGCCCTCCCCCGCGACGGTCCGTACCGTACGGGTCCCGTACGGTACGGGCGGACGACGGAGGGACGACACACGTGGGTGCCGAACTGCGGCTCGGGCCGCTGCTGAGATACGTCGAGTGGCCACACGGCACCCGTGCGACGGTGTGGGTGGAGACCGGCCGGCCCTGCACCGCCGAGGTGCGCTGCGCGGACGGGGCCGGCGGGCGGGCCGGGACGTTCCAGGTCGCCGGGCACCACTACGCGCTCGTCCCGGTCACCGGCCTGACGCCCGGCACGACCACCCCGTACGACGTCCTCCTGGACGGCCGCCGGGCGTGGCCGCCGGCCGGCTCCCCGTTCCCACCCAGCACGATCACCACTCCCGGCCCCGGTACCCCGGGCCCGCGGCTGACGTTCGGCTCCTGCCGCTGGGCCGCGACGGGCGCCGAGGGCCGCACGCCCGCGGGGCCCGACGCACTCGGGGCGCTCGCCGCCCGACTGGCCGCCGACCCCGGGGCGCCACGGCCCGACGCGCTGCTCCTGCTGGGCGACCAGGTGTACGCCGACAAGCCGTCCAAGGCGACCCGGCGCTGGCTGGCCGCCCGGCGCGACCTCGACGAGCCCCCCGGCGCCCAGGTGGCGGACTACGAGGAGTACAGCCGGCTCTACGACGAGTCGTGGGGCGACCCCGAGGTGCGCTGGCTGCTGTCCACCGTGCCGTCCCTGACCATGTTCGACGACCACGACGTGATCGACGACTGGAACACCAGCGCCGCCTGGCTCGACGGCATGCGGGCCACCCCGTGGTGGCGGGAGCGCCTGCTGAGCGGGCTGATGTCGTACTGGGTCTACCAGCACCTGGGGAACCTCTCCCCCGCGGAACTGGCCGCCGACCCGCTGTACGCGGCGGTGCGCGCGGCTCCCGACGGCACGGAGGCGCTGCGCGGGTTCGCCGCCGAGGCCGACGCCGATCCGGCGCGGGCCCGGTGGAGTTACCGGCGGGACTTCGGCCGGACCCGGCTGGTGATGGTGGACGGTCGGGCGGGCCGGGTGCTGGACGAGGAGAAGCGGGCGGTGCTCGGCGCCCAGGACATGCGATGGCTGGAGGAGCAGCTCCTGCACGACCGGACGGACTGCGACCACCTGCTGGTCGGCAGTTCGCTGCCGTGGCTCCTGCCGCCGCTGGTGCACGACGCCGAACGGTGGAGCGCCGCGCTGTGCGGGGGAGCGCGCGGGACGCGCTGGGCCCGGCACGGGGAGACCCTGCGCCAGGCGTCCGACCTGGAGCACTGGGCGGCGTTCCCCGCGTCGTTCGACTGGCTGACCGGGCTGCTGGCGGAGGCGGCGGCGGGCGCGGACGCCCCGGCGACGGTGGCCGTGCTGTCGGGTGACGTCCACCACGCGTACGTGGCGGAGCCCGAGCGGCTTCCGGGAGCGACCGCCGCGCGGGTGGTGCAGCTGACCTGCTCGCCCATGCACCAGCGCATTCCGCAGGTGTTGAGGTGGGGCTTCCGGTTCGGCTGGAGCCGCGCCGGCCGGGCTCTCGGGCGGGCGCTGGCACGGCACGGGCGCGTGGGGCCCTCCGCGGTGGCGTGGCGCCGCACCGGCGGGCCGTGGTTCGGCAACCAGCTGATGACGCTGACCCTGCACGACAGGGAGGCGCGACTGCACCTCGAACAGGCGCGGAGCGGCGGCGCGCTGGTCCGCGTGCACGAGAGCGCCCTGACCGGCCCGGCAGCGGACGCGGCCGCGGTCGCCCGGCGGGGAACGGCCGCGGGCGCGGTGGGCCCACCGCGTGGGCCGGTCGGGGAGGCGACGGGCCGCCCGGTCGTCGACACCACCGAATGTTGAACTTGCAAGTATTAGTGAGGCTTGCCTAACGTGGAGGCGTCATCGGTGCCGTCCCCAGCCGAAGGAGCTTCCCATGTCCGCTGTCCGCACCCGTCTCACGCAGTTCCAGCCCTACGCGCTGGGCGTCTTCCGGATCGTCGTCGGCCTGCTGTTCGTGTCCCACGGAGCGCAGAAGCTCCTCGGCGCGCTCGGCGGTGTCGACGGCGCCGGGGCCTCGGTCCCTTCCGGGACCTGGCCGTTCTGGTACGCGGGGGTGATCGAACTGGTCGGCGGCGCGCTGGTCCTGGTGGGGTTCGGCACCCGCAGCGCCGCGTTCGTCGCCTCCGGTGCGATGGCGTACGCCTACTTCGACGTGCACCAGGCGCATGGCCTGTTCCCCGTGCAGAACGGCGGTGAGGCCGCGGCCCTGTTCAGCTGGGCCATGCTGCTGCTGGTGTTCACCGGGCCGGGCGCCCTGGCCCTGGAGGCGGTCTTCGGCTCCCGCACGCCGCAGGGCTCGCGCGGCGAGGCGGCGGCCACCGTCTGACCCGCCGCCCCCGCGGTGCCCCGCCGCAGCCGGGCACCGCCGGTCGCCCGCCCCCGGCAGCCCGACGCTTCCTCCCGCGACCCGCGGACGGGTCACGCCGTACGGAGCGCGGCGCACACGCCCTGCCGCGAGGGCCGCTGGACGCGCCCTCGGGCAGCACCGCGGGAGGGGACTTCGACACGGCGACGGGGCGGAAGGCAACCACCTCGCGCCCTGCCTGCTTCACGAGGGTGCCACGAGGCGTACGCTGTTCGGCGTTCTCAGGGGTGCAGCCGGGGTGAGCGGGAGTCAAGAGTGCTGGAGAGCGTGGGGTGGCTGGCCGCGAGCCCCTGGGTGTACGCCGCCGTCATCGTCTCCGTCCTGCTGGACGTGTTCCTGCCGGTGCTGCCCAGCGGCGTCCTGGTCATCACGGCCGCGACCGCGGCGACCGCCGCGACCGCCGCGGCCACACCCGCCGAGGTCTCCCTGCTGGTCCTCGCGCTCTGCGCCGCCTCCGCGTCGGTGGCGGGCGACCTGGTCGCCTACCGGCTGGCCTGGCGCGGAGGAGCCCGCCTGGACCGCGCCATCGCCCGGTCGCGGCGCCTGACCACGGCGCAGGAACGTCTCGGCACGGCGCTGGGGCGGGGCGGCGGGGTGCTGGTGGTCATCGCGCGGTTCGCCCCGGCAGGCCGCTCCGTGGTGTCGCTGGGAGCCGGCGCGGCGCGCCGCAGGGCCCGCGAGTTCGTGCCGTGGTCGGTCCTCGCGGGCGTCGCCTGGGCGTCCTACAGCGTGGGGCTCGGCTACTTCGGCGGCCAGTGGCTGGGCGCGACGTGGATCAGCG
This sequence comes from Streptomyces sp. CC53, assembly GCF_001865245.1. Lineage (GTDB taxonomy): Bacteria > Actinomycetota > Actinomycetes > Streptomycetales > Streptomycetaceae > Streptomyces. Next base: position 278 of record NZ_MKXB01000240.1, on the reverse strand, counting down.
CCGGCGTGTCGGTGGTGGCGCTGTTCCTGGCGGGCAGCCTGGCGGCGTACGTCCTGCGCCGCCCACCCTCCGGCCCGGCACCGTCCCCGGCGGCGTAGCCCGAGCCGAGGGGGCCGGGTTCTTGGCGGCCCCGGCGTGCGTACGGCCCGGGGCGGGCATACGGGTTCCGGGTGTACGCCTGGCCGACCGGGCGCAGGGCTGGCGTGAGCCGTCCCGTCGGGGGCCGGACCGCGGGCACCCGAACCCTTGCCTCGTGCCGCAGGCCGGGCGCGCCGGAG
>NZ_MKXB01000239.1 GCF_001865245.1 Streptomyces sp. CC53 | reverse complement strand
GGGGCGGGGTGGCGGGGTGCGGGGGTGTGCTGCGCGGGGTCATGGCGTGCGCTCCACGGCGAGTTCGGCCCAGACCTGCTTGCCGCCGCCGAGCGGCAGGGAGCCCCAGGACGCCGACACGGCCTCGACGAGCAGGAGCCCCCGCCCGCCGGTCGCCTCCCAGTCGGTGCTGGCCGCCCTGACGGGGGCGCGGGGTGAGGTGTCGTTGACGGCGATGCGCAGCCGGTCCCCGGCGAGGGTGAGGTCCAGCCGCACTTCCCCCCGGGTGTGCGCGACGGCGTTGGTGACGAGCTCGGACACCACCAGGAGCGCCATGTCGACCGACCCGTCCGCGGACCAGGAGCGCAGGGTGCGCGCGGTGAAGCGGCGTGCGTGCATGACCGCGTCGGGCAGCCGCCACACCGCCCAGCGCGCGCGGATGGGCCGTACCCGCATGCCGTCGTAGCGCAGCAGCAGGACGGCGACGTCGTCGTCGCGGCGGTGGTTGTGCGCCAGGAGCTCGTCCGCGACGCGCCCGGGGTCGGCCGGGTCCGCGGCGGCGAGGAGGCTGCGCACCGCCCGTACGCCCTCCTCCATCGGGAGGCTCGCGGACTCGACCAGCCCGTCGGTGACGAGGGCGAGGAGGGTGCCGGGGGCCAGATTGAGCTCCGTCATGGGGTACTCGGCGTCCGCCAGGACGCCGAGCGGCGGTCCCCCGTCGGCGGCGGCCTCCCGGGTGGTGCCGTCGGGCAGGCGCAGCAGGGGCGGCAGGTGCCCGGCGCGGACCACCCAGGCGATGCCCTCCTCCATGTCGAGGTCGACGTAGCAGCAGGTGGCGAACAGGTCGGTCTCCATGCCGACGAGGAGCCGGTTGGCGTGAGCGACGACGACGTCCGGCGGGTGGCCCTCCACGGCGTAGGCGCGGATGGCGGTGCGCATCTGGCCCATGATGGTCGCGGCTCCGGCGCTGTGGCCCTGCACGTCGCCGATGACCAGCGCCACGTGCCCGTCGGCGAGCGGGATCACGTCGTACCAGTCGCCGCCGACCTCCAGTCCCCTGGTCGCCGGCAGGTACCGGGCCACGGCCGTGCCGCCGCCGAGGTCGGGGAGCTTGCGGGGCAGCAGGCTGCGCTGGAGCATCGTGGCCAGTTCGTGGCCCGCGTCGAGAGCGTGGGCGCGGGTGAGGGCCTGCCCGACCATTCCGGCGGTCGCGGTCAGCAGCGAGCGTTCCTCCGCGCCGAAGCGGTGTTCCCGGTCCCAGCCGACGAGGCACACGCCGACCATCCTGCCTTCCGCGGGCAGCGGCAGCACCGCGAGGCCGCCCGGGCCGATGCCCGCGAGGCCCGGTTCGAGTCCCGTGTCGGCCGGCCACAGGCTGACGTGGCCCTCGCGGAGGGCGCCCTCCAGGGTCGGCAGGGTGTGCAGGGAGGCGTCGGGCCACTCGGAGCGCCATTCGGCGCGCCACGACTCCGGCCAGGCGTCGGGCTGCGGCGGGTCGAGCAGGGTGACCACGAGCCGGTCGCCCTCCAGTTCGGCGACGGCGACCCGGTCGGCCCGCAGCGGTTCCCGCAGGGCGTCCACGACGACGCGGCTGACCTGGCGGATCGTGGTCGCCCCCGCGAGGGCGGCCGACAGCCGCTGCACCAGGGACACGTCGTCGACACTGGGACGCAGGTAGGAGGCGTCGCCGACGACGCCGAGGACCCGGGCGGGGGCACCGCCGGCGTCCGTCTGCACCCGGCAGCGCAGTCCGAGCCAGCGCAGTTCGCCGCCGGGTCTGCGGATGCGGAAGGCCAGTTGCTGGTCGCCGGCGACCCGGCCCGGCTCGACGATCGCCATGAGGGCGGGGATGTCGTCGGGGACGGTGTGCTCCAGCAGGGTCGACACGTTGCCGTCGAACGCGTCCGGCGGGATGCCGAGCAGGTCCAGTACGGAGCCGTCCGCCTCCATGCGGCCGGTGTGCACGGTCACGACGAACGCGCCGCCGCGCCGGGGCAGCAGGCCCGGCCCGGTGCGGGTGCGGGGTTCGGGGCGGGCCGGCAGCGCCCGGGCGGCCGCGGCTTCGAGCCCGGCGGCCGTCTGGTCGGCGTACAGCTCCAGCAGGGCGCGCTGGTCGGCGTCGAACCCCGTGCCGGACCGGGCGGTGACGAGCAGGCACCCCAGCAGCCGCGACTCTCCTCCCAGCGGCAGTGCCCCCAGCACGACGGGCCCTCCGCCCGGCCGGGGCCCGGAGCGGGGGGCGAGGTCCGCACCGTCCGGATCAGCGGGGCCGGAGGAGGGACCCGCGCGGGCGCTGCCGTCGGGCTCGTGCCGCCCAGGGGGCACGTCGTCGCCCTCCGAGGCACGGGCCTGTGTGCGGGCAACGGTCCCGTCGCTCGGCCCGGCGCCGACACGCGCACCGGCGGACGGGCCGCCCCGTGCCGCGCGCGGAGGGTGCGGTGCACCGTCGGCCCGGCGGTGCGCCGCACCTGAGCGGCCCTCCCCGCCGCTGCTGTGCGGGGCGACGCCGGAGTCCCCGGCACGGGGAACACCGGGCGCCCCGGAGCGTGGGCTGCCGGCGGCCGCGGGCTCATCACGGCCGCCGAGCCCGGCCGAGCCGTCGCCGAGCGGTCGGTCGTCCCCGGCTGCCGGGTGCTCGGCGCCGGCCGGCTCGTGCCCCGTAGAGGCGGCCAGGGCTTCGGGTCCCAGCCAGAGCGGCCGCCCGGCGCGGCATGCCTCCGCGACCGAGGACCGGCCGGTCAGGGAGTAGGCCGGTGCCGGCAGGAAGGGCCCTGCGTCGTTGTCGACCGTCTCGGCGAGCCGCAGCTCGCTCCCGGTGTCGGCCAGCACGTAGACCGCGGCCATCCCCACGCCGCCGGAAGCAAACATCTGCCGGGTCAAAGCCTGCACCGCCTCCGTACGCGGCAAGCCGCAAGCATGTTCTGCCGTGCACCGCCTCTCCTCCATGCTGCTACCCGACATGCGGTGCAAGCCACTCAAACCGGCCGGGAATGCGCTACATGGCCCCGATGGGTGACGGAGGGCGTGCCGTCGGCCGCGCGCTGCGACCCCGTACCGGCGTCCGGACAGGCGGCAGCCTCAGCCGAGAGGCCGCGCGCCGGTCCGGGGGCGTACCGGTGACGGCCCGGTGACCCGCCGCGCCACCCGACCGCCCGGGCCTACTGCTGCGGGGACGGACACGCCCTCGCGGCCGACGGCAGAGGTGGCCCCGGACGTGCCGCGGCAGACGCCCCAGAGCAGGATCAGTACACGACAGGCGGCGGCATCGTCCGCGCACTGCGTGCGGACGATGTGCACGGCACCTGTGGCCGGATGCGCACTGTGTGCGGACGCGGTGCACGACGCTTGGCCGCGTGGCGGCACCGCGTGTGGACGTGTGCGGGCGCTGCCTCCGGAACGGCCGAGGTCACGGGCGTTCCACGCCTCAGCCACCGACCCGGGCCTGCCCCGGCCCTCGCGGCCCGAAGAGCAGGACAGGCCACGGAACGGTGTACGGCACCCACGTACTGCGGTCCCGGGGCCCGGCTGCTCCGAGCAGATGCTTCGGAGGACACCGTTCGCGGCGCTCCGGTTCGTCGCGCTCTGCGTGTCGCAATTCGGCCACGGCCCGTCACAGCCGCGCAGCAGCCGTGTCCTTTCGGACGCCCGGCCCATTGTCCGACCGTCGGATCACGTTACCCACGCGCGAGAGGCGTTTCATGGGCAGGCACAGGCGGCTGCAGAGGACGGGCGGCGCCCACCACCCGGTGGTACGGGTCACCACCGCCCTGGGGGTGGCTGGCGCCCTGGCCATCGCGCTGCAGGCCCGGGACACCACGGCCCCGCAGGCCCGTCCCGATCACCCGCGCAGCACCCGCCCCGAGCCCGGTTCCGGCCCGGCGCGGAGCCCGCACGACGAGTCGGGTGGCGGTCGTCCCGGCAGCGGGCCCGCCGCCGTGTCCTCCAGCCGGCCGGCGCCCGCGCCGGAGTCCTCCGGCGCAGCAGACACGCCGGGCGGGCGCGCGGCCGCAGATCCGGCCCGTGCTGCCGGGGCGCCGGCACCGGCCGGGTCCGCGACCGCCGTGCCGAAGGTGCCGCCCTTCCCGCCGGCGCCGATGAACGGTCCGGCACCGCAGCCGAGCGGGGAAGCCCGCGAGGCCCGACCGGCGGGCGGCGCCGGGACCTCCGCGCCGAGCGCCGGCGCAGCGGCGCCGTCCACCGCTCCGTCTCCGGACGCCCCGTCGCCCGTTCCCTCCCGGACACCGGTCGGCTCCCTTCGCGAGTTCCTGGACGGTCTGCTCGACCCCGGAGACGAGGCTGCTCCGGCCGACCGGTCGGCCGGCGGCACGGCGACCCACGTCCCGGTGAGCCTCCGGCACCTGACCGCCCTGCGGGTCCGCCCTCGCTGACGGACGGCGCGGTGGCCCCCGCACCTGCCCGGCGGTCCGCGCAGTAGTCACACGGCGGGGCCAGGGGCGGGCCGCAGAGTTTCGCACGACCGGTGGGACAGCAATACTGTTGCACCAGTGCGACACCGCAGGGAGATGCGAGGCCCCATGTCGACCCACACCGAGCCGCAGCCGACGTACACGGTCGACGAACTCGCCGCCCGTGCCGGGGTCACCGTGCGGACCATCCGCTTCTACGGCACGCGGGGGCTGCTGCCGCCCCCGGAGATCGGGCCGCGCCGGATCGGCCGGTACGGTCCCGGCCACCTGGCCCGCCTCGCGTTGATCGAGGAACTACAGCGGCAGGGGATGACGCTGGCGGCGATCGAACGCTACCTGGAGCAGTTGCCGCCCGACGCCAGCGCCCAGGATCTGGCGATGCACCGGGCACTGGTGGCGACCTGGGCGCCCGACACCGCCGAGGAGCTGACGCGCCCGGAGCTCGAGCGGCGGGCGGGGCGGGCCCTCAGCGACGCCGATCTCGCCCTGCTCGCCGGCATGGACGTGCTCGGGGAGACGGGCGTCGAGGGCGTGCTGCGCGTGGACCTCGGACTGCTGCGGCTGGGCCTCCAGATGCTCGACGTGCCGATCCCGCACGAGACGATCCTCGCGGCCCGCGCGGTGCTGGTGGAGCACACGCGGGAGGCGGCCCAGGAGTTGGCGAGGCTGTTCCGCGAGGAGGTGTGGACCCCCTACCGGGAGCGGGAGGCGGACCCCGAGGACCCGCAGCACGTCAGGGCGATGAAGTCGCTGTCCGCGCACATGCAGCCGATGGTGGTGCAGGCCCTTGTGACCGCCTTCCAGCGGTCGCTGAGGGACGAGCTGCGGGCCGCGTTCCGCGCTCCCGGAGAGGACGGGGCGGTCAGTCCGTGAAGGTCTCCCCCCGTTCGAGCTTCGCCAGCAGCAGTGCCGGCGGCTCGAAGCGCTCCCCGTACCGCTCGGCGAGTTCGCGGGCGCGCGCCACGAAGCCGGGGAGCCCTCCCTCGTAGCCGTTGATGTACTGCAGGACGCCGCCGGTCCAGGCGGGGAACCCGATGCCGAGGACGGAGCCGACGTTGGCGTCCGCGACGGACGTCAGCACGCCCTCCTCCAGGCAGCGCACCGAGTCGAGCGCCTCCGAGAAGAGCATGCGCTCCTTCATGTCGTCGAAGGGGACGCGGGCGTCCGCCTCCGTGAAGTGCTCGCGCAGGCCCGGCCACAGGCGGGTGCGGGTGCCGTTCTCGTCGTAGTCGTAGAAGCCGGCGCCGCCGCTGCGGCCCGTGCGGCCGAACTCGTCGACCATGCGGTCGATGACGGCCTCCGCCGGGTGGGTCCGCCAGGTGCCGCCCGCGTCCTCGACGGCACGCCGCGTCTCGTTGCGGATCTTCCGCGGCAGGGTGAGGGTCAGTTCGTCCATGAGGGACAGCACCTTCGCGGGGTAGCCGGCCTGGCCGGCGGCCTGTTCGACGGAGGCGGGCTCCACGCCTTCGCCGATCATGGCGACACCCTCGTTGATGAACTGGCCGATGACGCGGGAGGTAAAGAAGCCGCGGCTGTCGTTGACGACGATGGGCGTCTTGTTGATCTGGCGGACCAGGTCGAAGGCGCGGGCGAGGGCCTCGTCGCCGGTGGCCTCGCCCTTGATGATCTCGACGAGGGGCATCTTGTCGACGGGGGAGAAGAAGTGCAGCCCGATGAAGTCGGCGGGCCGGTCGACGCCTTCGGCGAGCGAGGTGATGGGGAGCGTGGAGGTGTTGGAGCAGAGCAGGGCGTCGGGGGCGACGACGTCCTGGATCTCCTGGAACACCTTGTGCTTGAGCCCGGTGTCCTCGAAGACCGCCTCGATGACGGCGTCGCACCCCGCCAGGTCCGCCGCTTCGGCGGTGGGCCGGATGCGGGCGAGCAGGGCGTCCGCCTTCTCCTGGGTCGTGCGGCCCCGCTGGACGGCCTTGGCGCAGAGCTTCTCGGAGTACGCCTTGCCCTTCTGCGCGGCCTCCTGCGACACGTCCTTCAGGACGACGTCGATCCCGGCCTTGGCGCAGGCGTAGGCGATGCCCGCGCCCATCATGCCGGCGCCGAGGACGGCGGCCTTGCGCACGGGGCGGGTCGGGACGCCGGTGGGGCGGCTGCGGCCGGCGTTGACGGCCTGCAGGTCGAAGAAGAACGCCTGGATCATGTTCTTCGCGGTCTGGCCGGTCACGAGTTCGGTGAAGTAGCGGCCCTCGATGGTGAGCGCGGTCGCGAAGTCGACCTGGGAGCCCTCGACGGCGGCCGCGAGGATGGCGCGGGGCGCCGGGTAGGGGGCTCCGTTCAGCTGTTTGCGCAGGTTGGCGGGGAAGGCCGGGAGGTTGGCGGCGAACTTCGGGTTCGACGGCGTGCCACCCGGGATGCGGTAGCCGGGGACGTCCCAGGGCTGGCGTGACTCGGGGTGGGCGTCGATGAACGCGCGGGCCTTGGCGAGCATCTCCTCCGGCGTGGAGGCCAGTTCGTGTACGAGGCCGTTGTCGAGGGCGCGGCGAGGGCTGTACTGGGTGCCCTGGAGGAGCACCTTCAGCAGCGCGTCGGCGATGCCCATGAGGCGGACAGTGCGGGTGACGCCGCCACCTCCGGGGAGCAGACCGAGGGTGACCTCGGGGAGCCCGATCTTGGATCCGGGCGTGTCGAGGGCGACGCGGTGGTGGGCGGCGAGGGCGATCTCGTAGCCGCCGCCGAGGGCGGTGCCGTTGACCGCGGCCACGACGGGGACGCCGAGGGTCTCGATGCGGCGCAGTGCGCTCTTGATCTCGGCGGCGGTGTCGAAGACGAGGCGGGCCTCGGCGGGGCCTGCCTTGATCATGTCTTTGAGGTCACCGCCGGCGAAGAAGGACTTCTTGGCGGAGGTGTAGATGATGCCGCGGATGGAGTCCTTCTCGGCCTCGGCGCGGTCCGCGATCGCGGTGATCGACGCGCGGAAGGCCTGGTTCATGGTGTTGGCGGCCTGGCGGGGGTCGTCGAGGACGAGGGTGACCACGCCGGTCTCGTCCTGCTCCCAGCGGATGGTGGTGCTCTCGCTCATTGCTGGTCTCTCCGTGAGGGGGTGGGGGCGGGACGGGTCAGAGGCGTTCGACGACGGTGGCGATGCCCATGCCGCCGCCGACGCAGAGCGTGGCGAGTCCGTAGCGCTTGTCCCGGCGCTCCAGTTCGTCGACGAGCGTGCCGAGGATCATCGCTCCGGTGGCACCCAGGGGGTGGCCCATCGCGATGGCTCCTCCGTTGACGTTCACCTTGTCGAGGGAGAGGCCCATGTCCTTCACGAAGCGCAGGACGACGGCGGCGAAGGCTTCGTTGATCTCGACGAGGTCGATGTCGTCGATCGTCAGCCCGGCCTTGGCGAGGGCCTTGCGGGCGGCGGGGGCGGGCCCGGTGAGCATGATGGTCGGCTCCGAGCCGGACACGGCGGCGGACACGATCCGGGCGCGGGGCGTCAGCCCGTACCGCTCGCCGACCTCCCGGGAGCCGATGGCGACGAGTGCGGCGCCGTCGACGATGCCGGAGGAGTTGCCGGCGTGGTGAACGTGGTCGATCGCCTCGACCCAGTGGTACTCCTGGAGCGCCACGGCGTCGAAGCCGCCGAGCTCGCCGATGTCCGCGAACGACGGCTTGAGGGCCGCGAGGGAGTCGGCCGTGGTGCCGGGGCGCATGTGCTCGTCGTGGTCGAGGACGACGAGACCGGCGCGGTCCTTGACCGGGACGACCGACCGGTCGAACCTGCCGTCCTTCCACGCCTCGGCGGCGCGGTCCTGGGAGAGGGCGGCGTACTCGTCGACGTCGCGGCGGGAGAAGCCCTCGATGGTGGCGATGAGGTCGGCGCCGATGCCCTGGGGGACGAAGTTGGTGGCGAGGTTCGTCATGGGGTCGGCGAACCAGGCCCCGCCGTCCGACGCCATGGGGACGCGGGACATCGACTCGACGCCGCCGGCGAGGATCAGGTCCTCCCAGCCGGAGCGGATCTTGGCGGCGGCGGTGTTCACGGCTTCGAGGCCGGAGGCACAGAAGCGGTTCTCCTGGACTCCCGCGACCGTGTCGGGCAGTCCGGCGGCGATGGCCGCGATGCGGGCGATGTCGGAGCCCTGGTCGCCGACGGGGCCGACGACACCGAGGACGATGTCGTCGACGGCTGCCGGGTCGAGCCCGGGGAAGCGGTCGCGGAGTTCGTGGATGAGTCCCACGACGAGGTCGATGGGCTTGGTCCCGTGGAGGGCGCCGTTGGCCTTGCCGCGGCCGCGCGGGGTGCGGATCGCGTCGTACACGTACGCTTCGGTGGTCACTGGTGGGCCTTTCGCGAGGTCGGTCGGCGGGGAGGCGCGGGAGCATCAGCCGAGCAGGGAGCGGCCGATGATCTCCTTCATGATCTCGGTCGTGCCGCCGTAGATGGTCTGGACCCGGCCGTCGGTGAACGCCCGGGCGACGGGGTACTCGGTCATGTAGCCGTAGCCGCCGTGGAGCTGGAGGCAGCGGTCGGCTGTGCGCTTCTGGAGTTCGGTGGCCCACCACTTGGCCATGGACGCGTGGACGGCGTCGAGCGCGCCGTCCGTGTGCTCCTCGATGCAGCGGTCGACGAAGGCGCGGGTGACGGCGCACTCGGTGGCGAGCTCCGCGATCTCGAAGCGGATGTGCTGGAGCCCGGCGAGCGGGCGGCCGAACGCCTCGCGCTCCTTGACGTACGCGGTGGTGATCTCCAGCAGGTGCTCGGCGCCGGCCGCGGCGGCCACGGCGATGGCGAGGCGTTCCTGCGCCAGGTGCGTCATGAGGTGGACGAAGGCGCCGTCGCGTGCGCCGAGCAGGTTCTCCTTGGGGACGCGGACGTCGTGGAAGAAGAGCTCAGCGGTGTCCTGGGCCTTCTGGCCGATCTTGTCGAGGTTCCGGCCGCGGGTGAAGCCTTCCGCGCCGCGCTCCACGACCAGCAGGGAGAGGCCGTGCGCGCCGCCCTCGGGAGTGGTCTTCGCGACGACGATGACGAGGTCGGCGAGGATGCCGTTGGAGATGAAGGTCTTGGAGCCGTTGAGCAGCCAGTGGTCGCCCTTGTCCTCGGCGGTGGTGCGGATGCCCTGGAGGTCGGAGCCGGCTCCGGGCTCGGTCATGGCGATGGCGGTGATGGTGTCGCCGCTGCAGAACCCGGGCAGCCAGCGCTGCTTCTGCTGGTCGGTGGCGAGTGAGGTGAGGTAGGGGCCGATGATGTCGTTGTGGAGCCCGATGGCGAGACCGGGGGCGCCGGCCCGGGTGAACTCCTCTGCGAGGACGGCGCTGTAGCGGAAGTCGGCCGTGCCGCCGCCGCCGAACTCCTCGGGGACGGCCAGGCCGAGGAGGCCCTGGCGCCCTGCGGCGCGCCAGGCGTCGCGGGAGACGATGCCGTCCTTCTCCCACTGCGCGTAGTGCGGCAGGACCTCCTTGGCGAGGAAAGAGCGGACGGTGTCGCGGAACGCCTCGTGCTCGGCGCTGAAGATGCGGCGCTTCACCGGGGTCCTCCTTCGGTGGGGCGGATGGCCGGGACGTCCCAGTCGCGGGCGACGCCGGCGGCGTCGGCGCCCGGCAGGGCGGGCGGGCGGCGGACGGTGCCGGGGGTCGCGGAGAACCGGGGTGCGGGCGCGGGCTGGGTGAGTCCGCCGTGGTGGGTGAACGTGCCGCGGGACGCGAGGTGCGGGTGGGCGGGCGCCTCCCGCAGGGACAGGACGGGGGCCACACAGGCGTCCGTACCCTCGAAGAGGGCCGTCCACTCGGTGCGGGTGCGGGTGCGGAAGCGGGTGGCGACGGCGTCCTTCAGGGCGTCCCAGCGCGCGGGGTCACCTCGGAGGGCCGCCTCGTCGGGGGTGAGGCCGAGGATGCGGGCGAACTGGTCGTAGAAGCGCTCCTCCAGGGCGCCCACCGCCATGTGCCGGCCGTCGGCTGTCACGTAGGTGCCGTAGAAGGGGCAGCCGCCGTCCAGCAGGTTGCCGCCGGGGCGGTCGTCGCGCCAGGTGCCGGCGGCGAGCATGCCGTGGATCATGGTGGCGAGGTGGGCGGCTCCGTCGGTGATGGCGGCGTCGACGACCTGCCCGGTGCCGCCCGGGCCTCGGGCGTGGTGGAGGGCGGCGAGGACACCGGTGACGAGGTAGAGCGCGCCGCCCGCGTAGTCGCCGAGCAGGTTCGCCGGCACGGGGGGCGGGGCGCCGGGGTCCCCTCCGGTCAGGGTGAGGCCGCCGGTGACCGCGAGGTAGGTGATGTCGTGTCCGGCGCGGCCGGCGAGGGGGCCGTCCTGGCCCCAGCCGGTCATCCGGCCGTAGACGAGCCGGGGGTTGCGTGCGAGGCAGGGGTCGGGGCCGACGCCGAGGCGTTCGGCGACGCCCGGGCGGTAGCCCTCGATGAGGATGTCGGCGCGCTCGGCGAGGTCGAGGACCGCGGCGGGGCCGGCGTCGGCCTTGAGGTCGACGAGGACGGAGCGCTTGTTGCGGTTGGTGAGGTCGTACACCGGGTCGACGCCGAGGCCGGGTCCGCCGGGCCGGTCGACCCTGACGACGTCGGCGCCGAGGTCGGCGAGCAGCATGGCGGCGAAGGGGCCGGGGCCGATGCCGGCCAGTTCCACCACACGCACTCCGGTGAGCGGGCCGTGGGCGTGGGCGCCCGGACCGTTCCGGCCGGTGGTCGCTGTCATGCGGCTCCCCTCGTCACCGCCACCACACTGTGACAGTTCTGCTGTAACAGTGATGATGTTAAGAAGGGCCCGCAGCCCGCACAAGCCCCGCCGCACCCCTGTGGAAAACCTCCCCCGGGCCGGCGGGGCCGCGGCACGGCGGGCTCAGTCGCCCACCAGGCAGAAGGGATGGCCCGCGGGGTCCGCGCACACGGTCCAGCCCCGGTCCGGGGATCCCTCGTCCAGGACCGTCGCACCGAGGGACACGGCCTGCGCGCGGGCCCGCTCCAGGTCGGCCACGCCGACGTCCAGGTGGAACTGCTGCGGCCGGTCGGGGTCGCCGGGCCACCGGGGCGGCCGGTGGGAGGCGACGCGCTGGAAGGCCAGCACCCTGCCGTCGTCCAGATGGAGCGTCGCCCAGTCGCCGTCCAGCGACCACCGGGGGTCCGGACGGTCGACGTCTCCGCCCAGGAGCCCCCGGTAGAAGTGGGCCAGGGCATGCGGCTCCGGGCAGTCGAGCACCACGCACTGCAAGCGGCCGATCACGTGGTCGCCCCCTCCGCGACACCCGGCCCCGCCGGGCGGGGATCCGCCGCGGTCGCCGCCGCTTCCCGGAGGGCCCTGCGGCAGAGCGCGTCGGCGTGCCGCGTGGTCTCCGGGAGGCGGTAGCGCGGCGTCAGGGCCAGGGTGTGCGCGCAGGCACCCGCGAGGGTGACGCGGTGGCCGGCCGAGACGAAGACCGGCTTGACGCCGTCCCGGGTCCGCAGCGCCCGGCCGACCTCCTCGTCGCCCGCCATCAGCGGCGACGAGGTCCCGCGCCGCTCCCCCGGCGGCTCGTACGTGAAGGTGAAGGGGTTCTTGGCGACGCCGACGACCGGCAGTCCGGTGAGCACGCCGAGGTGGCTGGCCAGCCCGAAGCGGCGGGGGTGGGCCCGGCCGTACCCGTCGCAGACCAGGAGCCCGGGGCCGGCGGTCAGGCCGCCGAGGGCGGCGAGCACGGCGGGCAGTTCACGGAAGGCGAGCAGTCCGGGGATGTAGGGGAAGGGGACGCGCCCGACGGCGGTGGCCCGGTCCACGACCTCCAGGGTGCGGGCGTCCAGGACGACGGCGGCCGCCGCGACGAGGTCGCGGTCGTCGTCGTAGGCCACGTCCACGCCGGTCACGAGGCCGGTCCCGGGCTCCGGCCCGGAGTCGTCGCACACGACCCGGTCGCGCAGGGCGTCCTGGACGGCCAGCGCCTGCGCCTCGTCGACGGGCCAGTCGGCCGGTGTTTCGAAGATCGTCATAGTGCCGCCACCTTACGGCGGAGCACTTCACGAGGACAGTCCGGAGTGTGATGCACGCCACAGCGAAGACTGGTCACTCGTCGGCCGGAATGCTCGTCCTCCCCCATACGAGGAGAGCTACGAGGGAGCAGGACTTGTCGACCGTCATCGAGCAGGCCGTGGAGGCCCGCCTCGTCGCGTCCGCGCCCCGCACCGACACGGTGTCCGCCACGCTGCGCTACGACCGCCGCGACCCCTTCGCCGTACGGATGACCTTCCCGGCGCAGGCGACGCTGGAGGGCGTCGAAGTCGTGTGGGAGTTCGCCCGCGACCTGCTCATGGCGGGACTGAGGGCGCCGGCCGGCACGGGCGACGTGCGCGTGCGGCCCCTCGGCCGCGACCGCGCGGTGCTGGAGTTCCACGCCCCCGAGGGCGTCGCCATGGTGGAGACGTACGCCGCCGACCTGCACCGCTTCCTGACCCGGACCCGGCATGTGGTGCCGCTGGGCTTCGAGCACCTGTTCCTCGACCTGGACCGTGACCTGGCGGTGCTGCTGCGCGACGCGCGCTGACCCGAAACTCCGTTGCGGCGGCCGTGCACCGCCGTCTACCGTCGTGATCACCCACTCGCCCGCCGATGGTCTGATCGGAGTAGGACATTGCTCGTCTGAGGTCCTGAGACACCGCGCCGTGCCGCAGCCGCCGCCATCCCGCGCCCGCCTGCCGCCGCCGTGTCCGGCCTCCGTCGTACGAGCCGTCCCGCACTGCCCGCAGTGCCTCCGCACACTCCCCGCCGCACGAAGCGGCCGGAACCGTCGGATCGCGGCCTCCTGCACGCCGGTGTCTCACCCGTTGCCCCTTCCTCGCACCCACGCAACCGGGAGACCCGTATGTCATCCTCCTCTTCCTCCACCCCGTCCGCACTCACCTGCACCGGACTCTCGTTCGCCTGGCCTGACTGCACGTCGGTCCTCGACGACCTGGACCTCACCGTCCCCTCCGGCCGGACCGGGCTGGTCGGCCGGAACGGCTCGGGGAAGTCGACGCTGCTCCGGCTGCTCACCGGTGAACTCGCCCCGTCCGCCGGGAGCGTCCACGCGGTCGGTGAGATCGGCCGCCTCCCTCAGGACGCCGTCCTCGACACCGCGCTGCGCGTGGACGAGGCGCTCGGCATCGCCGCCACCCGGGCCGCCCTGCACGCCGTCGAGCGCGGCGAGGCGGCTGAGGAGCACTTCACCGCGGTCGGCGACGACTGGGACGTGGAGGAGCGGGCGCACGCCGCGCTCGGCCAACTCGGTCTCGGCCACCTGGGACTGGACCGGACGGTCGGCGAGATGTCGGGCGGCGAGTGCGTGCTGCTGCGCCTCGCCGCACTGCTCCTGGCCCGGCCCGCGGTCCTGCTGCTGGACGAGCCGACGAACAACCTCGACCTGGAGGCGCGACACCGCCTCTACGCCGCGGTGGACTCCTGGCCGGGCACGCTCGTCGTGGTCAGCCACGACCGCGAACTACTGGAGCGCGTGGACCGGATCGCCGAGCTGCGCGACGGCGGGGTCGTCTGGTACGGGGGCCCGTACTCCGTGTACGAGGAGATCGTCGCCGCCACGCAGGAGGCGGCCGAGCGCACGGTGCGGGCCGCCGAGGCGGACGTACGCCGGCAGCGCAGGGAACTGGCCGAGGCGCAGCAGAAGTTGTCCAAGCGCAAGCGCTACGGGCAGAAGAGCTACGACAACAACGTCGTGCCCAGGATCGTCGCGCAGGAGCGCAAGCGCGCCGCCCAGGTGTCGGCGGGCAAGCACCGCACCCTTCAGGCGCAGCGGCTCACCGAGGCGCGGGAGCGGCTGGGCGAGGCGGTGGAGGCGGTGCGGGACGACGATGCGATCCGGATCGAGCTGCCGCACACCGCCGTGCCTCCGGGGCGCGAGGTGCTGCTGCTGCGCGACCTGACGCTCCGCCACGGCGTGCGCCTGGAGGGCGAGACGGCGGTGCGCGGTCCGGAACGCGTCGCACTGGCGGGGCGGAACGGTGCGGGCAAGTCGACGCTGCTGCGGACCATCGCCGGCGAGCTGGAGCCGGTGGCCGGGCAGGTCGCGGTACGGGTGCCGCTCCGCTTCCTGCCGCAGCGCCTCGACGTGCTGGACGACGAGGCGACGGTGGCGGAGAACGTGGCACGGTTCGCCCCGGAGGCGACACCGAACCGCATCAGGGCGCGCCTCGCGCGGTTCCTCTTCCGCGGGGCGAAGGCGGACCGCCGAGCCGGGACGCTGTCGGGCGGGGAACGCTTCCGGGCGGCACTCGCGGCCCTGCTGCTGGCGGAGCCGGCGCCGCAGCTCCTGCTGCTGGACGAGCCGACGAACAACCTCGACCTGGCGAGCGTGCGGAGCCTGACGGCGGCACTGGAGGCGTACGAGGGGGCGCTGGTCGTCGCCAGCCACGACGAACCGTTCCTGGCATCGATCGGGATCACTCGGCGACTGACACTGAACCCTCCTGCGCGTAACAGTGGGTAATCAGACAACTCCATGACGGGTCTTGGCCATACCCTTACGGCCTGCTTAACCTACGGTCTCGTAACCTACGAGCCCGTAGGTAATGATCCCGTTCCACAGGAGCTCCCCGTGACCCTCACCTCTCCCCATCTCGGCAGTTCGGCGGAGTGGACCGATGCCCGGCTGCTGTACGCACTGGAAGAGGTCGTCGAGACGGAGCTCAACCGCCACCTCAAGGTGGTCAAGGACTGGATGCCGCACGAGTACGTCCCGTGGTCGGACGGCCGGAACTTCCCGCGGTTCTTCGAGGACGGCGAGGACTGGGAGCCGGGACAGTCGAAGGTGACGGACGTGGGCAGGACCGCCCTCATCGTGAACCTGCTGACCGAGGACAACCTGCCGAGCTACCACCACGAGATCGCCACCCTCTTCGGCCGGGACGGCGCCTGGGGCACCTGGGTGCACCGCTGGACCGCCGAGGAGGGGCGGCACGGCATCGTGATGCGGGACTACCTGCTGACCTCGCGCGCCGTGGACCCGGACAAGCTGGAGCAGTTCCGCATGTCCCACATGAGTGAGGGCTTCGAGTCGGACAACCGCCACTCGATGCTGCACTCCGTGGCGTACGTGGCGTTCCAGGAACTGGCGACCCGCATCTCGCACCGCAACACGGGCCACCACTCGGGCGACCCGGTCTGCGACCGGATGCTGTCCCGCATCGCGACCGACGAGAACCTGCACATGGTGTTCTACCGGAACCTGCTGTCGGCGGCTTTCGGGCTCGCCCCCGACCTGACCATGCAGGCGGTGCGGGACGTGGTGGTGAACTTCCGGATGCCGGGCCACGGCATCCCGGGCTTCGAGCGTGCCGCCGCCCAGATGGCGATCGGCGGGATCTACAACCTGCGCATCCACCACGACGACGTCCTGCAGCCGGTGCTGCGCTTCCTGAAGGTCATGGAGATCGACGGGCTCGGCCCCGAGGGCCGCCGGGCGCAGGAGGAACTCGGGCTCTACATGGACGGGCTGGACACGGAGGCGAAGCGCTTCGACGAGAAGCTCGCCGCCCGCCAGGCGCGGCTGGCCGCCAAGGCCGCCCGGAGCAGCTGACGCCGCCGACCGTGGTGCGGCGCGTCGCCCCGCGCCGCGGGCCGCCCCACGCAGTCCGGTCGGTCCGCATGCGCAGGGGGCACCGGCGCGGACGGACCTGCGCCGGGGGGCCCGCAGAGGCAAGCCCATGCGACCCGGCGGCACCGCGGTCCGGGCAGCGGACCGCGGTGCCGGGCGGGCGGTTCCGGCGCGAGCCGTCAAGCCGCCCGCGGTGCGCTGCGCCCGCGCTTGAGGGCGTGCCGCTCCTGCTCGGACAGCCCGCCCCAGACCCCGAACCGCTCGTCATGCGCGAGGGCGTACTCCAGGCAGGCGCCCCGCGCGTCGCAGCGCCCGCAGAGGAACTTCGCCTCCCGGGTCGAGGAGCCGGGCTCGGGGAAGAACAGCTCCGGGCCGGTCTGGGCGCACAGGGCGGTCTTCTGCCAGGTGAGCTCGGGGTCCTGGGGAGCGGGGAGCGTGGCGCTGTTCACGGTGCTGTTGATCGGCATGGGCCCACCCTGCCCGGAGGCGATAAACAACCGGTCAACGAGCGATCGACGGCCCACGCGCCGGTCGCACCCCGTCAGGATGACCCCGCGCGGTGTGACGGCGCAAAGGGTCGGCCGACACGGCGCGGCGCCGCACGGGGCCCGCTCACGGCCACAGCCGGCGCCGTCCCGGGCGGGCTCCCCGGGCGACAGCGGCGGACGGGCGGCGCCACGCCGATGCCCCGGCGCCGATGATCCGGTGCCGCACCGGGCGGACGCCCCTCCGCCCCGGTGGGTGCCGCACCCGGGCGGCCCGGCACGGATGCCTCGCCGCACGGCCCGTGGAGGGCGCGAGGACGCGCAGCCCCGCCCGGGCCGTAGCGTGCCCCGGGCAGCCGGGCCGCTCAGCCGTCAGGGGGTGCGGGCGGCGCGTTCCAGCAGCGCGAAGCGGGCGCCGTACGGGTCGGTGAGCTTCGCGGCCCGGCCGAGCCCCGCCAGCTCCCCCGGCTCCCGCCGCACGGCGCCGCCCAGCCGCTCGGCCTGAGCGACGGCCCCGTCCAGGTCGGTCACCTGGAAGTACGGGGCCCACGAGGGGCCGCTCTCCGCCTCCGAGGGGTCCTCCGCCAGCGGGACGACGCCACCGAAGGCGTCTTCCAGCGAGGCGCGCCCGGTTCCGGACGGCTGCAGGAGGGTGTAGCCGGAGCCTCCCGCGGCGGGCCCCGCCGTATGGGCCTCCATGCCGAACACCAGGTCGTAGAAGGACAGGTCGGTGACCGGGTCGGGGGTGTAGAGCTCGGTCCAGGACAGCGCGTTCGGCTCGCCGACCGCGTCGAGCCCCCTGTTCGTGCCGGGCTGCCACACGCCGAAGCCGGCCCCGGTGGGGTCGCTGAAGAGCGCCATCCGGCCGAGGTCGTGCACGTCCATGGGCGCGAGGCCCACCGTGCCGCCGCCCTGCTGCACGGCCGCGGCAGCCGCGTCGGCGTCGGGCGCCTGGAAGTAGACCGTCCACGCGGAGCGGCCGTGCTCGGCGGGGATGGCCATGACGCCCGCGACGGTGCTGCCGCCGCGCTGGAACATGCCGTATCCGCCGGAGTCCGGTCCGGCGTCCTGGAAGGCCCAGCCGAACAGCCCCTGGTAGAAGGACCGGGCGCCCTCCAGGTCGGGGGTGCCGAGGTCGACCCAGTTCGGGGTGCCGGTGACGAAGCGGGTGGTGAGCATGGGGTGCGCTGCTCCTTCGGGTGCCGGTGTGGGGGCTGCCGCCGGTGCGGCGGGCCGGGGGTCTACCTGGTCGGTCTGCTCCGCCGGACCTCCTTGCGGTCCTCGCCGTCCTGCGCGCTGCCGCTCCCGGCGGCGTCCCGCGCACCGCCGCTCTCCTCCACACGGGACCTGCTGTTCTGCTTCGCACGGCTCGGCTGCACCCTCGTGGGTTCGCCCGGCATCTTCGGATGGTCCGGCGGATACGGCAGGTCGCCGAGCCCGTGCTCGCGTTCGTCCCGCTCGGCCAGCTCCAGCAGGCCCTCCAGGCCGAAGGCGTGCTCCTCCATGTCGGCGTGGACGTCGCCCTCGTCCTGGTACCGCACGGGCATGGTCGCCAGGTCGAAGTCCCGGGGGTCCACGTCGTCGAGCTCGTGCCAGCGCAGTGGCGCGGACACGGGCGCGTGCGGCTTCGGCCGGATGGAGTACGCGGAGGCGATGGTCCGGTCCCGGGCGGTCTGGTTGTAGTCGACGAAGATCCGCTCACCCCGCTCCTCCTTCCACCAGGCCGTGGTGACCCGGCCCGGCATGCGGCGCTCCAGCTCGCGGCCGACCGCGATGGCGGCGCGGCGCACGCCGGCGAAGGTCCAGCGCGGCACGATCGGCACGTAGACGTGCAGCCCGCGGCCGCCGGAGGTCTTGGGCCAGCCCCGCAGGCCGTACTCGTCGAGCAGGGCGCGCAGCTCGTGGGCGGCGCGAACGGCGTCGGCGAAGCCCGTGCCGGGCTGGGGGTCCAGGTCGATGCGCAGCTCGTCGGGGTGGTCGGTGGCGTCGCCCCGTACCGGCCAGGGGTGGAAGGTCAGCGTGCCGAGGTTGGCGGCCCACAGCACCGCGGCGACCTCGGTGGGGCGGATCTCGTCGGCCGACCGGCCGCTCGGGAAGGAGATGTGGGCGGTGGGGATCCAGTCGGGCAGGTTCTTGGGCGCCCGCTTCTGGAAGAAGGACTCGCCCCCGACCCCGTCGGGGAACCGTTCCAGCGTGGTCGGCCGGTCGCGCAGGGCGCGGGTGATGCCGTCGCCGACGGCCAGGTAGTAGCGGGCGACGTCCAGCTTGGTGAAGCCCCGCTCCGGGAAGTAGACCTTGTCCGGGTTGCTGAGGCGCACCTTCCGGCCCCCGGCCTCCAACTCCACCGCATCTGCCATAGCCGCCACGGTAGGCCGAGCGGACAGGACGCGCATATCGGGCCACTTCCTGCCGCATCCATCAGAATCGGGTTATGGACCTGCCGGTGATGCCGCCTGTGAAACCGATGCTGGCCAAGAGCGTGAAGAGCATCCCGCCGGGAATGCAGTACGAGGCGAAGTGGGACGGTTTCCGGGCGATCGTGCACCGGGACGGGGCCGAGGTGGTGATCGGCAGCCGCACGGGCAAGCCGCTGACCCGCTACTTCCCCGAGCTGGTGGACGCGGTGCGCGAGCGCCTGCCGGAGCGATGCGTGGTGGACGGCGAGATCGTCATCGCCCACCAGGGGCGACTGGACTTCGACCGGCTGACCGAGCGCATCCATCCCGCGGACTCGCGTGTGCGGATGCTGGCCGAGCGGACGCCGGCCCGGTTCGTCGCCTTCGACCTGCTCGCCCTCGACGACGCCTCCCTCATGGGCGTTCCGATGGTGGAGCGCCGCGCGGAGCTGGAACGGGTCCTCGCGGGGGTGCTCCCACCGGTGCACCTGGCGCCCGCGACGACGGACCGCGAACTCGCCGGCGACTGGTTCGAGCGGTACGAGGGCGCCGGCCTCGACGGGATCGTGGCCAAGCCGCTCGACCTGACCTACCGTCCGGACGCCCGGGTCATGTACAAGGTCAAGCACGAGCGGACCGCGGACGTGGTGGTGGCCGGGTACCGGTTCCACAAGAGCGGCCCGGTGGTCGGCTCGCTGCTGCTCGGCCTGTACGACACGGGGGGCGGGCTCCAGCACGTCGGGGTGTCCGCGGCGTTCACGGCACGCCGCCGCGAGGAGCTGGTGCAGGAGCTGGAGCCCCTGGTCATGGACCCGCCGGACGGCCATCCGTGGGCGTCGTGGGCGGACGCGGCGGCGCACGAGGCCGGGCGGCTGCCGGGTGCGCCGAGCCGCTGGTCGGGCAAGAAGGACCTGTCGTGGGTGGCGCTGCGGCCGGAGCGGGTGTGCGAGGTGGCGTACGACCACATGGAGGGCGACCGGTTCCGGCACACGGCCCGGTTCCGCCGCTGGCGCCCGGACCGCACGCCGGAGAGCTGCGGCTACGCCCAGCTGGAGGAGCCCGTCTCGTACGACCTGGAAGCGGTCCTGTCGGGACGCTGACGCGTCCCGGTACCGGGCCCCGCGCGGACCCTGCGTTGCGGGCGGCGCGGCAGCCCGGCCGCCGTCACTCGGGCTGCTCGCCGCGCTCGGCCCGTCCGCGTCCGCGCTCGCCCTTGGGGCCGCGGCCGCGTTCGGTGCGCGGGCCGCGCGAGCTCCACTCGGGGCTCTCCTGGAGTTTCGCGTTCGCCTCCTCGTTCGCGTCCTGGTCGGACACGCCCTGGTTCTCCCCCTCCTTACGGAGCCGGGCGCGGTGGACGTCGTACTTCTCGCCGCCGGGCTCTGGCATGACGATCACCTCCACGTCCGGACGGGTACCCGGGTGCGGGGCGGGAACGCGGAACGGTTGCAGGACGGGGACGGACCCGGGGACCGATCGGGGTCGGGGAGCCGTCACCATAGAGGGGTACACCGCGCAGTCGACGACCTGCCACAAGCAGGACAGCAGCAGACAAGGACCTCACGTGACCGTGTCGCGTCTCATCCCCGTCCCGATCCCCGACCAGGTCGCCGCCATGATCGGTTCCTGTATGCCGCTGGGTGTCCTGCAGGCCGAGGTCGACGCCGAGTGCGCGGCCCGGGAAGTGCGCCGGTTCCGCGGCCCGCTGTGCACCGAGGACCAGGCCGACCGGGAGTACGCCCTGTCGGCGCTGGCCCGCGCGAACAAGGTGCTCGCCGCGTACAACCCCGGCCTGGTGCTGCGGCCGGGCGGCGGGGTCCGCTAGTGCCGCCGCCGGGGGTCGGCAGTGCCGAGGCAGCGGGTCCGGTGGCCGTGCCGGGCGTGAGACGATCGTGGCCGTGGCCATCACGCTTCATGACCTGGACGGCGAACACTCGCTGACGTCGGCCGTCGGCGGCCTGGCTGCTGACGTGGCAGTGGCCGACGCAGGGCACGAACCGAACGGGTACTTCTGGGAAGGTCTTGTGCGGTTCGCCTGGCCGGGCATCGCCGAGCCGCTCGACTTCGACAGCGAAGCCGACATGTTCTGCGCTGTCGGGACTCCGGGTGACCTCGCACAGCTCAAGACCGCTCTCGAGTCAGTCATCACGAGCCCCGACGCGGTCCGTGACATCCTCGCCCGAGCAGAGACTTCGGGCTTCGAGTTCGACGGCTAGCAGCTCCACTGCGGGCAGGCGTGCCGATTCGTTCATGCTCTCGTGGTGTGGGCGCCGGCCCCGGCGGTGCCCTTCTCGCAGCGGACACGTGGACGCCGGCGTCGCTGGGCGGTCAGCACGTCGGGCTGCCTTCCGCCTCGTAGCCGGTCAAGGCACCGGCCGCGCGGTGGGCGGTCTGCGGGGCGGGCTGTCGATCCGACCGAGCGACGCGGAGAAGCGCACCGTCTGAGCGGTGAACGGGACGGCGGGGAGGCCTCCCGGCCGCGAGCGCCGTGAGGCTCTAGTCGAAGGACCCGTCCACGTACACCCACCGGCCGTCGGTCTTCTCGAAGCGGCTGTGCTCGCGCAGGGCGCCGGGGGCCCCGGCCCGGGTGTAGTGGGCCGTGAACGTGACGGTGCCGGTGGTGTGGAACAGGGTGCCGTCGGAGGCCGCGAGGATCTCCAGGCCGGTCCAGTGCAGTTCCGGGTCGAAGTCCACGCGGTCCGGGCGCGTCGCCGCCGCCCAGGTGCGCAGCAGGTACGGCTCGTCCCGTACGACGAAGGCGCTGTAGCGGGAGCGCATGAGCAGTTCGGGGGTGGGCGCCGCCTCCGTGCCCGCGTGGAAGCGCCCGCAGCAGGCGGCGTACGCGGTGGGCAGGCCGCACGGGCAGGGGCCGTCGGCCCGCACGGCGGGTCCCGGGCGGGGGGCCGGGGGCGGGGCGGGCGTGCCGCGGCGGTTCTTGGTCGTGCGTCGGGA
>NZ_MKXB01000238.1 GCF_001865245.1 Streptomyces sp. CC53 | reverse complement strand
CCGCCGCGTCGGCCTTCGGGCCCGGTTCCGGGGCCGGTGAGCCGGCGGGCGCGGCGGGCCGGTTCGCCCCGCCGCGCGGCTGGGCGAGGATGACGGCGCCGATGACCGCGGCGGCCCCGAGGAGCTGGAGCGGGCGCAGGCCCTGGTCGAGGAACAGGTAGCCGAGGACGGTCGCGCACAGCGGCGAGATCAGCGACAGGAACGACACGGCCAGGGCGGGCAGCCGCGCGATGCCGCGGAACCACAGGACGTACGCGATGAGCGCGCCGATGACGCTGAGGTAGGCGAACCCGCCGACGTTGGCCCAGGTCAGCTGCTCCGGCAGGGCCTCGCCCGCCAGGGTGATCGGCAGCAGCACGAGGCCGCCGACGGTGAGCTGCCAGCCGGTGAACGTCAGCAGCGTGACGCCTTCGGGGCGGCCCCACCGCTTCGTCAGGACGATGCCGGCCGCCATGGAGAGGGCGCCGAGCAGACCGGCGACGACACCGACGGCGTCCAGTCCCGCCCCCGGCTGGAGCACGAGGAGCGCGATGCCCGCGGTGGCGATCACGGACGCGGCGACGTGCACGGGCTTGATCCGGTCGCCCAGCATGAGGGCGCCGAGCAGCAGCACGATCATCGGCTGGATCGACATGACGAGCGCGGCCACACCGCCCGGCAGGTGATAGGCGGCGAGGAAGAGGAAGTAGAAGAACGCGCCGATGTTGAGGACGCCGAGGACGGCGGCCCGCCACCACCAGACGCCCCGGGGCAGGACCCGGGTGACCAGCAGCAGGACCAGGCCGGCCGGCAGCGCCCGCACGGTCGCGGCCAGCAGCGGCACGTCCGGCGGCAGGAACTCCGTGGTCACCAGGTACGTGGACCCCCACACCGCCGGGACGAGGGCGGTGACCGCGGAGGTCGTGGCGAGGCGCTGCCCCGTCATGCCCGGGCCCCGCAGTCGGTGGTGCCGAAGAACCGGTCACCGAAGTCCCCGATGCCGGGGATCATGAAGGCGTGCTCGTTCATGGCCTCCTCGACGGCGCTCGTGACGACGCGCACGCCCGGGCGCTCGGCGGCGACGCGGCGCAGCCCCTCCGGCGACGACAGGAAGTTGACCATGATGATGCGGTCCTCGGCCACGCCCGCGTCGACCAGGACGTCGATGGCGGCGAGCGCGGAGCCCGCCGTGGCGAGCATCGGTTCGAGCAGCAGGACGTGGCGCTCCGCGATGTCGGCGGGCAGGTGCCGGTAGTAGAGGTGCGGCAGCTTCGTCTGCTTGTCGCGCTGGATGAGGATCTTGCCGATGGGCGCGCCCGGCAGGATGTCGCGCAGCTCGCCCTCGATGGCCTCGCCGGCGCGGATGACGGACACGGCGCACGGCTTGGCGTCGAGGACGAGCCCCTGGTAGGTGGCCCCCACGGGCGTGGTGACGTCCTTCTTGGCGAAGGGCAGCAGGTCGCACCCGGCCTCCAGGAGGAGGCGCATGATCCGGCGGGAGTAGAAGACGAAGTCCTCCCGGGCGCAGCCGCGGTCGCGGATGATCGTGTGCATCGCGCGGAGCTGGTCGGTCTGCGGCAGCGGGTGGACCTGGGCGGGCGCGGGGCCGGTGCGGTCGTCGGGGGTGGTCTGGACGGGGTGGCCGGTGGTCGGGCCGGTGGTCACGGCGAACATCTCCTCGGTGTTCCTCGGCGCGGTCGCGTGGCGCCGTTCCACGGGCGGCGCGGCGCGTGCGCGGCGCCCGGTCGGCGGCGCGGCACGTGGCGGCCGGGGGCTGACGACGGGTGGTGACGGGTGGTGACGGGCTGCGGCTGGGCCGCGCGGCGGGCTGCGGTGCGGGGAGGTACGGGGAGGTACGGGGAGGTACGGGGTCCCGGAACGCGGCGCGGGGGGTGCGGCACTGCGCACCCGGGGCGTACCGCTGGGGCCGGCGCGGGTGGTGCGGGCTGGTGCGGGTGCTGCGGGTGATTCAGGAGCTCTGGCGGTACGGGTGATGCGGGTGATTCAGGTGCTCGGGCGGTGCGGGTGCTGCGGGTGATTCAGGAGCTCGGGCGGTACGGGCAGTGCAGGAGCTCGCGCGGCGGCTCGGCGCTGGGCGGGCGGCTACGCGGTCCGGCTGACCTGCGGTGGTGCCACCGCAGGCCGGGGTGCGGCTGCGACCGGCGTCCGGCCCGTGCCGCGCACGGCCCGGGTGTGCTGCTCGGGGCCACCGGCGTCGGGGCTCGGGTCCGAGCTGTTGCGGCTCGAAGCGCGGGGTGTGCGGCTCGGACCGGGTGCGGCGTGCGGCCGGCGGGTGCGGACGGCCACTGGGCGGTGGGACCCGGGTCGCCGTCGCGAGGCCCAAGGGCGTACGGGCGGACAGCGGCCTTCGCGGACGTCCGCGTCGTCCCCGCCGCCGACGGGAGCAGCGCGCCCGCGACCGGCAGAGGTCCGCGGCGCACGGCCCTCGACGTGGACGGCCCGGTAGGGCACCCGGCCGGACCGCCCGTCCCGGCGGGTGCACGCCCACGCCCGGAGGGAGCCGTTCCCGTACCGGCCGGACGGAACACCGCAGCACGGACCGGAACATCAGACACCGGGCACCGGACACCGGGCACCGGGCACCAGGCGTCCCGCGCGCCTGCCTCGGGCGCACTCGCGGGGCCGCAGGACGGCAGCGCGATCCGGTGCCCGCCATGCCGGGCCGCGGCGCGAGCGCCGCTGCCGCACGGTCGGGCCCCGGCGGAGCCGTGCGGCCTGCCGCGGACGACGGTGGGGCGACGTCCGCCGCGGGCCGGGGACCCGGTCCGCTCCGCGGCCACCGGGCGGCCGGGTCAGACGAGGCGGTCGCCGCCGTCGATGTCCTCGAAGGCGCGGCGGGCCTCGGCGATGAACTTGGCGACCTTGGCGCGGTCCTTGCGCCCGTCGGGGCCCTCCAGGCCCGTGTGGGCGTCGACGGCGGCGGGCCGCACGGCGCGGATCGCGTCCCCGACGTTCTCCGGGTTCAGGCCGCCCGCCATCATCAGCGGCTTCGGGGAGCGGCGGACGAGCTCCGCGGAGACGTTCCAGTCGTGCGTGAGGCCCGTGGCGCCCTTGGCACCGGTCTTCGGGTCGAAGGTGTCGGTGATGTACATGTCGACGTACGGGTGGGTCTCGTCGACGAGGGCGAGCAGCTCCTCCGCGTTGTCCTCCTTGACGACCAGCGACTTGAGGACGAACAGCTCGGGGCGCAGCTCCTTCAGGCGCCGCAGCTCCTCGGTTTCCACGTCGCCGTGGAGCTGGACGGCGACGACGCCGAGCTCGTCGCAGAAGGCGCTGACCTCGTCGGCCTTGGTCAGGTAGCTGATGAGGACGCCGGCGTGGGGGGCTTCGAGGCCCTTGATGATCGCGGCGGCGTCCTGCTCGGGGATGTCGTCCTTGCCGGAGGGCAGCCGCAGGGCGAAGCCGATCCAGTCGGCGCCCTCACCGATGATCATGTCGGCCTCGGCCGCGTCGATGATGCCGGCGACCTGCACGAGTTTGTTCACCGTGGTCATGAGAATTGTCCCCCAGACAATTGGTTTTCCGCGCTACTATGGGATTCGAATTTTGCAGAAACAACACGTGAACCTGTAGGAGTTCTGACGTAGGCGTGCGCGAAGAGCGCGCACGGCGAGACCCGAGACACGCCCCTGAACAGGGAAGATCGCGGGCTGATTTCGTCTCCCGGCATCAGAAATTTCCGACACAGAAAACGTAGGCGCCGGTCGGGAATAACGTCAAACGAATCAGCTTCGGATTATCGAATAGCCCCATCGGGAAAACTGGGCCCCCCACGGCCTGGGCCCTGGTGGGCGAATTCGGATCAGGCGTCCGCAGGGGTGTCGTCGGCCAGTTCGGCGACGCCCGTGATCCGGTGGAGGGGGTAGGTGCGGACCTCGTCCGCCGTGTGGTCGTACGCCGTGACGAAGCCGCCCTCGACCCGGACGGGCGCGATGACCCGCTGGCTGGCGGCGCCGTCGGCGTTGACGTAGCCGATCCACACGGCCGTGTTCGTGAGGGCCGCGGCCTGCACGGTGGCGAGGGTCTCGGCGGGCGAGGTGCGGGGCAGGCCCCCGGCGGTGGTGGCGGCGGGCTCCGGCTTGCGCGGGGCGGTGGCGGCGCGGTCCCCGGCGCGGATGGCGTGCACCGCGGCGCCCAGGAGCGTGGCGTCCGGCACGGGCGGCCCGTCGGGGACGGGCGCCGGAGCGGTACGGGGCGGGGTGCGGGGGGCGTCGGCGCGGGCGATCACGACGTCGCCCTCCGCCGACTCGGCCGCCGGTGCGTACCCCAGGGAGCGCAGCCCTTCCAGGAGCGTCGCCGGGTCCGCCCCGGCCGCCAGGACCGTGGGTGCGAGGCGGCGCAGGCCCAGCGGGGCGGAGCGGCGGTCGGCGAGGATCTCGCCCAGCAGGGTGTCGTCGTCGCAGCGCAGATAGGAGGAGGCTGCTCCGACGCGGAGGTGGCCGTGCCGGCGGGCGACGTCGTCGACGAGGTACGCGAGGGGCTGCGGGACCGGGGTGCGGGAGTGCTCGGCGAGGAAGGCGTGCAGCTCGGCCGCGGTGCGTCCGGCGTCGAGGGCGCGCCGTACAGAGGCGGGCGTGAAGCGGTAGACGGTGGCGCCGCCCTTGGACTCGACGTCGGCGAGCACGGCGAGGGCGTCGGCCAGCGGCCTGCGCAGGGGGCCGGGCGCGACGGCGGTCAGGTCGGCCTGGAGCAGGACGTGGTCCACGGGCTCCGGCAGCAGCGGCGCGAGCAGCGCGACGGCGGCCTCGGCACCGCCCGCGGGCGCGGCCCCGGCCGCACCGGTGGCACCACGGACTCCGGTGACGCCGGCCCCCGCACCTGCCCCACTCCCCACACCAGTACCAGCACCAGCACCAGCACCAGCGGCACCTTGAACGCCGCCGACCCCGGCCGCACCCCCAGCACCCACCCCGCCGACCTCGTCGGCCCGGCCGACCCGGCCAGCCCCGTCGGCCCCGTCGGCCCCGGCAGCCCCAGCAGCCCCAGCAGCCCCAGCAGCCCCAGCAGCCCCAGCAGCCCCAGCAGCCCCAGCAGGATCCTGCACACCGGTCCCGGCGCCGCCCCCTGCCTCGACGGCCCTCACAGCCCCACCTGCTGACCCGACGTCACCAGCGGGGGCGTCGGCCCCCGTGCCGCCGGTCGCGGCGGCGCCGGTCTCCCGACCCGCCCCGGCAGCCGGCCCGACCGGCTCCACCGCCGTCGGGTCCACCACGGCGTCCGCGTCCCGGCCCGCCCGGTCACCGCCGACCGCGGCGGCCCGCCGCTCCTCCCGTACCGCCTCCACCAGCGCCCGGCCGTGCGCCGACAGCGCGCCGCGGCCCGTCACGCCGAGCAGCTCCGCCTCCTCCAGCGTCCACGTCGCCAGCCGGGCCCGCAGCTCCGCGCCCGTGCCCTGGGCCTGGCCCCGCAGCGGCCGCTCCCACCGGAGCCGCGCCAGCACGGCCTCCGCTTCCGGGGCGCCTCCCGCGGGCAGCGCGGCCAGCAGTTCCAGGACCCGGCGGCGCACCTCGGGCGCGGCGCCCCGGTCCAGGTCGGGGCCCAGAGCGGACAGGGTGCGGCCCTTGGCGTCCTGCCCGCCGACCAGCCCCGCCGTGCGGGTGGCCGCGAGCCACACCTCGGCGAGCGTCACCCAGCGGCGCGCGGCCGGCAGGTCACGCCACTCGTCGTACGCGGGCGTCGGCGCGTACCGCTCGTCGGCCTCGCCGTCCGAGGCGAGCAGACCCGCCCCGTACGTGAGCTCCAGCCAGAAGGCGGCGACGCGTTCGGACACGTCCAGCAGCGCGGCGGTGCGCCGCAGGTCGCGGACCGCCATCCCGCCGGCCCGCAGCACGGGCGGCCCGCCCCGGTCCCACGCCTTGAGCAGTTCCTCGACCGTGGCGAGCGCCGTGTGGGCCTGCCCGGCCGCGGCGCTGTCCACAACCTGTGGACGGTATTCCCGCGCCGCCCCCACGGCGGGCGGCCTCGGCTGCGGCTCCCGGTGGGCCCGCCCGCCGCGCAGGTGCAGCGCCGCCTCCCGCGGCAGGACGACCATGCGGGCCGAGGCGGGCAGCAGCAGCCCCCGGTCCCGCAGCCACCGCACGGGCGGGGTGGGGCTGGCGGTGACCTCCCCGTAGGGCGGCCCCCACACGAGCCGGTCGAGCACGGCGAGCGCTTCGACGGGCGCCTCGTCCAACAGCGCGGACATCCGCTCCCGGTCGGAGAAGAGCGCGCTCAGCGCGGTGACGGCGGACACCGGATCATGAGTGGAGGGCAGCCCCACGGCCTGCAGGATCTCCTGGAGCCGCTGTGGCGACATCCCTGACGTGGCCTCGGCGACCGTCGGGCCGAGCCCGGTCGGCGAGGGGTGCTGGGGCGAAGGGGTCAGCAGTTCCCGTGCGGTCCGCACCAGCCGCAGCCGGTCGTCGCCGCCCCACACGAGGGCCTGGTCGCGCAGCGCCCCGATGGCCCGGGGCAGCGCGGCCGCCACCTCGTCGTCGCCCCCGTCGCCCGCCATGAGCGCGAGGAGCACCCCGTACGGCGCCGGGTCGGGCGCCACCGCGAGGGCCTCCGCCGTCTGGAGCGCGAACCGGTCGAGCCGTTCCAGCGCCCGGACGACGGAGGCCCGGGTCCCGGCCCGGGTGGCGAGCTGCGTCAGGTCCCCGGGGACGGGCGCCAGCAGGTCGGGCCGCGCCCGCAGGAGCGCGGCGAGCGCCTCGTCGTCGCGGCCCCGCAGGGCCGCGGCCAGGGTGCGGGGCGCCGCCGCACCACCGTGTTCCTCGGCCACGTGCGCCTCCCTCTCCCGCTCGCCGCTCGTCATCCGGACCACGTTAGCCCCTGCCACGGGCCGAGGCGCTACCGTCGAGGGGCGTCGGCCGCGGAGGGGTGCAAGGGCCTGTGGACATCGAGAGCGACCAGTTGGTCTTCGACTACCTGAGCCGGGTCGGCGACCTGGCGCAGCAGCGCCAACTGCCCGCGAAACAGCGGATGAACCTCGTGGCGTCGCTGCGCAACGAGATCGCCCGCCGGCGCGAGGACGGCGCGGACACCCCGGCGTCGGTACGGCGTGTCCTGGCGGGCCTCGGCACACCGGAGGCGGTGGTGACGGCGGTGGCGAGCGGCGCCCTCGCCGTGCCGGAGCAGCGCACGTCGAGCACCCCGCGCCCCGCGGCCGAGACGGCGGGCGCGGCGGACGCCCGCGGCGCCCGGCCCGAACCCGACTGGTGGCGCGTCGACGCAGGCGCTCCGGGTGCGGCGCCCGACCCGGCGGCGGCGACGGACCTGTTCGCGGCGGGGCCGGTGCCGGGTTTCCTGGGCGGCGTGGAGATCCCCGACCTCCTCGAACCGCCCAAGAAGGACGAGGACGACACCGAGGACACCGCTGCCGACCCGGCGGGGAAGGCCGACCGGCGGCGCGCGCTTCTGCGCCGGCTGCCGCTGCTCGGCCGCCGCCCGGCCCAGGCCGGTGACGCACCGGCGGAGGCACCCGCCCAGGAGCCGGCACCGCCCGCCAAGCTCCGTGCGCGGCTGCGCAATCCCCTGCTGCTCGTGGCGGCCGCCCTGCTGGTGGCCGGTGTGGCGTTCGGGTCCTGGCTGGCCCTGGGCGGCGGCTGGGTGCTGGCGTACGCGTCGGGGAAGCTGAGCCGCGCGCAGGCGAAGTGGGCGGTGTTCGGCCTGCCGGGCGTGGCGG
>NZ_MKXB01000237.1:27430-50149 GCF_001865245.1 Streptomyces sp. CC53 | reverse complement strand
CACAACACCCCAGGCCACCAACGACCCGGCACACCAACAAACCCCCCTCCGAGCGTTACGTCTCGAAGGGCGCGCAGGGCCAGGAGGGCCGGGGCGAGGGGAACGGGTCCGGCGGCCCGTCGGCCCCGGCGCGGAAGCTGCTGAAGTTCAGCACGCCGCGCGACCCGGCGCAGCTGGCCGCGTTCATCAACCTGCGGGTCCTCAACCCGGAGCACGAGCACTGGCGGCGCGGGGTGGAGGCCGCCGTCATCTTCGCGCGCGAGCATGGCGACCTGAAGGTGCCGTTCACGTACCGCGTGCCCGAGGGCGAGGAGGCGGAGGGTGTCGGGTGGCCGGCCTCGCTCGCGAACTTCCCCCTGGGGCAGTGGATCGCCGACAACCGGCGCTTCTACGCCCGCGGCGACATGGACGAGGACCGCATCGCCCAGCTGGAGAAGCTGGGCATGGTCTGGTCGCACTTCGACGTCGCGTGGGAGGAGGGACTTGCCGCCGCGCGCGGGTGGGCCGAGGTGAACAGGCACCTCCTGGCCCCGCTCGACGCCACCTTCCAGGGGTACCGGGTGGGCACCTGGCTGAAGAACGCGCGGGCCGCCGCCCGGAAGGCGGCCGAGCTTGAGCAGCGCCAGGCCGAAGGGCTGCCGGTCCAGTCGTGGACCGGCGCCCTGTCGGCGGAGCGGCGTGAGCAGCTGGAGGACATCGACCCGTCCTGGTGCCCGGCCTGGCCGGTGGAGTGGCAGCGCGCCTTCCACCTCGTCCGGCTCCACCTGGAGGAGGCCGGCGGCACGCTGCCGACCGAGCCCGGCAAGGTGATCCACCAGGGCGAGGACCTCGGACGGTGGGTGCGCTCGGTCCGGCTCGGCTGGGACAACCTCACCACCGTGCAGCAGTGGATGTGTGAACAGGTCCTCGGAATCGAGCCCGCGACCGAGGACGAGAAGCCGCAGCCCCGCCGTACGCAGGCGGATAAGTGGGCGCTGAACTACCAGGCCGCCAAGCAGTACTACCAGCGCGAGGGGCACCTCCGCGTGCCGCGCAAGCACGTCGAACGGATCGTCGGCGAGGACCAGGAGGAGCGGGAGCTCCGGCTCGGGGCATGGGTCAGCAACCAGCGCAGCCGGGCGGCGACGCTGTCCCCGGAGCGGGTGGAGCTGCTGTCCGCGATCGGAATGCGGTGGGCGTGATGGACGTCGTCGTCACCACCGTCGTCGCGCTCGCGGCCGGCTGCCTGCCCGGACGGCTGCGCCCGTGGCAGCGGCTGGGCGACTGGGCGGCCGATCAGGTCCGCTTCACCGGCACGTGGGTCCGGGGCGGTGCCGCCCGCCAGGCTGTCGTCGTCCTGGTCCACACCGTCACCGCGCCGCGCACCAGCAGGCGCATCATGCGCGCCCCGGCCACCGACACCTCGGTGCCGGTGCCCGTACGCGATCCGGACTGGGTCGCCAACCGCACCCGCAGCACCCGCGCCGATCAGGGAGATTCCGCGTGACCACCGACGGCACCGACGAGAGGGCCCACATGATGGCAGCCCGCAGCGACGCCGAGATCTGGGTAGCGGATCCCGCAGCGTCTACGGATCGTCTCCCGGCTGGAGGCCGGGGCCATCGCCTCCGCCCACAGCGGCATCTCCGAGAACAGCGCCCCCGACGGATCCGCCCCAGGCTTCGACGCCGGCTGGGATGCGGGGGTCGAGTCGGTCTCCAGCGGGCTGCTGACCATCGCGGACGAGACCGCCGCCCAGCGCGGGCGTGCCGCCTCCAGCGCCCGGCTGACCGCCCCACCTCCCACGGCAGCCCTCCCCCGCGCCGGAGAAGCCCCCGGTGCAGGGAGCCGAACCCGTCGTGGCAGTGGCAGCGACGGAGGTCCTGGCGGTGGCGGAGCGCTTCCCGTGGGCCCTGGCCGCGTCCGCGGCGCGGCACTGGCCGGACGGCGAGTTCCTGGACGTGGCGCTGCGCGCGGTGCGCGCCGAGAAACGCGCGGGGTACATCGAGCGCCTGGAGGCGTTCGTGGAGCAGCACCGCGCCCGTCTGGAGGAGCTGCTGCGGGCGTACGGGCCGGGTAGCACGCCCGCCTCACACGGCCGGTACGCCCTGATTCCTCCGGACGGACTCGGGGCAAGCCCGCGGTCTGAAACCAGCGGGGTCGAACTCTGCGAAGCCAGCCCCAGGAACCCCTGGAATAGCGCCCCGACTCAGCACTCTTGTCCTGAAATAGGGCTGTGCGTGACGAGTGTCTCGCTGTCACGCTGCACAGGTACTAGCTCCCCCGTCAGGCGTCGTTTCCGCAGTGCTCCTGTGTCCGGCGATGCTTGGGGAGAGTCCCTGGAAACGGCCGAGGGAAAGCCATGTTCGTTAGTAGACGTATTCGTGCCCTTCTCGGCGCTGGCGCGCTGACCGCCGCAGCGGTTCTGCTCCCCGTGCAGTCGGCCGGCGCGGCCGAGCAAGTGAGCCCCTACCAGGTGGTGTGTGGAGGCAGCCAGACCACGACGTACGACCCCGGGCTCACCAACACACCGCAGACGCTCACTCGGTCGGGCCAGAACATTCATGCCCCTTGCGTTTCGACGGTGAGCCCCTTCACCTTCACGGGCTCGACGGGGTTCACCTCCACCACCACGCTGTCCTGCCTCAGCCTGACGGAGGCCAACACCGGAGTCGACCTGATCTCGTGGTCGACAGGAGCCACCAGCACCTTCTCCTACAACCGGACGGTGTCCATCGTTCAGGGCCAGACGGTGGTGACGCTGACCGGCGAGATCACCAGTGGCTGGTTCCAGGGAGCCACCGCGGTGGAGACCATCACGAGCGTGGCCCTGGACCTGGGCGCGTGTGCGACAGCTGAAGGCATCACATCAACGTACGGGGTCTCGGAGTTGACGATCACCGGCAGTTGACCGCAGCTCGACACCAGCTCCACAGGCTCACACTGGATCTGCCAAGCGAACCGCGCTGTCGCTTCTTCCGCCCGGCTGTGGCCTCGTCGGCGTCACACGGTCCGTCGGACCCGGGCGGGGTGCCGCCGCCTCGGCGCCGGGTCCATGACGGAGGACCTAGAGATCTCTCCGGCCAAGGCCCGTTACCCGCACGGCGATCCGCCGTCCGGGGCCCGGCCCCTGGTCCGGGGCGTCGGCGGACCGCCGGCACCCGTCGGCGGATGTCAGCCCGCGGCCGCTTCCGGACGCGACATCTCGGACCGCTGTCCTGGGGACAGTCCAGCAGCTCGTCCGTCCATGTGCGGCTGCTTGAGGTGTCATGCGGTGAGAGTGAAGTGATACTCAGGGCCAAGGACCTCTCCCCGGAGCTGTGGGAGCGGATCCGGGGTGCCACGATCGGCCCATGCCGGGACGGTGCGGCGCTTGTCACGGGCGCGGGCGTTTCCCGTCGGCTCTGGCGAAGCGTGCCTCAACGGTCGCGACGGCGACTGCGGCAGAGACGGCCAGGAGGCCGACGAGGAGCGGCAGTCTGACGTTCGCACCTGTCAGAAAGCCGGCCAACGCCGTTCCGGCGGATCCGGATGTGATCTTCAGTGCCGCGACCCAGATGAAGACCTGGCTGCGCGCGCTGGGCGGTGCGTACTCGGTGCGGGCGGCGAGGGTGGAGGCGAAGAAGCAGGAGTTGAGGATTCCGGTGAGCGCGTAGGCCGCGATGGTGATCGTGAAGGTGGGGCTCGCGGCGACGGTGAGGAGGCCGGCGACGACGCCCAGGGCGAGGCGGCGCATCAGCCGGTCCGGATTGCCGGTGAGGGGGAAGATCATGACGGCTACGGACCCGGTGAGATTGCCGAGGCCGTAGGCCGCGGTCAGCGCGGCCGCGGTGGCCGGCTCGACGCCGAGGATGTTCGTCATGTGCACTGCGGTGACGGGCAGTGCGGCTACGCTCAGGGCGACGATCATCGTCAGGTACACGGTGCGTCGGAGGTGGCCGGTGCGGGCTATCAGCGCGAGGGTTGCTCCCGGCTTGAGGATCGCTGTCCTGTCGCCGGTGTGGGACGGCGCGGTGAACGGCAGAAGCAGGACGCCGCCTGCCGCCGTGGCCGCCACCGCCGCGAGCGCGAGGGCCGCCGTGGTGGGTGAGGCCCACCCGGACAGGGCGGCCACCAGGGAGGGGCCGACGGTGCCGCCGATGCCGTAGGTGGCCACGTCCCAGCCCTGGGCTCGCCGCTGTGTGCGCAGTCGAGGTCCGACGATGGCGGGCAGTCTGCTGCTGATGCCGCCGGTCAGCAACGGCCCACACGTGCCCGCTGTGGCGAGCAGGAGTCCGGTCAGCGTGGCGGGGACGTGACCGTAGGTCAGTGCTCCTGCGGTCAGCGCGGTGGCATACAGCAGGCAGGCCGCCGCGATGACCTTCCGGCCGTCTTGGGCGAGGTCCAGCGACCGGGCGACGAAGGGACCCAGCAGGTGCGGGGCGGTGATGCACGCACCGAGTACCCCGGCGAGCGTCCCGGAGGCACCGGATGAGGTGGCGAGCAGAACGACGGCGACCACGGCGCCGCCGTCGGCGGTACGGGCCAGGGCCGCGGCGATGACGTAACGCGCCAGGCCGCCCCTGCCCTGTCCGGGCGAGGGTGGGGCTTGCGCCTTTCTCGGCGTGTTCGCTGTGTGCTGTTGGCTCATGGTGGTCGTGTTCAGGAGGTGAGCTGGAGGGCGTCCAGTGCGGCGGCGACCTGGCGGCGTGCGGTCTCCTCCAGTGCCCGCAGGGGGCGCGGCAGGTTCGGTTCCTCCGTCAGGCCGAGGTGGGAGGCGGCGGCCGACATGACGCGCAGGCTGCCGTGCTGCCGGAAGAGGGCCCACAGCGGTTCGAGGCCTTCGGACAGTTCCGCAGCCGTGCCTGTATGGCCGGCCTGTGCGGCGCGGGTGAGGGCGAGGGCGGTCTGCGGGAAGGTGCCGCCGATGACCGAGTACCAGACGTCGCACCCGGCGGTCAGGCCGCGGGCGGCCATCCAGTCGCCGCTGATCCCGATGGTGACGGTGTCGGGTATCAGCGCGCGCAACGCGTCGACGCGGAGCTCGGCCGCGTACGGGTCGTCGGGCACGCCGGGGATCTTGATCGAGCCGACGTTCGGCAACCGGGCAATGCGCCCGTGCAGTTCGTCAGTGAAGCGCACGTGCGTGGTGGCGGGGTTGTCGTACACGCACAACGGCACGGAGAGCTCGCGTGTGACATCCTCGTACAACCCGAACACCTCGTCCTCGGTCAGTGGCTGATACGTCATCGGGGCGAGCAGTACCGCGGAGGCGCCGGCCTTCTGGGCGTCCTCTGCCAGTTGGAGCACGTGCGAGGTGCGCAGCGCGCCGATGCCGACGATGACGGGTACCCCGTCGGCGGCCTCGACCGCGATCCGGGCTGTTTGAGCGCGCTGTTCCCGGGTGAGGTAGGCGTAGCTGCCGGTGGAGCCGAGCGCGCCGATGGAGTCCACACCCGCGGCGGCGAGACGGGCGACGAGCGCGGTGTACGCCGCGGTATCGATGCCTTGCTCGCTGGTGGCGGTGAGGGGGAAGGCGCTCAGGCCGTGGAACATGATGACTCCTCGTGGTGGGTGGGAAGGGTGTTGGTCAGTGGGTCGTCGCGCGCAGTTCCGCGATGACAGCGGCGAGTTCGGCGGCGAAAGCCCCGGCCTGTGACTCGGTGATGGTGGCGGTGGTGACCCGGATAGCGCCGTGGTGGGCGGCCGGGTCCGGTGCGAAGAGGTGGCCCGGGCGCACCGCCCAACCCCGCCGGGCCAGGGCTGCGACCGCGGCCTCGGCGTCGACGTCGAGTTCGACCCAGACGTTCAGCCCGTCCGGGCGGTGCGGGACCTCGATGCCATGGGCGTGCAGCCGCTCGACGAGCAGGCCGCTGCGCCGGGCGTAGACCTCGCGGGCCCGTTCATGGAGTTCGTGGACGCTCGGATCGAGCAGCAGTTGGCGGGTGGTGTGTTGCAGCAGGTGGCTGACCCAGGTGGTGCCGGGACTCAGCCGTGCCTCCAGGTGCGCGGTGCTCTCGGCGTCGGCGGCAACGAGCGCGAGACGCAGGTCCGGTCCGAGGAACTTGGACACGGACCGCACCAGCGCCCAGCGCGTGCTTCCCGGTGGTGTGATCCGGTGGTAGGGCCGGGCGGAGACCGCTGAGAAGTGGTCGTCCTCGATCACGAGGACCTGGGGGTGCTCCGCCAGGATCGCCCGCAGGTCGGCTGCCCGTTCCTCGGTGAGGCTCGCGCCGGTCGGATTGTGGGCCCGGGGCGTGCAGACGACCGCGCGGGCACCGGCCGTCAGGGCGGCCCGCAGCGCGTCGGGGCGCATGCCGGCGCCGTCGACGCCGACGGGTGCCGAGCGGTAGCCGTTCAGGCGCAGGGTGCCGATGCTCGCCAGGAAGCAGGGATCCTCGACCGCCACCAGGTCCCCGCGGGTGAGGTGAGCGTTCAGGAGCCGCTCGGTGGCATCCACGGCTCCGGAGGTCACCAGCGTACGGAACGGATGATCGATGTCCTCGGCGAAGTCGGCACGGGCCCAGGCGCCCAGCCCGGCGTCAACGGCCGGCGCGCCGTACAGGGGCCGGCTGTAGTCTCCGCGCCGGGCGGCACCGAGGATGTCGGGCAACAGGCTCGGGTCGGGGTTGCCGCCGGCCAGGTCGACGCAGTCGCCGCAGGTGCCGGTCCCTTCGCGCGCGAGCTGCGGCACCGCCGCGACCACCGTGCCACCGCGGCCCCGCGTCTCGGCCACCCCCGCCTCGACGAGCCGCCGGTATGCGAGGGCAACCGTGTTCCGGTTGACCCCCAGCTCAGCCGCGAGCACGCGCACCGGGGGCAGACCCGTCCGCGGCGCCAGAACACCCGAAGCAACCAGGTCCCGCACGCTCCCCGCGATCTCCGCCGCGGTGCTGCCCTTGATACCCACGTGATCACCCCTACCTGTGGATGACAAGTATGTCCTGTGACAAACATTGTCCTATGCCAAAGGTAGAGTACCGGTGACGGAGACGGCAACATCGCCCACCACGGCCCTGGCGTCGGCGGCCAGGTCAATGGGCACTGACGCCACAGCCTCACCCGCGATTGACCGTGGCTGCTGCGCCTTCAGGACCGAGGCTAAGAGCTCGCGCGGAATGGCCGAGCTGGTGAGGTGCGGCTGGTTTTGGTGTGACACCGTGGGTGACATGAGTGATGATCACAAGAGGGATGCGGCGCTGACGCAAGCGGTACAGCTGCGGGAGCAGGGCCAGGCCGGGCAGGCTCGGGAACAGCTGGTGGAGTTGGCCGAGCGGTATCCGGAGGATGCCGAGATCGCCTACCAGACGGCCTGGGCGCACGATGTTCTCGGTCTGGAGCGTGAAGCCGTCCCGTTCTATGAGCGGGCCCTGGTCGGTGCGGGCCTGTCTCCCGAAGATCGGCATGGGGCCTTCCTCGGGCTGGGGAGCACTTACCGGGTCCTGGGCTCCTACGGGGTGGCCGCACAGACGCTGCGGCGTGGGCTTGATGAGTTTCCCGACGACCCGGCACTGCAGGCCTTCCTGAGCATGGCGCTGTACAACCAGGGTGAAGGCCGGGAAGCGGTGCGGCTTCTGCTGAAGACGCTGGCCGCCACAAGCGGCGACCATCGGGTGCAGGGCTACCGGCGGGCGATTGAGTACTACGCCGACGATCTGGACGGCGTGCAGCACACAGATGAGGGTCCGCAGGAGAAGAGTTGAGTCATCGGCGGCGCCGGGGCGGCGGTCCCAGCGGTGAGTGGTCCACGCCCGTCGGATCAGGCTGCGGTCGGTGATGACGGTGTCGGCGAGGTCGAGGAAGGCGTTGATCACCAGGGGGGGCGACGAAGCCGACAACAGCGTACGCAAGGCAGGGATCATGAGCATCGTGAAAGAGGGCGGCACGGTGCGCCCGGGCGACACGATCGAAGCAAGGCTTCCCAGCGGGCCGCACCGGCCTCTGGAACGTGTCTGAAGTTTCCACCGGGCCGGCACGGCACCGGCCGCGCGGGTTCCTGTGGTGCAAACGGCGAGCAGGGCAGGCCCGCGCGGCCCTCTCACCCGTCGATGGAGGGCTGCGGTTCCGCGGCCGTCGTCCGTTCACGCTCGATCGGTCCGGCGGCGGTGCGAGTAGACCGACCTGATCTGCGCAGGGCTGTCGTCGCGGACAGTACGACCGGGGCCGCGGCAAGTACGAAGCACACGGGCAGGGGAAGGCGGCCCACCAACAGTCCAATGGCCGCTGTCGCCCCTGCCGATCCGGCGTTGAAGGAAGTGTTGACCCACGCACCCGCTCTGGTCCGACCGGCTGGATCAGCACACTCATCAGCGATCAAGTAGGCGGTGGTGAGGGCCGGAGCGACGAACAGTCCGCCGATCGCTGCCCATGCGATGAGCATGGAGGGATCAGGAGAGATCCCCATGGCGGCCAGGGACAGCCCAAGGGCCGCCGCGAGGAATGCCAGCCGCAACCTCCCCGAGGCCCGCCATGGGACGGCACCGTAGAACAGACCACCGATCGCACTGCCTCCGGACAGCGCGGCCAGGACCCAGGCGACCACTGAAGGGGTCTCGTGTTCGTCTGCGAAGGCGATCACCAGCAGATCGAACGCTCCCAGACACATGCCCACCGCCGCAGCGACCGTGATCGCCTGGCGCATCCCCGGATCCCCGTGCAGCAGCCACCGGCGCAACAGAGAGGAGCGCGCGCCAGAGACGCGGCCCTCTGGCGATGTCGGCCCGAGCGGGGTCTTCTCCCGGCCGGCCCAGCCCCGGACCGCCGGAGACGAGCTCAGGGCAAGTGCGCCGATCAGTACGAGTGCGGCGCTCACCGCAAGACCCACCGACGGTGCCGCAACCTGCACCAGCAGCCCGACCAGCAGCGGCCCGGTGACGAAGAGGAGTTCGGCGACCGCGTCCAGGCTGTACGCACGCTGCAACAACCGCCGGTCGGGAACCAAGTCGCTCCACAACGTGCGCATCACAGGCCCAAGTGGCGGCGTACACGCCCCGGTAGGCACCGCCAGGACCCCCAGCAGAATTCCTGACGCGCCCGGCCACGCAGTCGCCACGGCCAGTCCGGTCAGCAACAACGCGTAGGCGGCTGCCATGGGGCACAGAGCCCGGCGCGGCCCGTACCGGTCGACCAGGCCCGCACGGACCGGCGAGAGAAAGACACTGGTCAGCGCGAAAAGAGCCATGACAGTGCCGGCTACGGCATAGGAGCCGGTGGCCTCTTTGATCGCCAAGACCAGCGAAAAAGAGACCATTCCATAGGAAAGCCGACCCAACAATGACGCACCGAACGTGCGACAGGCATACTGAACTTGATTGGGTGATGTCGGAGCCGTTCGCCTGACGGCGGCCGGTCCGCTCCGGTAGCCCTGGACCGTGAGATACGCGCAGGGCGGCGGGTTGACCGACGCCGGGAGGGCCGCGAGGGAGCGAGTCCGGCTGCAGGCCGTGGAACGCTTCGAGAGCGGGCAGAAGAATAGGGAGATTGCTGCCGTGCTGCGGGTCAGCGAGCGGTCCGTGGAGCGGTGGCGCCGTCAGTGGCGCGAGCGCGGTGAAGCGGGGGTCTTGTCGAAGGGTTCGCCGGGGCGGCCGAGGCTCGGTGAAGCGCAGATCGCGAGGCTGGAACGGGAGCTGGAGCGTGGGCCGCTGGTCCACGGCTGGGCCGACCAGCGGTGGACACTGGCCCGGATCAGGACGTTGATCGGCCGGCTGTTCCGCGTGAGCTACACGGTGGAGGGGACGTGGCTGTTGCTGAAGCGGCACGGCTGGTCCTGGCAGCAGTCCGCCCGGCGGGCGATCGAGCGCGACGACGCGGCGGTCGAGGTCTGGAAGAGGGAGACCTGGCCGCGGGTAAGAGCGCCGCGGCGGCGTGTGACGGCTGGATCGTCTTCGAGGACGAAGCCGGGCAGTCGATGACGCCGCCGCGCGCGAGAAGCTGGGGGCGCAAGGGCGTAACGCCTGTGGTCCGGGTCCGTGGCCGGGGCTCGGGCCGGGTGTCCATGGCCGGGCTAACCTGCTACAAGCCGGGGAAGCGGTCGAGGATGTTCTACTCGGTCCGTGAGTACCGGGGCCGAAAGGGCGAGCCGAAGGGCATCGGCTGGCGCGACCTGCTGGTCAGAGCGCACATCCAGCTCGGCGGCCCGATCGTGCTGGTCTGGGACAACCTGCGCATGCACCTGGTCGAGCCACTGCGCCGATTCATCGCCGACCACGCGGACTGGCTCACCGTCTTCCAGCTTCCCAGTTACTCACCGGACTTGAACCCGCAGGAGGGCATCTGGTCGCTGGTGAAGCGCGACATCGGCAACCTCGCCGCAGCCGACCTTGGCCAGATCACCCGGGCCGTCAAGCGCAGGCTCAAGCAGATCCAGTACCGCCCGGACCTGGTCGACGGCTGTCTCGCCGGCACCGGCCTGGCCTCCTGGGCCCTTGATTCTCGGGCCGGGTCCTGACGGTGTCGCTCAAGCGGCGATAGGAGACGATGCAGCCCACACCAGCGCACGAAAGAGAGCAACTTCATGACGGGGCCCGTTCCGATGGACCTTATCCACCTCGCCGGTCCGGATGGGGACCGCTGCATCGTGCGCGTCACGGGACGGTTCCAGCCGGGCGTGCTGACCGGCCACGACATCCTGCACGCGGACGTGCTCGCCTCCGCGAGTTTCGTCGACGCCCGGCTCGACCTTTACCTCTTCCAGCATGACCTGGAGTCCTGGGAGCAGCAGCTGTCCAATCTGGGACCCAGCCAGACAGCCAGCATCGGCGGAGAGCGCGGCCTGAGTCTCGACATCCACATGCACGAAGACGGCTGGCTGTCGATCCAGGTGAGCGACCCGGACCGCCTGACGACGGTCCTGGGAACGCGGCCCCAGGCAGGGAGACTGGATCGCTGAGCACCGCGGGCGCCTGGAACAGGTCCGGCTGGCCTGGCCCCGCGAAGTCATCGAGACGGCCCCGGGAGCCTACGAGTGGAGCCCCAACCGCAAGCGGTGATCACCTGATCCAAGCCGCCGACATCACGCATTCAAGTTCAGTAGCGGGTGCGGAGCACAGCCGCGTACGAAGGAGCCACGGAGGGCGAAGACATGATCATGTTCCTCTGAGACAGCGCCGGAACGATGGCGCTCACACGTGCATGGGCAGCGAGAACCACGCCCGGTGGACGCGGTCAGCACTGGCTCTAGACACGAAGGAAGAACATCCGGGCACCGTAGCAGAACGCGAGAACGAGCTCCCCGGTCGCCCCGCATCATGCAGGTCTGCGCCCCCAGTAGGAACAGGCTCAGAAACAGCTACTGAGGGAGACGGGGTCGACGTGCTCGGCGCCGGCGGTGGTGTAGGCGGTCGACATGTGCGGGTACCGGCTCCGCCCCGGCTTGAACGCGGCTCCTGTGGACGCCGTCGCCTACGTGACAGTGTCCACGAGCGCCGTGAAGGGGCGTCCGGGCCAGCCGCTGAGCTCGACCGCGAAGGAGCCGACGGCGGGCCGGTCGAACGTCAGGATGAAGGGCTGCACGGTGCTGACGCGGGAGGCGACGTCCTTCACGAGCGCGTCGGTGTCGACGTCGTCGCGGCCCAGCCCGATGGCGTGCAGGCGTGCAGTGCATCCCGGTCGTCCCCACGCTCTGCAGCCCCGGCGGCACGAGGTGCTCGTAGGGCTCGATCAGGGCGGCGGCCTCGGCCGGGGTCGGCAGGATGTGCTCCCCACCCCCGTGCACAGAGATCCCCCCTGGCGCCATCCCCTGAACGGGCGGGTGCCAGGCATTCAGTGCATCTCGATACGTTTCCCGGCGTCAAGGCGGTCACCGGACAGAGGCCCGCGCCGATCCGGTCGCGGACGTCACGGCCGGTTCAGGTTGGCGGGACGGTTCGGACGGGCAGGACGGGCCGACCCGTCCTCCCCTGGCCCGCGCCGGGCTCGGCTGGGCGGCTGGTTCCGGCCCGCGCCCGTCCGGCCCCGCCCTACGGCAGGGTGCCGCCGGGGATGCCGTAGCCGCCCCGGGTGAGGTAGACCGCGTCGGCCACGGGGCGTTCCACACGGTGGTAGGTGCCGTCCGGCTGCTTGGCGATGTCGGTCATGCCCGTCTGCCGCTTGGACTCGGTGTACATGGTGGTCGAACCGCCGCCGTCGAGGTTGATCGCGTCGATCACGCCGAGCTCCGGCATCTTGAGGATGCCGGCGAACTCGTGGAGGAACGCACCGTCGACGCCGGACAGGTCGGAATAGCCGGTCGGGGCGGCCTTGATGTCCCGCCGGCCGGAGATGGTCGCCATGACCGTACGCCCCTTGGCATCGATGCCGAGGGCGGTACGTGAGTCCTTGCAGTGGTCGCCGAGCTTGATATCGGGGCCGTCCTCCCGGGCCACCTTGTCGCCGTTCTTGTCGTAGGCGCGGACGCACGTGTTGCTCGTCGTGACGACGCCGTCGTCCAGCAGCCGGTGCGCCAGGCCGGAGACGATGTCGACGGACTCGTCGAGCGCGATGTGGTGCTCGGGGAACTCCAGGTCCTCGACCTGGTTCCTGAGCTTGAGGGTGCGTCCGGCGGTCAGCTGGGTCCGCAGCCACTGCTTGGCTTCGGCACCGACCGCCTGCAGGACGAATCCGCCGGTGCCGACGTGCTTGCCGCCGCGGCCCTCGACCCACTGGCCGCCGTCCGTGGGGAGCGTGAACGCGCCCGACCCGTCGACCGCCACCTCGTACCCGGGGTCGTCGTCGGTGGTGACCTCGGCGTGTGTGTCGCGGTTCTTCGCGGGGGTGGCGAGGTTGTACGCGTCGTTGAACGCGACGAGCTCGTCCCCGTCGACGAAGACGGTGGTCTTGCCTTCGGGCTTGGCGGGGTCGTACGCGATCTTCTTTTCGACGTCGCCGATTCCGCGGACGCAGCCGACGCCGCGTCCGGGGTCGCGGTTGACGTCGTCGAGCAGTCGCTCGGTGACGACGGCGCCGGAGGCGTCGAGTACCTGGAGCGTCACCGTCGCCCGGAGCTTCGAGATGTACGGGAGTCCGTGCTGGAGGACGACGGCCTGGTTTCCGTTGAGGCACCCGGTGCCGTTGACCTGGCCGTCGCGGACGGCGGTGCCGCCGAACTGGATGCTGCCGCCGTGCGGCGGCTCCGCCTTGAAGAAGCTCCCGTTGATCCCGGCGAGTGGCCGCTCCGGTTTCACCGCGGCCAACTGGCTTGCGACGGTCTCGGCCGTGGCGGCGGCACCGCCCACCGTGCTCTCCAGGCGGACGGCGCCCAGGGCGGGGTCGGCGACGACCACGTTGAGCTCGCGCTTGGCGAGGCGTCCGGGGGTCTGGTGCTTCTCGGTGTAACGCACGTAGGTCACGCCGGCGGCCAGGGTGTACCGTCCGGTCTCCACCCACGTGTCGAGCAGCGACGCCTCAGGGGTCGCCGCACTGGTCGCACCGGGCGAGGCGGCCAACAGGGTCGCGGTCAGGGCCAGCGCGACGGCGCCGGCGGGTCCGCGGCGGCGCGTACGGGGGCGGAGCGCGGCAGCGAGCCGGGCGGGGGTGTCGGTGGTCACGAGCAGTCCGCCTTGTCGGTGAGCTTGTGGGAGCGGAAGGACTTGGCGAACGGCTCGGGGAGGGTGGTGCTGTCGCCCGGCACCACCTTGTAGGCCCCGTAGGAGGTGCCGTTGGCGTCGCGCCATCCCCCGGTGTGGAGGTCCGCGGGGTAGAAGCAGGCGTAGAGGGAGGTGTTGTTGACGACGGAGCGGACCCGGTCCTCCCAGACGGGCGCGTAGCCGTTGTGGGAGGAGGTAGTCGCGTACATGCCGCCGCGTGCCCGCTCCTCAGCGAAGATGCAGAGCTTGCCCGGCTCGCAGCGTTCGAAGCCGGTGAAGCAGTGCCCCTTGGACGGCACCAGCTTGTACGAACTGACTCGTCCCTGTAGTTCGCTCGGGAGGCCGGGCAGATTGGCCTCCGCACGCGGCGCGACCGCTTCGAGGGTGCCGCCGTAGTAGGCGTCCGCGTACAGACACAGCCAGGAGGCGGTGTTGTTGTGGACGGAGCGGGCCGTCGAGTTCCCCCTGTTGACGGACAGGGGGATGGAGAGGAGGGTGCGGGCGATGGGCTTCTCAAGGGTGCCCTTGCCGCCGTCCTGGTCGTAGAGGCAGAGGGCGTTCTCGTCGCAGTTCTCGTACGCCGCCGCGGTCGTCGGCAGGACGAACAGCACGGAGCTGAGCAGCGCCAAGGCTCCGAGGACGAGGGACCCCCGCTTTATAGTGATCTTCACGGGGCATTGTCGCAGGCGGATCACTTTGACAGGGAACCGGGTTTCCCCCGGTCGGGGTGGCCTTCCGTGTCGGACACGGGCGCCGCCTTCCCACGCGGTCCGCGTCCACCACGAGGTTGCCCCCGTAGTCGGAGACGTACCCAGCGGCGGGCCGGCCGGGGAACGGCACCCGACCGGGCGTGCACGACGCCGTGCGCCCGCCTGGGGACCACTCCGATGCTCCCGGCGGGCCGGCGCCGGCCCCCGCCCCGCGCGGTCCGGTCTTCGGTGGTCAGCGGGGCCGGGGCCTCGTCCGGCGGGCGCGGGGCGGTGGTGCGTGGGGTGGGAGGGTGAAGCCCACGACGGCGCCTCCGCCGTCCGCGGTGCGGGCGAAGACGGACCCGCCGTCGGCGGTGACGAGGTCGTGGACGATGGCGAGGCCGAGGCCCGAGCCGGGGGTGGCCTGGGTGCCGGGCCCGCGGTGTAAGCGGTCGAACACGGCCAGCTCCTCGCCGGGCGGGATGCCCGGGCCGTGGTCGCGTACGGAGAGCCGGCGGCCGGCGGTCTCGACGGTCTCGACGGTCACGGGCGTGTCCGCCGGGCTGAACTTCACCGCGTTCCCGATCAGGTTGTCGATGCAGCGCTGTATCGCCCGCGGCCGGGCGCGCACCCGCACCGCGGCCGCGGCGTCCACCGTGACGGTGACCGTGCGGCCGGTGCGCACTGGTGCGGTGGTGCGCCCATCCGATGCGCTCCACTCGGTGGGCGGTGCGCGCACCGGTGCGGCCGACGCTGGGAGTGGTGCGCACCGGTTGAACGCGGTGCGGTGAGTGGGCCCAGGTGGGGACGGTGGAGGCGGTGCGTTTCTCCTTGACCTGAGC
Source organism: Streptomyces sp. CC53 (assembly GCF_001865245.1). Taxonomy (GTDB): domain Bacteria; phylum Actinomycetota; class Actinomycetes; order Streptomycetales; family Streptomycetaceae; genus Streptomyces. The sequence goes on along the minus strand of NZ_MKXB01000237.1, from coordinate 35,098 downwards.
CGAGGACCCTGTTGGCCAATTCCACTGGGGTCGTACGCGGGTCGGCGTCGTTGATCCGATCATCCGGCGTTGTTGCCGGGGGCGGACAGCGTTGGGGAGGCGTCAGTGTCGCTACGTAAGAGTGGGCCGGGCCAGGTTCCGGAAACGACACGGCGAGTCGCCGAAGCCGCTTTGCCGCAGGGCAGCATGGCGATCAGGGTGCGTGATGCGTTGGGCGAGCTGTTCCGCGACGAGGACTTCGCCGACCTGTTCCCTCAGCGAGGTCGGCCGGCCCTGTCTCCGGCGGTTCTCGCCTTGGTGTCGATCCTGCAGTTCGCCGAGGGCTTGTCCGACCGCCAGGCTGCCCTGGCTGCCAGGGCGCGTATCGACTGGAAGTACGCCCTCGGCCTGGAGCTCGAGGACCCGGGCTTCGACCATTCCGTGCTGAGCGAATTCCGAGATCGGCTGGTCGACGGTAGTGCGGAGACTCGTATCACGGACGCCGTGCTGGCCGCCGCCTCGCAGGCCGGTCTGCTGAAGACGCGCGGCCGCCAACGCACCGATAGCACGCATGTGCTGTCGGCGGTCCGTGGACTGAACCGTCTGGAACTGGTCGGCGAGACCCTGCGGGCGGCCCTGAACGCTCTGGCCGCGGCAGCCCCCCAGTGGCTTGCCGACCTGGCCCACGAGGAGTGGTTCAAGCGGTATTCCTACAGGGTCGAGGACTCCCGGCTTCCGCAGTCGAGAACCGAGCGCATCGAGAGGGGCAACGAGATTGGCAGCGACGGGATGCGCTTGCTGCAGGCCGTCTTCCACTCGGCCACACACGGGTGGCTTCGTCAGATCCCCGCGGTGGAGATGCTCCGGCGGACCTGGGTGCAGGAGTTCGAGGTCGATGACGAGATCGTCCGCTGGCGCCACCCGAAGAACATCCCGCCTGCTGGTCAACGCGTGGTGTCGCCCTACGACGGCGTCGCCCGTTCAGGATCCAAGCGGGACACGGACTGGCAAGGATGGAAGGTCCACCTCACGGAGACGTGTGAGCCCGACCAGCCCAACCTGATCACGCACGTGCTCACCACGGCCGCTCCCGTCCATGACGTGCAGGTGACCGAGACCATCCACGAAGGCCTCGCCGCGCGGAACCTGCTGCCGGCTGAGCACTTCGTCGAATCCGGTTACACCGAGGCTCGTGCGCTCGTCTCAGCTCAACGCGACTACGGCATCGAGATCGTCGGACCGGTCCAGGGTTCCGCGGCCTGGCAGGCCAAGGGTGAGGACGGGTTCACGCAGGAGAGCTTCACGATCGACTGGCAGGCCCAGGAGGTGAGCTGTCCCAACGGCAAGCGCAGCAGGGGATGGGCTGACAGCACCAGCCAGACCGGAGCCGCCGTCATCAGGGTCTGGTTCTCCATCAACGACTGCGGGCCCTGCGCTGTCCGCAGCCAGTGCACACGCGGCACCGGAAGGATCGGCAGACGCCTGACCTTCAGAAACCGCGAAGAACTCGAGGCCCTCCGCAAGGCACGCGAGGAGCAGAAGACGAACGAGTGGCGTCGGCGGTATCAGACTCGCGCGGGCATCGAAAGCACGATCTCGCAGGGCGTCCGGCAAATGGGACTGCGCCGCTCTCGCTACCACGGCGCTGCCAAGACGCACCTTCAGCACCAGTTCACGGCGGCCGCCCTCAACCTCTCGCGCATCGACGCCTGGATCACCGAGACACCGCGAGGCCGCAGCCGCATCTCCCACTTCCGTCGTCTGCGGTCGACCCTGCACCCCCTGACCACGGACCACCCGGCCGACATTTCGGGCTGCATCGCCCCTTGACACTCCACGTTTCCCCTTGCCCACGCGGGCCGTCCGACAGCCCCCAGTGGAATTGGCCAACAGGGTCCTGAGCCGAGGTCAAGGAGAAACGCACCGGGTGGAGGCGCGGCCCCACTCCCGTCGATGGCGTCCACTCCCACCCGGTGGGCTCCACTCGGTGGAGTGGATGCCGAGCACGGTGGCGTCCACTCCCGGACGGTGGACTCCACGGAGCTGCCGCCAACTTGAAGTTGCAGGTCAAAGGGCTGGTGTGACCGGCTCTCGTTTTGCTCATGCTGGTCGTGGGCGGGTGTCTGAGGTGTAGATCGTTAGCCAGCGGCCTCGGGGGTGGCGTCATGTCGGCCTCTCGCAGAGGAGCGGATTCGCGCCTGGGATCATGAGGGGATGTCCGAGGAACCGAACCCGATGTCTAGCCTGTGGCCGCTCGTACCCTCCGAGGTCACCGGTTGGCTGCTGGAGCTGTGCGGTGATGGCATCACGGGGTTCATGCCTCCGGCGATGCCTGACGCAGTGTGGGTGCTCAACGCCATGTACGAGCACAATCTGGGGCCGACCGATGTGTCGTACCACGAGTACCACCAGGCGCGGCTGGCGGACGGGGGTGTTCAGCCGCACGTCGTCGGAGGCATTGACCTTGATGCGGTGAGCGTCGCCACGGGGGGAGGGCTCGGCCGCGCCGAGCATCCGGGGCCTGGTTGGCGAAGGCTGCGCTGGGCCGAGCTGGCCCGGCGGAGCGGCGACCCGGTCGTGGCCGACGGGCTGATGCCCTCCTACCGTTGCTTTCCCTCGGCCAAGAAGGAGGGCAGCTGGCTGCTGGGCATGGTCCCGCCGACCGAAGGGAGCCTGGACCGTGAGACCTGGAACCGGCTGATCGCCATCCTCACCCAGTTCAGCGCTGCGGGCCCGGACACCCGCTGCCTGGCCTACTACAACCCGATGACGCTCGGGGCCATCGACTTCGACAACCTCCACGTGCGCGCGGGCCGGATAGGCGACGCCGAGATCCTGTACGACCAGTCCGAGGCCGACTTCAGCCCGTCCAACCTCTGGGCCGATGACCGCTCGTGGGTCCTGTGCACCGACTACGACCTGTGGGGCACCAAGGTCGCCGGGCCTCCAGCCCTCATCAACGCATTGCTGAACGACAGTGAAATCGAGGCGGTTCGTCTGCCTTGGGCGCACTGACGACGAGCTGCTTGAAACTTTCTCCAGCACGGAGTGCGGGCTCGTTCCAGCAGCTCGGGATCCAGCATGCACCGGATCGTAGAGGGGCACTCGACCCCAGCAGGTAGGAATCGGTTGTCCGGGGAGTGCCGGGTGGCTGGATCAGCGGGACGGGAGGGAAGCCAGAGAGCGGTCCCACTCGTCAGCCGCGTGCAGCAGCGCTGCGGCGTCCAACCTGACCTCCACGACGTACTGGTAGATGTCAGACCCGTCATTGCCCTGTTGCCACGGAGGTGCCGCCTCCAGAGACAGATGAACGCGGATCACCGCGGTCCCGCTCTCGATTCGATGGGCGAGGCTGAAAGCCACGACCGGCTCGATGAACCACGTGTCCGGCGACAGCTCGCCTTCGGCATCAGGCTCGGTGACGTCCACCGTCCCCGCGGCCACCGCGCGCAGCCACGCGGACACCTGGCGGGCCTCATCGGTGAGCAAACACGGATCGGCAAAGGACCACTTTCCCCTAGAAGTCGCCACCGTGCCCTCAATGACCAGCCAGTTGTCGTCGTACGAGTCGCCCCGAACGGTGGCGAACTGATAGCCCACTGGGCGGAGGCCGACACTGCTGGAGAGATCGTTCAGGAGCACTGGGCCAGGATGTCATGCGCTGGCCAGCAGCGGACTGCGCCCCCAGCCCAGGTACACGGGCCAGAGCGCCGCCCCTGACTCCGTTTCGGAGACAATCCCGACCTCTGTCAGACGATCTTCTCGATGGGCTCCCGCACACGACCAGCACGAGCACTCTGAGGTCCGACCACACCAGCCCCTTGACCTGCGAATTCAGGTTGGCTGCAGCTCACTCGGTGGAGTGGAGCCGGGCGTCGTCGGTGCGCACCACCGCATCGGGTGCGCACCATCGGGTCCACTCAGTGGCCGGCCTCCCGGCCGCGGTGCGGTGCGGGCTGCTGTGGGCGGTGCGCCTGCTGGTCGTCCGGGCGCACCGCGCCGGCGTCGGCTGGTGCGGTGTGGCGGTCCGGGCGGGCGCGGGAGTCGTTGACCATCTTGGTGCCCGCCTCCCGGATGCGGCGCAGTCGGTCGTCGGTGAGATCGAGGGCTTCCACGTCCGTGCGGGACTTCCGCAAGGCCCGCAGCGCCGTCATGTCGATCGCGTCCCCGCGACCGGCTTCCGGCTCCTGGTCGTCGTGCTCGGGGTCGGCCGGCTCGGGTGCGAGCAGCTGCTCGGGCATCGCCGCCTGCTGGTGGGCGACGACGTCGTACGCCCGGCCCCGCACGGCGGTGGTGGTGCGCAGCTTCTCGCGGACCATCGCACCGGCGAGGACGGCACGGTCGTTCTGGAGCGGGATGCGCGGGATCTCCCGCTCCCCCGCGTCCTGGCCCGGCGGCCGGAGCGCAGCCGGCTCGCCGGGATCGGCCGGGGGTTGCCGGTCTGGGTCGGGCGCGGCGGCCGGTGGGCGGCGGCGGGCGGGGAGGTCGGCCAGGTGCCACCGGGCGGTGTAGAGGCGGTAGTCCGCCAGCAGGCCGATGGTGGTTGTCGGCTCGGTGATGTCCAGGCAGTGGGTGGAGATGGCGGCGGCCACGATCTGCTCGTCCAGGCCGGGGTCGCGGCGGCGGCCGCGCAGGACCAGGGCGAGGTGACGGCGGGCTTCGGCGAGCAGGTGCCGGCGGTGGAAACGGCCGCCCTCGTTCATCACGAGCACCGTCGCGGTGACGTCGACGGCCGCCAGGGCGACGTCGACCACGGCCGCGACGCGGGCCCGGATCGCGGCGGCCGCGGCGCGGGCGTGCTCGAGGAGGTTGGTGATGACTTCGGCGGCGACCTTGGAGGTGAGGATCGCGCTCACCTTCCACCAGACGCGCAGCTGCGCGAGCGGCTGGGTCTTCCGCTTGGGCGGGCGGGTCTTGCGGGCGGCCATGGCGTTCATCTTCGCGCGGGCCCGCTCGGAGACCACGGGCAGGAACCGCGGCTCGCCGTCGTCGTCGACGGCGGTGACGTACTCGTGCTCCAGGTCGGCGAGGGGGGGGAGAAGAACCACTGGAGGCCGGTGGAGCGGGTCTCCACGCCACCGCGCCGGTCATCGCGCAGCTCCATCTTGAGCAACCGGTGGTGGGGCTGCGGCTGACCGTGTGATCCGCGCAGCGTGGGGCACGTGCCAGACGGGACAGGTGCGACCGCGCGATGTGGCCAATCAGTCCGTATGAATCCCGCCTCTGACAGTCACGGCCGTGCGGGGCTGCTCAGGAGAAGGCCGTCCCGTCTGGAAGCCCGGTGAGCCAATCTCCTGCGGCATGCCATCGGTATCCCCACGGTCAACGCTGCCAGGAACCAGGGGAGCGCGGTCAGGAGGAGAAGCGGCGATCCGAAGGCGACGATGACAATCCCGCCGAGTGGGACCGTCGTGCTCACCACGAAGGCCAGCTGCAGTCCCACCCTCGAAGGCCGAGATCGCGCTCGACAGAGGTGAGTACCGTCGAAGGCCGTGGCCGCACGAGCGCCAGCTATTGCCGAAGCAAGAAACAGCAGCGGACCAAGCAATCCCGCCAAACTCATCTTTCCACTCCTCTCTGACTCACTGCGGCTCGACCGGCCGGATCCTACCCGGGAGACCGGAAGCGGCCACGTGATGGCCGACATGCTGCTCCGCCACAGCAACGCGACCGCTTGGAGGCGCTGGACGTGCGGGGCGCTGCCCACCCGGTGACGGAGCCGTCCATGAGAAGTGCAGCCAGTACCCCGGGTCGCAGCCGTCCGGTACCGGGTCGCCGAGGTGGTCGGTGCAGCGGCTCCCGAGGGGCCGAAGGGCGCCTTGTTGGTGCAGAGGGCGTGACCGCACAGCTCGGCCACCCGCTGGGCACCCGGTTCGGCGTGGAAGAGGGTGCACGCGCGGAACAATCGCCGGGGATCGCCGCCCTGCGCGGTGAAGAATCGTATGCGCTGGGTCGGGAGGCGCTCGATCCGGAAGGTCCTGACCTCTCATGCGGAGAGGACGTGTCCGGCCATGGTCACAGCCAGGGCAGGGAGGGGGCGGTAGGGCTGCGTGGTGGAGTCGTCGAGGGTCGATATCCGGGTGAACGGGCGGCGGGTGTCGTGGTCGTCGAGGTGGCGGAGTGCGAGTGCCAGAAGCGCTGCGGCGTCCATCCGTGCTGTCTGCTTCCGGCATGGGGTGCTCCGTTCGGGGGCGGTGGCCGGGCGTGCCGTTCGCTCCGGATGCGGGGCGGGGCGGCCTGGCAGGATGGTCCGGGCGGGACGGGGCACTACCGGCGGTGACGGGAACGCCTTTTCGCCGCCGGAGGGTCCGCACGGTGTTCCGGATCACACCGCGATCGATTTCCTGCGGCCGGGGCGAGCGCATGACGGGCCATCAAGAGTGCCGGTTCCTAGGGGATCACACACGAAATCCTCCGTCGGAGTTCCCCCGGGGAATTCCCGACAACGGAGAATGGGTCTTCTTGAGCCCTGTGCCCCCGCGTGGTACTTCTTTCCCCGCGCCGTATCGGCGCCTCAAGGCCATTGACCACGGCCTTGACGCAGGGGGTGGGAAGAGCAGACTCCGAGCTCGGCGCCGACCCCTGCCATCGCACTATGAGGGGAATGAAGTTGTCGTCTGTCTTCTTGCGGCGATCTGGGGGCTACGGAATCCTTGCGGGGATATCCGCGCTCAGCGCAGCCGCGGTTCTGGCCACTGCCGTCCCGGCCCATGCCGGGACCGGGAGCGGTGGAGCCCCGGCGGAGCGCGCGGCCGCGGTGGTGGAGCACGCCACCGGTGTCGCCGACCTCGCGCCCAGTACGGCGCCCGCCCCGGACGCGGCCGCGAAGGCCATCACCGGCACCGCCGCCGGGCAGGTCACCGTCACGGCCCCCACGGAGGCGGGGGGACTGGTGGAGCTGAGCGCGGCGGACGGCAGCCGTGTGCGTCTGGGTCTGCCCGAGGCCGAGGACGTGGCTGGTGTCGCAGCCGGTTCCGGCACTGTTGTCTATCCGGGCGCGGGCGGCGAGGACGTGGATCTGGCCGTGCAACCGACGGCCGACGGCGGAGCCCGCGCCCTGGTCACGCTGAAGGACCGCTCGGCGGCCCGCGTCCACCGCTTCGACCTCGACCTGCCGGAGGGCTCACGGCTCGCCCCGGACGGGACCGGCGGGTACCTGATCGTCCGGGAGGAGGGGCCCGACGCCACGGCGGTGCTCGGTGCGGTCGACGCCCCGTGGGCGAAGGACGCCCGCGGCAGGGCCGTTCGGACCGCCTACCGGCTGGAGGGCGACCGGCTCGTCCAGACCGTGTCCCCCGACGCGGGGACCGTGTTCCCGGTCGTCGCCGACCCGAAGGTCTCGCTCGGCTGGAGCATCTATCTGCGATTCGGTAAATCGGAGGTGAAGAAGCTCGCTGGCACGTCGGTCTACCATTTCGCCGCCGTGGCAACGGTGATGGCGTGCGCCAAGATTCCGAATGCCGTCGCCGCTGCCGGCTGCGGGGCGGCACTCACCGCGCAGATGGCGTCGCTGCGGTCCCAGATGCAGGATGCGGCCAAGGCGGGTCAGTGCGTGGAATGGAAGGTCAGCTACGTGGGCGTGATCACGGGATGGAAGCGGTACAAGTGCTGAACGTGGCGAAGGATCTGGGAATTCTGAGCGGTGTCTATCTCTCCGCGACTCTGCTGGTGTGGATCGTGGCGGGTGCC
>NZ_MKXB01000237.1:15715-27420 GCF_001865245.1 Streptomyces sp. CC53 | reverse complement strand
CGGCCCTGTGGATGCTGATGCTGCTGCCCGCCCTCGTCGCGGGACGGCTGCTGCTGCACCACCGCGGGGCGCTGGCCGCGGTGGTGCGGGAGCGGCGGGGGCGCTGAGGCCGACGGGCCGGAGGGTGCGGGTCGCGCAGGCGCGGCCCGCACCCTGTGCGCCGGAACCGCGTGGACGCGGGACTGGGGTGCGCCGCACCGCGGGGGCGGCTGGGGGGGCCGGGCCGGCGGAGACCGCGGCCGCCGTGCTCGCCGACGCTCTGCGCACACACGGCACGGGCGCGTACGCGCGGGTCCTTACCTGCGGCCAGGTGAGCGCCGGCCTCACCCCGCAGGCGGCCCAAGCGGTGGCCGCGGCCCTCGCCGCCCGGCCCGGCGCTGCATCACGAGGCAACCGACGCGGGCTCGGCCTGGAGTCCAGGGGTGTCGCCTCACGCTGACCCCCGAGCTGCTGCCGCCGAAGATCGCGGGACTTCCCCAATTGGGGAAGTCCCGCTCAACGGCAAGGGGGGACGCACGGGCCAGGGCTGCGTTAACGGGGCCGGGCGTTGCCGGGACGATGGAGGGATGAGCACGACTCGTCCGATGCCGAACCAGCGTGAGGCTGCCGCCGCGTGCGGGGTAAGCCGTTCCACGATCCGTCGGCGCCGTGAAGCCGGGCTGTTGCCGGGGTCGGTGGAGAACCCGCAGCGGGGCCGGCTGATCCCGGTCGAGGCGCTCCTCGCCGCCGGCTTCATCCTGAACGCCTCCTCCCCGCCTGACCAGTCGTCGCCCCCTGGGTCGGCGTCATCTGGGGACGGCCCGGGTGGCCTGGTGGGCGGATCGGTCGCCGAGCTGCGTGCCGAGCTCGGGCGGGTACGGCATCAGCACGCCCTGGAGCTCGCCGCGGCCCGCCACGGCCAGGCGCTCGCGGAGAGCGCGGCGATCCGGCTGCGGGATCGCAGCCCGATGCCCGGGCGGAGCACATCGGTGACCTTCAGCAGGCGCTGATGCCGGACCCGGTGCGGCCTGCGATCCCGCAGCCGGGCGAGGGCCTCGGCCGTTCGCCCTACCGCGGCTGACGGTGTCCCTGGCGGGTCAGCCGCGGTAGCCGGAGCGGATGAGTTCGTCGGCGGACTGGCGGCGGTCGCCGGCTGCCGTCTTGGAGATGTCGAGCTGGGTGGCGATCTCGTCGAAGGAGACCGCGTACATGTCCGGGTGGGCGGGGCGTTGGTCGTCAGACCGTCGTCTCCTACGGGCTGGCTCGTCGTTCTGGCCGCAGCCCTGGTCTTCCCCGGTACGGGCTGGTGGCTGCCGGCGGTGGCGGCTCTTGTGGTCATGCCCATGGACCTCGTCCCCGTCCTCGTGTTCCTGCGCGACCGGCGCGTTCCCCTGCGGGTGCGCGCCTCGCTGAACATCGAGGGCGGCTTCAACGACGGCCTGATCTGCCCGCTCTTCGTGTTCTGCACCGCCAACATCGTCTCCGCCGAGGGCGACTCCTTCGCCGACCTCGTCCTCAGCGCGCTCAAGGGCGCGGTGTACGCCGTGATCGTCGGCACCGTCCTCGGGTACCTTGCCTCCCGTCTGGTTCGCTGGTCCATGGAGACCGGGGGCGGAGCCCGCCGGCCTGCGCTTCGCGGGCCTGGCGCTGCCGTTCTGACGTACGCGGCCTCCGTGCTCCTGGGAGGCAACGGCTTCGTCGCGGCGTTCGTCGCCGGTCTCTGGTAGGCGAACGTTCCCTCCGTAGCGGGCGACGGCACCCTGGAGCTGTGGAGGACGCGAGCCATCTGATGCCCCTCGCGGCCTGGTACGCCTTCGGCGCGCTCAGCACGGAGGCGTTCGGCGACGGGGTGCCGTTCCAGGCCGCCGCCTTCGCGGTCCTGGTGCTCAGCGTGGCCCGGTTCGTGCCGGTGGCCGTCTCCCTGGCCGGCACGTCGTTCACCCGGGGCTGAACGGGTCGTGATCGGCTGGTTCGGCCCGCCCACCGGACCGTAGTCGTGCCGCGCCTCCCGAATGGGTCATAGTCCTCGTAGTCTGCGCCGCCACTCCTCCTGCTCGGCGAGTTCCGTCGCGGCCAGCGCCAGGACCCTCCTCTGTAGCGGCCCGTACATCTCGAGGACCGAGCCACCTACTCCTCATCGTCTTGTGACGGCCTCATGTGGCCGAGGTCGAGGATGTGGTGCTCGGGGGTGGGGCAGTCAGCCCATGCTTGCGTGACACGTTCTGGGCTCCAGTCAGCGTCGATCCTCTGAAGAAGGAGGCTGTAGTAGTCGTCGGCGGCGGCTTGGCGGCCGGTCCGCCAGGCGGCCCCCCGTAGACGCCGGGCTGGGGCAGGGTCATCTCTCCGGCGGGGCCGAAGGTCAACTGGTTGACGACGAGGATGCCGGTCCCCGGGTCGATGGTGAGGGGTGTGTGGCCCTCGGCACCGGCGGGCGGCGGGCGGCGGGCGGCGGGCGGCGGGCGGCGGGGTGTCCCAGAGGCGGATGGTGATCCGGGCGCGGATGTCGGGCTGAAGAGTGTGGAGGCAGCAGGTGGTAGCCGTTGCCGGCTACCACCTGCTGCCTGGAGGCGGCCAGGGCCGCTTCGTCGCCCAGGATGGCGTCTGCGTCGTAGACCTCGACGATGTTTCGGTCCGGGCGTGCGGTGACGCTGTACTCGGCGACGGGCAGCAGGGGGGCAGGGCTCCTTGGGTTATGGGGTGGTCTTCACGTGGAAGGGGTCGCCGTCGAGTGTGCGGCTGGTGATGTACATGCTGTTGAGCATTCGGCCACCGGCCTCGTTGTGCGTGCCTTCGATCAGGCGGACGGAGAAGCGGTTGTTTCCCTTCAGGGAGCCTTCGTAGGTACGGGCGAAGGGATACTCCTCGCACTGCAGGCGCGTGCCGGCGTAGTCGCCCCGGATCTTCTTGCACTCCTTGATGGAGTTGGCTCGCTGCTTGTCGCTCTTGTCGGTGTCGGCGAGGCGGTGCAGGGGTTCCGTCTGGCCGGGTACGGACTTGCCGAGGAAGGAGGGGAAGGTCCGTTCGGGACGCTTGAGGGCGTCGTAGATGTGCAGGGCGCTTTCGTTGACGGCGGGGTCCTTCCGGCTCATGGCGAGTTCGACCCTGGAACCTGTGAGGACAGCGCCCTTGTACTTGCCGGCGATCGGACCGGCGTAGTCGAAGCGGAAGGTGGACCGGAAGCTGCCACTTCCACGTAGGGGTCCACGGTGGGTGAGTTGACGGTGGTGGTCATGTCCAGCGCGGTGAAGAACCTCGGAGGTTCACCCGGGGTCGGACCTGGCCGGCCGGTGCGGGGCACTGGCCCTGTCCCCCGTCGCAGCTGTGGGCTTTGCGAGGTGACCGCCCTGCCGCACACGGCCGCTGGAGGGTTGCCTCGGGAACCACCGGCCCGGTTGCGCGGTCACGCGCTGCCGGGTTGCCTGTTGGGGGGTCAGGATGTGCCGGGCGGGGTCTGGGGCGGGTTCTTCCTGATCAGGTCGAGGAGGCCCGGGAAGCGTGTTTCCAGGTCGTCCGCGCGGAGTTGCGCCATTCGGCTGTTGCCCCGGTCGACCTGGCGGATCAGCCCGGCCTCGCGCAGGATGCGGAAGTGGTGGCTGCGCGTCGATTTGGAGATGGGCAGGCCGAACGACGAGCAGTGCCGCTCGGCACCGTCGGCCGCGTGGGCGAGGACCGAGACGACCTCGTAGCGCAGCGGGTCCGAGAGGGCGTTCATCACGGAACGCAGGTGCATCTCCTCGAGTGAGGGGTGTCCCTCTGCGTCGGGCATGGCGGCGGCTCCTCTATCAGGGGGCGTACCCGGCGTACGGCGTGCTCAGGGGCGGGGCGGGTGAGTTCGCAAGGGAGGTTCTACTTGCATCATACCTACGCCCCGTGCCACCTTTAGGTTCGATCAAAGCCGAACCTTCATCGGAGTGCCCACGCATGTCCACACAGACCGAGCCCGCCGGGACCGCGTCCCCGCCCGACGCCCCGGCAGCCGCTGCCGCCCCCGCTCCCCCGCCGGCCGGCCCCCGGCAGACGCTCACGCTCGCCGCCGTCCTGCTCGCCGTCTTCGTCGTTCCCACCTCTATCTCCGGCACCGCCGTCGCCCTCCCCGGCATCGGCGCCGACACCCAGGCGGGCCTCGTCCCGCTCCAGTGGGTCGTCAACGCCTTCAACGTGGCGTTCGCCTGCTTCACCCTCGCCTGGGGCTCGGTCGCCGACATCATCGGCCGCGTACGGGCCTTCGCCGCCGGCGCCGCCATCTACGCCGTCGCCTCGCTCGGCAGCGCCCTCGCCGGGAACGTGCTGCTCCTCGACGCGGCCCGCGGCCTGGCCGGCCTCGGCGGCGCGGCGATCTTCTCGTGCGGCAGCGCGATCCTGTCGACCGTCTTCACCGGCCCGGCCCGCGCCAAGGCCTTCGCGCTCTTCGGCACGGTCGCGGGCATCGGCGTCGCGGTCGGCCCGTCCGTCTCCGGCGCGCTCGTACAGACCCTCGGCTGGCGCTGGGTCTTCGCCCTGCACGCCGTCGCCCTCGGCCTGGTGCTGCTCGCCGTGCCCGCCATCGCCCGCTTCGTGACGGAGCAGCGCCGCACCGGCGCCCGCATCGACGTGGCCGGCAGCGCGCTGTTCGTCGTCGCCATGCTGCTGCTGACCACCGGCATCGTGCAGGGCTCGCAGTGGGGCTGGGGCAGCGCGGGAGTGCTCGGCCTGTTCGCCGGGACGGTCGTCGTCCTCGCCGTCTTCGCCGCGGTCGAGAAGCGCCGCGCCCATCCCATGCTGGACCTGAGCGTGCTCGCCAACACCCGGTTCCTCGCGCTGTGCCTGGTGCCGGTCGCCGCGTCCTTCGGGTTCGTGACGATGCTGACGTACCTGCCGACGTACCTGACGGCCGTGGGCGGCTACACCAGCGGCGGCGCCGGTGTGGTCATGGTGCTGCTCACCTTGCCGGTGTTCGTCTGCCCGATGCTCGCAGCCAGGCTGGTCGCCCGGGGCGTTCCCGCGCTGGGCCTGCTGTACGCGAGCCTGGCGTGCCTGGTCGTCGGCGACATCGCGCTCACCCTGTTCAGCCCGGACGTCGCCCTCGCCGTCGTCGCCCTGCCGATGCTGGTCACCGGCGCCGGCATGGGCCTGTCCGCCGGCCTCGTGGACGGCCAGGCCCTGGAGAACGTCGCCCCCGAGAAGGCCGGCATGGCGGCCGGGTTCCTCAACACGCTGCGCCTGGGCAGCGAGGCCGTCGCCGTCGCCGTGTACGGCTCGCTGCTGGCCACCACGCTGGCCACGAAGATCGGCACCGGCATCGACGGCTTCCCGGGCGCCGGCGAGCCCACGCGGATCGCCAACCAGGTGGCGGGCGGCGACCTCGCCGCCGCGGCCGAACGCGTCGCCGCCGACCGGCGGGAGGGCTTCGCCGACTTCCTCACCGGCGCCTACGACTCCGCCTTCGACACCCTCCTGTACGTCCTGGCCGCCGTCTGCCTGGTGCTGTTCCTCGTCGTGGTCGCCCTGTGGCGGCGCGGCGGCCGCGCGGCCACGCGGGCCTAGGGGGAAGAGGACCCTCTCATGTCCCCGACACAGCACTACGGTGTCGCGGTCGTCGGCGGCGGTCCTGTCGGCATGCTGCTCGCCGCCGAACTGGGCCTGCGCGGTGTCCGCACCGTCGTCCTGGAGCGCCACACCCGCACCGTCGACCAGCCGAAGGCCGGGACCCTGCACGCGCGGACCGTGCAGTCCCTGGCCCGGCGCGGTCTCCTGCCCACCGGACGCGGCGGTGCCCCGGACCGGGCGGCCACCACGCCCTTCCACTTCGCCGGGCTGCCCGGCCTCACCATCAGCGCCCCGGCGGTCGAGGGCCGGCCGATCGCCGGGCGCTCCCAGGCCGACCTGGAACGCGACTTCGAGCGGCGGGCCCGCGAGCTGGGCGTCGAGATCCGCCGGGGCCACGAGGTCGTGGGACTGGCCCAGGACCCCGACCGGGTGGAGGTCACCGCGCGGCTCGGCGACGGCAGGCACGCGACCGTCACGGCCGACTACGCCGTCGGCGCGGACGGCGCCCGCAGCGCCGTACGCGCCCTGGCGGGCATCGCGTCCGACGAGCACCCGCCCCGGGTGGCGGCCCTGCTGGGGCAGGTCCGGCTGCTCGACCCGGCGGGCACGCCGCCCGGCTGGAACCTCACGCCCCGCGGGTGGACCGTCGTCAACGTCAACCCGTTCGGGCACAGCCGGGTCATCACCTTCGACTTCGACGGCCCCCACCCCGACCGGCACGCTCCCGTCACCCTCGACGAGCTGCGGTCCACGGCGAGCCGGATCGCCGGGCACGACATCCCCATGGACGACGCGGTGTTCACGAGCCGGTTCAGCGACTTCGCCCGGCTCGCCCGCCGCTACCGCGACGGCCGCGTCCTGCTGGCCGGCGACGCCGCGCACGTCCACTTCCCGGTCGGCGGGCAGGGCCTCAACCTCGGCCTGCAGGACGCCTTCAACCTGGCCTGGAAGCTGGCCCTGGTGGTGCGCGGCGAGGCGGGCAAGGGCCTGCTCGACACCTACCACGACGAGCGCCGGCCGGCGGGCCGCCGCGTCGTCGACAACACCCGGGCCCAGCTCGCGCTGATGCGGCCGGGCGACGACATGGCGCCGCTGCGCGCTCTGTTCACCGAACTCCTCGGGCTCGACCAGGTCAGCGCCCACCTGGGCGACATGATCAGCGCGCAGGAGACCGCCTACCGCGCCGCGCCCGGATCGCCCTGGCAGGGGCGCTTCCTGCCGAACCTGGCGCTGGAGGCGGAAGGCGAGGAGACCTGCGTGGCCGCGCTGCTCCACACCGGACGGCCGGTGGTGCTGCTGTTCCCGGACGCCGACCCGCGCCTGGCCGGCACGGCGGGCGCGTGGTCGCGGACGGTCGACGTCGTGCGGGTCCGCTGCGCGCACCGGCTGCCGTGGGACGCGCTGCTGCTGCGCCCCGACGGGTACGTGGCGTGGACCCCCTTGCAGGGCAGGCGCGCCACCCCGCAGGACCTGCGCGGGGCGCTGCGCCAGTGGTTCGGCGAGCCCCGTGGCCCGGCGCCGCTGCCCGCCGCCGGGTGAGGGCACGCGGGACGCCCCGGACCCGGCCTGTCCGGGGTCCGGGGCGTCCCGCGCGGCCCGGCGCTCTACCAGCGCACCGGCAGCGCCACGGGGCGGCGCAGCAGCGTGCCGTGGTCCCAGGGCAGCGCGGCCGGGTCGGCGTCCAGGGTCAGGCCGGGGAACTCCCGGGCGAGCCGGGTGAGCAGCGTCGTGATCTCCAGCCGGGACAGCGCCGCACCCATGCAGTGGTGCATGCCGTAGCCGAACTGGAGGTGCCGCCTGCCCTTCCTGTCGGGGTCGATCACCTCCGGGTCCGGGAAGGCGTCGGGGTCCCGGTTGGCGGCGAAGGCGTCGGCGTAGACGATGTCACCGGTGCGGACGGCGCCTTCGGCGAGTTCCAGGTCGCGGGTGGCGACGCGCGGGAAGGTGGAGATCGTGCCGAGCGGGATGACCCGGGTCAGTTCCTCGACGAGCCGTGGCGCGACGTCAGGGTCGTCCACCAGGCGCCGCCACAGCGGCGGAGCGCACAGCAGGGTGTACACGGCCTTGGTGAGGACGGAGAGGATGTTCTGGTCCGCGCCGAGCACCGAGCCGAGCAGCAGCCCCACCAGTTCCTTGTCGCTGAGCGCAGGTTCGACCGTGCCGCGGGCGGCGACGAAGCGGGCGACGAGGCCGTCGGCCCGGGTGGGGCGGGCGCCGGTCACGAGGTCCGTGACGTAGCCGTAGACCTTCCAGAAGTGGTCCAGGAGCGTGGGCACGTCGTCGCCGGAGGCGATCTGGACGGTGCGGGAGAACGGCCGGAAGTACGCGATGTCCTCGACCGGGATGCCGAGGAAGTGGCAGTTGACGGTGACGGGCAGCGGGTCGAGGACGGTGCGGAAGAGATCCGGCCGGTCCTCGGCGCGCAGCGCGGCGAACAGCTCGTCGATCACGGCGTCGGCCGTGGGGCGCAGCCGCTCGACGCCGGCGGAGCTGTAGTCGGCCGTGACGAAGCCGCGCATCCGCGCGTGGTCCGGGGTGTCGAGGTTGAGCAGCAGCTCGGGCGGCATGGTGGTGGGCAGGAAGCTGGGCCCGTCGTCGACGTTGGTCTCGGCGCGGGCGAACGTCGGGTCGGCGAGCACCTTGTGGACGTCGGCGTACCGGGTCAGGTGCACGGCGGTGTGGCCGCTGGGGAGGGTGATCAGCGGCAGGCCGCCGGAGGAGCGGCCCGGCCGGGGCGTGTAGGCGGGCGGCGCGTCGAGCCGGGGGACGCCGGCGAGCGGGAACACCGTGGTGACGGTGGTCGCGGAGGTGCTGAGGTCCATCGAGGGAAGCCCCGTTTCGTGGTCGCAGTCGGGTGACGTGGGCGTCACAGGATGCTGGGCAGGCCCGTGAGCTGCCGCAGGTCGTGCAGGGCCTGGTGGTTGTCGCGGAAGTGGACGGTGCGCCAGCCCTGTCCGCGGGCGGCGGCGCAGTTCTCGGCGAGGTCGTCGACGAGGACGCAGTCCTCGGGCGCCGCGCCGGCCGTCTTGGCCGCCAGGTCGAAGATCGCCGGGTCGGGCTTGCGGACACCGGCCCTGCAGGAGTCGATGAGGCAGTCGACCTCGCCGGCCGGGGCGACGATCGCCGTCCAGTACGGCTCCCACTCGACGACGTTGTTGGACAGGATGCCGACGCGGAAGCCGTTGTCGCGGGCGTACCGCAGGGCGCACACCATCACGGGGTTGGCCGTGACGCCCTCGAACCACTGCTCGCCGAAGGTCTCCAGGCGGGCGCGGCCGAGGTCGAGTCCGGGGTGCCGGGCCGTCAGCACGCGGCGCAGACGGCTCCCCCACTCCGCCTCGGTGAGGGCGGCGGTCTCGATGGGCGCCAGGGTCGGCACCCCCATCTCGGAGGCCACCTCCTTCATGGCGGCCTGGAGGTACGCGGGCGGGATGCCCGTCTTGCGGTGGTAGGCGTCGTACAGGTCGTCGAGCGGGGGCGAGAGTACGCCGCCGAAGTCGAACCAGATCATGGGCAGGGGCATGCTGGCGCCCTCCTGGGGCGGTGAACGGGGTGGTGGAAGGGTGGGCCGCGCGCGACGGTGCGCGGCCCGGGATGGGGCCGCTACGCGCAGGCCGGGGCCTTTGCCGGCGCGGACGCGGCGGGGACGAGGATCCGCCCCATGGGGCTGGTGCACCGCAGGGCGATCTCCGCCGTGGAGATCACCGTCTCCTCCTGGAGGCTTTCCATCCGGAAGACCGCCGCGCCCGGGGTCTCGGGGTCGTCGACCAGGTCGGCGCGGCACACGGTGGGCAGTTCGAACTCGCCGAACCGCGCGAAGGAGGCGTCACACCGGGTGAGCGTCAGCCGCTCGGGCGAGAGCCCGAGGAGTTCGTGGGCGGCGTGCAGGGCGGTCTGCCGGTACGCCTCGAAGAACAGCGCGCCCGGGATGTGGTCCAGCGGGTGGTCGAAGAGCGCCGGGTGCGCCTGGTCCACGACGACCCGCGCGACGATGCCGCGGCCGATGGACGCGGCGTCGGCGAGGACCACGTTGGCCGGCGAGCGCCGCCCGACGGCCGCCGGGGACAGCCGGTGTCCGCCGGGGTGCGCAAGTGCGCGCGGGGTCTCCAGGTCGAGCCCGGCGCGGCCGCGTGCGCGCAGCTGGTCCCAGGCCTCGCCGGGCATCCACTGGATGGCCATGGTCATGACGGCGGCCGCGCGGTCGTCGACGTCCAGCCGCATCTGCAGTGTCACGCCGACGCGTTCGTCGCCGCGGCGCTTGTCGGCGGTGACGGAGGCGGTGAGCAGGGCATGCCCGGGCAGCGGGCCGATCTCCAGGGCGGCCGTGTCGAGGACGGTGAACTCACCGGTGTTGAAGCTGAACTTGGCGCCCAGCGGCACGCCGAGGTGTTCGTGGGCGACCAGGATGGAGGTCTGCCGGAACACTTCGAGCAGCAGGAGCGGGTCGTAGGCGGCCGGAGTGGCCAGGTGGTCGCTGTAGTAGCTGTGCACACGCGGGAGCTGCGCGGCGATCAGGAAATCGTTGTCGGAGCGCCGCCGCGTATCGGTCAGGAACACCTCGCAGACAGCGGCGCGGTGGACGAGCTGCCGGGAGACGGTCGCCGCGTAGGACAGGCCGTGGTTTCCCGAAATTGACATGCCTCGGTTCCCCCTCGAGTAGTCAGGTTCGAAAATGACCGTACCAAGGTTCGATCATTCTCGTCCATTGGTGATGATCACAGCAGGCAGGCGACGGTTTCAGCCAACCGCCAGGGGCGCCTCGATGCCCCCGTCCAGCCCAGGATCGTCAGGTGGCGGCCTTCTTCGGTGCTCGTGACGGGTAGCGGTGTGCCGTGGCGGAGCACGTCGAAGAACACGCCGGCACGGCGGCAGAGCGAGACGCCAGGACGCCCCGGCCCGGTCGCCGCGAAGGACAGCAGTCCGACCGGGCCGGCGAGCGGCCCGACACGGCCCACGGGGTCGGGGTGGGTGTGCTGGAGCTCGGACCAGGCGGGCCGCAACCCGCCCGGCGGATCTTGGAGCGCGGTCTCTTCCCGGCTGCGTCTCCTACGGTCTCGCGTAGGGCCTGCGGTGGGCTGTCGCCGTCGGGTCGGCCCGTTCGTCCCCAGCAGTGGCATGAGTCCTTCTGTCCTCGTTGCGCCTGCCGGGCCGGACGCCGGGCAGCCCCTTCGTGGACGGGGGCGTGCCCGGCGTCGCGCGCGCCGTCTGCGGCCGGCGGGTTTGGGGTAGCGTCGGCGGCGCCCGGTCCGGGTCGTCGCCGCCGGTCTCGTACCAGGGCGCGCCGCGCTGGAGCCGGGGCAGGGTGTTCACCCAGACCGCGACGGTGATGCCCTTCACGGCGTCGGCGAGCGCCTTTCAGCGGTTGTGCAGCAGATGCTCCTCCTTGCCGGCCAGGACGACATGCAGCTGCGGGAAGGTGGTCTAGCGGGTGTAGCGGTGGCGCTGCCAGAACGGGTACGTCGTACCGATCGTGCCGCGGGCGCCTTCCCGGACTCGGTGCCCGGCGTAGCGCTCGTAGTCCCAGACCTCACGCGCAAGGCGGGCCTGGGGCGTGGTGCCGTTGTCGAGCTCGAAGAGGCAGCGCGGCACGCGAGGAAGGGCGGCGGCCGACAAGAACATCACCCTCCAGGAGGCGGCCTAGTGATGGGAAACTCTTCGGATCTTTCGCCGTAGGGCGCTGACCTGCGGACTTGCATCACAGGAGGTCGAACTGCAGGAGTTTTTCATCCATAGCATCGCCGCATGGGTATGGACATCACGGTTCTGGTCGTGGACTGGGCGCGCTTGGCGCGGGTGCCCGCGCAGGACCGGCTGCGGGTGGTGCAGGAGGCGGCGTACGGGGACGCCGACGCGGACGGCGACGTCGTCGACGGATGGATGTGGCCGGCCGCGGCGGAGCGGTCCTGGCTGGGGCGGTACGAGTTCCGGGGCACGCTCGGCTCGTACAAGCCGCACTTCTGGGCGGCGGAGGGCTGGGAGAAGGTCCGGGGCACCGTGGGGGGTGAGGCGCGGGCGGCACTGGACGAGTTCCTGGAGGGGCTGGTCTGGTGGGGGCCGCGGGCCGACGTCGACGCCGAGCAGGTCGGCCCCGGGGTGTTCCCCTCGCTGGAGGGGCTGTGGCGGTCCGGGCCGGTGATCGTACGCGGCCCGGAGACGGTGGCGCGGCTGCGGCGGAGGTGGTGCGAGGCCGGTCCCGGGCT
>NZ_MKXB01000237.1:0-15410 GCF_001865245.1 Streptomyces sp. CC53 | reverse complement strand
GGTCGGCGAGGCGGAGCGCAGGGGGTGGGGGGTGATCGGCCTGCCGATCTAGCTCGTGATGGTGCCGGGGCAGTGGGAATGCACGCTTGGGCTGGAGATCTACCTGGTGCGCGAGTGCGGCCCGGGATCGTCCGTACGCCGAGCGCGGGGAGTAGGCGCGGATCGGGGAGAACGGTCTGCCGGGCGGCCTGGCGTGGGAGGAGTCCGTCTCCGCGCGGGCCGGGTCCCGGCCCTCGTCCGCAATCGCCGGCACGTATCCCCTGGAACCACTCACCCGGGGCGGGGGCCGCTGGTGGCTGCCCCGCGCCTGCGCCGACCTCCTGGGCCGGTGGGAGGTGGTGGAGGGGAAGCTCCTCGAACGGGCTGGGGTGTGCTCGCGGTGCGGGGCGCCGGGGGGGCGCTGGAGCGGCTGGAGGACGCCGGCAAAGACCGGGTACGTGACGATGTGCCCGCCGTGCTCGGGGGCGGAGTTCGCCGCGTACACCGGGCACCTGCGCGGCGTGCGTTACGGGCAGATGCGGGCCCGGACGCTGCGGGCCGACGACTACCTGTGCCGGCTGTGCCAGTCGAGCCGGGCCTCGGTGTGGGACCGCTGCCACGAGCACGACCTGGTCCGCGGCCCGCTGTGCGGCAGCTGCAACATCCGCGAAGGAACAGGACTCCCCTGCCTCTTCCTCCGCCTCGAAGGCGCGGTGCTGCGTCTGCTGGTATGCCGCGGCTGCCTCGAACGAAAACCCTTGCCGCGCCGGTTCCACACCGCTGTCGTCCGCGCGCACCTGGAGCAGACCGAGCGTCACGGGCGGTGCCCGCGCAAGCCCTAGGCCCGTGAGGTGGAGCACGCCCACGGTGTACGCCGGTTCGAGCCGGAGTGCAGCGGATGGCGCGCCAGCCGGTGGACGAAGGACGTGACAGCGCCCGAGATGACCGCGCTCGTGCCGGCCTTCGTCGACGCGGCCCTCGCCGTACGGGAGGGCCGGCCGTCTCCCGGCCCGGCCGCAGGCGCGAGGTGACCAGCACCCGGCGGAGTGGTTGCACACGGCATCGCGTTCATCACCATCCGCCCACCCGTGGATACGCGAGCGAGCCCCCGGACCACAGCGGTCCGGGGGTGACTGAGTGCTTGAGTCGGCGAGTTTCGCCGAGTGTGGCGCTCCCGCTCGGCGCCCTGGCCCTCCACCGTGGATGCCGGGCGGAGAGACCGCGCGCGACCTGGCCGCGCACGCCTACGCTCTCCTGGTTCCCGTCTCGGCCTGTGGCGGGCAAGCAGCGCGCGGGGCGAGGGCGGGAGAATGGGCGTGGAGCCACTCATAGCGGCGGTACTGAGCGGGGACGCGCAGGCAGTGGGGGTGCTGCTGGACGCAGGGGCTGACCCCGATACCGCCGATGAGCACGGCACCCCCGCACTGTGTCTGGCGGTGGACACCTTCGAACTGCCGGTCGTCGAGGCCTTGATGGGATCAGCCCGGCTGGACCGCGCCGGCGCCGACGGACGCACCCCGCTGCTGCGTGCGATCGACAACGGCGCCTGCAACATCACAGACGCGCTCGTCGGCCACGGGGCACGCCTGTGGATCAAGGACGCCGAGGGACGTGACGCTCTGGCTCTGGCCCGGTACTGGCACGAGACAGGCGTCGTGCCGGAGCTGCGCCGCAGAAGCGGGCGGCCGGGTCCGGTCGGCCGCAGAACCGTCCGGTGTGAGTCCGGGGCGACCTGCGAGGAGCTGTCCCTGGGGGGTCTGACCGCCCGGACCGGGCACACCGCGATCCTCACCTCGCTGGAGCAGCGGTACGGCATCACCGTGCCCTTCGACGAGCTGCTCTCCCGCGCCGTGGCGGAACCGGATGTCAACCACGAAGTGTGGTGGGAGACGACGTACGCGCTCCAGCAGCGGCACGATCCCGCCGTCTGGGACGCGGCCGCCGCCCTGCACGACCGGCCGATGCCGTTGGAGCGGTACTTCGCTGCGGAAGTGCTGCGCACGATCAACCTCTTCGACGAGAGCGACGACTCGCCGTTCGACGGGCGGCTCGTCGAGCTGTTCCTGCCCTGGGTGGCACGCGAGCCTGACCCCCGTGTGACGTGGTCACTCACCGCCGGCCTGGCCGATGCCCAGGATCCGCGTGCCCAGGGGCCACTTTCCGAGCTCACCCGTCACTTCGACAGCAAGGTCCGGCAGTGGGCTGTGGGGGGACTGCATCGTGCGGTCGAGGCGGAGAGCCCCCAGGCGCTGGAAGCCGTTGTGGAGCGGACCGGGGACGAGGACGCGGCGGTCCGCCGGGCAGCCTGCATGGCCCTCGCCTCCGCCCCACCGGACACCACGGGAGTCTCGGATGTACTTGCCGCATGCCTTGACGACCCAGACGAGACCGTCCGGGTGGAGGCCGCGGCCCGCCTTGCCATGCGCGATGATCCGCGCGGCGACGAGATTCTGCGTGGTCTCGACGCCACAGGCGACACAGACGAGGGCTCCCCGTACTCCTGGCTGCTCCATGACGTGTCCCGATACCGCGGCCTTCGGGACGCTGACACATAGAGAGAGCACGCCACACGCGGCCGCTGCCCATGGACGAGGCACGGGATGACACCTCACCGCAGGCCAGAGCCGCCACCTCGACGCTCAACCGCTGACGCGCCAACTGAAGTGCTCAGTCACAACCGGGGCTCGCGGGCTGTCCGGGGTACGGCTGCTACAGGTCGAACTCGAGGTGCTCGATGTCGGTGAAGCGGACCTCCTCCAGGGAGCCGGCGCGGCGGCCGTTGTCCTGGAAGTAGACCTCCTTGAGCGCTTCGGCCGCGATCTCCTGGAGTCGGGCGTCGGTGGCGCCTGCTTCCTGGGCGTCGAAGAGGCGGGCGGCGTACGGCGGGGGCAGGGCGACGGTCAGGTGCCGGATGCGGTCTTGGTCCGTGGAGCCGATCGGGGCGGTGTAGCCCATGCGGGCGCGGGTGTCGATGACGATGCCGCCGGTCGTGGCCGCTTTGTGCCGGGCCCTGGCCCGGATCTGGGGCTGCCAGCGCTTCTTCACCTCGCGCTCCAGGCGTGCGGCGAGATCAGGGCGGGGCTTTTTGATCTGGTCCTTCACGTACCGTTCGACGGTGCGCTGGGAGATGCGCAGCATCTGGGCGACCGCCTTGGTGCTCTTGAGCCGCTTGACCAGGTAGCGCATCTGCGCGGGCGCGCTCTTGGGCGCCGGGCGGGTGAACGCCTTTTGCACCGCGGCGTCCAGGCCGTCCCCGAACAGGCTCATCGTGGCCTACTCCTACTCTCCGTTGTCGATGTCGGTGACGGTGCCGTCCTTGATGTACCGGGCGAGGTTGAGCTCGGGGGCGTTGAACCGCTCGCGGACCTCCTCGCCCCACAGGACGGACTGGGTGCCTTCCCACTTCACGAGGCCGGGGTTGATGCCGAGCTTGAAGCCGCCGGGCAGTGGCTTGCCTTCCCGGTAGGGCAGGAAGTCCAGCGGCGAGGGCCCGGGGGAGGCGTAGACGACGCAGTCGGACAGGATCGCGATCGGGTACTGCCCGGTGAAGGCCGCGTGCTTGACGATCTTGCGGTGGAGGTTGATGCGGGTGCGGGAGATGACCGCCGCGCGGATGTCGGGCCGCCAGGTGGGGCGGGAGAGCGCGCGCCACGGCTCGCCGGGCTTCCAGCCCTCGCCCCGGGGGCGCTCGCGGAGCTTGCCCAGACCGCCCTTGACCGTGGCCTTGATCGCCGTGATGACGATCGCCAGGTCCGGGTCGCGGGTCTTGTAGCCGTGCATCGCGGCGAGGAAGTCGGCCGGGGTCAGGTCGGTGTCGACGCCGAGGTCGGCCATCGTGGCCAGGTAGGCGTCCCGCAGCCGCTGGTACCAGCCGTCCAGGTAGCGGCCGTTGTCGTACCGGACGTGGGCCTGGGTCGGCGCGACGTCGTAGCCGAGCTCCTGCGCGTAGGCGACGGTGGGCGTGGCGTACCAGGCCGGGCCGGTCGGGCGCTCGCCCTTCGGTGTGAACGGGGAAGGCAGCAGGCTGCCGTCCAGCTCCGCCCACTTGTCCTTGGCGACCTTCACCTTCGACAGGTCGACGTGGGAGAGGTCGACCAGCCACGAGCCGGGCAGCTTCGGGTCGAAGACGGGGTTCTTGAGGTGCGTCGCCTCACCGAGGCCGACGTTCAGCCCGTTCGCGCCGGCCGCGAAGGCCATGTTGACGTCGATGCCGACCAAGTGGCGCAGCGTGCACTCGGCGTCCGTCATCGGCCGCGCCCAGTCGTACGCCTCTTCGAACAGCATCTCCGCAGGTCCGCGGACGTGGAACCGGGGCAGGTCCTTGAGGACCGGGTGGCCGTCGGGGACCTCGCAGGGCGGGAAGTTCATCGGGTCGATGGCGTCCTGGCCCAGGCTGCCGGGGTTGTGCTCGGAGTGCCGCTTGCCGTCGGCGTCCGGCGCGGAGGCCCGGGTCGGCGGGTGCAGCGCGGTCATCAGCTCCAGGCCGGTCACCGCGGCCGATCCGCGCGGCGTCATCACCCGCGAGGCGTACACGCCCAGGACGCGGGCGAGCTCCGCCGGCGGCAGTTGCGCGGCGGGGCCCCAGAACCGGGGGTCCAGCGCGTTCCACGACGGGATGCACAGCTGCACGCACTGCCGCTCCGAGCCGGTGGCGGGGCGGTAGATCCGCGCCCACGGCCCGAAGCCGCGCTGGGTGAGCTTGCACTCCGCGCGCACAAGCTGCTTGATGACCTTGTGGCCCTCCGGGATCCGCCCGGCGTGCTTCTCCTCCTCGCTGAGCGTCGGGGGCAGGCCGTAGCGCTCGCACGCGGCCTCGGTGAGTACGAGCAGCGGGTCGGCCGGCCTTCCCGGTCCGGACAGCTTCGGCTGCCCGAGTCCGGCCTCCTTGAGGGTCCAGTCGACCAGGGACGGCAGGGACTTGGCGGGCACGTCCAGGACCAGGCCGCCGGTGCAGTACGCCAGCACCTTCCCGTCCTCGACGTCGACGACCGCGAGCGGCCCGTTCTCGAACCGCGGATCGGCGCCGCCCGCCGGGGTTGCGGCCGGCGCGGCCTTCTTCGCACCCGGACGGCGCGATGTCGACGACGGCCCTGGGGTGCGCGCCGGACGCGGCGCGGCCACCGAAGCAGCAGCGACGGGGGCGGGGGGCGGGGTGTTCTCGGCTGCGGTCGGGTCCGCAGCCGCGGACGCCTCCCCTGCGGACGGAGTTCGGGCTTCCGCCGCCCCTGCCGGGGCGGGTGCTGTGGCGGTGAACGTGGCCGACACTGCGACGTCAGGGGCGGGGGCGGGCGCGGCCGGGGCGGCGGGGTAGAGCTCCGCGAGCTTGTCGAGCAGCCGGGCGTAGGCGTCGCGCTCCGGCGGGCGGGGCTCGGTCTTGCCGGACTCCCAACCGGACACCGTGGCCCGCCGCACCTTCAACGCGGTCGCCACCTCGTCGATCGTCAGGCCGTGCGCAGCCCGCAGCCGCTTGCGCTCCGCCGGCGGCGGCAGCACCGCGCGGGATGCGAGCAGGGCATCGACCGCGTCGAACAACTCAGACATGGAACGCCTCCTGACCCACACCCTACCCCCTTGAACGTACGATGCGCGTACATCTAGCGTACGTATCGCGTATGCGCGGTCTGTTGAGTGAAGCGGCACTTCACGCTGAAGGCCCGCAGTTGATCGTGTTGGTGCGGGACCGCGGCTGAACACTCACCTCTCCCACGCCATGCGCGACCTGATCGCCGAACGTGAATGGCCGACGGTGTTCCTGCCGCCCGCCCGGTCACCCGGCCTCAACCCGGTTGAGGGGGCATGAGCGCACGTCAAGCGCAGCCTGGCCGCTTGCCGTAGTCGCCCTGGGCCAGCTCGAAGCACGCGTACGCAACTGGCTTGAGCGCCCTCAGTACGGCCGGGCAGCGGGACGATGCTCGCCTTCAGAACCGGGTCCCAGGAGCCGTACCCGTCGGGGGGCCGATGCTGTCGATCGCGACGAGGAGGCCGCCCGCCCCAGCCCGCCCCGGCGTACGGCCGGGGCGGGCTGGGGCAGACGGGCTGGGGGCGGTGTTGAGGTACTTCACCTCAACGCCAGCACCAGGCGTCTCTTCACAGACCTCACGTACTGCCGGAAGGTCGCTGTCATCTCGCGCGTGGGCCTTGGATCAGTCGGAGTGCCTTGAGGACGGGGTCGGCGTCGATGCCTGGGGGTACGAGGTCGTCGCGCGCGAGGGGGTGGGCGAGGTGACCGGGCGTCTGGCGGGTGTGGCGCCGGGCGTCGCCCGCAGCAGGTGGCGGCGGTCGTGGGCGGGGGCGTCGTGCAGGGCCGGGCGCGGGTGGCTGTTGCCGGTCACCACCTCGCGCCACAGCTCGCCGGTGCCGGTGCCGGCCGTGGGCGGGGTCGGGTCGGGGGCTTTGTGGTCGGTGGAGGCGAGGCGGGCGGTCTCGCCGTGGGCGACGGTGGCAGGGACGCGGCTGCCTGATTCGGTGCGGGATGGGGCGGTGGCGGCGGTGAGGTGGGCGCGGATGCTCACGTCAGCAGCCTCCGTCCACGCTGCAGGCGGCGCCGTGGACCGTGGCCTGTTCCTCCTGCGCGGCCTGGGCGTCGAGGATCGCCTTGCGTAGCTGGGGAACGCCGGGGACGCCCTCGATGCGGGTGTCGCCGACGAGGAGGGTGGGCACGGACTGGATGCGGTGGGCGGCGGCCTCGCGCAGGGCGTCCTGGTGGGCGGCGCTGTACGTGCCGTCGCCGAGGGCCTTGCGTAACGCCTGGCCGTCCAGGCCGATCTCCTCGGCCAGGCGGATGAGGACGTCCGGCTCGCCGAGGTCCTGGTCCTCCTGGAAGAAGGCGCGGAACATGCGGGCGGTGTACTCGGCGCCCTTGCCCTGTTCGGCGGCGTACTGGTAGCCCTCGAACGCGAGCCGCGTGTAGGGCTGCGGGGAGACGGTGGGCAGCGTGATGTCGACGCCCATGCGGCGGGCCATGGGGTAGACGGCGCGCTGCCAGACCGCGGGCAGGTACTCGTCCTCGGGGCGCAGGGTGGGGTGCGGGTGGGGCCGCAGTTCGAAGGGCTTCCACTCGATCTCGACGTCGACGCCGAGTCCCTCGATCGCCTCTTCCAGCGGGCCTTCCGCCAGCATGCAGAAGGGGCAGACGTAGTCGGACCAGATCCGGATCTTCACCGGGTCGCTCTTGGACTGGCCCGTCAGTGCCCGGTCGTGCGCAGCGCGGCCCTGCGGTGCCTGGTCGTGTCGTGCCCGATCGTGCGCAGCGTGGTCGTTGGCCGTGTGGTCGTTGACTGCGTGGTCGTTGGCCGTGTGGCCGCTCACCGTGTGGCCGCTCACCGTGTGGTCGGTGGCCGTGTGGTCGGTGGCCGTGTGGTTGGTGGCTGCGTGGTCGTTCATCGCCTGGTCACTTGTCACTCGGTCGTTCGCTGCCGGGGCGGGCCCCGGCTGGTCGGTGGATGCCTGGTCGGGTGCCTGGCCGGTAGGTGCCTGGTCGCTCACCGCAGTCCGCCCTTCCGGCCGGTCAGGAACTCCTGGAAGGGCACTTCGTGGCCCTCGATGGGGGCGTGCGTCACCTTGAGCGGCCATGCGGTGGGGTCGGTGGAGAAGATGGTGTACGAGCCGGCGTAGTCGAAGCCGTAGGTGGCCGCGGTCTTGCGGTCGACGGCGTACACGATGTGCTCGACGTCGAAGTAGAGGGCTGCCATGTAGCACAGCGCGCAGGGCTCGCCCGAGGCGATGAGGGTGGCTCCCGCGACGCCGAACCGGCCGGCCTTGCGCGTCGCCTGGCGCAGGGCGACGACCTCGGCGTGGGCGGTGGGGTCGTTGTCCTCGGCGACACGGTTGAAACCGGTGCCCAGGACGCGGCCGTCGCGTACGACGATCCCGGAGAAGGGGATGCCGCCCTCGGCGACGTGCTGTCGGCTGATCCTGACCGCTTCCTCCACGTGGGGGGTGAGCTGGTCGAGTGAGTCAAGAGGCATGGCGAGTGGGTCCTTGGGAGACGGGGGCGGTTCGGCGGAGGTACCGGGCGGGCCGCGCACGGGGGGTGGCGGCCCGTCGTCCTCGCCGAGAGCTGCCCGGGGGTGCTGGGTGCGCTCAGACGCCGGCGCTCTGGGCGACCTGCGGCCGCTCGACGGCTTCCTGCGTGGTCTCCGCGCCGCTCGTCTTGTCGGCGAGCTTCAGCCAGACGACGCCCCCGATGATGACGGCGAGCCACAGGGACTGGACGAGGTTGAGCTTCTCGTCGAAGAAGACGGGGCCGAGCGCCGCGGCTCCGACGGCGCCGATGCCGGCCCAGACGGCGTAGCCGGTGCCGACGTCGATGGTCTTGAGGGCGACGCTGAGCGCCCACAGGGTCAGCAGGAAGAAGACGACGGCGACCAGGGACCAGGTCAGCTGGGTGAAGCCGTTGCTGCCGCCGACGGAGAGCGCGTAGCCGATCTCGAACACGCCGGCGAGGAGGAGCATGAGCCAGGCGTTGGCCGCGGAGCTGTTGTTCGAGGACATGAGGGCAGGTTCCTTTCGGTAAGGCGTGATGGCCTGGGATTGGGGAGGCCGTGCGGGATGCGGGGCGCGCAGACCCATAGGGTGCGGGGCGCCCTCCGCCGGGGTGGGGCCGGCGCTCCGGCCGGAGGTGGGGCCCTGCCGGGCGGCCGGGGACGGTCGCGGGATCAGGCGGCGCCGCTGAGCTGGAGGCCGACGACCCCGGCGATGACGGCCGCGATGCCCAGGGCCTTCTTCCAGTTGAGCTTCTGGCCGAACAGCAGGGCGCCGAGCAGGGTGATGCCGACGCCGGAGACCGAGGTCCACAGCGCGTAGCCGACGCCGACGTTGAACGTCAGCAGGGCACGGCTGAGGAAGTAGGTGCCGAGGGCTCCGCTGACCAGCGTGATCGCGGTCCACTTGCGGTTCTTGAAGCCTTCGGCCTTGCCTGCCGCGAGGGCGACGCCGATCTCGAAGACGACGGCGATGGCGAGGTAGAGCCACTGCATGAGGAAACCCCTTCCAGTCATTGCTTGTGCATGCAAGGACATGATGGCCGACTGCTCCCTGGAGGCGCAATCGGGGAAACGCCAGGAGCTTGCATGAGCATGTACTCTGCTGTCAAACAGTCACTCCCGTGAGGACGCACCTATGGCAACTCCACCCCTCGCAGCCCAGCGCAACTCCGACCACGCCGTGTGGAACCGCGTGCTCGCGCTCCACGCGCACGTCGAACGCGAGCTGACGGCGGCCCTGCAGCGGCGGCACGCGATCGGCTTGTCGGAGTTCCGCTCCCTGGAGCACCTGCACCGCTCGGAGACGAGCGAGCTGCGGATGCAGGACCTGGCCGACAAGGTGGGCCTGGGCCAGTCGTCGGTGACGCGCCTGGTGGGCCGGCTGGAGTCGGCGGGCTTCGCCTTCAAGGACCTGTGCCCCTCGGACAAGCGGGGCGTCTACGCGGTCATCACGGACGAGGGGCGCCAGCGCTACGAGGCCGCGCGCGCCACCTACGCGGAGGTCCTGTCCTCCGCACTGAACACCTTCGCCGCCGACCCCGAGCTCGGCCCGACCGTCCGGGCCCTGCGCACGCCCCGAGACTGACCGGACCCCGCACCCGCGCCGACCCCACCACCCCGCACCCCGCGCCACGGCACACCGCGGCGCGCCACGGCACGGGCAGCGCCTCCGACTTCACCCCGACACGGCCCCGCGACGCGGTGCAGCCGTCCGGAAGCCCGGTGACATTCCGGTTCCGGACCGTTGCACCGCGTCGCGGCCGTTCCGAGGCTCACCCCACGGATTCCACATCCAAACCATTTGCTTGATCAAGCAAAAGTGAAGGCACCGGGTCACACCCACTTCGCCAAGTAGGTGCTTGACCAAGCATGTACTTGCTCGGATACCTTCGTGCTCGACACCGCACGATTCGAACAGCCGAGCGACTTCGTGTTGTTGCGGCTGAGCCGACCGCAAGGAATCCGCCGTGCCATCGCCTCGCCTGGCCGAGACCGTCGCCGTCCACGGTCGCCACCGGCCCCACAGCATCGCGCTCCACTTCCACGACCAGGCCGTCACCTACGGCCGGCTGCACGATCTGACCCAGAGCCTGCGCGACCCACTGCAACGCCTGGGTCTGCCGGCAGGCAGCACCGTGTGCGTGCCGGCACACAAGACGCCGCAGACCATCGCGCTGCTGCTCGCGCTCTTCCACGAGGGCCACATCGCCCTGGCGCCCTCCCCCGACCTCGGCAGCGCCGCCCGCGAGCGGATCGCCCGCCAGGCCAGGGTGCGCCACCTGCTGACCGTCGACGCCGACGGGGTGCTCGACGCGACACCCGTGACACCCGACGAGGACGAGGCGGCGGGATTCGCGACGCCGAACCCGCAGCAGACGCGTCTGCTGCTGACCACCTCCGGCTCGACCGGCACCCCCAAGATCGTCCCGATCGAGGCCGCCGGCTTCGACGCCTTCGCCGACTGGGCCGTCAAGGAGTTCGCCCTGACGCAAGGGGACAGGGCGCTGTCCTACGCGCCGCTCAACTTCGACCTCGCCCTCCTGGACATCTGGACGTTCCTGCGCCTGGGCGCCACCGTGGTGCTGGTCGACAAGGAACGCGCCACCGACGCCGCACACCTGGCCTCGCTCGTCGCCGGGCACGCACTCACCTTCGTCCAGGGCGTGCCGATGATGTACCGGCTGCTCCTGGAGGGCAGTGCCGGCGACCGCGAAGGGAGCGGCGCCTTCGACACCGTGCGCCACGCCGTCTTCACCGGCGACCGGCTCCCGGCCGGCCTGCTCGCCCCGATCGCGTCGGCGTTCCCCGGCGCCGCCTTCCACAACGTGTTCGGCTGCACGGAGACCAACGACTCCTTCCTGCACCGCGTCGACCCCGCGGCGACCGGGCCGATGCCCATCGGCCGGCCGGTGCGCGGCACCGACGCGCTCGTCCTGGACGCCGACGGGCAGCGGGTCGAGGGGGCGGGCACCGGTGAACTGCTGGTGACCACCCCGTTCCAGACCAGCGGCTATCTACGCGAGGAACTGAACGAGACCGCGTTCACCCGCATCGACGGCCGCGCCTTCTACCGCACCGGCGACATCGTCTCCCGCGACGCCGACGGCCTGTACTTCCTCGAAGGCCGCGCAGACTGGCACGTCAAGGTCAGGGGGGTGCGCACGAACCTCCAGGAGGTGGAGAGCGTGCTCGCCTCCCACCCCGACGTCGCCGAGGCCGTCGTCGTCCCCCTGCCCGACCCGCAGGCCGGCGTCCGGCTGCACGCCCACGTCACCCGCCGCCCGGGCACCGCACTCACCAGCCTGCGCCTGCGCACCCACACGGGCCGGCACCTGCCCCGCCACGCCATACCGGCCTCCGTCCACCTCACCGACGCACCACTGCCCCGCACGTCCACGGGCAAACCCGACCGCAACCTCATCAAGCACAACCGCATGAAGGAGATCAACGCATGAGCACCACGGACATCGCCGGTGAGATCCGCGCCTACATCGTGGGCCAGTTCCTCGCCGGGGAAGACACCTCGGACCTGACCGGGGACTACGACCTGATCGACTCCGGCGTCATCGACAGCCTGGGCCTGGTGCGTCTGCTCGCGCACCTCACACAGGCCTTCGACATCGCCGTCGACGACATCGAGTTCACGCCGGACGACTTCCGCACCCTCAACTCCATCACCGCCGTGATCGAGACCCACACCCCGGCGCGGGCCGCCTGACCTGCACCACCGCACCCCCACAAGCGCCAAGCCCCAAACACACCCGACACCACCGAGACGAACACACCACCCCGCACACCCCACACATCCAGCACACCCCGCACATCACAGACACCACACACCAGCACCGCCCGCGCCACCCCGCACCACACGCACCACGCGGGTACCGCGCGCACCCACGCACCACGCGCCGCGCGGGCGAGACACACCCCCCAGCCCCGCGCACCGCGCACCGCGGGCAACAAACCGCACCACGAGCACCACGGGCGCAACAAACCACACCACGAGCACCACGGGCGCAACAAACCACACCACGAGCACCACGGGTGCGACGCACCACCACACACCACGAGCAGCACGAACGCCACGCGCACCGCGCACCGCGCACCGTGCATCGCTGGTGCGGGGCACCGCCTCATCGCCATGTACCTCTCATCGATCGAAGGAGAACCGGACATGTTCGTTCGCAGCCTCGATGACGTCGCTCCCGTCGAGTGGGGCAACGGCCTGAGCACCCGGTTGCTGACCAAGTCCGACGGCATGGGCTTCGCGCTCTGCGACACGATCGTGCGCCAGGGCACCACCAGCGCCCTGCAGTACCGCAACCACCTGGAGGCCTGCTACTGCATCGGCGGCTCGGGCGAGGTCGTGGAGAAGGACGGAACCCGTCACAAGATCGTGCCCGGCACGATCTACGTCCTCGACAAGCACGACCCGCACTACCTGGTGGCCTCCGACTACGAGGACCTGCACCTGGTGTCGGTCTTCAACCCGCCGATCGTCGGCGACGAGAAGCACACCCTGTCCCAGGACGGCTTCTCGCAGTACTGAGCCGCCCGACCCCACCGCCGACCAAGGACCCGCCGTGACCGACGACCTCTTCCATCTCACCGCCCCCTGGGCCCGGCAGCTCAACGCGGACACCCGCGCACTGGACACAGCCGGCGCCTTCCCCCACGACAAGTGGAAGATCCTGCAGGAGACCGGTCTCCTGCGCACCCACTTCGCCCCGGAGTTCGGCGGCGCCGGCCACGGAGTGACGGCGACCATGCGGGCCCTGGAGGGCCTGGGCTACGTCTGCCACGACGCCGGCCTGTCCTTCTCCGCCTCAACCCAGATCGTCTCCGTCGGCGTGCCGCTACAGCGCTTCGGCAGCCAGGAACTGAAGGAACGCCACCTGCCGAGGATCACCTCCGGTGAAGCGATCACCGCGCACGCCATCACGGAGGAGACCGGCGGCTCGGACGCGATGAACCTGGCCGCGACCGCCCGCCGCGACGGCGACCACTACGTGGTCAGCGGCGGCAAGATGTTCATCACCAACGCCCCCGTCGCCGACCTGTTCCTGCTGTACGTGCGCACCGGCACGCCGGGACCCTTCGGCCTGACCACCCTGCTCGTCGAGGCCGGCACGCCCGGTCTGACGACGGGCCCGGCGATGGACAAGATCGGCCTGCGCACCAGCCCGGTCGGCACGCTCCGCTTCGACGAACTGCGCGTCCCCGTCAGTCAGCGGCTCGGGCAGGAGGGCACCGGCTTCCTCGTCCTGGACCACGTGATGAAGCGGGAAGTCCTCTTCGGCTTCTCCATCACGCTGGGCGAGATGACGCGACGCCTGGAGCAGACCATCACCTACGCCAGGAACCGCCACCAGTTCGGGCAGCCCATCGGCTCCTACCAGGCCGTCTCCCACAAGATCGCCGACATGAAGATGCGGGTCGAAACGGCCCGCAAGTGGCTCGCCGACACCGGCGCGAAAGTCGAGGCCGGCCACGACGCCTCACTCGACCTGGCAGCCACCAAAACCATCGTGTCCGAGGCCAACGTACAGACCGCGCTCGACGCGGTACAGATCCACGGCGGCCGCGGCGTGCTCACCGAACACGGCATCGAGCGGGACCTGCGCAACTCGATCGCCGGAACGATCTACTCGGGCACCTCCGAGATCCAGCGCAACCGCATCGCCACACTCCTCGGGCTGTGACCGACCGGCCCCACGGCCAAGCCCCCGGACCGACAGGAGATCCACATGAGAGACCAGCTGCAGCGACTCACCCGGCCCACCGAGTTCCTCGACTACGAAACCGACGCGGTGCAAGCCTTCATCGACCACGCCGTCAAGGACCGCGCCGCCGACCCGACGACCAACGCCATCGCGCTGTACTACGCGGTGCGCGACGACATCTTCTACGAAGTGTACGGCGCCCCCCTGTCCCGGCAGGGACTCAAAGCCTCCACCACCGCCACCTCCAGAGAAGGATTCTGCCTGCACAAGTCCGCCCTGTACGCGGCGTGCGTACGCGCCCTGGGCATCCCCTCCCGACTCGTCTACGGCGACGTGCGCAACCACCTCGCCTCCCCCCGGCTGCTGAAGCACATCGGCGGCGACGTGTTCTTCCACGGCCTCACCCACATCCACCTCAACGGCACATGGATCAAGGCCACACCGGTGTTCAACAAGATGCTCTGCAAGCTCTACGGCATGCAGGCACTGGAATTCGACGGCGTCAACGACAGCCTCTACCACCCCTTCAACCAGGGCGGCGGCTCCATGGAATTCCTCACCGACCACGGCTCCTACGACGACGTCCCCTACGACTTCGTCATGTCCCACATGCGCAGCAAGCACCCCGGCTTCCTCAACGCCGACGGCACCGGCACCGTCCACGGCGGCAGCCTGGCCACCGAATCCACCCTCACCCGGTAGGAGACCCCACCATGACCCACACCACCTCCCCCACCGACGGATGGGACGCCTCAGTACGCATCGGCGTCGTCGTCCCCCACGCCGACATCGGCCCCGAAGCCGAACTACAGGCCATGGCCCCCGCCTCCGTGTCCATCCACGGCTCACGCATCCACTTCGCAGCCATGCGCGCCGGCGGCGAAATGGACAACAAGATCCCCCACGACCCCGTCCGCTCCTTCGTCGAACCGCCCCACCTCGACCAAGCCGTGGAACTACTCGCCGCATCCCCCCTCCACGCCCTCACCCTCGGCTTCACCTCCTCCAGCTACCTACTCAAAGCAACCGGCGAACAGGAGCTGTACCAGCGACTACAACCCGCCACCCGCGGCCTTCCGATCACCGGCACCACCAAAGCCGCCCGAGCCGCACTCAACGCCCTCGGCGCACACAAGATCGCCGTGATCAACCCCCCATGGTTCGACGACACACTCTCCACCCACGGCGCCGACTACTTCCGCGAATTCGGCTTCCAAGTCGTCCACCACGGCCCCTGCCCCCTCCCCTCCCACCAGAAAGCGATCACACCGGACAACCTGTCCGCGTGGATCCGCACCACCATCACCACACACCACCCCGACGCCGTCCTCATCGCCGGCAACGGCATCCGCGCAGTAGGCACCATCAAACCCCTCGAAACCGAACTCGGCTGCCACATCATCACCGCGAACCAGGCAAACCTCTGGCACACCCTCCACCTGGCCGGTGCCACCGACACCGCCCTCACCATCAACAACTACGGCCACCTGTTCACCACCACACCGAAAAGCGAAGACACATGACCCTGCTCAACGCCACCGACTACGAAGCCGTCTTCACGACACCAGAAAACGACACCTACCGCATCCCCCTCATATGCTGGCGCGAGGACAAAGACCAGATATACGGCATGATCCTGATCAAAGGACAACCCCACCGCGCCGACCAGATCCGCCACTTCCTACGCTACGACACCCGCACCACAACCCGCCCACACCACACC
>NZ_MKXB01000235.1:39741-83926 GCF_001865245.1 Streptomyces sp. CC53 | reverse complement strand
CCGGCCTGACGGCCGCGCACGAGCTGGCCGAACGGGGCTTCCGGGTCACCGTCTACGAGCGCCGCGCCCTCGGCGGCAAGGCCCGCAGCATGGACGTGCCCGGCAGCGCGCGCGGCGGCCGCCGGCCGCTGCCCGCGGAGCACGGGTTCCGGTTCATTCCGGGGATCTACCACAACCTGCCGGACACGATGCGCCGCATCCCGTTCCCGGGGAACCCGCGCGGCGTCTTCGACAACCTCGTCGCACCGCGCGAGATGATGTTCGCCCGCAGCGGGCGCGAGGACCTGCGGTTCGCGATCCCCTGGCCGGGCCACCGGCCGGAGCGGCTGACGCTGGACGAGCTGCGCCGCGCGCTGACGGCGTTCGTCGAGACCGCCGTCCACCTCCCGGCGCACGAGACGGCGTACTTCGTGGGCCGGGCCCTGGTGTTCCTGACCAGTTGCCAGGAGCGGCGCGACGGCGAGTGGGAGCGCACCCCGTGGTGGGAGTTCACCCGGGCCGCCCGGATGTCCGAGGACTACCAGCGGATCCTCGCCATCGGTGTGACCCGCAACATCGTCGCCACGAAGGCGGAGGAGGCCAGCACCCGGACGGTGGGCACCCTCGGCGAGGCGTTCGTCCTCAATGCGCTGGGCCGGGGCGCGGACGGCCCGCCGGACCGGATACTCAACGCGCCCACGAACGAGGCGTGGATCGATCCGTGGGCCGAGCACCTGCGGAGCCTCGGCGTCGACCTGCGGGTCGGCTGGACGCTGCGCGAGCTCGTGTACGGGGAGGGGAGGATCAGGGCGGCGCGCATGGAGGACCCCGGTGGTGCACGGCGGGACGTGACCGCGGACCACTACGTCTGCGCCCTGCCGGTGGAGCACGCCCGGCGGACCTGGGGCCCCGCGCTGCGGGCCGCCGATCCGCAGCTGGCGCGCTGCGACCGGCTCCGCACGGACTGGATGACCGGCATCCAGTTCTATCTGACCGAGCGGCCGCCCCTGGTCAGGGGCCATGTGAACTGCGTGGACTCGCCGTGGTCGCTGACCGCCATCGCGCAGGCCCACCACTGGGACCGCGACTTCCCCGCCGACTACGGCGACGGGGTGGCCGTGGACTGCCTGTCCGTGGACATCTCGGAATGGGACAAGCCCGGCATCCTGTACGGGAAGACGGCGAAGGAGTGCACCCGGGAGCAGGTCGCACGGGAGGTGTGGGCGCAGCTGAAGGCGGCGCTCAACGACACCGGGCACCCCGCGCTGAAGGACGGCTCCCTGCACGGCTGGTTCCTGGACCCGGCGGTGGACGGACTCGGCACTCCGCATCCGACGAACGAGGACGAGCTGCTCATCCACCCGGTGGGGACGTTCCACGACCGGCCGCAGGCGGCCACCCGCGTGCCCAACCTGTTCCTCGCCGGGGACTACGTGTCCGTCGACATCGACCTCGCCACGATGGAGGGCGCCAACGCGGCGGCCCGGCAGGCCGTCAACGCCCTTCTGGACCGCGCCGGTTCGGCTGCGCCGCGCTGCCCGGTCCGCCCGCTGCTGCGGCCGCCCGAGCTGGAGGGCCTGAAGCGGCACGACCTGTACCGCTACCGGATGGGGCTCCCCCACGCACTCGATCTCGGATAGCGTCCCGGCCCGGTAGCGTGCGGACCCATGAAGCTGACGATTCTGGGCGGTGGCGGGTTCCGTGTGCCGCTGGTGTACCGGGCGCTCCTGGCGGACCGCGGCGAGGGCCGGGTCACCCGCGTCGTGCTGCACGACGTGGACGCCGCGCGCCTGGCGGCGATCGGCCGGGTGCTGGCCGAGCAGGCCGCCGGGGTGCCCGGCGCCCCCGCCGTGACGGTGACGGCGGACCTCGACGAGGCGCTGCGGGGGGCGGACTTCGTGTTCTCGGCGATCCGCGTGGGCGGGCTCGCGGGACGCGCCGCGGACGAGCGGGTGGCGCTTGCCGAGGGGGTCCTGGGCCAGGAGACGGTGGGCGCGGGCGGTATCGCGTACGGGCTGCGGACCGTTCCGGTGGCGGTGCACGTCGCCCGGCGGGTGGCGGCCGTGGCTCCGGACGCCTGGGTCATCAACTTCACGAACCCCGCGGGCCTGGTGACGGAGGCGATGTCCCGGGTGCTGGGCGACCGGGTGATCGGGATCTGCGACTCGCCGGTGGGGCTGGCCCGCCGGGTGGCCCGCGTGCTGGGGGTGGACCCGGCGGACGCCTGGCCGGACTACGTGGGGCTCAACCACCTCGGCTGGCTGCGGGGGCTGAGGGTCGGCGGGCGCGACGTGCTGCCCGGGCTGCTGGCCGACCCGGAGCTGCTCGGCTCGTTCGAGGAGGGCCGGCTGTTCGGCGCGGACTGGCTGCGGTCGCTGGGCGCGGTGCCCAACGAGTACCTGCACTACTACTACTTCGGCCGGGAGACCGTGCAGGCGTACCGGGAGGCCGCGGGCGCGGACGGGACGCGGGGGGCGTACCTGCTGCGCCAGCAGGCCGGGTTCTACGAGGACGCCGCACGGCCGGGCGTGAAAGCCCTCGACGCGTGGCTGCGGACCCTCGCGGAGCGGGAGGCCACGTACATGGCGGCCAACCGGGCGGCGTCCGGCGACACGGGGGGCCGGGCCGAGGAGGACCTGGAGCCGGGCGGGTACGAGCGGGTCGCGCTCGCGCTGATGCGGGCCGTCGCCCGCGGGGAGCGGACCACGCTCGTCCTGAACGTCCGCAACGGGTCGGCGCTGCCGGGGCTGGACGCGGACGCGGTGGTGGAGGTCCCCTGCGTGGTGGACGCCAACGGTGCGCGTCCGGTGGCCGTGGACCCGCTGCCGTACCACGCGGTGGGCCTGGTGACGGCGGTCAAGGCAGTGGAGCGGGAAGTGCTGGAGGCAGCGGCGACGGGCTCGCGCGAGGCGGCCGTGAAGGCGTTCGCGCTGCACCCGCTGGTGGACTCGGTGACGGTGGCGCGGCGACTGCTGGAGGCGTACCGCAGGGAACACCCGGGGCTCGCGTACCTGGCGTAGGGCGGCGCCCGCGGATGACTGCCGCAGCCGCGCGCGGCCGATAACAGCCCCTTTACGGGCAGTTGGGCCGCTCGTACGCTCCGGCTTCATGGTTGCTCAAGGCGCACGACTGCGCAGACTCGCCGTGTTCGCGGCCGCCGCCTGCCTGCTGTGGGCCGCGGTGCCGGGCGCGGGGGCGTCCGCCGCGGGCCGGTACGACGCGGCCGCCGCGGCGCCCCCCGACGCCGCCGCGGCCGTCGTCCCCGTGGAGATCACGGGTCCCGCGGCGAAACGGTTCAACATGGTGTTCCTCGGCGACGGCTACACCGCCGAGGAGCTGCCGCGGTTCCGCGCGGACGTGGACCGGCACGTCAAGGTGCTGTGGAGCATCGAGCCGTTCCGGTCGTACCGTTCCTACGTCAACGTGTGGGCGGTGCAGGTGCCGTCGCCCGAGTCGGGAGTGGACTGCGACCCCTCGCTGGACGCGCCGCGCCGTGACACCCCGCTCGGCATGGGCTTCTGGGGCGGCTGCGACCCGCGGAGCGTGCAGCGGCTGCTCACCGTGGACGGGGCCGCAGCCGACCGGTACGCGGACCTGGTGGCGGGGACGTCCCCCGCCAACCGGCAGATCGTGGCCCTCGCCCACAGCTCCACGTACGGCGGTGCCGGCGGCAGGTACGCGACGGCGTCCGGCGGGAACGCGCTGTCGTCGCAGATCACGCCGCACGAGATCGGGCACTCGCTGGGCGGGCTGCAGGACGAGTACGACTACTACGCGCGGGGCACCCCCGGCGGGGCGTACGCGGGTGGCGAGCCGGCGTCGGCGCACCACACCGTGCTCACCGAGCGGCAGCTGCGCGAGCGGCGCGCCAAGTGGTGGCGGTGGCTGGGCGAGGAGAGCGAGGCGGGCGGCGTCATCGGGCGGTACGAGGGCGGGCTGTACGCGGCGGCGGGCGTGTGGCGGCCCAGCCGGCACTCGTTGATGAAGACGCTGGGGTACCCCTTCGACGAGGTGGGCCGCGAGGTGATGGTGCAGGCGGTCTCGTCGAAGGTGGACCTGGTGCAGGGGCACACCCCGAACGGGGCGCCGATCGGGGCGGACCGCACGGTGTGGGTGGACACGCTGCACCCGCTGGGGGGCGAGCTGGCCGTGGTGTGGCGGCTGGACGGCCGGCCCCTGGACGTGGACGGCGCCCGGACCGTCGACCTGCGGCGGCTGTCCCTGGCTCCGGGGCGGCGCGCCCTGACGGCGACGGTGACGGACCCGACGCCGTTCGTCCGCGACCCGGCGGTGCGCGGCTCCGCGGCGCTGACCCGGTCGGTGGCGTGGACGGTGGACACCCGGCTGGTGACCCGTGCGCGACGGGTGGCGGCGGAGTTCACGGCGCACACGCCGACGGGGGCGCCGGTGGGTGCCTGGTCGGTGGTGCACGCGGACACGACTCACCCGCACGACCGGGCCCTGGCCGTGCGGTGGGCACTGGACGGCCGGCCGGTGGCGAACCCGGGCAACGACCGGGACCTGGACCTGTCGTCCCTGCGCATCCGGCCCGGCAGCCACACGCTCACGGCGCGGATCGCGGGGACCGGGCGCGTCCTGCGCTGGACGGTCGACGCGGCGCCGGCCGCGGCGTCGTACGAGCTGTCCGCGCCGCTGCGGACGGTGCGCGGGCCGGGGCGCCCGGTGGAGTACGTGTACGACGGGCCGTTCACGATGCGGCTGGACGCGGCCGACGACCAGGGCGGGCACGTCGTCACCCAGTTCCGGGTGAACGGGGACGGCTGGTACACGTACTACGGCTGGCCGACGGACGCCGGGGCGCCGTTCCTCTTCACCCCGTCGGGCACGGTGATCGACGGGCTGGTGTACGGGAAGCTCGGCAGTGCCCGCGCGGTGCCGTGGGACGACGCGACCCCGCGGTACGGGACGCACACCGTGGAGTACCGGACGATCGACCCGGCCGGGAACACCGGTGCGGCGGGAAGGTTCCTCGTCACGCTGGTGCCCCCGGCCACGCCCTGACGTCCGGTCAGGGGACGCGGGCCACGGCGGCGTAGCCCGGGATGGGGCCGTCCCCGCTGACGGGGACGGCCTCGCCCAGCGAGGGGTGCCACTCGGCGGTGAGCGAGACGCCCGGCTCCACGAGTTCCAGCTTGTCGAAGAAGCGGGCGAACTCGTCTCGGCTGCGGGGCCGCAGCGTCAGTCCGCGGCCCTGGTACACGGCGCGGGCCTTCGCGGCGCCCTCGGGGTCGAAGTCGCCGGTGACGTGGGACAGGACCAGGTAGCTGCCGGGGGCGAGCGTCCCGACGAGCCGGTCCACCAGGCCGTACGCGCCGTCCTCGTCGTCCACGAAGTGGAGCAGGGCCAGCAGCGACAGCGCGACGGGACGCGTGAAGTCCAGTACTTCCCCGGCCCGTTCGAGGATCGCGTCGGGCTCGCGGGCGTCGGCCTGGATGTAGGAGGTGACGCCCTCCGGGGTGGAGCGCAGCAGCGCCTCGGCGTGGGCCAGGACGATCGGGTCGTTGTCGCAGTAGACGATCCGTGCTTCCGGGGCGACCTGCTGGGCGATCTGGTGGAGGTTGGGTTCGGTGGGGATGCCGGTGCCGATGTCCAGGTACTGCCGGATCCCGGCTTCCGTGCCGAGCCAGCGGGTCGCGCGGTGCATGAACGCCCGGTTGACGCGTGCCATGTCGCGGCCGCGGGAGTCGATGGTGAGGAGCTGGCGGGCCATCTCCTCGTCGACCGGGTAGTTGTCCTTGCCGCCGAGGAACCAGTCGTACATCCGCGCGGGGTGCGGTTTGCTGGTGTCGATCCGGACGGCGGGCCGTGCGGCGTCGGTCATCTGACGCTCCCGTGGTGTGGGGTCGGGTTCCTGGTCGGGCTTGACACGTCGCCTGGGCAACGCTGGTGACGCTCCATCATGCAGGGTGCCGGGACGGCTCAGCCGGTCGGGGTGAGCAGGAAGTCGGCCTGCCCGGACTTGGCTCCCTCGATGAAGGCGGCGATCTCGTGGGGGCTGTAGATGAGGGCGGGACCGTCGGGGTCGGCGGACTGGCGCACCGCGACCCTGCCGTCGGCCAGCTTCATGGCCTCGAAGCAGTTGCCGCCGTTCCCGCCGCTCCACGGCTTGTGCCAGCCCTCGGTGCCGAGGTCCGCGGCGCGCATGCCGTTGTAGATGCGATCCATTCACAGCTCCTTGCGGAAACCCCGGAGGATCTCCTTCGTACGTTGTGCTGTGGCGGCCTGGGCCGCCATGCGGTCCATGACCTCGAGGTGGGAGGCCACCTCGGGGCGCGCGTCCAGATAGACGGCGCCGGTCAGGTACTCGCTGTAGACCATGTCCGGAAGCTCCGGCATGGCGAACCGGAAGAGCACGAAGGGGCCGTACGTGCCGGGGTGGTGGCCCGTGGCGAACTCCGCGATCTGCAGGGTGACGTGGGGCAGCTCGGCGGCTTCGAGGAGCCGGTCCGCCTGGGCCCGCATGACGGCGGGTCCGGTGCCCGGGGGCCGGCGGCGCAGCACGGTCTCGTCCATGACCACCCAGAACCGCGGCGGGTCCGGCCGGGTCAGCAGCGCCTGCCGCTCCATGCGCAGGGCCACGTGGCGTTCGATGTCGTCGTGCTTGACCGGGCCCACCGCCCCGGCGCGGAGCACGGCCCGTGCGTAGTCCTCGGTCTGGAGGAGGCCCGGGACGAAGTGCGGTTCGTAGGCCCGGATGAGGCTCGCGGCGCCCTCCAGGCTGACGTACATGCTGAACCAGCCGGGCAGGACGTCGTGGAAGCGCTGCCACCAGCCGGGCTTGTTGGCGTCCTCGGCGAGGCGGACGAATCCGTCGGCCTCCTCCGCCTCGACCCCGTACGCCTGGAGGAGCAGCTGCACGTAGGGGATCTTGAGGGCGACCTCGGCGGTCTCCATCCTGCGGATGGTGGCCGGGGCCACGCGCA
This sequence comes from Streptomyces sp. CC53, assembly GCF_001865245.1. Lineage (GTDB taxonomy): Bacteria > Actinomycetota > Actinomycetes > Streptomycetales > Streptomycetaceae > Streptomyces. Next base: position 77,003 of record NZ_MKXB01000235.1, on the reverse strand, counting down.
GGATCTTCGCAGCCTCCTCGCGCTTGAGGCCGGCTCGCTCCCGCAGGTCCTGCAGGCGCCTGCCGAGGACGACCTGCCCGACCGTGGGGGCTGACCGCGGCTCGCTCACTGGTGACCTCCCCCACGTGCCGGTGTGTGCGTCGAGTCTGCCATGCGAAGAGCAGAGAGGACACAGCACTCTGCAAATTTCAGAGTGCCACTTGCCAAGTGTTGGCGACGGGAGGAAAGTATTCCGATGAACCAGTTGGTGAACCAGTTCACGCGGCTGCTGCGCGCTGCGCCCCGGTGACGGCGCGGCGCGTAGGGCCGCGCCCCCATGTGAGGAATCGGTCGTGGCACCTGGTAACGCGCTCACCCCCCGGCTCACAGCGCCACGACCGGATGCCGCGGTGCCGCCACAGCGGACCACTGCCCCTCCACCCACAGCCGCCGACCTGCGCCGTTTCGCGTTCGAGCTGCCCGCCCGCGCCGAGTCGGTGGCCCGCGCCCGCGGCCTGGTCACGGACCGGCTCGGCCGCTGGGGCACCGACCCGGGCATCCTGGACGCCGCCGAGCTCGTGGTGTCGGAGCTGTTCACCAACGCCGTCCTGCACACGGTCAGCAGCCGGGTCGTGTGCGAAGTGCGCGACCGCGGCGACCGGTTGAGGCTCGCCGTGCACGACGAGGGCCGCCCGGTCAGCACACCGCGGCCGGCGGAGGCGGAGGAGTGCGGCCGCGGACTGCTGATCGTCGACGCGGTGTGCAGCGCGTGGGGGGCGCACGGCGCCCGGCACGGCGCGGGGCGCGTCGTGTGGGCGGAGTTGACGCACGACCGGGCGGAACCGTGCTGAGGTCCGCGCCGTGCTGAGGTCCGTGGTGAGCCTGTCGACCGTCCGCGGCACGCAGCCGGGACCGCCGCACCTGCGGGACGTGCAGTTGTCGCCGCCGCCCCACCTGACGGCGGCGCTCGGCTGCGACGCCGTCGGCGTGCCGTCCCGGTACGGCGCGCGGCTGCTGGGCCGACTGCCGGGCAACGGCTGCGTGTTCGCCGATCCGGACTGGTGGTGGTGGCTGGTTCCCGCCGGTTCCGACGCGGACCTGCGCTGGCCGCTGCCCGCCTGCTACGCGCCGGGTGCGTACGTCCCCGACCGCCGCCCCCGCCTGATCCACCGCCCCGGCTGCACGTCGCCCTACACCCCGCCCATCCCGCTCTACCTCATGGTGTGCCAGCTCACCGGCACGGCGCCCTCCTGGACGCTCCCGGGGGTCGGCTCGCGCCACTGACCGGCGGCCGCCGCCGGCCCGGTACGGCCGGGGCACACGGGAGCAGTGGGTCACGGCGGCGGCACGACCGCGGCGCCGCAGGACTACGACTACCGAAGCGGGCGGCGGGGCGGAGGAGGGCTGCTTTCGCTAGCGTCGGTGGCATGGAGCCCGTGACACCTAGCCTGCGCGAGGTACTGTCCGACCCGTCCCGCGTGGTCGTCCTGGACGGCGGGCTGTCGAACCAGCTGGAGGCCGCGGGTCACGACCTGGGCGACGCGCTGTGGTCCGCGCGGCTGCTGGCCGAGGACCCGGAGGCGCTGGTCGCAGCCCACCTCGCGTACTACGAGGCGGGCGCGGACGTCGCGACCACCGCGAGCTACCAGGCGACCTTCGAGGGATTCGCCCGCCGCGGCCTCGGCCGGGAGCGCGCCGCCCGGCTGATGGCACTGAGCGTGCGCCTGGGGCGGGAGGCGGCCCGCCGGGCCCGTGCCCGCGGGGTGGCCCGGCCCCTGTGGGTGGCCGCGTCGGTGGGACCGTACGGCGCCCTGCAGGCCGACGGCTCCGAGTACCGCGGCCGCTACGGGCTGGGCGTGGCCGCGCTGGAGGCGTTCCACCGTCCCCGTCTGGAAGTGCTGGCCGCGGCCCGGCCCGACGTGCTGGCCCTGGAGACCGTGCCCGATGCGGACGAGGCCGCGGCACTGCTGCGCGCGGTGCGCGGGCTGGGGGTCCCCGCCTGGCTGTCGTACACGGTGGAGGGCGACCGCACGCGGGCCGGGCAGCCGCTGGAGGAGGCGTACGGGCTGGTCGCCGACGCCGGTGTGGACGAGGTCGTGGCCGTGGGCGTCAACTGCTGCGCGCCCGAGGACGCCCGCCGCGCGGTCGAGGTGGCCGCCCGTGTCACCGGGAAACCGGTCGTGGTGTACCCGAACAGCGGCGAGACCTGGGACGGGGTCACCCGCGGCTGGCGGGGGCGCACCGCCTTCACGGCGGACCGCGCGCAGGAGTGGCGTCGGGCGGGGGCGCGTCTGGTCGGCGGCTGCTGCCGGGTGGGCCCGGAAGCCATCGCGACCGTGGCCGCCCGGCTGCGGTCGGACACGTCGTGAGGGCACCCCGTTCCCGGCGGGCCCACCTCGTGCGGGCGCCGGCGGCTCGCGGTCGGCGGTGGCGCGGGTGGCCGCGACCGGGTGTCGGCAGTGAGCCCTCGTTCCGCGCCGGGCGGGGGCGCCGACCGGCGGAGGTCCCGTCGGGCCCGCACCGTGCAGACGGGGCGGGGCGAGCCCGCGCGCCCGGCCCGGTACTTCCTACGCGGCCGCGGCGAGGTACACGTAGAGTCCGACGGCTCCGAGGATGCCCAGCAGGATGAGGCCCGAGGCGAGCCCGGTGTGGCGTGAGCGGCGCCCGCGCGCGCGTTCCGCACGGTTCCGGCGCGCCGCGGTCCGGGGCCGGCCACCGGTACGGCCGCGGTGTGCGGCGGTGCGGGGGCCGGGGACGAACACGGTCGCCCCGGACCCGTCCGCGGCGTCGGCCAGCAGGCGGCGGCACAGGGCGGCCAGTTCGTCGCGGCCGACCGCCAGGCTGACGACCGCCTCGGAGCGGGCGGGCGCCGTCGTCCCGCCGTCGAGGATGCGCCCGGCGCGGACCAGGATGTCGTCCCGGGTGCCGCGGGGTGCGAGGCTGATCCACCGGCCGACGTGTTCACCGCGGATCACCACTCCCCCGCCCCGTTCGCGGTACAGCGTGTGCTCCCTCCACAACAGCGGGCCCAACTCGGCTGCTGCCTCTCTCAGTTGCGTGTGCATGATCTCCCCTCCGCCGCACCCGCCGTTCGAACGGGCTTACGTGCCCGGGCACTCTAGCGTCCGGTGCCGACAGCGGTCCGCCGCGGTCAGGTGGTGGCGAGATACCCGCGCAGCGCCGCCGTGAACGCGGCCGTGAAGCGGTCGCGGACCTCCGCCGGCAGTCGGTCGAGGGACAAGTACGGGTTGAGGTCTTCCAGTTCGACGAGGAGCAGCTCTCCGTCCTTCGTCCGGCAGGCGTCCACCCGCTGGATTCCGTGCCGCATCGTGTTCCACTCGATGAACCGCCGCGCGAACTCCAGGTCGCCGCTGGTCGGCACGTACGGTTCGAGCACCCAGCGCCGCTCGGGATCGGGCGCGTACAGGGCGTACTGGAAGTCCTGGTCGACGAAGACGAAGGACACCTCGTAGCGGAAGTCGACATGCGGCTGCACCAGGACGTCGGGGGCGGCGAGCCCGGGCAGGGCGTCCCGGGGAACCGTCCGCATGCCGATCGAGTCGGCGCCCGCCTTCGGCTTCACGACGTACGCGCCGGCGGCGGGCAGTCGTTCGAGGTCGTCGGGGCGGTCGACGGTCGGGATCACGGGGAATCCCGCGGCGCTCAGCTCGACGAGGTACTGCTTCCCCGCCATGTCCGCGCTGCCCGTCAGTTCGTTGTAGACGCGCACGCCCCGGGCGAGCGCGCGGGCCCGGAAGTCGTCGTAGGCGGCCTGATAGTGCAGGACGGGGCCACTGTTGCGGACCACGACCGCATCGAAGCCGTCTATCAGGGCGGCGGCGTCGCGGGGGTGGCACAGGGCGAGGTCGGCGTAGTCGCGGAGCTGCGAGGCCAGGTGGATGTCCTCGTCGCCGTACCTTCGGCCGCGCGCGGGATAGGCGAGGTCGGTGACGTACAGAAGGCGGGGGCGGGCGGACGGAGACACGATTCTGCTGCTTTCCGGAGAGGCTGGGTCCGGGGCCGGGCGGCCCGTCCGCAACCTATCCCGAGGGCGCGGGCACCCGGAGCGGCCGGCGGCCGGGAGACCGCCGCCGCCCAAGGGGCGGGAGCCCGGGACACGCCGGTGCGGGCGGGGCGACACCACGTCCGACCAGAGCACCTGCTGGTCGCTCCACACACGTGCGAGAACCGCGAGGGGCTGCTCGCCGGGGCGGGTCTGGACGCGGCACGCCGCCGAGGCACACCGACGCCCACGTCGCGGGGCCCGGAGCTTGACACACCCGCGCCCCTCACGGCGCCGGGCACCGGTGCGGTGTGCGGCGCCCGGCCTACGCTGGGAGCACGGCCGCGGCGGCCCGCGGGCAGGAGGCGCGCCGGGACCGGGGCAGGCACGGAGGGACGCCATGCACGGCAGCCGCCAGTTTCACACCGACATCGATGGCCACTCCATCACTGTGAGTCTCGGGGCGGGGCGGAGCGGCTCCGCCGAGCTGCTCGTCGACGGCAAGGTGATCGGCTACGTACGGGAACGAAGCGGCCGCACCACTCTGCTCGACGGCGAGCTGGCGGAGGACCCCGTACGGCCCTTCACCGTCCGCGTCCGGCAGCCCGCACTCGGCCCGGGCGCCCCGGAGTGCACCGTGGAGATCGGGGGCGAACGCGTCCCGATGCCGGAGCGCAGGACGCCGAGGGCGCACCGGGGCTGACGGGGATCCCCGGGGCAGTCACGGGAGCCGGCCGGCGGGGCGCGCACCGGCTCCCGTGACCGCCCCGCCGGCTCACGCCGGATTTCTGCTGCGCCGCACGACGGCAGCTGCCGCGTACCCCGCCGTGCCCGACCCGCGCTGGGAGCACGACCGCGGCGGCCCTCGGGCCGGGGCGCGCTCCGGTGCGACGGCGGCCAGGTGCCCTGCGGACCGCGGAGGACGCGGGGGACGCCGTGGACGGCAGCCGGCACCGGCCGTGCCGCACGACGAGCCACCGCGTACCCCACCCGGCGCCCCACACGGGCAGCCGGACCGGCACCGGCCGCCCGGCGGGCCCGGGCGCGGCGCAGCCGGACAGGCGGCCGTACTCGCCGGTACGCCGCCAGATGGCGTGCACCGCCCGTGGACGGCGCCGCGGCGGGGGCAGCGGCGACACGGGCGGGCGCCGCTCGAAAGAGTGGGGTTCGGACGCTACCGCCGTGGCAGGCCCCACCTGCGGGGAACCCCTCACTCCGGAACCGTCCGGACCGACCGGGCGGGGCGTGCTCACGCACTCGGAGGAACAGAATGATCAGGAAGGCTCTTGCCTGCACGGCGCTCGTCGCGGCCGCCATGGCACTCGGAACCGCCCCCGCCGCCGCCACCGACGAAGACGGCGGCAGCTTCCACGCGGGCGAGTACAGCGCCACGCACCTGCACTACCTGGAGTCCGCGGGCGGCGCCGTCATCTTCGGTGCCGACACCCACGAGGGCTCCTACATGGGCGCGAACTGGTAACAGGCCCCGGCAGCAGGCACCGGTGTCCGTCGGCCTGGCCGGCGGACACCGCCCGTGCGGGCCCGAAAGCCCGGGCTCGGGCCGCCGGGCCCGTCGGCGGCGGAGTTCCTCAGCCGAGGGTGCGGACGGCGTCGACGACGAGGTCCCAGTACGCGGGGACGTCCACGTCGACGCCGACGTGCGCATTGGGCGGGGCGCCCGTGACGCCGTCGAGGTCCACTACGGTGGCGCCCCGGGTGTGGGTGCCGGTGAGCTCGACCGCCACCGGAGCGTGCACGAGGGTCACCAGCGCGGGATCGATGAGGTGCGCCACGGTGAGCGGGTCGTGCAGGGGAGGGGCGGGGAAACCGAACACCTCGCGGTACGCCGTTCCGAAGCGGGTCAGCAGTTCCGTGCACAGCCGGGCCAGCGGCGTGCCGAGCGCGGCCACGCGGGCGACCACGTCGGGGGTGGCCAGTGCCCGGTGGCTGACGTTCAGCCCGATCATCGTGACGGGCAGGCCGCTGCTGAAGACGATGTCGGCGGCCTCCGGGTCCGCGAGGATGTTGAACTCGGCGGCAGGCGTACGGTTCCCCCGGCCCGTGGAGCCGCCCATGAGCACGATCCGCTCGATCCGGCCGTACAGCTCCGGGTGGGCGAGGAGCAGCGTCGCGATGTTGCTGAGCGGCCCGGTCGGCACGAGCGTCACGGGTTCGGGGTGGGCGAGCAGGGTGTCGCGGAGGAACGTGACGGCGTCGCGCTCGTCGACGGGCACGGTCGGCTCGCCGAAGCCGGGGCCGTCGAGCCCGGACTCGCCGTGGATGTCCGGCGCGACGATGCCGGCGCCGTGCAGGGGGCGGGAAAGTCCGGCGGCGACGGGCACCCCGTGGATGCCGGCGGCGGTGCAGATGCGGCGGGCGTTGAGGGTGGTCTTCTCCACGGTCTGGTTTCCCGCCACGGTGGTGATGCCGAGGAGGCGCACGGCGGGGTGCGCCGCGGCGAGCATGAGGGCGAACGCGTCGTCGTGGCCCGGGTCGCAGTCCAGGATCACGGGAACGGCCATCTGCGTCTCCTCTCCCGGCCCGCACCGGGCCTCGTTCCCGGCGGGGTCCTTCGCCCACGCGGGCTGCCCGGCCGGTACCGGCGGCCCGTACCGCGAAAGGCGCCGTGGCCCAGCCTCCCCCGAGGCGGTACGGCTGTCACGAACGTCCCCGGCGACGCGCGGGAGGACAGCCGGCCGGTCCGCTGACAGGGCGTCACGCACGGTCCTCCCCGGGCGCCCCCGGGATCGCCGGCACTCGTTACGGCCGCGGCCGGAGGGGTACCTGGGAGGGCCGCACCCGGAGTGCGCCACAACCCCCGAGCGGTACACCCGGATGGCGCAGCAGTACGTCGACGCGGGCTTCGACCGGCTGGTCACCCAGAACGCGGCGCCCGATCCGGACGGCTTCCTCGACTTCTACCGGAGGGAGCTGGACACGCGGCTGCGCGCACTGAAACCGGACGGGGTGCCGGCCTGAGCGGCGGTCCCGGACGGGGCCACTCCTGTGGCGCCGGGCCTCGTTCCGCCGATCGGCCGGCCCTCCTGTCCCACAGCTGCGGAGCCGTCCGCCACGAAGCCCCGGTCACGTGTCGCCGGGCCGGGGACGGCGGGCGAGAGCCGCCCTGGGGCCCGGGGGCGGCACGCCCCAGCGGGTCGGAGCGCCCGGCGCCGGGCCGGGCAGCCGTCTGCCTCCTGCCGGAGGCGGGCGCCCCGGCCGGGTCACCATGCGTGCTCCTCGTCACCAGGCGTGCCCTCTGCTCCAGGTGTACTTGCCGCCGCCGACCCACCGCACGACCGTGGGGTCGTCGAGGTCGACGTGGGTGAGCCCGGCCTGGTAGGCGATCCGGACCACGTCCGTGAGGTCGCGGGCGGTGCCGGCCACCTGCCCGTCGATCTCCACGACGCGGAAGGGCGGGTCTGCGGGTACGACACGGAGGACGACGATGCGAGCGGTCACGGGCGCTCCTCTCCAGGGCGACCGGGTCGCCCGCGCCGCATCCGGCGAAACGCTCACGGCTGCGGAGCGGGTCCCGGTGGCCGGCCGCTGGGCGTGCGCCCCGCCCGGCCGGTGGATGGTGCTTCAGCGCCGTACGAATACCCCCGACGGGCACGAGAACACCCGCCGCCACCGCCCACGGGCGGTACACCCCGCCCCGTGGGCGCGGAGGGGCGCGGAGGGGCGCGGAGGGGTGCCGAGGGGTTCGCGGCGCTCGGCACCGGCAGGGTGCGGGAGCAGGGACCGGTGCGGCGGCGGGAGGGCCGGCCCGGGCAGCGGTGCCGCTCCCGGGCGCCGGTCAGTGCGGAGAGTGCGCCCGGTTCTCCTCCGCCGCGCGCTCCAGCGCGTCCAGCACCTGCCGCAGCTGCGCCAACGTGTCCACGTCCACCACACGGCCGTCCGCGATCTTCGCGCTGGCCAGCGGGATGCGGAGGGACTCGGGCAGGACCCTGGCCCCCATGACCAGCAGGGTTTCCTCCAACCACGCCTGGGCCCGGTCCCCGCCGGTCCTCGACGGCGAGGCGGTGACCACGGCGACCGGCTTGTCCACCAGTTCCCCGCCCCCGACGACCCATTCGAGGCCGTTCTTCAGTACGCCGGAGGTCCCGTGGGCGTACTCGGGGCTGGAGATCAGCACCGCGTCGGCCGACTCCAGCAGGGCCCGGAACGCGCGAACCACCGGCGGCGGACCCGCGCTCTCCTGGTCCTGGTCGAAGTACGGCAGGTCCCGCAGACCCTGATAGACCGTCAGCGCGGCACCGGGCGGGCACAGTGCGGCGGCGGTGCGCACCACCGCCGTGTTCAGCGATCCGTCCCGCAGGCTTCCGGAGATCCCGACGAACTTCATCCGGCCACCCTCTCACGCGGTGGTGCGCGGCCCGCAGAAGCCCCCCGGCCTGCGGGATGCGGGAGCACTCGCCTGGCCGGGACGGGTGGCGTCAGGAGGCGGCGGCGGTCCGGGTCGCGTCGGCGGCCACCGACGGGGCCTCCCGGTAGAAGATGTCGATGTCCACCTCCTCACCGCCGACGATCAGGGTGTCCCACGCTCCGCTGTCCAGCAGGGTGCGCAGGGTGTCGGAGCGGAGCGTCTCCAGGTGGGCCCGGAGGGCGGCGTCGTCGGGCATGCCCGGGACGCGGGCCGCCAGCCGGTCGCGGATGCCGCGCAGCCGCTCGACGAAGGCGTCGAGGTCGGAGCTCCTGTCCTGGTCGCCCCGTTCGGCGCCCGCTTCGATGCTCTGCGCGATCTTGTCCTTGATCGCGCAGCTCACCCCGTCCTCGTCCGTGGTGATCATCGCGTTCCACGCGCGGCTCTTGTGCCGGTACTGGAGCATCGACATGGCCGCCTCGTGGCGGGTGAAGTCCGCGTCCCGGAAGGGGCGTCCGGACCAGGCTCCGTTGAGGGACCGGGCCAGGGAGATGGCGGAGCCGAGCCCGCTGTTGAGCCCGCGGCCCGGCCAGAAGTGGATGGCGTTGGCGGCGTCACCGAGGAGGAACCCGTAGGTGGCCGGGCCGGTCGACGTGGCGGGGTGCAACCGGGTGGTGAAACGGGGCCGCTGCACCATGTCGAGCCGGAACGCGGTGACGGCGCTCAGATCCTGCTCGGCGACGCCGAACAGCGACAGTCCTTCCCGTACGCGCTTCCACAGTGCGGAGCCTCGGACCATGGCGGGCAGGAACAGCGTGCTGTGCGTCGCGCACTGGAAGTCGCCGTGATCGTCGCGGCCCATGACGCACGGACGTGACGCGATGCAGTCCTCGAAGACGTGCCGCACCGGGTCGATGCCGATCACCTCGGCGGCCTCCTCGTCGGTGAGGCGCATGTTCAGGAATCCCTCACCGCGCAGGGCGTTGAGGAGGAACCGGTTCTGTGCCACGGTCAGCAGGACCGTCATGGGGTCGCTGAGCGACGACTTCACGCGCAGCCCGAGGACGACGTCCTGGATGTGACGGCCGTGCAGGGAGTATATGGACGTGTCGGCGTTTCCGAACCGGTCGGCGAAGTGCTCACGCGTCCGAGAGCGCCCGCCTTCACAGATGGCGAGGACGTGCCCCCTGTTCTCCGGCCCGTAGTCAGCGGGGTCGAACGTCTCGGGAACCAAGCGAATGTGGCCCATCTCGTTCGCCAGTGCGAGGAGCTGGTCCTCGATATACGCGATGCGCAGGTTTCGCGGCTGGTATCCACGGAGGGAGTCAGGGCCGACCGGCCACATTTCGGAGTAGGCGTCGCCGCGGAAAAGCCTTTCCTGCACCTGCTGGGGAAGATTGAGGTACTGGCGGCTCTGGACGGTGACGACCTGCCGGCGCCGGACGTTTCCTTGCGCCTCGCTCTTCCAGACGACCTCCGCCCCGTCCTGCATCCACCGGCCGTCGTACACGGTGATGTCCACGCGGTGGCCCATGAGGTGCTCCAGCAGCAGCGCGAAGCTCAGTCCGACGGGCCCGCCGCCGGACACGGTGACCTTGAGGACGTCCCCCGCGGCCACGGCCGCCCGGGAAGGGGTGACGGGCTGGAGGACGGAGAAGTCCAGGATGGTCTCCAGCGGGTCGGCGGCCTCGAAGCGGAAGGTCTCGCCTCCGATCGCGACGAGGTCTCCGGGCTCCAGTTCGCGGGAGGTGACCCGCTCGCCGTTGACCCGGGTGCCGTTGCTGCTGCCCCGGTCGTACAGGACGAAGCCGTGGCCCTCCCGGCGCACTTCGGCGTGGAAGCGGGAGACGTTCGCTCCCGGTACGACCACGCTGTTGCCGCTGTGGCGCCCCAGGGTCACGGGCCCGGCACCGACGGGGAACTGCTTTCCTGCCAAGGAGCCCTGGTGGCCGACGAGCCGAGGAGGCATGAGTCACCCGTTTCCGCTGAGAACACGACGATGACGACTTGCAGGACCGGGCATGGGAAACGGCCACCCGCAACACCCCCCGCGGGCAGACCGGAACGCGCAGCCAGCATAATCCGGCCACGGGTCCGGTGAGAAGGCGGTAAGCCGGTCCGATGACCGTCCTGTGCCCGTTCTGTGAACGGGTGGAATTGCAAGGCCGTGCGGGGGCTCTCGGGGTGGACGTGACGACCGGGGCAGGGAATTCCTGTGGGGCACACAATGCGACGGTGGAGAACAACGCAGCCGTCATTCTCCACGATCACGTCCGGTACTGCTCTCACCCTCCCGTGGCGTCGCAGCCGAACCGTAATCGGTCGGGCGTGCGGCACGGGCACCGGAGCGGTGACCGGCGGGGCCGTTACCGGACCCGGTCTTTTCCCACCCGCCCGTCAGGGTGTTTGCTGGAGAACAGTCAGGAGCACGCCCACGGCTCGGAGACCCAGATGACACACGCACCACTGCGCCGCTTCCGGCGCCTCCGGCCGACGGCGCTCGCCGCCGCGCTGGTCGTGCCCCTCGCCCTGACCGCCTGCGGGAGCGGCGGCGACGGCAGGGCCGCCGGCGGCCCGTCACCCGCCGCGCCGGCCTCCACCGCGGCGCCGGCCTCCCCTTCCGCGTCCGGCACCGCCGACCCGGCCGGGACGCCGTCCGCCGAACCGCCCACGGCCGGCACACCGGCCACGAGCCACTCCACCGGGCCGCGCAAGCACCCGGGTGGCGGAGCGGAGAAGGTGGGCGTCGCCGTCTACTTCCTCCACGGGGAGCAGGTCTCCCCCGCTCCGCGCTCGGTGCGCGGCCCGGACACGGCCGCCGGGGCGCTGCGCGCCCTCCTGTCCGGTCCCAACGGCTTCGAGCGCGGGCACGACCGCTCGACCGCCATCCCGTCCGGCACCACGCTCAACTCGGTGGTGGTGCGCGACCGGGTCGCCACCGTGGACCTGTCCGGCCGCTACGACGACGGCGGCGGCTCCCTCTCGACGCGGTCACGGCTCGCCCAGGTCGTCTTCACGGTGACCCGGTTCCCGTCGGTCGACTCGGTGCGCTTCGCCCTCGACGGGAAGCCGGTGAAGGCGTTCGGCGGCGAGGGCGTGCTGCTCGACCGGCCGGTGGGGCGCGCGGACTTCGAGGACCTGACGCCGGACATCCTGGTCGAGTCCCCGATGATCGGGGAGACCGTGCGGTCACCGGTCCGTGTGTGGGGCAGCGCCAACACCTTCGAGGCCACGATCCGGTTCAAGATCACGGACGCGTCCGGTGCAGTGGTGGCGGACCTGTTCGGCACTGCCTCCTCGGGCAGCGGCACGCGCGGTACCTACGACCTGACGGTCCCGTACCGGTCCGCGACGGCGGGCGCCGGGGTGCTGACCGCGTTCTGGGACTCGCCCGAGGACGGGCGGGAGATGGTGTCGGACAGGGTCCCCGTGCGCCTGGCCGGCTGACCCGCGGCACGCCCTTCCGGCACGCCCGCAGCCGCGGGAGCGCAGCGGACGGCAGGGGACGCGGGGGAAGGCAGCGGGACGCCCCGTCGGGGGACGGGCAGGTGCCGGTTCCACGCGGGGCAGCAGGCCGTGCCCGGAGGGCAGCGGGCCGATCCGGGGGACCTCCTGAGTGCGGGGCGCACCCGCCGGGAGCTCCGCGGTGCACGGTCACCGTGGAGGGGCGCAGGCACGGCGGGGACTGCGGGAGCCGGGCGGGGACCGGGGCGCCCCGCTCGCCGGGGTGCGGGCCGCGGCGCGGCGGGGCGCCGGGTGTCCCGGCGGGCGCGGCCCCCCGGAAGGCCCGGGGAGGCGCCGGGACGTGGGGGCGAGCCGGGTCGGGGCGCGGCCGACGGACAGGGGCGGCAGGCGGCGGGGGCCGATGGCCCCCGCCCGGCCCGGAGAGCGGCCGGGCGGGGACGGCCCGTCCCCGGCCCCGCGGTGGGCGGGCTGCGCGGCGGCGGGGAAACCGCCTGGGCGTTGTCAGAGGTGATCTCTACGATGGTCCCCACATCCGATCGCGATTCGTGAGGGGGGGACCCCGCGATCGCCCGACCCCGCACCCGCGGCCGCCGTCGTGGCCGTCGGCGTGTCTCCTTGGTGCCCATGAACCTGCACGCGTCCGAAGAGCCCGTCCCGTCCGAACCGTCCGTCAGCACCTTCCAGGTGGACCTGCGGGGCCTGGTCGACCTGCTGTCCCACCACCTGTACTCCAGCCCCCGCGTCTACGTCCGTGAGCTGCTGCAGAACGCGGTCGACGCGGTCACCGCCCGCCGCGCCACCGACCCGGCCGCGCCCGCCCGGATCCGGCTCACCGCCACCGGCGGCGCGGTGGTCATGGAGGACAGCGGCATCGGCCTGACGGCGGAGGAGGTGCACACCCTCCTCGCCACCATCGGCCGAAGCTCCAAGCGGGACGCGCTCGACGGGGCGCGTCAGGAGTTCCTCGGCCAGTTCGGCATCGGTCTGCTCGCCTGCTTCGTCGCGGCCCGGCAGATCCGCGTCGTCTCCCGCTCGGCCCGCAGGCCCGACGAACCGCCCGTGGAGTGGCTGGCCGACGACGACGGGTCGTACACGGTCCGCACCCTGCCGCACGAGGCGCGGCCCGAGCCGGGCACCACCGTGCGGCTGGAGCCGCGGCCGGGCGCCGAGGAATGGACCGATCCCGCCCGCGTCGCCGAACTCGCCCGGGACTTCGGCTCACTGCTGCCGTACGAGGTGACCTTCACCGGACCCGACGGAACCGACCGGCAGCTCACGGAACGGCCCCCCGTGTGGGACCGGCCCCATGCGACGCCCACCGCACGCCGGGTGGCGCTCGCCGGCCACTGCGCCCAGGTCTTCGGCTTCACGCCGCTGGACTCCATCGACCTGGACCTGCCCGTCGCGGGCGTGCGCGGTGTGGCCTACGTGCTGCCCTCGGCCACGAGCCCGGCGCACCGGGCCCCGCACCGGGTGTACCTGAAGGGAATGCTGCTCACCGACCGGGCCGACAACCTGCTGCCGGACTGGGCGTTCTTCGTCCGGGTCGTCCTCGACACGGACACGCTCCGCCCCACCGCGTCGCGGGAGAACCTGTACGACGACGAGACGCTCGCCGCCGTCCGCGAGGCGCTGGGGGCCCGCGTCCGCGAGTGGCTCGCGGACCTGGCCGCCGGGGACCCCGACCGCCTCGCGGCCTTCCTGTCGGTGCACCACCTGGGCGTCAAGTCGATGGCGCGGCACGACCCCGAGCTGTTCGCGCTCATGCTGCCGTGGCTGCCGTTCGAGACGAGTGACGGCCGGGTGACGCTGGACCGGTTCGCAAGGACGTACCAGCAGGTGCACGTCACGCAGACCGTGGAGGAGTTCCGGCAGGTCGCGCCCATCGCGGCGGCGCACGGCCTGGGCGTCGTGAACGGCGGGTACACGTACGACGCCGACCTCGTCGCCCTGCTGCCGCAGGTCCTGCCAGGGGTCAGCGTCGCCGAGCTGGACGCGGGCGCCGTCACCGCCCACCTCGACCCGGTGGCCCCGGACCGCGAGCTGGCCCTGGCCGGGTTCCTCGCGACCGCCCGGACGCGCCTGGACTCCCTCGGCTGCGACGTCGCGCTGCGCGCCTTCCAGCCGGTCACCGTACCGGCGCTCTACCTCGACGACCGGGAGGCCCGGCAGGAACGGGACCGCGCCGCCGCCGAGGAGGGCGCCGACACCCTGTGGAGCGACATCCTCGGCGCGCTGCGCGGCTCCGCCCCGCGCGCCCGCCTCGTGCTCAACCACGACAACGCCCTGGTGCGCCGCATCGCGGCCATCGAGGACCCCGAACTCGCCGGCACCGCCGTCGAGTCGCTGTACGGGCAGGCCCTGCTCATGGCGCAGCGGCCGCTGCGCCCCGCCGACACGTCACTGCTCAACCGGGCCTTCCTCGGGCTCCTGGAGTGGGCCACGCACACGACCGCAGAGGAAGGACAGAAGTGACCACCGCACCCGCCCACACCCCCGAGGCCGTCCTGCAGGCACTGCGGGAGAACCAGTCGGCTCCCAACGGGCCCCTCCGTAACGCCCGCGCCGAGGAGCTCGTCGCCGCCGCCGAGTCGACCGGTGACCGCGACCTGGTCAGGAAGGCGCTGTTCGAGCTGATCGCGGCGTACGAGTTCAGCACCGAACGCGGGCGGATGCTGGTGCCGTTCGCGCGGCTCATGCAGGAGTGGGACAAGGACCCGTCGGCGTTCGACCAGCACGACGTCCACCGGTTCCACTGGATGTTCAAGTGGGTCAGCTCCGGGATGCTGACCCTCCCGGAGATCCCGCTGGCCACCGTCGAGCGGTGGCTCTCCGAGATGGAGCGCCGCTACCGCACCGCGGGCTACAGCGAGCGGGCCGTGCGGCAGGCGGAGTTCACCCTGGCGCACGAGACCGGGGACGCGGAGCGCGCCGCGCGGGCGTTCGCCGCGTGGACCGCCGCCGACCGGGACTCCATGGCCGACTGCCACGCCTGCGAGCTGAACGACCAGGGGAGGTACCGGCTCCACCAGGGCCGGGTCGACGGGGCGCTGGACACGTGGGCCCCTGTCCTGGACGGCAGGTCGACGTGCGCGGAGGAGCCGCACCGGGTGCTGGCCGAGTCGCTGCTGCCGCTGGTGCGCAGCGGGCGGCTCGACGCGGCCCGCGCGCACCATCTGCGCGGCCACCGCCTGGCCCGCGGCAACGAGAGCCTGCTCCCGGCCATCGGCCGGCACATCGAGTTCTGCGCGCTCACCGGGAACGAGGCGCGCGGACTGGAAGTGCTCGCCGAGCACGCCGCGCACCTCCCCGCGGACGGCAATCCGGCCGCCCGCCTCGACCTGCTGGGAGGCACCCTCGTACTGCTCCTGCGGTTGCTGGCGCTCGGCCACGGGGACCAGCCGGCCGTCGCCTACGGCGGGAGCCCGCGCACCGTCGCGGAGCTGCACGGCCTGCTGGACGCCGAGGCCGCGGCGATCGCGGCACGCTTCGACGCCCGCAACGGCAGCACCGCCGTCTCGGGGCGGTTGCGGGACCGCCTGGCGCAGGAGCCGCTCGTGGAGCGCCTGCCCCTGGGGGTGCGCACGGGACGGCTCTCTGCGCCCCGGGGCGCCGCGCCGGCGCCCCGGGAGACCGCCGGGGACGCGCCTCGGACCGGCACAGCCGAGGACCTGCCGGAGCTGGTCGCCGAGGCCCGCAGGCTCAGGGCCCTCGGCCACCCGAGGACGGCGGAGGTCTGGGACCGGGTGGCGGCGGCCCTCTCGGCGGCCGGTCGGGCACCGGACCCGCTGCTGGCTGCGGACCTGCTGGACCGGCGGGCGCTCGCGGCGGCGCAGGCCGCGGAGGAGGCGGCGGGACCGCTCTTCCAGGATGTGCTGGAGGCGTACCGGGCCGCAGGTGACCCGGCCGGGGCCGCGCTGGCCGAGCAGCGGCTGGCGGTGGCGGCGATACGCGGCGGCGCGGAGCCGGAGGCCGTACGGGACCTGCTGGCGCGGGCCGCGGACGCGGCGCGGGCGCTGGACGAGGCGGAGCCGGCGCGGACGCGGCGCGTGGCCGCCGTGGAGCTGCTGCGCATCCGGTACGAGTCGATGCGGCGGGAGGAGGCGGGGGACGACGGCGGTGCGTGGACGGACGCCGCCCTCGCGGAGTTCGTCGCCACGTACGCGGAGGGCGACGGCGTCGACGACCTCGTCGGTGACGCCGAGCAGCTGCGCGCCGACCACGCCAGGCGGTCGGGCGACCCGGAACGGGCGGACGCCCTGCTGGCGTCGGCGGTGCGGCGCATCGTCGGCGCGGGCCGGCCCTGGGACGCCGCCGAGCACCTGGCCCGGCGGGCCCGGCTGCTGCTGGACCTGGGCCGGGTGGACGAAGCGGAGGACGCGGCCCGCACCGCGGTGGAGCACGGCGCGGAACTGGTGGACGCGGGCGGGTCCGCCGCGTTGCGGACCACCCTGGCGGAGGTCCTGTACCGGCAGGACGGCAAGGAGGCCGAGGCCGTCGCGTACGCCCTGGAGGCGGCCCACTGGTGGGACGCGGCCGGAGAGCCGGCCGGCCCCGGGGCGTACGCCCGGATGCTGCTGGCGCAGGCTCTGGGAGCGGTGGGGCGGCACGCCGAGGCCGCCGAGGTGCTGGAGTCGGCGCTGCCCGACCTGCTGGAGCACGGCGACGAGCACGTCGTCCGGGCACGGGACGCGCTGGCCCGGAGCCTGCGCGCCCTGGGCGACGCGGAAGGGGCGGCGGAGCAGTACCTGCGGGCCGCCGAGCTCACCGCGGCGTGGGAGCACCAGGGCGCGCACGCGCAGTTGGCGACGCTCGCCGCGGAGTGCCTGTCGGACGGCGGGCTCGATGACGACGCGGTCGCCGTGTACCGGCGGGCGGTCGGGCTGTGGGAGACGGTCGGCGATCCCGTGTCGCTGGCCAGGGCGCTGCGCTCGCTGGCCTGGCTGGAGGCCCGGGGGGACTTCGTCGCTGCCCGGCGGCTGATGGACCGGGCGCTGGCGGCGGTCGCCGCGGACGGGGATCCGCAGCTGCTGCTGGAGCGTGCCCGGACCTGGTCGCAGACGGCGCAGCTGGTGATGGAGGTGGCCGACGCGCAGGCGGAGGACGGGGACGCGCCGGGCGGGGACGCGTCCGGTGGCGGGGGCCTCGCGACGGCGGGTCAGGAGTCGCTGGCACTCCTCGACCAGGCGGTTGCCGCCTTCGCCGCGCTGGGGCCGGCCGGGCTGGACGAGCGCGTCCAGTGCACCGGCCGGGCCGCCTGGACCGAGCGGCGCCTGGGTCGCGTCGAGGCGGCGGTGTCCCGCGTGCGGTCGGTGATCGCCGCGATCGGCCCGGCCGGGACACCGGACGAGGAGCGGGCCGTGGAGCGGCTGGAGTTCCTGCTGGAGAAGCTGACCGAGGCGGCCTGACCCGGCGGCCGCCGCCCCGGTCCAGCCTCCGGCCTGCGCTCCCACCGCAGGCCGGAGGCACCGCTCCGGGGGCGGCCGCTGCCTTTCTGCCGGACGGACCGTGGCGGCGAGGCGCACCTCCCGTGGTCGAGGACAGGCGGGTCCGGCGGCGGGGCCGGCTGGTGGGCTGCTCCTGCTCCGCCGGGTGCGGGGCCCGTGAGCGGGGCTTCCTCTCCGGCGGGCGTACCCGCGGTCCCCGGGGCCGCCGGGCCGTCCGTTCCCTGCTGCGCCTGGGGGTACCACCGCCGGTGCACCGCGGGCTCGGCACACAGCACGGCGGCGCCTGTGACCGTGCCGACCTGCGGCGCTGGTGCTCCCCCGCCGTGGAGGGGCGCGGCCGGATCGTCGCAGCACCGCGCGCGGCGGGAAGCGGCAACGCCGCCGTGGCGGACCGCGGTCATCGGGGACGGCGGTCCCGTCCCCCATGTGCTCCCCTCCGCGCGCACCGATCAGCAGGGCGGCTTCTCCGGGCGGGGTGCGGTCAGTTCGGAAGCCGGGGACGGGTCAGTCGACGGCCACCACGCCCCGCGCCCTCTCGATGAACTCCTCCAGGGTGCGCCTCATGTCCTCGGTCGAGGAGGTCCAGGTGGACACCTCGGCGTTGCCGGTGCCCGCACGCGCCGCTCCGGCTCTCTCCTTCGTGGCGTGCCGGAAGTCCGCTGCGGAGAGGATGAGCCCCTGCGCAATGTGGGCAAGGGCCGCGGGCCCCTCCAGCCGGACGATCTGGCACTTCTGGAACACGTCCGCATAGCGCTCGTCCAACACGGCGAGGAGGGCGTCGAGTTCGGCCGCCTTCTCTGCGGTCAGGGGCGCGCTGACGGGCCAGGGGAGGGCCTTCCCCACGGGCTCCACGAGGTCGCGGAACTTCTCGTACGTGACGATGCAGTCCACGTAGGAGGTGCGACGCAACTCCCGGTGCCACCTGCTGAGGTCACGGGCCGCCTGGCCCTCGGTCTGCTCCTGGGCGGCCTTCCGCTGGCCCCGCTGGACGGCGAGCCCGAAGAGCCCGGTGAGGAACACTCCGCCCAGCGCCCACACGGGTGCCCAGTCGAAGCCGGCGGCGTGCTCGGCAGCGGACCGTGTCCATGTCGAGTACATGGCGGAAGTGTGCCATTCGAGCTGCGGCGGGCCTCGGGCGGGACGCCTCGGAGGCGGGCTCCCCGCACCTGTGGGGACGGTCTCGGCGGCGTCACGGCCCGCGGGGGCGCGCATCGCCGGCCAGGGCTCCACCCCACGGGCGCCGTTCCCCTCCCCCGCCCGCTGCCCGGTGGGCGGCGGGCGGGAGGCGGCCGTTCGGTTTCGGTGCGCCCCGCCCGGACCACTACGCGATGCGGGACCGGATCGGCGCGGCAGGGGTGACGCCCCGTTACTCGGTCACGTAGTCGCGCAGTTGCGCCGGTTCGAGTCCGGCGGCGTCGGCGGCGGCGAGGACGCGTGCTAGGTCGGCGGCCAGGTTCTCGGTGAAGTGCAGCAGGACGATGTCGCCGGCCTTCAACTCGGGCGTGGGCGCCGGAGTGCCGCCGCCCCAGGTCGTCAGGTCGTGGGTCCAGGTGACGAGGGCCTTCGCCCCGCAGGCCCGTGCGGCGCTGCGGGTCTCCTCGTCGTAGGTTCCGTAGGGCGGGCGGAACAACCGGGGACCGTCGCCGAACTGCGCCAGGTGGCGGTCGCGGGCGCCGCAGATCTCCGCGCGCTGGGCCGGGCCGTCCAGGGCGGTCAGGTCGGGATGGTTGACGGTGTGGTTCTCTATGCGTGAGGGGCCGTGTGCGAGGAGGGACTGGAAGTACGCGGAGTCGTAGGCGTACGCGCCGGGGAGCACGAACAGCGAGGCGGGGACGCGACGGTCCAGCAGCAGTCGCGCCGCCGCCGGGTCGTGGTGCCAGCCGTCGTCGATGGTGAGGAACACGACGGGCTCGTCGGTGTCGATGCGCGAGACGACGGGCACCGGCTGCGGCCAGGGGGTGAAGCCGGTCAGGAAGACCAGCGGGACGAGGACGGCGAGGACGGCGCGGAGAGTGCCGCGCATGCGGGGTCTCGACATACGCCGCATCATTGGTTTAGACCACACACCCTGTCAAGAGGCCCTCTACGGACGCCACTTGGCCGTGCGGAAAGCAGGCAGCCGTCCCACTCCCCCACCGGCCAGCCAGACCCCGCACGGGCTCCCTTTCGGAGCAGACCGCAGAGCGGCTTCCCGAGAGCCGTCAGTGGCCTCCTGCCGTGCTCCCCGCCATGCCCGGACGACATCGCGGATCGCCCCGGCACCGCGACGAGGGGCGAGGCCGGTCCCGAGCCGGGCACGTCCCCTGCGCGCCGGGCTGCGTCGGAGTGCGGCGGGCCCTCCCGGCAAGCACGCGGTGGGCGGGTGCACGTGCAGGAATCGGATGCACGACGGGGGGAAGACCGCGGGCCGTGCGGGTGATCCGGGGGCGCGCCGGGGTGCGGGGCGGGAAGGGCTTGTGGTCCTGGGTGAGCGGCGGGTGACCAACGGGGGTGCCGATGACGGGCATGGCGTGGGCGCGCGGTCTGGCGTCGGTGCTGACGGTGAGTGCGCTGCTGGGGGCAGCCCCCGCAAGGGACTCGGCAGGCGGGCGGGTGGTCGCCGCGGGAGTGGTGTACCGCGTGGTGGACGTACCGTCGGGCCGGGGGACCGCCCGGGTGCACCTGCTGACGGTGGACCTGCGGGAACCGGGGGTCGCCGTGGGGCTGCTGCACGCGGGGGCGGTGGCGGCGCGGGAGCGGCTGTCGGTGATGGCGGGGCGGGCGGGAGCGGTGGCCGGTGTGAACGGTGACTTCTTCCACATGATGGAAGGCCAGCATCCGGGGGTCCCGGCGACCGGCGCGGCCGTGGGGCCGGTGGTGGCGGCCGGGCGGGCGGTGAAGGGAGCGGTCCCGCGGGGCCAGCGTTTCGGGCCGCGGCTGCCGCCCGGGGCGAGCGGCCGGCTGGTGCTGGGGGTGGACTGGGCGGGCCGCGCGGCGGTCCGGGAGCTGGAACTGCGCGGCGAGGTGCTGACACCGGGCGGCCGACTGCGGCTGGGCGGCCTCAACCAGTACGCGCTGCCGGTCGGTTCGGTCGGGGTGTTCACCTCGGAATGGGGGTCGGCGTCCCGGCTGCGGGCGGTGTGCGGCACGGACACCGTGCGGGGCGCGCCGTGCAGCGGGGAGACGTACGAGGTGATGGTGCGCGCGGGCCGGGTGGTGGCGACGGCCCGCGTCCCCGGCACGGGCCGGATCGGTCCCGCCACGCGTGTGCTGGTGGGGCGGGAGGCGGGTGCGCGGGCGCTGCGCCGCCTGGCGGTCGGCGACCGGGTGGGTGTGCGCTACCGGCTGGCCGTGCGGGAGGACCCCGGAGCCGCCGCACCGGCCGGGGCCGACGCTTCGCTGCGTGCGGACGCAACGGTCCGTACGGCCTCTGGGGGCGGGAGCGGCACGGACGGCAAGGGCCGCACGGGCGGTGGGGACGGCGCGGGGCTGCGGTTCGCCGTGGGTGGGTTCCGGGTGCTGCGGGGCGGCGAGCCGGTGCCGGGGTTGGACGCGGTGGCCCCGGCGGTACGGACCGCCGCGGGGGTGGCCGGGGCGGGTCACCGCCTGCTGCTGCTCGCCCTGGACAACGGTCCGGGGTTCCGCGGCGGCCTGACGCTCGTCGAGGCGGCCCGTCTGCTGCGCGGCCTGGGCGCCTCGGAGGGCGTCAACCTGGACGGCGGCGGTTCGTCGACCCTGGTGGCGCTGCCGGGGCGCGGCACGGGCGCGGTGAGCGTGCTCAACCACCCGACGGGTGGCGTGGAACGGCCGGTGCCGAACGGGATCGGGGTGTTCGTGCGCCGCTGATCGTCCGTCAGGGCTTCACGCTGCTGACGACGTCGGCGGTCGCGGACACCCCGTCGTAGATGGTCGGCGCGAGGCTCGTCCCGGCGAGGAAGAAGCCGAGCAGGGCGCAGACCAGCGCGTGCGAGACTTTCAGTCCACCACTGCGCAGGAAGATCACCGCCAGGATCAGCAGCAGCAGCACGACGGAGATGGATACGGCCACGGGTCACCCTCCTCGGCCAGCCGCCGCACCCGCCGGGGCGGGTGGAGCGGGTGTGTACGGCGTTCGGCGGCCAGTCTGGCGGAGTCGCGGCGCCGTCCGGGCGTACGGCATGTCGGCCGAACGGGTACGAATGGGTGTGCGCCCGTTACCCGGCGGCGTCGGGCAAGATCACTTCCGCCAGTCCTCGGTGCGGTCGCACCAGCGGTGCAGCAGGACGGAGTCGTGGCCGACCGCGAGGAGGCCGGCGCCGGTCTCCCGCCGGTAGTCCTCCACGACGCCGACGAGCGCGGCGGTGGTGGAGGCGTCGAGCATCGCCGTCATCTCGTCGCAGACCAGCCAGCGGGGCCGGAGCACCAGGGCCCGGGCGAGGCAGGCCCGTTGCAGCTGGCCGTCGCTGACCTCGTGCGGGCGGCGGGCCAGCAGGTCCGGGGTGAGGCCGACGCGGCGGGCGAGGGCGGGCACCGCGTCGGGCACGTCGGCGCGCCGTCCGGTGGCCCGCAGCGGCTCGGCCACCAGGCCGAACAGCGGCAGCCGCGGGTCGGCGGAGAGGCGCGGCTGCTGGAAGACGACGCCGATCGCGGTGCGGAGCCGCCGGGGGGCGCGGTGGCGCCAGCCCCCCACCCGCTCGCCGTCGACGGTGACGGAGCCCGCGTCGGGCCGGTGCAGCAGGGCGGCCACGCGGGCGAGGGTGGACTTGCCGCAGCCGCTGGGGCCGAGGAGCCCGACGGCCTCGCCGGGCGCGACGGTCAGGGAGACGTTCCGCAGGACGGGGGCCCGGCGGTCGTATCCGGCGGTGACGTCACGGAGTTCGAGCACGCTGTGCCTCCTGCGGGTGGTGGCAGGCCGCGCCGTCCGTGAAGCGGGGCACCGTGCCGGCGCACACGTCGGAGGCGTGGGCGCAGCGGGGTACGAAGGCGCAGCCGTCCGGGAGGGCGCCGAGCTCCGGCGGCATCCCGGGGATGGGGGTGAAGTCCCGTTCGGGGAGCGCGGCGAGCAGTCCGCGCGCGTACGGGTGGCGGGGGCCGGGTGGGCCGAAGAACCGGTCGGCGGCGGCGATCTCGACGATGCGGCCGGCGTACATGACGGCGACGCGGTCCGCGATGCGCCGGGCAGCCGCGAGGTCGTGGGTGATGAGCAGCAGGGCGCGGCCCGCGTCGGCGTGGCGGCGCAGTTCGTCGGCCGTGCGGTCCACGAGGTCCCGGTCGAGTCCCGTGGTGGGCTCGTCGGCGAGGAGGAGGGGTGCGTCGCCGACGAGGGCGAGGGCGGTGGCGGCGCGCTGGGCGAGGCCGCCGGACAGCTCGTGCGGGTAGCGGTCGAGGTGGTCGGCCGGGAAGGCGGCCCGTTCCGCCGCGGCGGCGACGGCGCCGTCGAGGGCCGCGCGCGGGGTGCCGGTCAGCTCGCGCAGGGATTCCGCGAGGTGGGCCCGGACGGTACGGACCGGGGTGAGGTGGGCGGCCGGGGACTGCGGGACCAGGCCGACCCGGCGCCCGCGCACGGTGCGGGCGAGGGTGCGCTCGTCGGCGGCGATCAGGTCGACGTGGCCGTCCGTGGCCGCTCCGGCAGCGGAGTGCGCCTCGCCGCGGGCGGCGGCAGCCGGTTCCGGCGCTTCGCCGGCGGCGGGGCTCTCGCGGCCGCCGGGGACGGCGGCCCGTTCCTCCGTGCCGCCGCCCGCGACCACGGCGGAGCCCTCCACCTCCGCGTTGGCGGGGAGCAGGCCGAGGAGGGCGGAGGCGAGCACCGACTTGCCGCAGCCGCTCTCGCCGACGAGGGCGAGGCACTCCCCGGCGGCCACGTCCAGGTGCACGTCGGTGACGGCGGCGACGGGCGGGCGGCCGCGCATCAGGAACCGCACGGTGAGGCCCCGTACGGACAGGATCGTGGTCACAGCGTCAGCTCCGAGCGGCGGCGCGGGTTGAGCCGGTCCCGCCACGCCGCGGCGAGCGCCGCGACGGCGAGGGTCGGCACGATGAGGAACAGGCCGGGGAAGAGGGTCGGCCACCAGTCCCCCGCGAGGAGGGACCCGCGCCCCGACTGCACGAGGGTGCCGAGGCTGGCCTGGTGGGTGGGCATGCCCAGGCCGAGGAACGACAGCGCGGACTCGTGCCACATGGCGTGCGGGATCATCACCACCGCCGCGATGCCCGCCTGCGGGGCGACCCCCGGCAGCAGGTGCCGGACCGTCACGCGCAGCCGGGAGGCGCCGCCCGAGATGGCGGCGTCGACGTACGGGCGGGCGCGCAGCGACAGCACCTCGGAGCGGACGATCCGGGCCGTGGACAGCCAGTGCGTCACCGCGACGGACGCGATGACGGGGCCCACGCCCGGCCGGAACAGGGCGACGACGACGATGCCGAGCAGCAGGTGCGGCACGGACGACACGGTGTCGACGAGGCGCATGAGGAGCCGGTCGGCCCAGCCGCCGAGCGCTCCCGCGGCCGCGCCGACCGCGGTGCCGACGACGGTGGCCGCGACCGCGGCCGCGACCCCGACGAGCAGGGAGACGCGCAGCCCGTACACGCAGCGCAGCAGCAGGTCGCGGCCCAGGTCGTCGGTGCCGAAGGGGTGCTGCCACGACGGCGGGAGGAGCTTCGCGGACAGGTCGACGGCCTGCTGGTCGAGCTGGACCAGCGGCGGCACGGCGAGGACCGCCAGCAGGGTGGCGGCGACGACGACCGCGGGCAGCACCGCGCGGGGCCGCCGCGCCGCCGCGGCGGCCCGGGGGCGGCGCGGGGCGGCGGCGCGCGCCGGCAGCGTGGGGCGCTCAGCCATCGAAGCCCGCCCTCGGGTCGGCGAGTCCGTACAGGAGGTCGGACAGGAGGTTGCCGAGCAGGACGGCGGCGGTGGCCAGCACGGTGAGCGCGGCGAGCAGGGAGAAGTCGGCGGCGAGCGCGGCCTGCACGGTGGCTGCGGCGATGCCGGGCCAGGAGAAGACGGTCTCGACGAGCAGGGCGCCGGTGATGAGTTCGGGCACGCGGGAGCCGATGAGGGTGAGGACGGGCAGCATTCCGGAGCGCAGGGCGTGGTGCAGCAGGACGGTTCGTGCCCGGAGGCCGCGGGCGCGGGCGCCGCGCACGTGGTCCTCGTCGAGCGCGTCGGCCACGCCCTGCCGCGCGTACAGCAGGAACCACGGCAGCTGGGACGCGGCGAGGACGCCGGCGGGCAGCACCAGGTGGCGGGCCACCTGGTCGGCGGTGACCGTGTCGCTGGCGGTGTCGGTGAGGCCGCCGGCCGGCAGGACGCCCCACTGGAGCGCGAACAGCCAGATGGCGAGCAGGCCCAGCCAGAACGCGGGCGCGGCCTCCAGGGCGTACGCGGCGGACGTAGCGCAGCGGTCGAACCAGCCGCCCCTGCGGTGGGCGGCCAGCACGCCGAGGGCGGTGCCGAGCAGCAGGGCGGCGGCGAACGCGGTGGCGGCGAGCAGCGCGGACCAGCCGAGACGTTCGGCGATGACGTCGGCGACGGGCTGCCGCATGGACGTCGAATCGCCCAGGTCGCCGGTCGCGGCGGAGCCGAGCCACTGCCACCAGCGGGCCGTGAACGGCTGGTCGACGCCGAGGTTGGCACGCAGCTGGTCCAGGTTTTCCTGGGAGGCGGTGAGCCCGGCGGCGCCGGAGTACGCGGCGACGGGGTCGAACGGGGAAGCGGCGGCCACGGCGAACACGCCGAAGGTGACGGCCAGCAGGACGGGGACGGCGAACAGCGCCCGCCGTCCCGCCAGCCGGGCCATCCCCGCCCAGGGCAGGCGGCGGGTGGTCACTTCTTCGGTGCGCCCTTCGGCGTCCAGTCCTCGACGTTCCACCACGGGCCGGAGGCGAGGCCGTGGTCGTGCGGCTCGACCAGGGTGGACGGCCCGTCCCAGCGGTCGGCGAGGACGTAGACGTGGTCGATGTGGGTGAGGAAGGTGTAGCCGGGGTTCTTCACCAGCTCGCGCTGGATCGTGTCGTACGCGGCCTTGCGTGCGGCGCGGTCGTCGGTGCGGCGGCCGGCCTCCAGGGCCTTGTCGACGGCCGGGTTGTCGTACGAGGCCATGTTGTTGAAGCCGTCGCCCGCGAGGGACGAGAGGAGCAGCGGGTACTGGTCGAAGTCGGGGTCGCCGGGGGCGCCTCCGCCGGCGAGGACCGCCTCGTGCTTCATGCGGGGCTCGATGACCTCCCAGGTGCCGGCCTGGACGGTGATGTCGATGCCCGCCTTCTTGGCGTCGGAGGCGTAGGCGAGGGCGTGGTCCTGGCGGAGCTTGTCGCCGGAGGGGTACCAGAGCGGGAAGGCGGCGCGGACGCCGTCCTTGACGCGGATGCCGTCCTTGCCGGGCTTCCAGCCGGCCTCGTCGAGGATGCGCCGTGCGGCGTCCGGGTCGTGGCGGCGCTCGGTGCCGCGCGTGAACCACTCGCTGTCGGTGGGCACCGGGCCGTACGCGGGCTTTCCGGCCCCGTCGAGGATCTTGTCCACCATGGCCTGGCGGTCGACGGCCACGTCCAGGGCGCGGCGGATCGCGAGGTCGCCGGTGACGTCGTGATGGGTGGGGAGGGTGACGGTCCGGTAGTCGTAGGTGCGGGCGGCGTGCGTCTTCATGCCCTTGTCGCCGGCGAACGTGCCGGCCAGCGCGGGCGGCAGGATCGCGCCGTCGAGGTCGCCGGCGCGCAGCCGGGTGGCGCGGACGTCGTCGTCCTTGACGATCGCCATGGTGAGCCGCTTCACCTCGGGCTCGCCGCCCCAGTAGCGGGGGTTGGCCTTGAAGGTGAGCTTCTCGCCCTTGGACCAGTCGGCGAGGACGTACGGGCCGGTGCCGACGGGCTTGGTGCCGAAGGTGCCCGAGTTGACGTCCTGCGCGCCGGCGACGGCGGCGGGGGCGATGGCGTGGACGGTCCGCTCGGCGAAGGGGGCGTAGGGGTACTTGAGGGTGAAGACGACGGTGTGGTCCCCTTCGGCCTTCACGTCCTTCAGCGCGTCGAGTTCGGTGCGGGCCGGGTTGTTGGTCTTCGGGTCGAGGATGGTGCGGTACGTGAAGACGACGTCCTTCGCGGTGAAGGGCGTGCCGTCGCTGAAGGTGACCCCGCGGCGCAGTGTGTAGGTGTAAGTGAGGCCGTCGGCGCTGACCTCGGGCAGGGCGGTGGCGAGGGCGGGGGTGAGGCGTCCGTCCGCGCCGTGGGCGAGGAGGCCGTCGAAGATCTTCGAGTTGCCCTCACGGCCGTAGCCGAGGAGGGGGCTGAGGCTTTCGGGTTCGTACGCGATGCCGACGGTCACCGCGTCCGCGGCGCCGTCCCCGCCGGCGCCCCCGGAGGAGCCGCCCGGCTTGGAGCAGGCCGCCGCGGTGCCGGCCAGGACGGTGGCCAGCGCCGCGGCGACCAGGCCGCGTATGGATCGGGCGGATCGGGCGTTCATGGTGCCGCACCCCTCGTGAAGATCAACAGTTGTTGCGAATTCTTCGCAATTAAACCGCACGTACAGGGGTGCGCGTCACGCTGCCCCTTACCGGCGCCCAGGGCAGCGGTCCGCGCTCGGCGGGGCCCGCCGGTGCGGGGCGACCACGGCGAACCGGCCCGGCCAACGGTGAACGGGCCCGCCGCCGTGTTCGGAGGCGCGCCGCCCGGCGCGGCCGCTGCACGCGGGCGAGCACGCCCGGGGACTGCGGCGGCCGGTCCGGCAACCAGGCGCCGAAGCCCCGTCCCGCCTGCGTGCCCGACGGCCCGGCGCTCCCGAGCCGGCGGACCGCCCTCATGCCGGAGCGCCCCGCCGCGAGGGCGGTCCGCGGGCGGGATGTTCCCGAAGGCGTCCGCTCAGCCTCCGGTGCCCCGCCCGACCGTCCTCACCGGCGCCGGACGGTGACGCCGCGGCGGGACCCGACGGCGGCGCTCAGGCCGGGAGGACGGCGAGGCGCCCGGTGGTGGTGCCGTCGGCGACGCGCCGCACGGCGTCGGACGCGTCCGCCAGGGGCAGCCGCTCACTGACGAGCGGCCTGATCAGGCCCTTCGCGGCGTACTCGGTGAGCGTCTCGTGGCACCGGGCGACGGCCGCCGGGTCGTGGCGCTGGTAGAGGCCCCAGTGGAGGCCGAGGATCGCGTAGTTCTTCACCAGGACGTGGTTGAGCGCGGGGGCCGGTATGTCGCCGCCGGCGAAGCCGACGACGACGATCCGGCCCTCGAAGGCCACGCACTTCGCCGACGCGGCGTACGCGGCTCCGCCGACGGGGTCGTACACGACGTCGGCGCCGCGCCCGCCCGTGGCGTCCTTGACGGCGGCCACGACGTCCTCGGCGTGCCGGTCCACGACGACGTCGCACCCCAGGTCGCGGGCCGTGGCGGCCTTGCCGGCGCCGCCGACCACGCCGACGACCTTCGCCCCGGCCGCCTTGCCGAGCTGGACGGCGGCGCTGCCCACTCCCCCGGCTGCGGCGTGCACGAGCAGCGTCTCGCCCGGCCGGAGCGCGGCACGCCGGTGCAGGCCGAACCAGCCGGTCTGGTAGCCGATGTGCAGGGCGGCCGCCTCGGCGTCGTCGAGGGCGTCGGGCGCGGGCAGCACGGCGGCCGCGTCGGCGACGGCGTACTCGGCGAGCGCGCCGTGCGGCAGGGCCGCGGTGGCGATGACCCGCCGTCCGTCCTCCGTGACACCGCACAGTTCCACGCCCGGCGTGAACGGCAGCGGGGGACGCACCTGGTAGTGCCCCCGGCACAGCAGCGCGTCGGGGAAGTTCACGTTGGCGGCCCGCACCTTGAGGAGGAGCTGTCCGGGGCCGGGGGTCGGCCGCTCCGTCTCCTCCAGGCGCATCACCTCGCCCGGCTCGCCGTTCCTGTGCACCCGCCATGCCCGCATGTCCGCCTCCGTGGTCGTCGTCCGCGCGGTACCCGCACCCGGGCATACTAAGCAGTCGCTTGCCTTGAGGGGAACGGCTCCGGCCTTCCGGTCGCCGGCTCCGCGCAGCGGGCCGGACGGGCCCGGCCCGGCGGGACACCGCCCGCCACCGGGAGCGGGCTTCAGCGGGTGAAGACCTCGAAGGTCACGGCGGGCACTCCGCCGAACCGCTCGGCCGCCGCCTCGGCGTGGCCGGCGAGGAAGTCCCGGCAGTACGCCTCCGGGTCCCGGTCGGTGAGCGCCTCCACGTACGTGCGGTGCTCCAGCAGCGACCGCACCGCGCGTTCCAGGCCCGGACGGGCGTCGACCGCGTGGGTGGGGCGGGGCGAGCCCGCCACGGCCACCCACCGGACCCCGTCCCACGGTTCGAGCCCCCGCTCGGCCAGCTCGGGGAAGATCCACCGGTTGCCCGCGTCCGCGGCGGCGTCGAGGGCCGCGCGGCCGACGGCCACGTGGTCGGGGGTGTTCCAGACCGTGCCGTCCCAGGTGTCCCGGTGGTTGACGGTGAGGAGAAGCTCGGGGCGGTGGCGGCGGATCGCTGCGGCGATGTCCCGCCGCAGCGGCACCCCGTACTCGACCACCCCGTCCCTGTGGTCGAGGAACTCCACGTCGGTCACGCCGACGACCGCGGCGCTCGCCCGCTGCTCCCGCTCCCGCAAGGGGGCGCAGACGTCGGGGGCGAGGCCGTCGATCCCGGCCTCCCCGCGGGTGACCAGGACGTAGGCGACCTCGCGGCCGGCGTCGGTCCAGGCGGCGACGGCGGCCGTGCAGCCGTACTCCAGGTCGTCGGGGTGCGCCACGACGGCGAGGGCCCGCCCCCAGTCGCCGGGCAGGGGGGCGAGCGGGCGGTGCTCCGGTGCGGTGTCGCGGTCGTCCATGGAGCGCAGGATACGGGCCGTCACACGCGCGGCCCGGCACCCGGCACGGCCCGGACGGCGGCCTGTCGCCGCGGTGGTCCCGCGGCCGGTCGCCATGACCTCGGAGGTCATGGCGCCGCCCCGCCGGCGCCGGTGAGAATGCCGGTGACGTCGCGTCAGCCCGACGCGGAGGCCGAACGGGAGTGATGAGTCGTGTCCGCACCAGTGCCCGCGTCCACCCGAGCCGTCGTGGAGGAGCTGCTGCGCCGCATCGGCGAGGGCGATCCCGAGCGCATCGCCGAGATGTACGCCGAGCAGGGTGACTGGAAGCTCGCCTGGCCGGAGGCCGAGCACGGCCGCGGCACGCTCCCGTGGATACGCCACCGGTCCACCCGCGCCGACGCCGCCGCGCACTTCCGCGAGCTCGCCGAGCACCATGTGCCCGGGCAGGCGGCCACCGCGGTCGAACGTGTCCTCGTCGACGGCCGGGACGCGGTCGTCCTCGGTGAGATCCGTCAGACGGCCCGCTCCACGGGGCGTGCCTACCGCGCCCGGTTCGCCCTGCATCTGACGGTGGAGGACGGCCTGGTCACCCGGCACCACGTCTACGAGGACAGCCTCGCCGTCGCCCGGGCGTTCGCCCCCGGGGAAGCCGGGTAGCACCGGCGGCGCGCGGCACACGCCCCGCCTGCCGCCCCCGGGGAGCTGCGGCCGTGCGGCGGCGGACGGGGGCGGCGGGACTCCGTACCGCGCGGCGGCGGCATACGCCCGGCCCGTACGGCGACCGCGGCCGTGCTTGGCCGTCGACCGTCCGGGCGTCTCTGCGCCGCTCCGCCGGCCGCTCCGCTCACCGTCCGCTCCGGCGGCGCTCCCGCCCCAGCGGGAAGCCGGGATGCGGGCCGTGCTCCCTGATGAGCACGGCCCGCATCGGCGGGGCAGCCCCGGGTGTCGTCCCCTCGCCGGTGGCTCCGCCGGCTCCTCCGTCCAACGGACCGCCGCGGCGCGTACGGTGTGTGCCCGTCACTTCCCCCGACCAAGGAGAGCGCTGGTACGGCCCGCTTCGGCCGCCTGCCACCCGACGACCCGCGGGCGTACCGCAGTTCCTCCGAGGAACCGGGGGACTTCGACGCCTTCTGGGCGAAGACCCTGGCGGAGACCCGCTCGCACCCGCTGGAGGCGCGGTTCGTCCGGGTCGAGGACTCAGGGCTCGCGACGCTGGACGTGTACGACGTCACCTTCGCCGGCTTCGGCGGCCACCCGGTCAAGGGCTGGTTCGTCATACCCGCGGGCGCGTCCGCCCCGCTGCCCCTGCTCGTGGAGTTCGTGGGGTACGGCGGCGGACGCGGCCTGCCGCACACGCACATGCTGTGGGCGTCGGCGGGCTACGCCCACTTCGTGATGGACACCCGCGGCCAGGGCGGCGCCTGGTCGGCCGGGGACACGCGCGACCCGGTGGGCAGCGCCTCCGCCGTGCCCGGATACATGACGCGGGGCGTCGAGGACCCCGGGGCGTACTACTACCGGAGGGTGTTCGCCGACGCGGTGCGGGCCGTGGAGGCCGCACGCGCGCACCCGTCGGCCGACGCCGCCCGCACCGCCGTCCACGGGAAGAGCCAGGGCGGCGGCATCGCGCTGGCCGTGGCGGGGCTCGTTACCGGATCTGTCGGCCGTGCTCCCGGACGTGCCGTTCCTGTGCGGCTTCCCTCGGGCGACGACGGTCACGGACCGGATGCCGTACCGCGAGATCGGGGACTACCTGAAGACGCACCGCGGCAAGGTCGAACGGGTCGTGCGGACGCTGGCCTGCTTCGACGGCGTCCACTTCGCGGCCCGGGCCACCGCACCGGCGCTGTTCTCCACCGCGCTGGAGGACCTGACGTGCCCGCCGTCGACCGTCTTCGCCGCGTTCAACGCGTACGCGCACGCGGAGAAGCGGATCGAGGTGTACGACTTCAACGACCACGAGGGCGGCGAGCAGCACCAGCAGGCGGTCCAACTGCGCTGGCCGCCCGCCCGGCTGAGCGGCTGACGGGCCCGGCGGCTGGCGCGCGCGGGAGGTTTCCGCGACACCGTCGGGCAGGCTCTTCGGCACGCCGGCGGCGGCCCCGGGCGCCTGCACCGCTCGGGCCGGCGGTCTCCGCTGCCGACCGGGCAGACCGGGAGCGGCCGTCGGCAGGGTCGGGACTCGGGGGGTGCCTGCGACGTGCAGGACCGGTGACCGGCCCGACGCCGCCCGCCGTGCCGGCTCCCCTGACCCTTCCGGCAGGGCAGGCCCATCCAGCTCCGACGGCCACGCGCGGAGGTGCCCTCACCTCGCCGGAGGCACCGCCTCGCCCCGGATCATCCAGCGGGGGACGGCGTAGCGGCGGACGCGCTGCCAGGCGGCCGCCTCGTCGCGCGGCAGGGGGCTCACCGGTAGACGCTCCCGATCGCGCGCAGGTCGGGGTGCGCGGGCCGGACGGCGGGGCGCAGGCGCTGGTGGAACGAGCGCTTGACCCGGCGGGGCAGCCCGGGGCCGAGGCCGACGTACTCCAGGGGCGAGCCGTCGGGTACGGCCGCGAGGAGGGTCTTCGCGCCGCGTCCGGTCAGCCCGGTGTGGCGGAGTTCGAGGCTGCGCAGGGGGCTGCCGGGCAGGGCGGCGGCCAGGGCGGCCGCGCCCGCGTCGCCGGTGGTGTTGCCGGGTGCGCCGAGGCTGCGTTCGGAGCGGGGCCGGCCGAGGTCGAGGGTGTCGATGGCGCCGAGGGCGTCGGCGAGCGCGGCGGCTCCCGCGGGTCCGATGCCGTTGCCGCCGAGGCCGAGGCGTACGGGCCGGTGGGGGTCGGCGGCAGCGGCGAGGGCGGCGGCGCCGTCGTCCCCGAGGTGGTTGGCGGACAGGTACAGCTCGCGCACGCCGGTCCGCAGCAGTGCGGCGAGGAGCGGCGCGGCGGCGGCAGTGAGGCCGTTGCCGCCGAGGAAGAGCCGCTCGACGGGCTCGGGGCGGTCGGTGAGGGCGTCGGTGAGGGCGTGCAGGCCGTCGGTGGTCAGGCCGGTGTTGACGAGGTCCAGGGTGCGGAGCGCGGTGTTGCGGCGCAGCATCGCGGCGAGGGTGCGGGCACCGGCGTCACCGAGGGGGTTGCGCTTGAGCCACAGTGCGCGGACGGTGCCGTCGGTGGCGAGGGGGCCGGCGAGGGCGGCGGCGCCTTCGGGGCCGATGCGGTTGCAGCCCAGGTAGAGGGTGTGCAGGCCGTGGCGGCCGGCGGTGAGGGTCCGCGCCAGGGTGCGGGCGCCGTCGTCGCCGATGGCGTTGGTGCCGAGGAGGACGTGGACGGCGTGCGGGGAGGCCGCGGCGGCGGGCAGCAGCCGGGCCGCACCGGCGGCGCCGAGACCCTGCTTGCACAGGTCGACGCGGCCGTCGGTGCGCAGTGTGCCGACGGGGTGGGTCTCGTCGGCGGTGACGGGGCGGGGGTCCGCCAGCCGGTCGAGGAGGGGGGTGAGGGCGTCCGGGTCGGCGGACGGGACGTCCGGGTGGCGGATCGCCGGGCAGCGTACGGGCGTGCCGAGGGGCTCGTGCACGGGTACGGGCTCCGTGGCCTGCGTCATCACCACTCCCCCGGTGTCGCGCTGACGGTGCGTCGGATGCGAAGGCGGCAAGGCCGGCCGGATTCGAACCGACGTCCTCCAGCTTGCAGCTCGGGCGCGACGACCTCTGCGCTACGGCCTTGCCGCGGGCGATCATAGCGCGCGACGACCCGGAGTCGATCACCAGTTCGCCCGTTCCGGGTGACCGGCTCCGGGTCGGCTGACGGCCCGTCAGCCCACGGTGGGCGGCACTTGCGTCACGGAGACGGCGTTGACCCGCAGGGCGAAGAAGGCGGTGTCGTCGACGGTCAGGGCGCGGGTGCGCGCGCCGTCGAGTCCGACCGTGGCGTCGAGGCGGAGGGCGACGGCGTGGACGGCGTCGCCGGTCTCCTCGTCCTGGAGGACGAACAGCAGGTGGTAGGAGTAGCCGGTGCGTTCCGCGGTCTCCTCGTGGAAGGACAGGTGGGTGCCCTCCTGGCTGCCGAGGCCGACGAACGCACCCGTGAGGGCGGCCTCGACGCGTTCCCAGAAGCGGGGGTTGGCGAACGGCTCGGCCAGGGCCTGGCGTACCGCTTCCTTGAGGGACACCACCATGACGCCGACGGGGGCGGTCTCCTGGAGGCCCCAGCCGCGCACGATCCGGGTGGTACGGGCGTGCGGGACGGCGGCGGCGGCCCGGCTGAGGCCGCCGGAGTCGAAGTCCACGGCCGCGGGGGCGATGGCGTGCTGGAACCGGGCCGCGATGTCACGGGCCCGCTGCTCGTGGGTCGGGTCCACTTCGAGGACGGTCGCGAAGGTGGTCTTCCCGTCCGCCCGGGCGGGGGTCCGTCCGGCGGTGGCCTGCTCGGCCATGTGGCTGCTCCTCGGGGCTGGAAGGGGTCGCGCCGCGCCGCGCGCCAGTATGCACCCGGCGGGGCCTGCCCCGGCCGCAGGGTGCGCCTACCGTGGAGGCATGCGCGGGGACGCGGTGACGTTGTTCCTCTGCGGTGACGTGATGCTCGGCCGCGGGGTCGACCAGGTGCTGCCGCACCCGGGCGACCCGCGCCTGTGGGAGGAGTACGTCCGGGACGCCCGCGCGTACGTGTCCCTGGCGGAGGCGGCGAACGGCCCGGTGCCGCGGCCGGTGGACCCGTCGTGGCCGTGGGGGGAGGCCCTGCGGCTGCTGGACGAGGCGGCGCCCGACGTCCGGGTGGTGAACCTGGAGACGAGTGTGACGCGGTCCGCGGACGCCGCGCCGGACAAGGCGGTGCTGTACCGGATGGCGCCGGCGAACCTGCCGGCGCTGGCGGTCGCGCGGCCCGACGTGTGCGTGCTGGCCAACAACCACGTGCTGGACTTCGGCCGCGCCGGCCTGCGGGAGACTCTCGGCTCGCTGGCGGACGCGGGCCTGCGCTCGGCGGGGGCGGGGCGCGACGCGGAAGCGGCGTGGCGGCCGGCCGTGGTGCCCGCGGGCCGCGGCGGGGGCAGGGTGCTGGTGTGGGGGTGCGCCATGCCGTCCAGCGGCGTCCCGCCCGACTGGGCGGCCGGCGCCGGCCGGTCGGGGGTGGCGTACGTCCCGGTGGCCTCGCGGGCCGCGGCCGAGGAGGTGGTGCGGCTGGTGCGGGCGGTGAAGCGGCCCGGGGACGTGGCGGTGGTGTCGGTGCACTGGGGGTCCAACTGGGGGTACGGGGTGCCGCCGGGGCAGGTGGAGTTCGCGCACACCCTGGTGGACGGCGGGGTGGACGTGGTCCACGGCCACTCGTCGCACCACCCGCGGCCGCTGGAGCTGTACCGGGGCAGGCCGGTGCTGTACGGCTGTGGGGACCTGATCGACGACTACGAGGGGATCCGTGGCCACGAGGAGTACCGGGACGAGCTGCGGCTGCTGTACCTCGCGCGGCTGGTGCCGGGGGGCGGGGCGCCGGCGGAGCTGCGGATGGCCCCGGTGCGGGCACGACGGCTGCGCCTGGAGGAGGCGGCGTCAGAGGAGCGCGCCTGGCTGCGGTCGGTGCTGGACCGGGTGAGCCGGGGCTTCGGGGTGCGCGTGGGGCAGGAGCCGGACGTGCTCGGCGGGCTGCTGTACGCGGAGCCGGCCACGGGCTGACGGAGGACGGGGCCGGGAGCCGACGGTTCGGGTGGCCGGTCGGCCACGAGGGAGCGGCGGGAGCGGGCAGCCGACCGGCGCGGGACGGGCGGCGGGGGGAGGCGGCGGCCGGGGGGCAGGTGGCGGGCCGTGGTGCGCGGGCGGCTCGCAGCCCGGGGGCGGGGAGGCGGCAGGAGGGACGCGGGGCTACCGTGCCGCGAGGACGCCCAGCAGCCGGGCCACCTCGGCGGCCACCGCCTCCCGCGCCGCGCCGAGGTAGCGGCGCGGGTCGACGACGCCGGGCGATTCCTCCAGGCGGTCGCGCACGGTACGGGTGAAGAGGGTGTTGAGGCGCGTCGAGATGTTCACCTTGGTCATCCCGGCCGCGACGGCCTTGACGAGGTCGGCGTCGCAGACCCCGGACGAGCCGTGCAGCACCAGGGGTATGTCGAGCGAGTCCCGCAGCCGGGTGACGAGGCCGAAGTCGAGGACGGCGTCGCGGGTGGGCATCGCGTGGGAGTTGCCCACGGCGACGGCCAGGGCGTCGACGGCGGTCGCCTCGGCGAACGCGCGGGCCTCGTCGGGATCGGTGCGCGTGCCGGGCGCGTGCGCACCGTCCTTGCCTCCGACCTCGCCCAGTTCGGCCTCGACCCACACTCCGGCCCGGTGGCAGTACGCGGTGACGGCCCGGGTCGCCGCCACGTTCTCCTCGTACGGGAGCCGGGAGGCGTCGAACATGACGGAGGTGAAGCCGAGTTCGACGGCTTCCCGGACGAGCGGGCGGGTCTCGGCGTGGTCGAGGTGCACCGCCACCGGCACCGAGGCCGCGCGGGCGAGGGCGAGGGCGGCGAGCCCGATCGGGACGAGCGACCCGTGGTAGCGCGCGGTGTTCTCGCTGATCTGGAGGACGACGGGCAGCGCGGCGTGTTCCGCTCCGGCGACGATCGCCTCGGCGTGCTCCATCTGCACGACGTTGAACGCCCCGACGCCGCGCCCCTCGGCGCGCGCGGGGCCGACGATGTCGCCGGTGGAGGTCAGGGGCATGGGGGGCCTCCCTACACGGTGGCGGGCCCGAAGGCCGCGGGGCGGTCGGCGGGGCGGGTACGCGTCAGGGAGGAACCGCCTCGCGCACCACTCGGATGAGCGAAGATGCGTGTTTCTCACCCCTCTCACGCGTTCTGCGTCATCCGAGGTGAGTGCAGTATCGAGCGCACGGGCGTCGGCGTCCATAAGGCGATCGCCCGGGACTCCGGCGGTGCGGGCGCGCTCCTCGCGCCGGACGGCCGCGGGCCGCCGGCGTTACGATCAAGGCCGCGCGGACCCGGCGGGGTGCCGGTCGGTCGCCCCGGCTGCCACGGCCCCGCCGTGCGCGACCGCAGAAGTCAGGCACGGAGGGGGCGCGATGTCCAAGCAGGAGCGGTGGAGCAGGCTGCTGGAGCTGCTCGCGGCCGACGGCAGGCTGGCCGTCGAGGACGCGGCCGCCTCGGTGGCGGTCTCGCCGGCGACCATCCGGCGCGACCTGGACGAACTCGCCGAGCAGAAGCTGCTGGTCCGCACGCGCGGAGGGGCGATCGCGCACGGCGTGTCGTACGAGCTTCCGCTGCGCTACAAGTCCTCCCGCCACGTCTCCGAGAAGCAGCGCATCGCCGGCGCCGTGGCGGACCTCCTGGGCGTGGGTGACGTGGTCGGTCTCAACGGCGGCACCACCACCACCGAGGTGGCACGGGCCCTGGTCCTCCGGGCGGGCGGCGCGGTGGAGCGTGGCGAGGCATCCTCCGGCCCGAGGTGCACGGTCGTCACGAACGCGCTGAACATCGCGAGCGAGCTTGCGGTGCGCCCGCAGTTCAAGATCGTGTTGACCGGGGGTGTGGCGCGCCCGCAGACGTACGAGCTGGTGGGTCCGTTGTGCGAAGGCGTCCTCAGCCAGGTGGTGCTCGACGTCGCCGTGCTCGGGGTGGACGGCATCGATCCGGAGATCGGCGTGATGACGCACCACGAGGACGAGGCGGCCGTCAGCAGACTCCTCGCGGAGCGCGCCCGCAAGGTGGTCCTCGCGACGGACTCGTCGAAGATGGGCAGGCGCGCGTTCGCGAGGATCTGCGGTCTCGACCGGGTCGACACCCTCGTCACCGACTCCGGCCTCGCTCCCGACGTGGCGGAGCTCCTCACCGAGGCGGGCATCGAGGTCATCAGCGTCTGATCCCGCCGAGGGTGGCGCCGGCGACCGGCGGCTCTCCTCGGCGCGCGGACGCGCCGCCGGCGGGCGTCGCCCCCTCCACCGGCGCGGTGGCGGACCGCGGGCGCTCTCCTTCGGCGCGGCGGGCGGCGCGGCGGTCCTTCCGGTCGCGGGAACGCCCGAGGCGGCCGGTCCGGCCATCGCCCTGGGTGCCCGCCGCTGCGGCACCCGCTCTCGAACGACGCCCCCTCGCCAGAGGAGTCACGCGCTCGCGGCGCCGGTCCGCAGCAGGAGGCGGCAGGCCGCGCCCG
Source organism: Streptomyces sp. CC53 (assembly GCF_001865245.1). Lineage (GTDB taxonomy): Bacteria > Actinomycetota > Actinomycetes > Streptomycetales > Streptomycetaceae > Streptomyces. The sequence continues at coordinate 39,909 of NZ_MKXB01000235.1, read as the reverse complement.
CGGGGGCGGGACCGCGCGGCGGGGGGCGACCGCCGGCCGCCCTACCCGCCGAGTCCCCGCGCCGTCCGCGCACCACGGTCCGTCAGACGGCCGGGCACCGGCACGGCGGGGTGCCGTGCCGGTGGGAGGTCAAGGGCGGGGCCCGGGGCGCGCGGGTCTGCTGCGTGG
>NZ_MKXB01000235.1:0-39492 GCF_001865245.1 Streptomyces sp. CC53 | reverse complement strand
CCGGTCCTTCGCCGCGCGGCCCAGGCGGGCCGCGAGCCTGGCGTAGGCGACGCCCGCCAAGAGCGAGGCCGCCAGGGCGAACCAGCCCGAGATGTGGTCGACGCGGGGGAACACCTGCCAGTGCGTCAGGTAGATGTAGAGGGAGCTCCCGGCGAGGACGCCCGCGACGCGGTTGAGGGACGCGAGGCCCGGCAGGGTGGGCACCCACACGAGCAGGGCGAACCCGGCGACGATGAGGGCCACGCGCGCGGGCTCGCCCGGGAAGAGGCCCGGCACCGTGACGAGGGCCGCCGCGGTCACGAGCAGGCGCTGGCCCACCCGGGTGGCCTTGGCCGCGGCCCAGCCCAGGGCGAACAGCCACGGTACGGCGAGCGGCGTCGGCAGGTACGCGTGCTCGCGCAGCCCGAACAGGTCGTAGCGGGTGACGAGGGCGAGCGCGGTCAGCGCCGCCGGCAGGCCGAAGGGGTGGCGCCGCTCCAGCCGGTCGACGGCGGGCACGGCCAGCACGGCGGTTGCGGCCAGCAGCAGGAAGACCAGGGTGTCGACGAACCAGAAGGCCGCGAGGTGGCCCTCGCGGGGCGGCAGGAACGACTCGACGAGGAACACGGCCGCCGCCCGGTAGTCCTCCGTGAGCAGCCAGGCGCAGGCGATCCAGAGGACGCTGGGGACGGCGACGCGGGCGGCGCTGCGCAGCACGCGCCGGACGCGGTCGCGCCGGGCGGCCGGGGTGAGGTGGAAGCGGGCGAGGTTGTACCCGGCGACCGTCAGCAGCAGGTGGGCTCCGCCCTTGATGTGGAAGACGGGTATGTGCGAGCCGACGATGACGACGATGGCGAGGGCGCGCAGGGCGACACCGGTCTCGATGCGGCGCACGGCCGGCCGCCGCAGCCGCAGCCCGCGGGCTTTCGCCGCCGCTCCCCCGGACCGCTCCGTGGTGGCCGGCGCCTTCCTGCCCGTGCGGGCCCGCAGGTCGCGGATGGGCCGGACGTGCCAGTCCGCGGGGAGGTGGCCGAGGGCTTCTTCCAGGCGGAGGGACATCTCCACGTAGGAGAGGGAGTCGCCGCCCAGGTCGACGAAGCTGTCGTCCTCGGTGGCGTCGGGCCGGTCAAGGATCACGGCGTACAGCGCGCGGAGGTCGGCGCGGCCGCCGGGTGCGGGCCCGTCGGCGGAGGTCTCCGGCGGGGCTCCGGCGTCGCCGGGCGGCCGCAGCGCGCGGACGGCCCGGTAGTCGGGCTTGCCGTTGGTGAGCCGGGGCAGTTCGGGCAGCACGTGGACGTGCACGGCGCGGGGCGGCAGGCCGTGCGCGGCGGTGACCAGGCGGCGTACGGCGTCGGGGTCGGCGTCGCCGGCGGCGGCCACCGTGAGCGCGTCGTCGGCGCCGGCGGCCAGGGCGGTGACGCCGTGTCCGGCTAGGGTCTCCTCCACGCGGTGCGGGTCCACGCGCACGCCGAGGATCTTCGCGAACCGGCTGACGCGGCCGACGACCGCGTACAGCGGTGGCCCGTCGCCGTCCTGGTCGACGACCCGGCCGATGTCTCCGGTGGGCAGTTCGCTGACGGTGCGGCCGAGCGCCAGGTCGGCGGGCGTCTCTGCGTAGCCGAGCATGACGTTGGGGCCGCGGTAGACGAGTTCGCCGGTGCCCGGTTCGGGCCAGTCGGGGTGCGGGCGCAGGTGGAAGGAGCCGCCGGGCACGGGCACGCCGACGGCGTCGGGGTGTGCGGCGGCGCGGTCGGGCGGAAGGTAGGCCATGCGGGCGGTGGCCTCCGTCTGGCCGTACATGACGAACAGGTCCCAGCCGCGGCGGCGGCCGAGTTCCGCGTACCGGGAGACCCGTTCCGGTGCGAGCCGCCCGCCGGCCTGGGTGACGTACCGCAGGTGCGGCAGGTCCATGTCGGCGAAGCCGACGCGGTCGAGGAGGTCGAAGGTGTACGGCACGCCGGCGAAGGCGGTGGCGCGGGTGGTGCGGAACAGTTCCCAGAAGCAGGGGTCCGCGACGGACAGGTCCGTGAGGACGAGCGCGGCCCCGCGCGCCAGGTGGCTGTGCACGACGGACAGGCCGTAGCAGTAGTGCATCGGCAGGGTGGTGGCGGCCCGGTCCTCGGGGCGTATGCCGAGGTAGTGGGCGATGGCCTCCGCGTTCGACTGCACGTTGCCGTGGGAGAGCCGCACCAGCTTGGGTGAGCCGGTGGAGCCGGAGGTGCTGAGCAGCAGCGCGAGCTCGGGGTGGAGGCTGTGGGCGCTGGCAGGGCGCCGCTCGGCGAGCGTCCAGGTGCCGTCGGGGCCGGGGGCGGCGACCACGTCCGGGTCGTAGGCCGCGGTGAGGGCGTGCACGGCTTCCGGACGGTCGCCGGGCACGAGGAGCACGGGGTGCCCGGCGGACAGGGCGGCGAGGTGCACGACGAGGGCGTCGGCGGTGTTGGCCCCGGCGAGGAGGACCAGGCGGCGGTGGGACCCCAGCCGCTCGGCGGTGCGGGCGACCCGGTCGGCGAGTTCGCGGTAGGTGAGGCCGCCGCCGTCGGTGATCAGCGCGGGCCGTTCCCCGAACGCGGCGAGCCGGCGTGCGAAGGGAACGGCGGCTCGGACGTCGGGGAGCAGCTCGGAGAGGGGCACGGGCGCATCTTAGGGAAGGCTTACCTGGCTGAAAAGATGCCCCCCATCACAGAACGGCCACAGCACGCCAGACCGCCACAGTCACCCCCAACCCGTTATGAGGGCCCTCTTGACGGTGAGGTTAGCATTACCTTATTCATAGATCATCCACTTTCCCCTGGCTTGATTCTTTCGCTTGCCGTTCATGAAAGGCCCGACATGCGTCGCCGCACCCTGACCCGGACAGCCGCCGCGGCGGCAGCTGCCCTGCTCTTCCCCCTCCTGTCGGCGTGCAGCAGCGAACCGGCCGACCTCGTCATCTACTCCGGCCGCAACGAGAACCTCGTCAAGCCCCTCATCGAGAAGCTGGAGGAGCACGTCGGCGGCACCGTCGAGGTGCGCTACGGCGGCAGCGCCGAACTGTCGGCGCAGCTGCTGGAGGAGGGCGCCAAGACCGAGGCGGGCCTCTTCTTCTCCCAGGACGCGGGCGCGCTCGGCGCCCTGTCGAAGGAGGGCCTGCTGGCCCCGATGCCGCAGGCGACCCTGGACCGGGTCGACGCGGCTCACCGCGGCGCCGCCGGCGACTGGGTCGGCACCAGCGGCCGCGTCCGGGTCCTCGCCTACCACCCGGGCCAGGTGCCCGCGCCGCCGGCCAGCGTCCACGATCTGGTGAAGCCGGAGTGGAAGGGCAAGGTCGGCTACGCCCCGGGCAACGCCTCCTTCCAGGCGTTCGTCACCGGCATGCGCGTCCTGGAGGGCGACGACGCCGCCCGCACCTGGCTCAAGGGCCTGAAGGACAACCAGCCCAAGGCGTACGACAAGAACACCGACGTCCTCAACGCGGTGGACTCCGGCGAGGTCTCCGTCGGCCTGATCAACCACTACTACTGGTACGAGAAGGCCGCCGAGGAAGGCGCGGACAAGCTCACGGCGAAGGTGCACTACCTGCCCGGCGGCGACCCGGGCGGTCTCGTCAACGTCGCGGGCGTCGGCGTCCTCAAGGGCGCGGACGCCAAGCAGGCGGAGCTCGCGCAGAAGGCGGCCGCGTTCCTGCTGTCGCAGGAGGCGCAGGAGTACTTTGCGGCCGAGACCAAGGAGTACCCGCTCGCCGCCGGTGTCCAGCCCGCCGAGGGCCTGCCCTCGCTGGACTCGCTGCAGGCGCCGCAGATCGACCTCGGCAAGCTGGACTCGCTGAAGGAGACCCTGGAGATGCTCCAGGACGTGGGACTGGTCTGACCTGTGACACCTTCACCGCCCGCAAGGGCGCCGCACGACCCGCCGGCCCCGCCCGTCAGGGCGTCCGGCCCCTCCGCCGCGGCCCCCGCGGCGGACCGCACCGCCCGCCCGGTCGGCGCCGACGCGCCCACCGGGCGGCGGCGTGCCGCCGGGAACCGGGGTTCCGCCGCCCGCCCCCCGCTGGTGCTCACCGTGCCCGCTCTGGTGGCCGCCGTGCTCGCCGTGCTGCCGCTGGGCTACCTCGCCGTGCGGGCACTGGAACGGGGGCCCGCGCACGCCTGGCGGATCGTGGCCGACGAGCGCACCGCGCTGCTCCTCGGCCGCAGCCTCGGCCTGGCCGCCGCGGTCGTCGCCGCCTGCCTCGTCCTCGGCGTGTCCCTGGCCTGGCTGACGGTCCGCACGGACCTGCCCGGTGCGCGTGCCTGGTCGGTGGCGGCGACGCTGCCGCTCGCCGTGCCCAGTTACGTCGCCGCCTTCGCATGGCTGTCCGCCGCGCCGCGGCTCGCCGGTTTCACCGGCTCCGCGCTCGCGCTGACGCTGGTCAGCTACCCGTACGTGTACCTCCCCGTCGCCGCCGCGCTGCGCGGCACCGACCCCGCGCAGGAGGAGGTGTCGCGCTCGCTGGGGCACGGTGCGCTGCGGACGTTCCTGCGCGTGACGCTGCCGCAGCTGCGGCCCGCCGCCGCGGGCGGCGGGCTGCTGGTCGCGCTGTACGTGCTGTCCGACTTCGGCGCGGTGTCGCTGATGCGGTACGACACGTTCACCCGCGGCATCTACCTCTCCTACCAGGCGAGCTTCGACCGCACCCCGGCCGCAGCGCTCAGCGCCGTGCTGGTGCTGATGACGGTGGCCCTGGTCTGGGGCGAGAGCCGCACCCGGGGCCGCGCCGGCCACGCCAGGACCGGCCGGGGAACCGCCCGCCCGGCCGCACCGGCGCCCCTGGGACGACTGCGCGGGCCGGCGCTCGCCTGGTGCGCGGCCGTCGCGGCCGCCGCGGTGGCCTTCCCGCTGGCCACGCTCGGCTACTGGCTGACCGTCGGGACGTCCCGCACCTGGGACGTGGACACGCTCACCGGAACGGCGCTGGCCACCCTGGGAGTGGCGGCGGCCGGCGCGGCACTCACCACGCTGCTCGCCCTGCCCGTCGGGGTGGTCGCCGCGCGGTACCTGGGGCGCACCGCCCACCTGCTGGAGCAGGCCGCCTACGCGGGGCACGCCCTCCCCGGCATCACGGTGGCCCTGTCCCTGGTCTTCTTCGCGGTCCGCTACGCGCACCCCGTGTACCAGGAGGTGCCGCTGCTGGTGTGCGCGTACGCCGTGCTGTTCCTGCCGGTCGCGGTGGCCGCCGTGCGGGCGGCCGTCCTGCAGGCGCCGCCGGTGCTGGAGGACGTGGCGCGCTCCCTCGGCCGCAGCCCCCTGCGGACCCTGCGCGAGGTGACCGTGCCCCTGGCCTCCCCGGGCATCGCCGCGGGCGCGGCGCTGACCTTCGTGGTGTGCATGAAGGAGCTCCCGGCGACGCTGCTCCTGCGGCCCACCGGCATGGACACGCTCGCCACCCGGTTGTGGACCGAGACGGGCAGCGGGGCGTACGCGGCCGCCGCGCCCTACGCCGCCGCGCTGATCCTGCTCGCGGCACTCCCCTCCTACCTCCTCGGAAGGCACCGCGCATGAACCGCGTCCACGGCAACGAACTCCGCGTGGAGGGCCTCAGCGTGGCGTACGCGCCGGGCGGCGCCCCCGTGCTGGACGGCCTCGACCTCACCGTGCCCGCGGGTACGCTCGCGGCCGTGCTCGGCCCCTCCGGGTGCGGCAAGACGACGCTGCTGCGGATCGTCGCCGGCTTCCTCCGCCCCTCGGCGGGGACGGTCAGGGTGGGCGAGCGCCTGCTGAGCGGCCCCGGGACGCAGCTGGCCCCGGAGCGGCGCCGAGTGGGGATCGTGCCGCAGGAGGGCGCGCTGTTCCCGCACCTGAGCGTGGCACGGAACATCGCCTTCGGGCTGACCGGCCACGACCGGGCCGCGCGCGGCCGCCGCGTGGACGAGATGCTGGAGCTGGTCGGCCTGTCCGGGTACGGCGCGCGGATGCCGCACGAGCTGTCCGGAGGCCAGCAGCAGCGGGTCGCCCTGGCGCGGGCCCTGGCACCGGAGCCCGCCGTCGTACTGCTCGACGAGCCGTTCAACGCACTCGACGCGTCCCTGCGGACGGGGGTGCGCGCCGACGTGCGGGCCGCGCTGAGCGCCACGGGCGCCACCGCCGTGCTGGTCACCCACGACCAGCAGGAGGCACTGTCGACGGCGGACCTCGTCGCCGTCGTACGGGACGGCCGCACCGCTCAGTGCGGCACGCCCCAGGACGTGTACCGGTACCCGGCCGACCCGTGGGTGGCGCGCTTCGTCGGCGACGCGGTCCTCGTGCCGGGCACGGTGGCGGACGGCACGGCCGACACGCCGCTGGGCCGGGTCCCGCTGGCCTCTCCCCCGGCGGGGCTCCGGACGGGCACGGTCCTGCTGCGGCCCGAGCAACTGGCGCTCGGCGCGGAGCCGGACGCCGACGGCGTGCCGGGCACGGTGCTGGACGTCCGCTTCCACGGCCACGACGCCGTGGTGAGCGTCGCGGTGCAGGGGCTGGACGCCCCCGTGGAGGTCCGCACGCCCACTCCGGTCGGGGTGCGCCCCGGTGCGGCCGTGGGCCTGCGAGTGACGGGGTCCGCGACGCTGCACCGCTGACCGGCGGCCGCCGCCTGCGCCTCCGCTCCCGGTCAGCGGCGCCGCCTCCGGAGCCGTGCCGGCCTGCCGCCCCCCGGTGTGACCGCTGCGGTGCACCCGTGTCGTCGTCGCTCCTCCCGTCGCGCGACCGTCCGTGCCGGCAGGCCCGGGGGACGCCGCCCACTGCCGGCGGGGGCTCCACGGGTGGCGGTGCGATGCTCCCAACCGGTGCCAACGGTCCGCGTGACGCCCCGTCGTCGCGTCCCGCGGGACGCCTTCGACGTACCGGCCGGGCGTCGAAACGGACTCGCCCCGGCAACGGCACGACAACGACAGGAACGAAACGTGCGTGGAATACCACGCTCCGATCACTGACGCAATCTCACCTGAACGGCGTATGGCTGGTTATGATCAGCACCCCCACGCCCCACCGGAACCGGACCGGCCCTCCCCACCGCCCCCACCAGGGCGGAGCCGCACCGGTCGACCGGACCGTCCCCCGTCCCGCACCGTTCCCGAGGGCCGATGTTGTCTCCCATGGAACCCGAAGGCGCGCCCGGCCCGCCGCCGTCCCCTCGGCGCCGGCGCCGCAGGCTGCGCCTGCGCACACTGCTCGTCCTGCTCGCCATCGTCCCCACGGGGGCGATGGCCACCCAGGTCACCGTGACCGCTCAGCGGCTCCTGGAGCAGTCCGAGCACCTGCGCGCGGACGTCGCCGCCGGGGAGCGCATCGGTCTGCCGCTCTACGAACTGCTCACCGAACTCCAGGCGGAGCGCGTGGCCACCGCGGGCGCCTGGGCCGGCCTGTCGGTGTCCGACCAGTCCCTGCTCACCCGGCGCGGCGCCACCGACCGGGCCGCGGAGGCGTTCCGGCAGGCGACGGCCGCGCACGCGGCCGGATCCGAGCAGGCGGAGCGCCGCCTCCAGGAGATCCTGGAGGGCCTGGACGAACTGCTGGCCCACCGGGAGCGCGCCGACGCCCGGATCGGCGGCCCCGACAGCACGGTGGCGTTCTACACGGGCGTCATCAGCCAGACCATCCGCTTCTACCAGGACGCCTTCGGCCACACCGAGGACACCGGCCTCACCCAGGAGAGCCAGGTCGTCGTCACCCTCTTCTCGGCGTCCGAGATGCTCGCCCAGGAGGACACCGCCATCGCCCTGGCCGGGCCCTCACGGGAGTTGAGCGCCGCGCGGTTCGCCGAGTTCGTCAACGCGGTCGGAGCGCACCGCCACCTGTTCGACCGGTGGATCGTCCCGTACCTGCCGCCCGAGGACAGCGGCAGGTACGCCGCCCTGGCGGGTTCCCCCGCCTGGCAGGCGAAGACCCGCATCGAGGACCACGTCCTCACGGACCACCGGCTCGACTCGCACCGGGTGCGGCTGCCGGCCGACGTCACGCGCTGGCAGGTCGCGCACGGCACCTGGTCGGCCGACGTGGACGCCCTGAACAGGTCCCGCATCCAGGGACTCCTGGCCGGGGCCGACGCCAAGGCCGAGGACCTGGAGACCGGCGTGCTGTGGCTGGTCTCCCTGAGCGGCGGGGCACTGGTGCTGGTGGTGCTGGTCGTGGCGGCCACGACCCGGTCGGTGCTGCGGCGGCTGCGCCTGCTGCACGACCGCACGGTGACCGTCGCCGAGGAGACCCTGCCGGACGTCGTGGACAGGCTGCAGCAGGGCCGTCCCGTCGACGAGGAGCTGCTGCCCGCCGTGCGCGGGGAGCGGGACGAGGTGGGCAGGATCAGCGACGCCTTCGCCCGGGTGGTCGCCGTCTCGGTCGAGGGGCACCGGCAGTTGGCGGCGGAACGGCACGGGTTCGGGATGTTCGCCGCCGGCATCGCCTCCCGCACCGGCAACCTCGTCAGCCGCCAGCTCACCCTGACCGAGGACCTTCAGGACGCGTTCGGTTCCGACGAGGCGCTGCTCGCGCAGCTCATGCGGGCCGACCAGCTGACCGTCGGCATGCGGCGGCAGATCGAGAACCTGCTGATCCTCGCGGGCGGGGAGATCCAGGACCCCCACACCGAGCCGATGCGCGTGGCGGACCTGCTGCGGGAGGCCGCCGCCGAGGTGGAGGACTTCCGCCGCATCGACCGGCAGGCACTGGACGAGGTCGCCGTGGAGGCGCGGGTCATCAGCCAGGTCAGCCACCTGCTGGCGGAGCTCCTGGACAACGCCACACGGTTCTCGCCGCCCCGCTCCCGGGTCGTCATCCGGGCGGAGCGGGTGGCCGACGGCCTGTCGGTCGAGGTGGAGGACCGCGGGCCGCGCGTCTCCGCGGAGCGGTACGCGGAGATGAACGCCCGGCTGCACTCGGCGCCGCCGTACGCGGTGCTGGCCGAGAACGCCCACCGCCTGGGACTGTTCGTGGTCGGGCACCTCGCCGACCAGTTGGAGGCCACGGTCACGCTCCGCCGGTCGGTGTTCGGGGGCACCTCCGCCGTGGTGGTCCTCCCGGGCCGGTTGCTGGTGGAGAGCGGGGCGGACGCGGCCCGGGGCACCGGGGTCACGCCACCGGCACCCGCCGTGCCCGCGCCCTCACCCGCACCGGACCCGGAGACCGAGCCGCAACCGACGGGGGCTGCCGTGCTGCGCATGGTGCCCGAGCGGCCCGTCCCGGCGGCCTCCACCCTCCTGCGGCGCCCGCCGCAGGGCGCCGCCGCCCGCCCGCCGCTGCCGGAGCGCGTCCCGCAGACGCACATGGCCGAACAGCTCAGGACCGGAACACCCGTCCCCGTCGACGGCCCGGACACCGCCACCCCCGAGGAGGTGGCCGACGCCTGGGCGGCGTACGAAGACGGCACCAGGAAAGCCGAAGAGGAACTCCGACAGGATCAGCGATGACCACAGCGAACGACATGATCTACAGCGTCCTGGACAACAACCTGAGCCGGATCGCCGGCATCCAGGGCGCCGTCCTGCTGTCCAACGACGGCATCAAACTCAGCGCCTACCTGCTGGACCGCCCCCAGGCGGAACGCATCGCCGCCGCCTCCTCGGGCATCGCCGCCACGATGCGGGCGATCTCCCGCGAGATCGACGGCGGCCGGGTGATCCGCCAGCTCGTCGAGATGGACGACCGCTACCTGTGCATCGTGGGCTGCGGCGAGGGCAGCACCCTCATCGTCGTCACCAACCGCAAGGCCCGGCTCGGCGAACTGGGCGGCGAGGCGGTGCGGACCGCGCAGGCGCTCGGCGAGTGGCTGGGCACGCCCGACCGCGTCCAGTCCCCCGCCTCGTAATGCCGCAGGAGCCGCGGCGCCCCGCCCGCCGGACCCGCTTGTACGCGCTGACCGACGGCCGTACGGCGGCGCCACGGACGGCCCTCGGCATGGACACCACCATCACGGCGGCGGCCGACGCGGGGGCCCGCGAGGGCCTGCCCAGCGAGTGGCGGGCCGTCCTGGACCTGTGCCCCGCGCCGGGCGGCCGCGCGGTCGCGGAACTGGCGGCGCGCATGGGCATGCGGCTGACCCCGATGGCGCTGCTGCTCGGTGAGCTCGCGGACCGCGGGCTCGTCCACCACCGGCCCCCGCTGGAGGGCGCCGAGACCACCAACGTCCACCTGCTCATGAGAATCAGGGACAACCTTGCCCGGATATGACCCCGGATACGCCTGCCAGGAACCGACGCCCGTCAAGCTCCTCGTCGCGGGGGGCTTCGGGGTCGGCAAGACGACCCTGGTCGAGACGGTCTCGGAGATCGAGCCGCTGCGCACGGAGGAGCGGCTGACCGCCGCGGGCGTCGGCGTCGACGACCTCGACGGCATCGAGGCCAAGGCGTCGACGACCGTGGCGATGGACTTCGGCCGGATCACGCTGGACGACGCGGGCGTGGTGCTGTACCTCTTCGGCACACCCGGCCAGGAGCGCTTCTGGTTCATGTGGGACGACCTGCTGAACGGCGCCCTCGGGGCCGTGGTCCTGGTGGACACCCGTCGCCTGGACCGCAGCTTCGCCGCGGTGGACTTCTTCGAGAGCCGGGGCCTGCCGTTCGTGGTCGGCGCGAACTGCTTCCACGGGGAGCAGGCCTACACGGCGGACGAGATCAGGGGCGCGCTGCGGCTGCGCGACCCGCAGACCCCTGTGCTGATGCTGGACGCACGGGACCGCCCGGACGTCCGGGACGTGCTCCTGGCCCTGCTCGACCGGGTGATCGCGAAGACCCGGGACGCGGCGCCCTCCTGAGCCCGGCGGCCTCTTCGGCGGGGCGGCGGGGACAATGGGGCTGTCGTGCGCCCGCCCGTCCGGTGCGCGGCTTCCCGCCCGTACGCCCCGCACAGGAGCACAGCCGCCTTGTCGCCGCACCCGCCGCACGCCGACCGCCCCGACCTCCGCGCCGACTGCGGCAGCTGCTTCGGCCTGTGCTGTGTGGCGCTGCCCTTCTCCCGGTCCGCCGACTTCGCCGCCGACAAGCCGGCGGGAACGCCGTGCGGTCACCTGCGGGACGACTACCGGTGCGGCATCCACGACCGGCTCCGGGAGAGCGGATACCCGGGCTGCACGGTGTACGACTGCTTCGGCGCGGGCCAGAAGGTGTCCCAGGTGACCTTCGGCGGCCGCGGCCGGCACGAGGAGCCGGACTCGGCACGGCGGATGTACGCGGTGTTCCCCGTGATGCGCCAGCTACAGGAGCTGCTGCGGTACGCCGCCGAGGCCCTGGACCTGGCGGCGGCCGGCCCGGTCCGCGCGGAGCTGCACCGCGTCCACGACCGGATCGAGGCGCTGACCCTGGGCGACGCCGACGCGGTGCTCGCGGTGGATGTGGCTGCCGAGCGGGCCTGCGTGGGCGCCCTGCTGGGGCGGGCCAGTGAGCTGGCGCGGGCGTCGGTGCCGGGGCGCCGCGGGGACCACCGGGGCGCCGACCTGATGGGGGCGCGGCTGCGGGGCGCGAAGCTGCGGGGCGCGAGCCTGCGGGGGGCGTACCTGATCGGCGCCGACCTGACGGGGGCGGACCTGCGGGACGCGGACCTGCTGGGCGCGGACCTGCGGGACGCGCGGCTGGCCGGGGCGGACCTGCGGGGGGCGCTGTTCGTGACGCAGGCCCAGGTGGACGGGGCGCGGGGTGACGGCGCCACGCGGCTGCCGGCGACGCTGCGCCGCCCGTCCCACTGGTAGCAGCCGCGCCGGGAGCGGCACGGGAACGCCGGCGGGGCCCGGGAGCCGGTGGGCGTCGGCACGCGAACGGAGTACCGGTGCACCCCCGTGCGGGTGCCGTCGGGCCCTGCTTCCGCGCCACGGCGGGACCTTCCGAGGTCCCGGGTGCACGGTGAGGGCGTCTTACGAGGTCGGGAGCAGGGAGACTGCCATGCCGGGAGCGGGACAGCCCGAGGCGCGGGTGGCGCGGAACCGTTCACGTGCGGGCTACCGGGTGCGGTACGCGCTGCGGCATCCGGGCCGGGTCCTGCCGTACGCACGGCGGGCCGCGCGCGACGTGTGGCTGGGTCTGAAACACCGCGGGAGCCATGTGGCGTACTACAGGGCGGTGATGGCGAGCGACACGGCGCGCAGTCCGGAGGCGGCCGTGGGCGGCAACCCGTCGGCGGAGCGCTGGCTGGAGATCGGCCGCATGCAGTTCGACTACCTGGTCGGCCACGGGCTGCGGCCCCAGGACCGGATGCTGGAGATCGGCTGCGGCAATCTCCGTGCGGGCTGGCGGTTCATCCGGCATCTGGAGCCCGGCCACTACTACGGCATCGACATCTCGCCGGACATCCTGATGGAGGCGAAGAAGACCCTGGTCCGCTACGGGCTCCAGGACAAGATGCCGTACCTGACCCCGGTGGACGACCTCCGGCTGGAGTTCCTGCCGGACGGCTGGTTCACCGTGGTGCACGCGCACAGCGTGTTCTCGCACTCGCCGCTGGAGGTGATCGACGAGTGCCTGGCGCATGTGGGGCGGGTGCTGGCGCCGGGCGGCTTCTTCGACTTCACCTTCGACCGCACGGAGGGGGCCGAGCACCACGTGCTGCGTGAGGACTTCTACTACCGCACGCAGACCCTGGTGCGGCTGGCGCGACGGCACGGCCTGGAGGCGCGGTTCATGGAGGACTGGGAGCGGCTGCCGCACGGTCAGTCGAAGCTGCGGGTCACGCACCTGGCGCCGGAGGCCGAACGGCAGCCGGAACCGGGCCGGGCGCACTGACGGCGGCCGGCCCGGGCGCGGTTCACCGGGTGAGGGCCCGCCCGAGACCGACGCGGTCGGTGCCGAGTTTGGCGAACACCCCGGACAGCAGTTCGCAGACGGTGTGTTCCGGCAGGCGCATCACGGCGGCGATGGCCGGGTTGTCGAGTCCGTCGGCGGCGTGCCGGGCGGCGGTCGCCTCGGGCGCCGTCAGCGTGTCGCCGCCGGTGGCCTGGGGGCGCCGCGGTCGGAGACCGGCCGCGGCGAGCTGCTCCCTGGCGCGGGCGACGAGGGGTTCGGCGCCGCAGGTCACGGCGGTCTCCAGACCGCGGTAGAGCTGGAGCGCGGCCTGGTCCATGCGGCCGAGGGTCCGCAGCACGGTCCCGTGGTCGACGAGCGCGTAAGCGAGTTCGTACGCGGCGGGCGACTGTTCCAGGTGGGCGACGGCCTGTTCCAGCAGTTCGATGGCGCGGCCGGGATCGGCGGCGGCCGCGGCGCAGACGCGCAGGGCGTGCCCGACGATGCCGGCGGTACCGAACGCCCTGGCCCGGGCGAGGGCTTCGTCCGCCGTGGCCCGGGCGGTGTCGCCGCGGCCCGCGGCGGTCTGGACGAGTGCGAGGTCGAGCTGCCACGGGCTCCAGGCGGGGTTGCGGGATCCGCGGCGGTCCAGCCGTGCTCCTGCCGCGGACAGCTGGCGCTCGGCTTCCTCCAGCCGGCCCTGGGCGGCGAGGAGCCGGCCGTGGACGGCCTGCGGATCGGGGTAGACGACGGAGTCGGGCCGCCACCGGTCGATGCCGTAGCGGTCGGCGACGCCCTGCGCCTCGCCGACGCGGCCCCGGGCGAGGAGGGTCTCGACGAGGATGCCGACCGCGTACCGCTGGGCGGGGATGCCCTGTCCGACGCGGTCGGCGATCTCCAGGCCCCTGCGGACGAAGTCCTCGGCCTCGGAGAGCCGGCCGCGCCGGTAGCGGAGGTAACCGAAGAGGGTGTAGGCGAAGGACAGATGGGCACCGCGCCAGCCCCTGGCCTCGAACTCCGCGATGCCGGCGTTGAACAGCTCCTCCGCGCGGCCGGGTTGGTCGCAGTACATGAGGACGAGCGCCACTCCGGCCGGCACCTCGAAGCCGAAGTCCTGGTCGATCCAGGTCATGCCGCCGGTGAGGGCCTCCTCGGCGTAGTGCAGGGCCTCGGTGGCCGGTTCGCCGCGCAGCACGGCGTCCCAGGCCCGCATGCCGAGGATGAGCCGCTCGGCGGGGCCGCGGCCGGTGAGCCGTTCCGCGAAGCGGGCGAGGCGGCGGGAGCGGGCGGGCGCGTCCGGCTCGTCGACGCGGACGGAGTTCCACTTGAACTGCTCCGCCTGCATGCGCAGTCGGGTGCGGGAGTTGGTGGTGCCCTGGGCTGCCTCCTCCAGGAGTTCGACGGCCCGCTCCATCCGGCCGGAGTGGACCAGGGCCTGCGCGAGGCGGTAGGTGATGGCCTCGCGCAGGGGCTGCCCGATCTTGGGTTCCTCCAGTGCGGCCCGCAGCTGGTTGACGGTGGTGGCGGGCTCGTGCGGCAGATTGGCCGAGCCGAGTTCGAAGAGCACCTCGGCGCGCTCCTCCATGTCCGGCGGTTCGCGCAGGGCGCGGCCCAGGTAGCGGCGTGCGGGCTCGGGCGCGCCGGAGCTGAAGCTGTCGCGGGCGGCCTGGCGCAGGGTGCGGACGACCCAGGGATCGCCTTCCGGGTGGGTCTCCAGCAGGTGGCGGGCCGCTTCGCTCGGCCCGTACCCGGCGTCGACGAGGGCGCGTGCGGCCACGCCGTGCATGGCGACGCGGACGCCGGGCGGCATCGCGCCGTACACCGCGTTGGCGATGAGGGGATGGTTGAACTCGACCACGCGCTCGCGGTGGATGCTGGTGACGGCGGTGAGGAGGCGGGCGCCCTCCAGTTCCTCGACGGCCGCGGCCGCCTGTGCCTCGCCGAACGCGGAGACGGTGCCGAGCAGCTTCATCGGGATGCCGCCGCTGCCGAGGATCGCGGCGGCCCAGGCCACCCGGACCGTCGAGGGACCGAACTGCTCCAGCCGGTCGATGAGGCCGCTCCCCTTGACCGCGGAGGCGAGGTCACGGAGTTCGACGAGGGCGTCCTCGTGGGCCTTGAGGCCGCGTTCCCTGCTCTTCTGCAGCAGTTCGACGACCTCGAAGGGGCTGCCCGCGGTGATGGCCCACAGCTCTCGGCAGAAGACCTCGTCCGCGTCCTCGCCGAGGAACGACCTCACGAGCATCGCGACGGCGCCGGACGTGAGCGGTGCCAGTTCGTGGGGCCTGGCGGCGTGGCGTTCCGTCAGGTCCTGCAGGGCGGCGGCGTCCGGCAGGAGTTCGTCCGGGCGGCAGGCGACCACGATGAGCATGGCGAGTTCCTCGGCCCGCGTGGCGAAGGCGGTGAGCCAGGCGAGGGACTCGCTGTCGGCCCAGTGGGCGTCGTCGAGGACGAGGACGAGGGGGCGGTTGTTGCGCACCGCGAGCCGGGTGACGACCCAGTCGAGGCCGTCCCGGACGCCCTGGGGGTCGGGGTAGTCGTCGCCGGCCGGCGCGTCCAGACCGATCGCGGGCGCCACGATGGTGTACCAGGTGCCGAGCACCTCGCGGCTCTCGGCCTCGTTCATGGGCGCGAGGAGCGGCTGCACGAGGTGCCGCATCACGCGGAACGGCACCTGCTTCTCGTGCTCTCCGCCGCGGGCGAAGAGCACGGTGCAGCCTCGTTCCGCCGCGCGGTGGCGGAGCTCGTTGACCAGGGTGGTCTTGCCCGATCCGGCGGGACCCGTGAAGGCGAGCAGGCCACCGCGGCGTGCGGGTGCCCCGTCGGTCCGGGTCCCGCACAGTGCGTCCAGGGCACGCTGGATCGCGAGCAGTTCGGATTCTCGTTCGAGGAGCGGTTCGCCGCTGCCCCGGGGTGCCGTGGCCTCTGTCATCCTTGCCCCCTCCAACACGTCCGGCCGAGTGTAGGCCCAGGGGGGCACCGGAAAGCGGCTCGGGAGCCGTTTCCCGGGAACATCGCCACTCGTACGAGCGCAACCGTGTATCCTCCGCTGACACCTGCATGCCAGGTCGCTTATAGTGCGCTCCGGTTCGATCCGAAACGGTCGTACTGCCGCCTTTCTCCGTCACTTCCTTGCATGCGGAATCATGGGCAGCGCATGCGGCATGGGGATTCCTGCGGGGATTTCCCGCACCTCCACACCCGGCACCGGCACGAGCCGCCAGCGGGCAGCCACGCTCGCGACGACGACGAGCATTTCCGCCATCGCGAAGGAATCGCCGATGCACTTGTGCTGGCCGGCACCGAACGGGAGGAATCCGCTGAGCCGCGCGGGGCGCGCCGGGTCGGCGGTCGACCACCGGTCCGGGTCGAAGACCGCGGGGTCCTTGAAGTAGCCGGGATCACGGTGCAGCGCGTACGGGCTGTAGGCCAGCTCCGCGCCGGCGGGAACGGGAACGCCGCCCAGGGTGACCGGGGTGAGCACCTTCCTGGTGAAGACCAGCGCCGAGTGCATCCGCAGCGTCTCGTGGAGCACGTTGGCCGTGTACGTGAGCCGGGGGAGGTCGTCGGCGCGGACCCGACGGCCGCCGAGGACCGCGTCCACCTCCGCGTGGACCTTCTGCTCCGCCTCGGGATGGCGGGCGAGTTCGTGGAAGACCCACGCCAGGGTGGTGGCAGCGGTCTCGGTACCGCCGAAGAGGATCGTGATCAGCTCGTCCCGCAACTGCTCGGCGCTCATCGTCTCGCCGGTCTCCGGGTCGGCCGCGGCCATCAGCAACGACAGCAGGTCGTGCCGGCCGCCGCCCGGCCCGGCACCGCGGGTTGCGGCGCCGGCCGTCCCCGCTCCGGAGCCGTCCTCCCCTCCGGAGCCGTACGCCGTCTCGGGACCGTACGCCGTCTCGGAGCCGTACGCCGCGATGACCTCGTCGATGATTGCCCGGAGCCGGGTCGCGGCGGCGTCGAAGCGGCGGTTCAGCGGGATGGGCAGCCGGTCCAGGGCCTTCGGCATCAGCGTCCGGACGAGCATGCCCTCCAGGATGATCGGGAAGGAGCGGTGCACCTCCGCGACGGCGCGCCCGCCCACCTCGCCGGAGAACATCATGTCGGCGACGGCGGACAGCGTGAACCGCCGCAGCTCCTCGTCGACTGCGACCCTGCGTCCGTCCGCCCAGGACGCCGCCATCCCGTCCGCCTGGCGGCACATCCGCTCGGCGTGCTCCATGATGTGCGAGCGGTGGAAGGCGGGCTGCATGATGCGGCGCTGCCTGCGGTGGAACGCCCCGTCGGTGGTGGCGAGGCCGTTGCCGAACAGCGGGCGCATCTTCTCGAAGATCCGGCCGCGGCCGAAGTGCTGTGCCTCGCCGACCAGGACGGTGTGGACCAGTTCCGGGCTGGTGAGGACGTGCAGCGGCCAGGTGCCCACATCGACCCGCACGACGTCGCCCACCGCGCGCAGGGACTCCAGGAACGCGATGGGGCGGCGCCACAGCTGTAGGGCGTGCCCGAGGACGGGCAGGCCGCCCGGGGCGGCCGGGGCCGGCGCCCCGGCCGCCCCGGCCGCCTCGGGTGACCCGGCGGCCCCGGGTGCTCCGGCCGTCCCGGTCCGGGCGTGCCGGTGGTCGTGCTTCACGAAGGTGCTCCTCCTCGCGGTGTCCGTCATGGCGCCGTGTCGGTCACGCCGCCGAGACGAGCCCCGGGCGGGTGTAGGCCGCCTCCAGGCCCGCCGCGAAACGCTCGTCGCAGTAGCGGGTGCAGTCGTAGCGCTGCCACAGGTCGGAGCCGACCATCCAGTCCTCGTAGGCGCGTACGCGACGGACCGCGGCCGTCCGCGCCTGCGGGTCCGTCACGCCGAGCTCGTCCAGCACGGCGGGGATCCTGCGGGCCCCCGCGAGGAAGTCCTCCACGCGGGCCTCGATGCGCTCCTCCACCGCCCTCACCGCCTGCGGCAGCGACCAGCCCTGCCACGCGGCGAGGAGCGCGGCCAGGTTGTTGGTGTCGCCGCAGGAGTACTCCTTGGGCAGGGAGAACACGTCGTTGCCCCAGGAGATGACGTCGATCGCGCTCCAGCCGAGCTCCTGCACCTCGGGGTGGTCGTGGACCGCCGCGGGCACCTCGATGCCGAGGAAGCCCTCCACCATGTCCATCATGGGCAGCAGCTGGGAGCTGTGACGCCGGGTCAGCACGTAGTCGGCGACCGGGGGCCGGTAGCCGGGCCTGCGGTTGTGCGCCTCCTGGTCCAGGGAACCCAGCATGAGCGGGACGTGGGCGCGGTAGCGCGCGCGCAGCAGGGGCGGCAGGCGGTCGAGGATGCGGTCGCACAGCTCGATGAAGCCGTCGACCAGGGGGTTCCGGGCGGCCTTCGGGATGCGGTCGGCCCGCCCGTCCACCACATAGCCGTTGATCGCGGCGGCGACGGGGCGCCAGTCGTCGACGCTGCCGTCCCGGATGAGCAGGTCGTGCTGGTCGTCCAGGACGAAGGACCAGGCCATCCACTGCGCCAGCAGGACGAGGTCGTCGTACGCGGCGCCGTACGCGACCCGGGCCGACAGGTGGCCGAAGCCGATCCCTGCGAACTCCTCCGCGGCCTCCTCGACGAGGCCCCCCTGCACCACCCAGTCCGTCGCCTCCGCATTGGCCCGCTCCGCGCCCGGGTCCTTGGTGTTCTCAAAGGGAAGATGAAATTCCGGAATCGTGAAAGAGTCGAGATGGGGCATTTGGTCTCCCTCCGGAGGAAATCCGATCCGCCATTCCCCGCTCACTCCGGCCACACAGCGCTCGCTTTGCCCACCCTGCGAACACAGCGAAGGGCGGATTGCGGCCATTCGCTTCCATTAACCCGCAGCCCGGAGCAGCCTGTCAATATAATCGGACGCGACGCTACCGCTTGGATTCCCGCAAGTGCCACATGGATTTCGAGAGGGCATATGCGCGGAGGGTTTTCGCGTCGCTCAATCCCTGAGCGGTACGAGGGGCTCGGGCGGGTGGACGCGGGCCGCGGCGCGGCTCCGGGCCCGGCGGCCCACGCCGGGCGGGGCCGTCGCCGTCGGTACCCCGCCGGCGGGCGCGGGGGCGGCCGTCGTGCGCTCCTGCCGAAGACTGACGACCCGTCCCCCGCGGGGCAGGGGCGCGCCAATGGCCCCGCGGAGTGGTTCGACGGGGGCGGGGCGCGGCACTCGGCGACGTGCAGGGCCCGGAGGAGCCCTTCATCCTCCACGGCCCGACGCGGGCCGACTGCCCGACACGGCGTGCAGGCCCACAGCCCGACACGGCGTGCGCGCCGACTGCCCGGCACGGCGTGCGGGTGCCGCCCCGGGGGCGGCACCCGCAGGGCTGCTGTTACGGGAGTGGTCGGAAGTAGCGGGCGAGGGCCCATGCCGCGACCTTGCGGCCCGTCGCGGTGCCGGCGAGGTCGGCGGTACGGGTGTGGATGCCGGCCCAGACACGGGCGTCGACCACGTCCTGGTCGTAGTCCCGCGCATAGGTGTAGTGCCGCGTCTTGCCCGCGGTGACTGAGGAGATGGTCAGGTCCATGCGTGGACTGCCGGACAGGAGCGTGAGGGTCCGGGTCAGCGCCCCGGCGGTGGTGGTGTGGCCGCTGAGGTAGTCGGGGTGGGCAGGCGTCTTCAGCAGGGGCTCCCACGCGGGGTCGGGCGCGGTGTGCGGGTTGCCGTCGGTGTCCGCCTCGCGGATCGCCGTGACGGGCCGCCAGCTGCCGTAGTGCAGCTTGGACTCCCATGCGGCGATCACGGCGTCGGCCTGGACGGTGTTGACGGCGGCGTACAGGCGGGCGGTGTCGACGAGGTCGAGACCGAGCCGCTCGGCCCGGTCGGCGAGCGCACCCTGGATGTCGAGCCTGGTGAAGAACAGGGCCGTGGCGGTCTGCTGGGGACTGCGGCGCGATCCGGTCCTGGGGCCGTAGGCCTTCACCTCCGCGAAGTCGGCCGTGTAGAGCGCCGAGGTGAGCGCGGGCGGCGGCGGTGGGCGGAACTGGTCGGCGCGGTCGAGCAGGAGCGGCCGCAGCCGGCCGAGCCAGGCGCTGGCGAACGGTTCCCGCGCCGGCGGAGTGGGCCGCCAGGAGCCGGGAACGGCGGGGTAGACCGGCTCCGCCCCGCGCACGACCTCGGGCCGGAGCCCGATCACGTGCCGAGCCGCGCGGTGGCCGAACTCGACACCCCGGTCCTCGGCCCTCCCGTCGGGAACGGCGGCCAGGGAGGCGGTGTGGGCGGCCTTCAGCTTCCCCGCGGCCGCGGGGAAGTAGTGGAGGAGCACGTCGTGCGCGGCGGTCGCGGCGGCGGCCTCTGCCGAGGCGCCGCGGGGGCCGCGCACCCGCCACTTGTAGGGTTCGTAGCGGCCCTCGACGCCGACGACGGCGTTGTACATGGCCGCGGAGACCAGGCCCTGCCAGAGGGCTTCCTCGGGGGCGGTCAGGCGTCCTCCCGGGTCGCTGGTGTCAGCGGCCAGGCGCGCCCACGTGACGATCACCGCGCGTGGGGCGGGGGGCGGGTCGCCTGCGGCGGCGGCCGAGTCCGGGGGGTGGGCGAGCATCGGCGCCAGGGCGAGCAGGGTGGCGCCCATGAGCGAGGCGGCGGTGCGGGAGCGTATCCGAGCCGAGGTGCGATGCACTTTTTCTGCCCTTTCCCTGATTTCTGGAGTTTCTTGCGGCCTTTTTCCGTTTCGGGCTATCGGAATCACCCTCCGCGGTGCTGGAGGGAGCGCAACCGGGGTGGCCGTTACCGGGGGCCGTTCGAGGGGCCGCACCACCCGGACGGAGCCGTCCACCTATCCGACCCACTTTGGACCTTAAGTCCGATATGGCCTCAATAAGCGCAGGTGAGAGGCTTTGCTGCGCCTTGGTTGTTCACGGCGACGCGATACGGGCGGCGCAAGTTCCGTGACAAGAGTCACGGGCCGCCAGGTGAACGGATGCCCGCATCCGCCATACGACGCGGAATTCGGCGACCTTCGGCGGCAAACGGATCTTCACCGCGGAATTTCCGGCCTTGTTTCGCGCCGCCGCTCTCGTCTACGGTCACCGTCCATCCGGAGGGTCCGCCGAATCCTGCCGCCTTCCGGCTCCACATCCACCCACGTACGGCAGGAGCGGGGGACCCAGGTAAGTCGCCGTGCGGATCCGGTCGGGACCGTGATCCGCAACGGCTCGGGGTGAAGTCGCGGCACGTCCGCGGCCGGGCAACTCCAGTCCGAACCCGACAGCTCACCTCGCAGGCGCCGGAGAGGAATACGCCATGCCCGCAAAGGGTAAGCACCGTCGCCCCAAGAACCTCCGCATTGCGCGCGGCTTCGCGATCGCGAGCACTGGAGGGGCCGCCTTGGCTCTGCCTTTGACCGCGGCCGCCCCCGCTCTCGCGGCCCCCGTCTCGGCCCCGTCCATTGCGGTCGAAAAGGCCGTGTCCGCTGCCCCCGCAGCTGCGGCGAAGTCCACCGCCACGTACTCCGTCATCAACGGCGACACGCTTTTCGGCATCGCGGAAGAGCACTCCGTGAGCGGCGGCTGGAAGGCGCTCTACGAGAAGAACAAGAAGGCCATCGGTGACGATCCGTCACTGATCCGCCCCGGTCTTGAGCTCTCCCTTCCGGGCAAGAGCGACACGACCGAGCGCGCCTCCCGGAGCACCGCGCGGGCCCCGATGGCGGCCAAGGTCGCCGCCGCACCCGTGAAGGCCTACGCGAACAACCTGGACGGCTGGATCAGGGAATCGCTCGACGTCATGGCGCAGCACGGCATCCCCGGTTCGTACGAGGGAATCCACCGCAACATCATGCGGGAGTCCTCCGGCAATCCGCTCGCCATCAACAACTGGGACTCCAACGCCGCGGCCGGCACCCCGTCGAAGGGTCTCCTCCAGGTCATCGACCCCACGTTCCGCGCCTACCACGTGCCCGGCACGTCGCTGGACCCGTACGACCCGGTCGCCAACATCACCGCCGCGTGCAACTACGCCGCCGCGCGGTACGGCTCCATCGACAACGTCTTCGGACCGTACTGACCGGTCGAAGAGTACGACCAGAGCCAGCCCATATGGCAGACATGGGCTGGTCTCGGCGGTACGAACCGATAGTCCCTTATCGCCCCGGGCGTGTTCTGATGAGAGGGTGACCGTTCTCATCGGCACGTCCGGGTGGCAGTACGAGGACTGGCGCGGCGTCCTCTACCCGGCAGGGACGCCTCAGCGGCGGTGGCTGGAGGAGTACGCGGCCGCCTTCTCGACGGTCGAGGTCAACAACGCGTTCTACCGGCTGCCGGCGTGGGAGACGTTCGCGGCGTGGCGGGATCGCACCCCCGAGGACTTCGTCGTGGCGGTCAAGGCCAGCCGGTTCCTCACCCACATCAAACGGCTGCGGGAACCGGAGGAGCCGGTGGAGCGGCTGATGAGCCGTGCCGCCGGTCTCGGCGACCGGCTCGGTCCGGTACTGCTCCAGCTGCCGCCCACCCTGCGGGCCGACCCCGATCTGCTCGACGCGTGCCTCGCCCGGTTCCCGGCCGGCGTCCGTGTGGCCGTGGAGCCGCGCCACCCGTCCTGGTGGACCGCCGAGGTCCGCGACGTACTGGCGTTCCGCTCCGCGGCCCTGTGCTGGGCGGACGTGGAGGCCCGACCGGTGTCCCCGCTGTGGCGCACGGCCGGCTGGGGCTACGTGCGCTTCCACGTCGGCCGGGCCGCACCCTGGCCCCGCTACGGCCGGCGCTCCCTCGCCACGTGGGCGCGGCGTGTAGCCGACGCCTGGAGCGGCGGTGAAGACGTGTACGCGTACTTCAACAACGACCCGAACGCCGCCGCCGTGCGGGACGCCGCCGCCTTCGCCCTCGCCGCGGGGGCAGCCGGGCTTCGGGTGACCCGTACTCCCGGAAGGCTGCCGCCGGGTCCCGCACCGGCGTAGGGGCCCGGGACGGCCGGTCCGGCACGTGCCAGGCGCGGCAGGGTTCCGTGACCCGGCCTTCGGGCCGGCGGGCCGGAATCCGGAGGCCGGCGCAGGTCGGCTCGCTGCGGGTGCAGCACCCGAGGGGTGGGCGCGCGGCACGGCCGCTGTCGGGTTTCCCCGCAGACGGACGGTGCGCCCCGTGGACTCCGCGAAGCCGCCCGTTACCGCGGGTCGGCCGGCGGCCTCACGGTCAGCGGTATCCCGGCACCCCAGGCCGCGGCGCACAGGGACCGGTCGACCGCGTCCGCGTGGACGGCGGCGCCGAGCCAGGTACGCGCGAACCTCTCGCCGTCCGCGGGCAGGAGGCGGCCGAACACGTCGCGGGAACGGTCCGCGGCGGCCGCGTGGAGTCCGTCGACCAGGTCGGCGGCCGTGGCCAGTCCGCACCCCCGCAGCCGGCGTGCGTCGGCTGCCGCGTCCTTTGCCGAGGTGAGGACCCGGCGCCCACCGGCCACCACCTGGTGGAGGCGGCGCCGCAGGACGTGGAGCGGGGCCTGTGCGGGGTCCGGCGTGCAGGACGCGGCCGGTCCCGCCGGGGCGGTTACGGTGGCCGGCAGGTCGGCGCGGCGGAGGCGGTCGAGACCCAGGTCGACCCGGGCCGCGGGGTCGGTCGGATGGCTGACCGCCAGGAGCCGGGCGCGGGCGTGCGGTGCGGGGTCGAGACGGGCGACGGTGCGCAGCCGGAGCCCCGGCGCCGCCGCGAGCAGCCGCAGGTTGTCCCGGTACGGCAGGCCCGGATGGTCGTGGGCGGCCGTCAGGCGGACCGTCAACCCGCCGCAGTCCGCCAGCAGGCAGTCCCCCACCGCCTCGCGGACCGCCCCGAGCAGCGTGACGTCGAGGAACAGCAGGTCGTCGCCGCCCGCCAGCGCCCGCTCGGCCTGCTCTGCCGGAGGGACGCCCCACAACCGGTCCAGGGGTTCCTCGTGCCAGCCCGCGCCCGCGGCCCGCACCGCCCGTACCCCCGCCCCCGCGCCGAGGCGACCGGTCGGGGACACCGTCGCGCCGGACACGGCGAGCCCCGCCCGGGACAGCTCCCGGTGGGTGAGGGCCGTGTCCCCCATCCGTACGGCGCGGTCGGCCGCGCCGGTGGCACGGGCGGGGCCGCCCGGGGCGATGTCGGACACCGTGTACCGGCGCCCCCCGCCATCGGCGGTCCACGTCACGGCGCCGGCGTTTCCGCCGGCCGTGAGGACCGGCTCGGAGAAGAGCCCGTACAGGCGCAGGGAGCCGTCGGCGGTGTACGTCTGCCGTGCCGTGCCGCGCAGCGCGGCGAGTTCGGGCCCTGTGACGTGCGGCAGGCGCCAGGCGGTGAGCAGCAGGTCACGCAGGTCGGTGACGAGATCCGCGAGGCGGTGGGCCGGTTCGGCGGCCCGGGCGGCCCGCACCCGGCTGACGGTGGACACCGCTGCCGCCGCGGCCCGGGGCAGCCCCGCGAGGCGCGCTCCGTGCGCGGCGCGCAGCAGTTCCGCCTGGAGCACGGCGCCGGTTCCGTCGGTGCCTGCTTCCAGTACGGCGGCCGCCGCCCGGAACAGCTCCGCGGACGCGGCGCACTGGTCCGGTGCGGCCGCGTCGGCGGTGGGGTGCGGTGGTGTGGAGGAGGCACCCGGGGCGGTGGGGGTGTCGGTGGCCGGGGGCGCGGGCGTGTCCGCCGGGGCCGGTCCGGGCGCTTCGCCGGGGGCCGGCCCGGTCTGTTCTGCGGGTGCAGGTCCGTCGGGGCCCCCGGGCTCCTCCAGGGCGATGGGAGCGGCCGACGCCACCGTGGCCCGGTGCAGGCAGTCCGGGGCCAGCAGGCAGCCGCAACGGATCGCGTCCGCGCTGGTCACCGCACCGTCCCGGACGTGGAGGAGCAGTTCGGTGGTGTCGTCGAGGGCGATCCGCACGGTGTCACCGTCGCGGACCGCTGGGCGGCCCGCGAGCTTGGCCACTCCCGTGTCCAGCCGTTTGCGCAGCCGGGGCGAGAGGGCCGCGACGAGTCCGGCCGTCACGCCGGGGGCGACGGGAGGAAGCTGCGTGGTCATGTGGTCTTCTCCCCTATCCAGCGGGCGAGTTCGAGCGGACTGAGGGCGGCGACCGGCATGCCCGCGGCGACCAGCCGCGACGCGACACCGGTCGAGTAGCGGGGGCGGCCCGCGTCGTCGAGGCTGGCGCAGCCCAGCACGTGGCAGCCGGCGCCGACGAGGGCGCGCACCTCGGCGAGGAGCCCGCCCAGGGGATAGCCCTCCTCGAAGTCGCTGACCACGACCACAAGGGTGCGGCTCGGCACGGTCACGAGCTCGCGGGCGTGCCGGAGCCCGGCGGCGATGTGCGTGCCGCCGCCCACGCTGACCTCCAGCAGCAGGGACAGGGGGTCCTCGACGTGGTCGGTGAGGTCGACGACCTCGGTGGAGAACGCCAGGAAGTGCGTCGACAGGGTCGGCACCCCGGCCAGGACGGAGGCGGTGAGGGCGGCCCACACGGTGGACGCCTCCATGGATCCGGACACGTCGGTGACGAGGATCAGGCGCCAGTCCGCCGAGCGTCGGGCGCGGGTGCGGAAGACCGGACGCTCCGGTACGACCAGCACGCGCCCGTCGGGACCGCGGCGCGCGGTGGTGAGGTTGGCCCGCAGGGTGCGCGCCAGGTCCAGGCCGCCGCCCGGCCGCCGGGAGGGCCGCGGCAGGGGCGCGCCGTGCAGGGCGGGGCGCAGCCGCGTGGCGAGCTCGCGCGTCAGCTCGTCCACGAGGCGCCGGACGAGGGGGCGCAGCGCGGCGAGCCGGGCCTCGGGGAGGCCCCCCGCGTGCCGCAGCACGGTGCGGAGCAGGTCCACGGAGGGCCGTACGCTGCCGGGGTCCAGTTCGGCGAGCACGTCGGCGCGGCCCGCCGCGGCGGCGGCCGCCAGCACCTCCTCGCGGATGCCGGGTCCGAACAGCGCCGCCAGCTCCCTCGACCACTCCCGCACCGTGGGGTACGGCACCTCGCGGCCGCCGCCGGCTCCGGGGCCGGGGCCGGGGAGCTCTCCGCGGCTGCCTTCGCCGCGTCCGGTGCCGTACAGCTCGTCGAGCGCGGTGGCCAGTGCGGCGGCGGGCGCCGGCAGCCGGTCGCCGCGACGCCCCAGCAGGAGCCTCCACCGGTCGGCGGGGGCCAGGCGGTGCCGGTCCGCCGGGCCGGCGGGCGGGGGTGTGGTGCCGGCCGGCCCGGGGGTGGTGCCGTCGGTCTGTGCCGCGGGTCCCGGGGCGGCCGTGCCGGTGGAGGGTGCCGGGGTGGTGCGGCTGGTGGGCGGGAGCAGGCCGAGGTGGTCGAGGCGGGCGCGGGCCGCGAGGTCGGCGCGGGTCCAGAGGGCGAGGGCCGCCGGGTCGGCGCCGCCGGTGTCGGCGAGGCCGCCGGTGCCGAGGCGCTCCTCCACCGCGGCGAGGAGGCGGCCGCGGGCGGCCGGGCTCAGGGTGTCGAAGCCGCCGCGCAGGGCGGGGAGCCGGTCGAGGAAGTCCCCGTCGGGCAGCGCGGACAGCCGGTCGAGGAGGGGCTCCAGGGCCGGGGTGGCCGCTTCGAGGAGGGGGCCCGCGACGGTCAGCAGTCCGGTGAGACGCGCCGTCAGGGCGGCGCGGGACTCCGGGTCGCGGGCGGCGTCCACCCAGGAGGCCACGCGGCCGCCGAACGCGTCGGCCGATTCCTGGCCGAGCAGCACCCTGACGGCACCTGCGGCGCCGCGCATGAGGGGCGAGCCGTCGGCGGCGAGTCGGGCGAGGGCGTTGGTGAGCCGGATCCCGCCGTCGCGGTCGGCGCGGTGGGCGAGGGCGAGCAGGGCCCGGGCGTCGGCGGGGTCCTCGGAGCCGGTGAGCCCGTCGACCTGCCGCACCGCGGCTGCGGTGAGCCGGTCCGCCGCGTCGGCGGCCCGGGCGGTACGGTCCTCGTCGGCCTGGAGCCCGGGGAAGTGACCGGCGCGCAGCCGGTCCACCAGGGCGAGACCGGTGAGCAGTTCGGGCAGGGTCCCGGTTGCGGGCAGCGTGTCCGCGGCTTCGGTGAGCCGTTCGCCGGTGAGGTCGGGCAGTCCGCAGAGCGCGGCCTGCTCCAGACCGTGCAGGCACTGGGCGGCCGTCGATCCGCCCTGCGCCTCCTCACCGCGCCGGTGCTCGCGGAGGGTTCCTTCGGCGGCCTGGGCTGCCGTGACTCCGCGCGTTCCGGCCGCGGTGAGCACGGCGGCGGTCGCGGGGGTCCAGCGCAGCTCCCACCGGGAGGTGAGGGCGTCCGCGCCGCCGGTCCCGGACACGTCCCTCTCCTGCGCGTAGGGCACGCCGCAGACGGCCAGTCGGCGCAGCAGCAGTTCGCGGCGGCGGTCTCGGTCGGAGCGCAGCGGGTCGAGGCGCACGTCGCGGGCGTCGGCGCCCGCCGCGTCGGGTCCGGGGAGGCCCAGGGCGGCGAGCTCGGACTCGACGGCGGGTGCGAGGCCGCAGCGGGGCGCGCCGGGGGCGGGGCGTCCGCTGCGGGCGCCGACGAGGACGCGTTCCATCGCCTGGGCGACGACCCGGCCCCGGCCGTGGGTGTCGCCCTGGGCGAGGACGGTCTGCACCGCCTCGACGAGTTCTCCGCGGCCCGGGGCGGGGAGGGCCCGCAGTCGGGCGAGGTCTCCGGCGAGCCGGGCGATCTCGCGTGCGTCGGCGGGGCCCGCGGGGTGGCCGAGGCCGCGCAGTTCCGCGCAGATCCGTACGGCCGCCCGGGTCAGTGCGTCCTCCGTTGCGGCCGGGTCGCCCGCGGCCTCCAGGACGAGGTGCTGCCATTCGGGGTCCCGGATGCCGGCCGGGTAGCCGGAGCGCTCGTCGAGGAGGGCGTAGGTGTAGGGGATGAGGGAGGTGGTCCATTCCCGGTGTGCCCCCGCGGTCCCGGCCGGCGGCTCCTCGGGGGCGGCTGCGGCGGGCCCGTCGGGGGCGTCGCCCCGACGCCCGGGCAGCAGGGCGGGCGCGTGGAAGGCGCCGACGACGACGGCTGCGCGGGCGCCTTGCGCGGTGGCGCGTGCCACCGCGGAGCGCATCCACCGCTCCCGTACGAGGTCGAGCGCGGGTACGCCGCCCGAGGCGGCGGCGTCCCGGCGCAGCGCCCAGCCGGTGAGGAGGGCGGCGCGGCGCAGCGCCTCGGGGGGTGAGCCGGGGGCGGCGGCCTCCACCAGCCGGTCCCACAGGTCGTCGCCGGGCCGGCCGGTGGCGCGGCTGCGCAGGGCGGCGTGCAGTCGGGGTCCGGTGCCGGGGTCCGGTCCGGTGGTGGTCGAGGGTGCCGGGTCGCGGGAGCGCCACGCCGGGTCGGACAGCGGCAGGTCGCACGCGGTGACGGGCAGTCCGTGGCGGGCGGCCCAGCGGACGGCGACGAGTTCGGGTGAGAAGTCGGCGAACGGGTAGAACGCGCAGCCGTCGTGCCCGTCGCCCGGCGCGGCGGCCAGGGCGACGGGGGCACGGGTGTCCTCGTGGGCGAGCCACGGCAGCCAGTCCTGGAGGTCCGCCGGGAGTTCGACGAGCAGGACGTCGGGCCGCGCCTCGTCGAGCAGTGCGGGCATCACGGCGGCCAGGGAGGGCGCGTGGTGGCGCACGCCGATGAGGTGCGGTCCGGCCGGGTCCGTGAGGGCGTC
This sequence comes from Streptomyces sp. CC53, assembly GCF_001865245.1. GTDB lineage: Bacteria > Actinomycetota > Actinomycetes > Streptomycetales > Streptomycetaceae > Streptomyces. The sequence continues at coordinate 11,292 of NZ_MKXB01000235.1, read as the reverse complement.
GGCCGCCTCGTCCGGGGTCAGGTGGTGCACGGACGTCAGGCCTCCAGGACGGCGCGCAGGTCCCACAGGGTGCGCCAGGTCGGGGAGCCCTGCTCGGCGCGGCGCCGCACGGGGCCGTCCCAGTAGCCGAGGAGGCGGGCGGCGTCGGCGGGGTCGTCCTTGCGGACGACGCCGAGGAGGTGGCCGGGGAGGAGGCCGAGCACGTCGCGGTCGCCGGGGAAGTAGGCCGCGGCCAGGCCGAGCGCTCCGGCGACGGAGACGGCTTCCGCGGTGCTCATGACCGTGGAGGGCCGCTCGACCTCCCACCCCTCCGTGGAACGGCCCTCCCGGAGGTCGCGGAAGGCGGTGACGAGGGCTTCCAGGACCGCGTCGTCGACGTGGAAGGCGGCGCCGGCCCGTTCGACCGCGGCGCGGGACTGGCGGCGGACGAGCGCGGTCTCGGCGTCGAGGTCGCCGATCGGCCCGACCGTCTCGAAGTTGAAGCGGCGCTTGAGGGCCGCGGACATCTCCGAGACGCCCTTGTCGCGGAGGTTCGCGGTGGCGATGAGGTTGAAGCCGGGTGCGGCGTGCGCCAGGGAGTCGTCGCCGCCGGCGAGTTCCGGGATCGCGATGCGGCGTTCGGACAGCAGGGACACCAGTGAGTCCTGCACCTCGGGCAGGCAGCGGGTGACCTCCTCGACGCGGGCGATCGCTCCCCGGCCCATGGCGGTCAGGACGGGCGAGGGGACGAGGGCCTGCCTGCTGGGTCCCTGGGCGAGGAGCAGGGCGTAGTTCCAGCCGTACTTCAGCTGGTCCTCCGTGGTGCCCGCGGTGCCCTGGACGACCAGTCCGCTCGTGCCGCAGACGGCAGCCGCCAGCAGTTCGGACAGCAGCGACTTGGCGGTTCCCGGTTCGCCGACGAGCAGCAGCCCCCGCTCCCCCGCGAGGGTGACGACGCACCGCTCGACGAGGGCGCGGTCGCCCACGAACTTGCCTTCGACGACGAGGCGGCGCGGCACCCCTTCGGGTGCCGCGGCGCCGTCGGGGAGCCGCAGTGCCCGGCCGTCGCTGCCCATCACGAAGGTGACCGCGGCGCGGGGGGTGAGCCGCCAGGCGGGCGGGCGGGGACCGTCGTCGTAGGCCGCCAGGAAGGCCAGTTCGGTGGCGTACCGCTCCTCGGGCGGCACGACCTGGCGGTCGGCCCCGGGCACGGAGGGCGCGCCTCCGGTGGTTGCCGTGTCGGTCGTGGAGGTCGTGGTGGTCATCGGCGGCGGCCCTTCCGGGTGGCACGGGTGGTGAGTTCTTCGTAGGCGGGTGCGTCGCCTGCGCGGACGCGCTCCCAGGCGCGGGCGAACAGGTCGGGCACGGTCGGGCCGAGCGCGACGCGGCGGCCGTGGCGGACCGGGTAGAGCCCTTCCTTCCAGGTCTCCAGGGGCAGGCGGAGGGCCGGGGCGTCGAGCCAGCCGCAGGGCAGGAACAGGCCGCGTCCCGCGCGGGCCCGCTTGGCCTCGACGACCAGGGGGCTCGCGGCGAGCTCGGTGCGGGCCTTCTTGATGCGGGCCGGCTTCCAGCCGGTCCAGTGGGCGCAGTTGCGGTCGGTCGGGTCGGGCAGCGCCAGGATCTGCAGGTACAGCGCGGCGGCGTCGCGGCTGAGGCCGTGGACGGCGGCGACCTCGGTGACCAGGTCGGGCACGCCGACTTCCGGATCATGGGGGTGGCCGGCGGGGCCCTCGGGGTCGGTGCCGGCCTCGGCCACCGGGACGAGTGCGCCGCTGAGGAGGTCGCGCACGGCGTGGACGACGCTGCTCCGCGTGGGGCCCAGCAGTCCTTCGAGCAGTCCGAGGGCAGGGTCGTCGGCGCCGGTCAGGCCGGCGGGGCGCAGCATCACGCCCTCGGTGCCGCCGTAGGTGACGCGCAGCACGAGCGCCTCGCCGGCACGGGTGAGGCCCTGGTCGGCGTCCGTGCCCGCGGTGGGCGGAGCGGTGCGTGCGCCGGCCGCGGGCAGCCCGTAGGCGCTGCGGACCTGCTCGGCTGCGGGTCCGCCCTTGTCCGCCCAGGTGAGGCCGAGGTCGAGGACGAGTCCCGGGTCGGTGAGGCGGTGGCGCAGGGCGGCGAGGCCGGCCGGCAGCGCGGCGCGCAGCGGGTGGGCGTACGGCACTTCGTAGGCGAGTGCGGTGAGCGCGTGGACGGCGGAGTCGAGGGCGCTCGTCCTGGGAACGGCTTCCGGGTCGTCGGCGGCGAAGTGGCCGTCCCGGTCGACGCGCTGCGCGGTGGTGCGGCTCAGCCAGGGTGTCAGCCGCGGGTTCAGCACGGCCTCGACGGCATCCGGGGCCACGTCGGTGAGGCGGGCGGCGAGGTCCTCCGGGAGGCGGAGGCGGGAGCCGAGCCGCTCGTCCCACACGCGGCCCGCCGCGTCCGTGTCGGGTCCGTTCGTCCACAGGTCCGCCGGGTCCTCGGGCAGCAGGGCGCCGACGAGGGCGGCCCTGTCGCCGGGGGCGAGGGTGTCCAGGAGCCGTGCCGCCAGTTCCTTCTGGCGGGGCTTCAGGCCGTGGGCGGGCGGGGCGTCGCCGGACAGGCACTCCCCGCCGGCGGCGAGGAGCAGGGCGGCCTGGTACGGGCCGGCGCCGTACCGCGTCGCCGCCGCGAGGGCCGCGGGCGCGTCGGCCCGCCACGGGGCGGGGCCCTTGGCGCGGACCAGCCGGATGACGGCTGTGAGCCGGTCGGCGGGGAGGTCGGGGGTGCGGTCGGTCTCCTGCTCCAGCGTGAAGTGGGCGACCGCCCCGAACGTCCCGTGCGGGTCGTGGTCCAGCGCCAGCCAGCGGACCCGGCCGCCGGGCCCGCGGTCCGCGGCCAGTCGGCCGAGGACGACGACGGTGCGGTCCCCGAGGCGGAGCACCTGGCCGGCGCGCTGCTGCTCGCGGTGCTCCTCGCTGAGCACCGCTTCGCGGACGGCGCCCCGGGGATCGGCGAGCGGACCCTCGCCGACCGCGTCGAGCAGCAACAGCAGGGCCTCGCGGGCGCCGGCACGGATCCCGGGCAGGGCTGCGCGGTAGGCGAGCGCCCGCAGGGCAGGCAGGACCGGCAGCCAGCCGATGCCGATGCGGGGCACGGTGCGGTCGTCGCTGCGCCAGCCGCCGTCCAGGGCGGTGAGCTGCTCCGGGTCGGGCAGCGGCCTGCCTGCGGCCGGACGGCCGGACAGGACGTGGTTGACGGCGCGGATCTGCCGCAGGGCGTTCCACCGCGTGGTGTTGGACCAGGTGTGGTAGGTCGTGCCGGTCAGGCCGTCGGTGGCGGCGTGGAGGCTGTCGTCGTCGCCGTGCGGGGGGCTGTAGTCGGCGAACATGTCCTGCGCGGGGCGGTGAGCGGGCGCGGGGCCCTTGGGCGGCGCGGTGAACTCGGCGGTGGCTGCGGCGTGGCGGACGGCGGCGCGGACGAGGGCGGTGACGCCGGTGAGGAGCCGCTCGTCGGTGAGGGCGGGCAGCGCCCGGGACACGGTCCGCCGGGCGACGTCGTCGGCGCTCGGGCCTTGGTACTCCTTGGTGGCGCGGGCCTCCTCCGCCCGCTCGTCGAGTGCCTGGGCCGTGCTCGCCAGGAGCGCTTCGGCCTGCGGGTCGGTCAGGGCGCGCAGGGCGAGGGAGCCCGTTTCGTCGCGGGGGCGCAGGGCGTGCCAGAACGCGACGGGCGGCACGAGGCGGGTGCCCGCGACGAAGTCGCTGCCGCGGTCGCCCGGGGTCACCTGGCCGAGTTCGCCGGCCGTGGAGGTGTCGTCCGCCTCGTAGAGGCAGACGGACCGGTGCTTGAGGACGGCGCTGGGCGCGGCGCCACCGGGCATGCGCAGGGCGCCGAGCGGGGTGGCGTGCACCCGGCCGTGGGGGGCGCCGAGGGTGACGGTGCGGCCGTCGGGCGTGCCGGCGGTGAGGGTGGCGCCGGTGCCGTCGCCTTTCTTGCGGATCCAGCGGCCGAGGACGGTTCCGTCGGTACCGAAGGGGCTGTTCTCCAGGCCCGGCTGGAGCGGGAGGACCTCGCAGTGCTCCTGGACCAGCCGCGCGTCGTCGCGGACGGCCGACCGGAGGAAGGCGGGCAGCGACGCGCGGCCGTCGGTGCCGGTGGCCGGGTCGTACTCCACCCACGTGGCCCGGCCGTCCTTGCGGCTCTGCCGCCAGTAGGCGGTGCCGTCGCCGAGGACGGGGCGGCCGGGGGGCAGCACGGTGTCGCCTGCGTGGAGGGTGCGCCCGCCGGTGGCGCGGCCGCCGCCGGGCAGCGGTATCGACGGCTCGCCGGCACCGGCGTGCCACCAGCGGGGCAGCTGCTCGCCGCCGACGGTGAAGACCTCGCCGGGCCGGGCGGTCCAGTAGCCGAGCTGTTTGCCGTCCTCCCACCAGACGACGAGGAGCTCACCGTCGGTGTAGCGGAAGTGCGGGCGGCGCCACCGGTCCGGGGGGCCGGGGATGCGCAGCTCGTGCTCCAGCAGGATCCGGTCGGGTCCGACGACGAGGACCTTGTCGCGGCGGGCGACGATCAGAGCGGGCCACGCTTCGGTGACCGTCGTCGTGGCGTCGCCGTCCTTGTCCTTGCCCTTGGTCTCGGTGCGCAGGCGTTCCACGGCCTCGTCGAGCGCGGGCCAGCCGAGTTCGTCGAGGATGCCGGCGCGCAGCGTCCGGCCGAGCAGCGGCGCGGCGCGGTGGGCGGCGATGCGGGCGACCGCCGCGGGGTTGACCTTCGGGGCGGCCGTGCGGAACGGCCGCAGCCTGCCGAGTGCCGCACGGGCGGCGGGCAGGCCCCGGGCCGCGGTGAGGGCGGCGGTGGCCTCGTCCAGCCAGTCGCTGAGCACCCCGCCGAGGACGGGGTGCCCGGCCAGGGCGTCGAGGACCTGGGGCAGCGTGGGATCGCCGCCGAGGTCGCCCACGGCACGGTGCAGGAGGGCCCGCAGGCGGCTGTCGGCTCCGGTGGCGGCCAGGTCGCGGCGACCTGGCCGGGTGTCCCGCAGCCAGGCTCCGAGCGGCAGGTGCGTGTCGGGTTCGGGGGCGGTGACGGGGATGCGCTGCGCGGTGCACAGGTCGAGCAGGTCGGGTTCGGCGCTGCTGCGCCACCGTCCGCTGAAGAGGTCGACGGGCTTGCCGTCGGCGCGCAGGCGCGGTGCCATCCGCTGGACCAGGGCGAGTGTGGCGGCGCAGCGGTGGGCGAGGCCGCCGCCCCGCTTGCGGTGGGCGGCCCAGCGGCCGAGCCAGTCCGCGGCGTCGACGGCCGCCCGGCCGGCCGGCTCACCGGCCTCGCCCTGCCGCCCTGCGGCCTCGCCGGTCAGCAGGGCGGCTGCACCGGTGTCGGCCAGCAGGTCCAGCCACCACGCGTGGTCCTCGGTGGAGCCGTTCAGCTCGGACGGCATGATCTCCAGCAGCCGGTGGCGCACCTCCGGCCGGTCCGCGGCGACGGCGACGAGGACCGGCCGGTAGGCCGTCCAGAAGGAGCGGGGGGCGCGGACGACGGCGGGCGAGGCGAGGAGGTCGGCGACGAAGGCGGCCTCCTCGGTGGGGCGGTGCAGGCCGGCGGCCTTGACGAGGGCACGGGCGTCCTGCGGCAGCGAGGCGTACGGGGGCATGCCGGCCGCGCAGCGTTCGACGGCCAGCTTGCGGAACTGGGCCCACGCGTCGGCGGGGTCGAGCCGGCCGGCGAGGTCCTTGACGTACTCCTTGAGGGCCTTGACGGTGAGGGCCCCGGCGAAGGCGAACTCAAGGAAGACGGCGCGCAGCCGCTCCTCGTCGACGGTGAGGCCGTGCACCCGTTCGGCGTCGCGGGCCTTGCCGAAGAACGTGGCGGCGTAGGTGGTGTTCTCGTGCTGGAGGAAGACCCGGGCCGCCTGCTCGTAGAAGGTGGGAAGGAAGTGCGGGACGGCCCGGCCGAGCCGCCGGCCGAACTCCTCGAACCCCTGCTTGGCGGCGCCGGCCCGGGACTTGGCCTGCCGGGAGAGCCGTTCGACGTCCTTGACGAGGGCGAGCGCGTGGTGGCCGTTGGCCGGGTCGTTGACGAGGGCCCAGGCCGGGAAGCCGAGGGTCTCCCGGCGGACCTGGCCCACCTCGGGTGCCTCCGCTTCGCGTGCGAGGCCGAGGAAGTCCAGGGCGAGGTCCTCGGCCTCGCCGAGGGTGCCGGGCACGAGGCGGACGACAGGCCGGTCGCCGAGTGCGGGGTGCGTGTACGTCCGTACGGTGAGGGCGTCGGCGTCCTCGCGGTCGGTGGTGCCCGCCGGCAGCACGGCGCCCGCGTCGAGCAGGGCCGCGGCCTCGGCGGGCGCGGTGGGGGTCCTGTGCTGTGCGCTCATGCCGCGCTCTCCTCTTCCTCGATGTCACGTCCCGCGTACAGCGCGGCGGCCATGCGCATGCCCTCCGACCAGGCGACGGGTCCGACCTGGCGGGCCCTCAGCGTCCGTCCCTCGCCGTCGGACCAGGTCAGGGGGCCGGTCTCGGTCTCCGCGTATCCCTCGTAGTCGCCGATCCAGACCCGGGCCTCGGTGGTGCGGCCGTCCTCCAGCACGGGGCACACGGCGTGGCCGCCACGCACGCGGTAGCCGAGCTGCGTCGCCCTGCCGGCCAGGAAGCGCAGTTCCTTGAAGCTGCCGCCCTCGTAGTCGTGCACGGCGGTGGCATCGGGGTCGTGGGCGGCGGGCCGGTGCCACACCTCGCGGAACAACTGGCCGACGCGCTGCTCCACACCGAGCTCGACGGCGAACTCCCGCAGGTCCTCCAGGTCTTCGAGGAGCACGGGGTGGGGGATGCGCACCAGTGCGGGGCTGGTGCGGACGGTGTCGCCGTCGAGGTCGACGAGGCCGAGGCCGCGCCCAGGTCCGGCGTCCCGCAGGAAGCCGGCGACCTCGCCGTCCTCGCCGCGGACGACGAGGTCGCGCAGGACGGCCTGCCAGGCCGGGTCCGGCCACACGCGTTCGACGACGGCGAGGGGGACGGGCAGCGACCGCACCATCCACCGCTCCACATCGTCCAGGCAGCGGCGCTCGTGGCGCTCCAGCCACTCGGCGAGCTGCCGGAGTCCCGTCACGACCGGATCGTCCGCGAGCTTGGCCGGAACGGACTTCAGTCGCCGTCCGGCGGCGTTGCGGCACACCACTCTGCCGTCGTCGAGGGCGACTTCGTAGCCGCCCGCGCTGGCCCACCCCATGTGTGCCTCCCTGCACCACAGTGATCAAGTGGTCGGAACTGTAGGTGAGAGGTCTGACAACGCCGGCGCGGTTCCTGTCCCATCTGTGGACAACCCCGCAGCACCGCAGGTCAACGGGCCTGTGCACACGGGCCGGGCAGGAGGCGACGAACACCCGGAGGACGCCCGGCGCAGGGGCGGGCGCGTGCGGTCCGCGGTGCCGTCCGTGCAGCACCTGCCAGGAGCGCCACCTGCCGACGGGCACCCCGGATACGGCCCGCGACCGGACGGCGAACGTCCCGGCAGGGCCCCGGAACCGGACGGCGGACCACGTGGGCACGGCCGCGGAGCGGGCGCCCCCTCGCGCCCCTCTCGCCCGGGGCAGGCCAGCGGAGCCCGCGCGTGCGGTGGACGCCGCTCACGTCCCCGCGCGCACGCCCCCCGCGCTCACGTCCCCGCGCGCACGGGAGCGCCGCCTCGCGGCCCAGGCGGTCGCCGCATGGCGTGACGTCAGCCGCCGTAGGTCGCCTGTGACTCCCCCAGCACGGTCGCGAAGTCCTCGGCGAGCCGGGGTGCCTCGTCCGCGCGCAGCGCCGCGGTGGTGATCCGCACGCCGGGCGGGGCGGCGATCCGGAACCGCGCCCCCGCGGCGACCCACCAGCCGCGGGTGCGCAGCCCGTTGACGACGGCCGACTCGTCGCGGACCGGGACCCACAGGTTCATGCCGCTCGCCCCGTGCGCGGGGATGCCGCGGGCGGCCAGTTCCTCCCTCAGGGCGGTGCGGCGCTGCGCGTAGGCGTCGTGCGCCTGCCGGACGCGGTCGCGGGTGGCGGGTGCGGTGAGCAGGCCGTGCACGGTCTCCTGGAGCAGGTGGCTGACCCAGCCGGAGGTCAGCAGCAGCAGTCCGTCGTGGCGGGCCAGCGTCATCGGGTCGCAGGCGGCCGCGGCCCAGCGCAGGTCGGTGCCGAGGTACTTGCTGACGGTGCGGACGTGGGCCCACCGGGCGGGTGGTGCGTCGGCCGCCGCCAGGGACTGCAGGGGGACGCCGGCGATGTCGGCGGCGCTGTCGTTCTCCACGACGAGCACGCCGGGACGTTCGCGCAGGACGGCGGCGAGGTCGTCGCGCCGCCGCCGCGTGAAGCGGCCTCCGTACGGGTTCTGCGCCCGCGGGCTGCACACCACCGCGCGGGCGCCGGCGCGCAGGGCGCCGTCCAGGGCGCCGGGACGCATGCCCTCGTCGTCGACGGCCACCGCGAGGGTGCGCAGGCCGAGTGCCTGCACCAGGTCGAGCAGGTGGTGGTAGCCGGGGTCCTCCATGGCCACGGCGTCGCCGGGGCGCAGTTCGGTGGTGAGCAGCCTGGCGACGAGGTCGAGTGCGCCGTGCGCGAAGGTGACGTGCCCGCCGGGTACGCCGTCGGCGGCCAGCCAGTCGCGGACGGTGTCCTCCAGGTGCGGCAGCCGCGGCGCGGTGCGGTGGGAGCGGGCTCCGGGCGACAGGGGGGTGGGCGGCAACAGGTCGGGGAGGAAGGCGGGGTCGGGGTGGCCTGCGGCGAGGTCGCGCAGGCCGTCCGGGACGCGGGGCGGGCGCCGGGTGGGGGCGGGGCCCACCGGGGCCACCGGGGGCGCGGCCGCGACGACGGTGCCGCCGCGGCCCCGGGTGACGACGACCCCGCGCTGCCGCAGTTCCTTGTAGGCGGTCGCCACCGTGCCGGGACTGAGGCCCAACTGCTCGGCGAGCCGCCGCACCGGGGGCAGCGCGTCACCGGGCGCCAGCGCCCCCCGGGCCACGCCTTCTTCGACGGACGCGGCGACGCCCTTGGCGGTCGCCCCACGGATCGCATATTGTGATGCCACATTCGACATTATGTATCAGTACATAATTCTCGGCAAGGGGGAGGCCGATGACGATGCGTCAGCGAGGGGTCGACGGGCGGCGGGAGCCGTGGAAGGAGCGCATCCCGGGTGGGCGCGACGGGCGCCGCATGCTGGCGGTGACCTGGGTCGACAAGACCGGCAACGGCCTGTGGAACACCACCAGCGCCCTGTACTTCATCCATGTGGCCGGCCTGTCCCTGGTGGAGGTCGGAACGCTCGTGTCGGTCGCGGCGGCCGTCGGCGTCGCGGGGGCCCCGCTCGCCGGACGGTTCGCCGACCGGGTCCCGCTCGTCCGGCTGCTCGTGGCGTTCCAACTCCTGCGGGCCGGAGCCGCGATCGCCCTCTTCCTGTCCGACGGGTTCGCGGCCCTGCTCGTCTGCGCGGCCCTCGGCAGCTTCGGCGACCGCTCCGCCAACGTCCTCACCAAGCTGTACGCCGCCCGGGTGGGCGGCCCGCAGCGGGTGCGGTACCAGGCGGTCGTGCGCACCGCCGCCAACGCCGGCTGGGCGGTCGGTGGTCTCGTCGCCGCCGCGGTGCTGTCCCTGGGGGTGCCGCACGCCTACGAGGCGCTGCTCGTCGGCGACGCGCTGTCCTTCGCGGCGGCAGCCGCCCTCACCCTCCGCTGCGGGGAGCCGCCCTCGCCGCGCGTCACCGTCGCCGGGTCCGGGTCCGGACCCGCCGCGTACCGCCCGGCGTCGCCCTGGCGGGACCGCGGCTACCTCGCGTACGTGGCGACCGACACCGTCCTGTACCTGCACGACTCGCTGTTCCAGGTCGGCCTCTCCCTGTGGACCGTGCACGCCACGGACGCCCCGGAGGGGCTCGTCCCGCTGCTCACGGTCCTCAACAGCGGCATGGTGGTGGCCCTTCAGGTGCCGCTGTCCCGGCTGGCGGCCGGCAGCGCCGCGTGCCGGAGGCTGCTGCTGCCCCTCGCGGCCGTCTTCACCGCGGGCGGCCTGGCGATGGCCGCGTCGGTGGCCGACGGGCCGTGGCTCGCCTCCGCCGCGCTGCTGCTGGCCGCCGCCGTGTTCACCGTCGGGGAGATCCTGCACGCCACGGTGTCGTGGGAGCTGTCCGTGGCGCTCGCCCCGGCCGGCGCCCAGGGCGCGTACGTCGGCGTGCACGGCCTCGCCGGCTCGGTGCAGCGCAGTGCGGGGCCGCTCGCCGTCACGGCCGCCATCGCGGCGGGCCCGGCGGGGTGGGCACTGTTCGGCGCGGTCATCGGGGCGACCTGCCTGGTCCAGTACCGGCTGGTCCGCGACCGCCTGGCGCAGTCCCCGCCGGCCGGAGCCCGGGACGCGGCCCCGTCGGCGAGCACCGGTTCGTAGGGATCGGGCGGCGTCCGGCCCGCGGGGAAGCGGCAGCGCGCCGACGCGCCCCCGGTGTGCGCCGCCGCCGTGGCCCGGCGCGCGGGGGCGCCGTGGAGCCCGTGGCGGGTGTCCGGCGGGCGGACCCGGGCGGCTGAGGCGCGCTGCGCCGTACGGGGGAGCAGTCGGCCGTGCGTGCACCGGGGGCCCCGCCCCGTTCCACACCATGGACCCGCCCGCCCCGCACGGGTGGTGGGTGCGGTGGCTTGGGGGCGCACGGCCGACGATCGGGGGACAGCGGATGGACGGCTTCACCGCGGCGCTCGCCCTGCTGGGCGTCGCGCTGCTGGGCGTCGCCACCGTCCACGTGTGCGCCGCGTGGCTGCGCGTCGACAGCACGCCGCTGGAGGCGCAGCCGTTCGGCTCGGGCCTCCAGCCGGAAGAGGACGCGATGAGCCGCTTCCATGTCCGCTGGTACCCGGTGACGCTGCTCTTCCTCGCCTTCGACATGGAGATGGTCTTCATGTAGCCCTGGGTGCGGGTCGTCTCGGACATGGGGCCGAGCGCCGTCGTCGAGATGTTCGTCTTCCTCGCCGTGCTGCTCGCGGGTGTGGTCTATGCCTGGCGGGAGGGCGCCCTGCGATGGACCTGAGCGCCGCGCTCCTGCGGGCCGCGGCGGCCCGCCCGCACGTCCTGCTGGTGGAGATGCCCGGCGGGACGGCGGCGCGGCTGGCGGCCGAGCGCGAGCTGCGGGTGCGGGACCTCCCTGCGGCGGCGACCCCCGCGGACGCCGACATCGTGCTCGTCGCCGGCCCGCGGGTGCCGTCCCTGGGCGCCGCGGTCGACCGGCTGGCACGCGACACCCCGTCGCCCCGCGCGCGTGTGCACGCCGCGGTGCCGGAGGAGGTGGGCCCGGCGCTCGCCGCTGCCCGCGGGCGGCTCGTCGGCGCGTCCGGCCGGCGTGCGGCGGCCGCGTACGGCGACGACG
>NZ_MKXB01000234.1 GCF_001865245.1 Streptomyces sp. CC53 | reverse complement strand
GCCCGGGCGCCGGCCCAGGCGGCCCCGCCCGGCCCGGCCGCACCGCGTCCTCGGCGCCGGGACCACCGGAGCCCTCCGGCGCGGGCTCGTCCGCGAGGCCCCGCCCGGCCCCCGCGAGGGCCGCGCGGGCCGCGTCGGCCGGAGGCACCCCGGATGCGGTGAGCCGGCACATCTCCTCCAGCACCGCCAGGTCGCCGGCGGACCAGCGGCGGTGCCTGCCGTCCTCGCGGGCGGCGGGGCCCATGCCGTAGCGGCGGTCCCACGAGCGCAGCGTCGTGGGGGACACGCCGAGCCGACGGGCCACGGCGCCCGTCGTCAGTCCGTGCGTGCTGTCACCCATACGACGAGCATACGCCGCATAAACGATGCGAGTTATCTTCGGCTGTTCTGCATCCGTGTCCGCGCCGCACGGGGAACCCCTTGTGACAGCCGACGCGCACCGCAGGGACGAACCGCGTCCCCACTCGTCGGGAGGAGTGGTCATGAACAACCCGATCAAGCGTCGTGCAGCCGCCGCACTCGCAGCGGCGGCCCTGCCCGTCTCCCTGGTCGTCCTGGCACCCAGCGCGGGGGCGAACGAGCAAGGCACGTTCGGCCCCGGGTGCTCGGCGCTTCCCAGCGAGGGCCCGGGCAGCCCGCAGGAGATGGCGAACGACCCGGTCGCCACTGCGGCGTCCACCAATCCGGAGCTGTCCACGCTGACGGCCGCCCTCCAGGAGGCGGACCTCGTCGACACCCTGAACGAGGCCGAGGACATCACGGTGTTCGCGCCGACCGACGACGCGTTCGACAAGATCCCCGCCGCGGACCTGGACGCGATCCTCGCCGACAAGGCGCAGCTCACCGACATCCTCACGTACCACGTGGTCGAAGAGCCCGTCGAGAAGAGCGAGCTCGCCGACGGTTCGTTCACGACCCTGGAGGGCGGCACGCTCACCACCCAGGGCTCCGGGAACACGTACGAGGTCAACGACACCGCCAAGATCGTGTGCGGCGGAGTGGCCACGTCCAACGCCACCGTCCACATCATCGACACGGTGCTGATGCCCAAGTGACGTCCTGAGCCGGGCACTGACCCCGGGACGCGGCCGCCCAGCACGCCGTGACCGGGGCAGTGACCCCCCTTTCCCGGGCCCGGTGCCGCGCTTCGCCGCGGTACCGGGCCCCGTTTCGCGGGTGACCACCCGGCGCGCTCGCGGGGCAGGCGCGGGCCGGCCGCGTGGGGCGGCGGGGCCAGTCCGGACCGGGCCGCCGCTTCATGACGGGCGGGGCTCAGCCACCCGGCGGTGCGGCCTCGGGCCGGCTGTCCTGCGGCGACCGGGCGGCCGGCGGGCCGGGGGCGCCGCTGCCGGCTCCACCGGTGGCCTCCGCGACCGGAGGGGCCGTAGGGGGCGGCGGTGTCGCCCACCGTATGGCGGAGGTGAGCGCGCGGCCGCCCGGGCGGGCGACCGGCAGGAGCAGCCGTGTGGTGTACGGGACGTCGAGCAGCGCCCTCGCCCACGGCGGCAGCAGCTCCACCGCGGCCGCCGCGAGCAGGGCGTACGGCGGCCGGGCCACGGCGGGCAGGGGCGGCTGCGCCAGCAGGAAGCGCGCCGTCGCCCGTGAGTCGGGGGTGGCGCGCAGTTCCGGGCGGTACGCCGCGATGCGCGCGGTCAGCCCGGCCCGGGTTGCCGGCGGGTCGTCCGCGCCGAGCCGCCGGGCGACCCGCGCCATGTCCGCGACGTAACCGTCCTCGCCGCGGCGGTCCAGCGGATGCCTGCCGTACCGCTGGTGGGCCCGCAGGAAGCACTCGGCTTCCGCGATGTGCACCCAGGTCAGCAGGTGCGGGTCGGAGGCGCGGTAGGGGACGCCGTCCGGGGTGCGCCCGCGCACCCGTGCGTGCACGGCGCGGACCCGTTCCACCGCCCGGTCCGCGTCCTCGGCCGCGCCGAAGGTCGTGAAGGCGAGGAACGCGCTCGTGCGCTGCAACCGCCCCCACGGGTCGCCCCGGAACCCCGAATGCGCCGCGACCGCGGCCATGGCGACCGGGTGCAGCGACTGGAGCAGCAGCGCGGCGAGGCCGCCGACGTACATCGACGCGTCCCCGTGCACGGTCCGCACGGGACGGTCGGGGGCGAACCAGCGCGGCCCGGGGGTGGTGTGCACGCGGGCGCGGGTCCGCTCGGCCGACGGGCCCGCGACCCGCTGCAGCAGGACCTCGCCGGCCCGTGTCCGGGCCCTGCCGACGACCGGTGGTGGCCAGACCATGACGCCAGTATGCTCCGCGCGGCTGACGGCGGGAGGGCCCGCGGGCGGCCGCGTGGTGCGGGCGTCAGCGGGCCCCGGCGGGACGGGAAGGGGCAGGGGGCGGGGGCGGGCTCAGAACCCTGCGATGCGGGCGGCGAAGAAGGCGGCGAAGGCCGCGCTGCCGACCAGGACCAGCACCATCGGCAGCCAGGGGTGCTCCCACACCCCCCGGTCGGGACGCTCGGAGTGGGCCGACGACGTCGAACCCTCCACGGGCGGGGTCTCCTGCGGCGGAACAAGCGGGACGGACATGGCTCCTCCTCCTTTCCCGCGACTGCGTCGTTGTCGACACGTCCACGGTCGCGCCGGCCACGGCGGGCCGCCACCCGCAGCGTTAGTGCGTCGAACCGGCCGCGTC
>NZ_MKXB01000233.1 GCF_001865245.1 Streptomyces sp. CC53 | reverse complement strand
CCGGCACGGCCGCGCCCACCGCTGCCGGACCCCCGGGGACCTCGGGTGCCGGCTGCTTCGGTGACGGGTGCGCGGGCCGGGACCCGGAGAGCACGCGGTGCGGCCGTCCGCATGCCACGACCGTCGCGTACCGGACCGTCGGCACCGCCCGGGTGGAGGTCCGCCACAGCCGGGTGTGCGGTGCCGCGTGGGCCCGGGTGTCGGGGGCCGCGCCCGGCGACGTCGTCGCGGTCAGCGCGGCGGGGGCGACCCACGAACGGGGCGTCCGCTCCGGGGACGACGACGCCTACACACTGATGGTCGCCGTGTCCGACGCCACCGACGCGCGGGCCTGCGCCACCCTCGCCGGCGGTCTCCGCGGCTGCACCGGCCCCGACTGACGGCCGCGGACGCCGAACGTCACCGGGGGCGGCGGCCCCTGAGTCGACGGGCCCGCCGCCCTAAGCGGCCGCCGCGGGCGCGTCCCGCGACGGAGCCGGCCGCAACCGGCTTTCCCTTCCGGGGGACCGGCCGCCGGAAGGGAGGTCCCCCGTCCGGGTGAGCCGGGACACAAGGGGGCGGGGGTGTGAGGGGGACCGGGTCGGATAGCCTGACCGCTGGATCTCTTCATGTCGAGAGACCGCGCGGCGACACCGGGCGACCTCGACGCCGGGGAGGCCCAGCACCAGCTTCAGGACCAGGGCCACCGAACCCTCACAGCCAGCTTCTTACGGAGACCGCCATGACCCGCACTCCCGTGAATGTCACCGTGACCGGCGCGGCCGGCCAGATCGGTTACGCGCTGCTCTTCCGCATCGCCTCCGGCCACCTGCTCGGCGCCGACGTGCCGGTCAAGCTCCGGCTGCTGGAGATCCCGCAGGGCCTGAAGGCCGCCGAGGGCACCGCCATGGAGCTCGACGACTGCGCCTTCCCGCTGCTGCGCGGCATCGAGATCACCGACGACCCGAACGTCGCCTTCGACGGCGCGAACGTCGCCCTCCTCGTCGGCGCCCGCCCGCGCACCAAGGGCATGGAGCGCGGTGACCTGCTGGAGGCCAACGGCGGCATCTTCAAGCCGCAGGGCAAGGCCATCAACGACCACGCCGCGGACGACATCCGCGTCCTGGTCGTCGGCAACCCGGCCAACACCAACGCCCTCATCGCCCAGGCCGCCGCGCCCGACGTACCGGCCGAGCGCTTCACCGCGATGACCCGCCTGGACCACAACCGCGCGATCTCGCAGCTGGCCGCCAAGACCGGTGCCGCCGTCTCCGACATCAAGCGCCTCACCATCTGGGGCAACCACTCGGCCACCCAGTACCCGGACATCTTCCACGCCACCGTCGCAGGCAAGAACGCCGCCGAGGTCGTCGACGACGAGAAGTGGCTGGCCGACGAGTTCATCCCGACCGTCGCCAAGCGGGGCGCCGCGATCATCGAGGCCCGTGGCGCGTCCTCCGCCGCGTCCGCCGCGAACGCCGCCATCGACCACGTCCACACCTGGGTCAACGGCACGGCCGAGGGCGACTGGACCTCCATGGGCATCCCGTCCGACGGTTCCTACGGCGTGCCGGAGGGCCTGATCTCCTCCTTCCCGGTCACCTGCAAGAACGGCCGGTACGAGATCGTCCAGGGCCTGGACATCAACGAGTTCTCCCGCACCCGCATCGACGCGTCGGTCAAGGAGCTCGAAGAGGAGCGCGACGCCGTTCGCGGCCTCGGCCTGATCTGAGCCCCGCTCGGTCGTCCTCCCGCAGACGCCCCGCCCCCGGTCGGCCCCGCGCCGCCGGGGGCGGGGCGTCTGCCGTTGCGCCCGGCGCTGCCCGCAGGCGTCGCAGCCCCGTGACCGGACGGAGTGCCGGGCCTGCTGCCGCCCTGGTGCGTGGCCGTGGGCGCGGTGGACGCCGCCACCCGGGCCCGGCCGGAGACGCGGGCCCGCACGCTCGACGGGCGTCAGCGCGCCGAGCGGGACCGCGCCCTGCGCCACCGGTCACCGGTGGACCGCAACCGCACTGCCGGGGCTCGCCGCCGGGGCCGTGCTGACGGGCCGGCGCGGCGCCGTCCCCCTCGGGCACGGGATGCTCCCCGTCGGCCTTCGCGGTCTTCGCCGTCCCCGTGACGGCGCCGCGCCGGATCGTGTGCCCACCGGGTCCAGGACGAGCGGCGCGGATCAGGTCCGATCCGCGCAGCCGTGAGTCGCCTGCACGCCCCCGAAACTGACGCCAGAGTGATCCGCGCCACTTTCGCGCATGCTTTCCAGACCGTAGGGCAGGCGCCCGGGTCGCCGGTCAAGGCCGGTTCTGACCGCACCCGGTACGGAAGGCAACACGCGAAGTGTCGGAACAAGACAAACTCACCATTCATGTGGACGGACAGTGGCGATCAGCCGCTTCCGGAGCCACTCGTGACATCCTCGACCCCGCCGACGCCACGGCCTTCGCCGTCGTCGCGGAAGGCGGGGCCGAGGACGCCGACGCCGCGATCGCCGCCGCACGCAAGGCATTCGGCCAGGGCCAGGGGGAGTGGCCGCGCACACCGGTCGCCGAACGGGCGGCCCTGCTGCGACGCGTCGCGGACCTGCTGCAGCGCGACCGCGAGGAGCTGGCGCTGCTGGAGAGCCGCGACGCCGGCAAGACCCTGGAGGAAGGCCGCGTCGACGTCGACTGCGTGACCGACGCCTTCCGCTACTTCGCCGACCTCGTCGTCAACGAGAGCGGCGGCCGCGTCGTCGACGCCGGCTCACCGGACATCCACAGCGTGGTCGTCCACGAGCCCGTCGGCGTCTGCGCCCTCATCACCCCCTGGAACTACCCCCTCCTCCAGGCCAGCTGGAAGGTCGCCCCGGCGCTCGCCGCGGGCAACACCTTCGTCATCAAGCCGAGCGAGATCACCCCGCTCTCCACGGTCGCCCTCGTCCGGCTCCTCGTGGAGGCCGGCCTCCCGGCGGGCGTCGCCAACATCGTCACCGGCCCCGGTGACCCCGTCGGCGCCCGTTTCGCCGAGCACCCCGACGTCGGCCTCGTCTCCTTCACCGGCGGCCTCGTCAGCGGCACCAAGGTGATGCGCGCCGCCGCCGACTCCGTCAAGAAGGTCGCCCTCGAACTCGGCGGCAAGAACCCGAACGTGGTCTTCGCGGACGCCTGCGCCACCGCCGAGGGCTTCGACACCGCCGTGGACCAGGCGCTCAACGCCGCGTTCATCCACAGCGGCCAGGTCTGCTCGGCCGGTTCCCGGCTCATCGTCGAGGAGTCCCTGCGGGAGCGGTTCGTGACCGAACTGGCCCGCCGCGCCGAGCGCATCCGCCTCGGCCGCGGCACCGACCCGGACGCCGAGTGCGGCCCGCTGGTCTCCGCCGCGCAACTGGCCCGCACCGAGGACTTCGTCGCCTCCGCCCTCGCCGAGGGCGCCGTCCTGCGCGCGGGCGGCGAGCGCCCCACCGAACCGGATCTGCGCGACGGCTGGTTCTACCGGCCCACCGTCCTCGACCGCTGCCACCGCCGCATGCGGGTGGTCCGCGAGGAGGTCTTCGGCCCGGTCCTGACCGTCGAGACGTTCCGCACCGAGGACGAGGCGGTCGCCCTCGCCAACGACACCGAGTACGGCCTGGCCGGCGCCGTCTGGTCCGCCGACGCGGGCCGCGCCCGCCGCGTCGCCGCCCGGCTCCGCCACGGCACCGTCTGGATCAACGACTTCCACCCCTACCTGCCGCAGGCGGAGTGGGGCGGCTTCGGCAAGAGCGGCATCGGCCGCGAACTGGGCCCGGCAGGGCTCGCCGAGTACCGCGAGAGCAAGCACGTCTACCAGAACCTCGCCCCCCGCCCGGTGCGCTGGTTCAAGGGCTGAGCAGCCACCGCCAGCAGCCGGTCGGGTCCACCCCTGCCCGACCGGCCCACCGACCAGCACACCGCACACGGATGCAGGAACACACCATGAGCAGCACCCCTGACCACACTCCCGCCGCAGTCGACTACGTCATCGTCGGCGGCGGCACCGCGGGTTCCGTCATCGCCCACCGCCTCACCGCCGACCCGGACGTCACCGTCGCCGTCGTCGAGGGCGGCCCCGACGACCGGGACCGGCCCGACGTCCTCACCCTCCGCCGCTGGCTCGGCCTCCTCGGCGGCGACCTCGACTACGACTACCCGACCGTCGAGCAGCCACGCGGCAACTCCCCCATCCGGCACAGCCGCGCCCGGGTCCTCGGCGGCTGCTCCTCCCACAACACGCTCATATCCTTCAAGCCGCTGCCGTCCGACTGGGACGAGTGGGCCGAGGCGGGCGCCGACGGCTGGGACGCCGCCGCCATGAACCCGTACTACGACCGGCTCCTCAACAACATCGTCCCCGTCGACGAGAAGGACCGGAACGCCATCGCCCGCGACTTCGTCGACGCCGCGCAGGCCGCGCTCGGCGTGCCGCGCGTCGAGGGCTTCAACAAGAAGCCGTTCCACGAGGGCGTCGGCTTCTTCGACCTGGCCTACCACCCGGAGGACAACAAGCGCTCCTCCGCCTCCGTCGCCTACCTCCACCCGGTCATGGACGAGCGGCCCAACCTCCGCATCCTGCTGGAGACCTGGGCGTACGCCCTGGAGTTCGACGGCACCCGGGCGAGCGGCGTCCGCGTCCGCCGCAAGGACGGCACCGGGGAACTGCTCACCGCCCGCCGCGAGGTGATCGTCTGCGCGGGCGCCGTCGACACGCCCCGCCTGCTGATGCACTCCGGCATCGGTCCGCGCGCCGACCTGGAGGCCCTCGGCATCCCGGTCCGCCACGACCTGCCGGGCGTCGGCGAGAACCTGCTCGACCACCCCGAGTCGGTCATCGTCTGGGAGACGGACGGCCCCATCCCGGACAACTCGGCGATGGACAGCGACGCTGGCCTCTTCGTGCGCCGCGACCCCGACGTCCCGGGGCCCGACCTGATGTTCCACTTCTACCAGATCCCGTTCACCGACAACCCGGAGCGCCTCGGCTACGAGAAGCCCGCGCACGGCGTGTCGATGACGCCCAACATCCCCAAGCCGCGCAGCCGCGGCCGCCTCTACCTCACCAGCGCGGACCCGTCCGTGAAGCCCGCCCTCGACTTCCGCTACTTCACGGACGAGGAGGACTACGACGCCCGCACCCTCGTCGACGGCATCCGTCTCGCCCGCGAGATCGCGAAGACCGAGCCGCTGGCCGGCTGGCTGAAGCGCGAGGTCTGCCCCGGGCCGGACGTCACGGGCGACGAGGAGCTCAGCGAGTACGCCAGGAAGGTCGCCCACACCGTCTACCACCCGGCGGGCACCTGCAAGATGGGCGCGGCCGACGACGAACTGGCCGTGGTCACCCCCGACCTGAAGGTGAAGGGCGTCGACGGCCTGCGGATCGCCGACGCCTCCGTCTTCCCGACCATGACGGCCGTCAACCCGATGGTGGCGGTGCTGATGGTCGGCGAGAAGGCCGCCGAGCTGCTGGGCGGTGACGCGCGATGAGTACGCCCGCGAACACGTCCGCGCAGTCGCCCGCGGGCACCGCCGCGACCGACGCCGAGTCCCCCGTCTTCCGGGTCCGCGACCTGTGGAAGGTCTTCGGCCCCAAGGCCGACCGCATCCCCGGCGACCGCGACCTCACCGCCCTGTCCCAGGCGGACCTGCGGGCCCGCACCGGCTGCACCGCGGCCGTCCGCGACGTCTCCTTCGACGTGCGCAAGGGCGAGGTCTTCGTCGTCATGGGCCTGTCCGGGTCCGGCAAGTCCACCCTGGTGCGCTGCCTGACCCGGCTCATCGAGCCGACCTCCGGCACCCTGGAGATCGACGGCGAGGACGTCCTCGCCATGGACAGGAACCGGCTGCGCGAACTGCGCCGGCACCGCGCCGCGATGGTGTTCCAGCACTTCGGGCTGCTGCCGCACCGCACCGTCCTCGACAACGTGGCCTACGGCCTGGAGATCCAGGGCATGGCCAGGGCGGAGCGCCGTGCCAGGGCCGCCGAGATGGTCGCGAAGGTCGGCCTTGAGGGGCTGGAGCAGCGCCGTCCCGGCCAGCTCTCCGGCGGCCAGCAGCAACGCGTCGGCCTGGCCCGCGCCCTGGCCGCGGACCCCGAGGTGCTGCTCTTCGACGAGCCGTTCAGCGCCCTCGACCCGCTGATCCGGCGGGACATGCAGGAGGAGGTCATCCGCCTGCACCGGGAGGAGGGCCGCACCATGGTCTTCATCACCCACGACCTGAGCGAGGCGCTGCGCGTCGGCGACCGCATCGCCCTGATGCGCGACGGCCAGATCGTCCAGCTCGGCACCCCCGAGGAGATCGTGGGCTCGCCCGCCGACGACTACGTGCGGGACTTCGTCCGCGACGTGCCGCGCGAGCAGGTCATGACCGTCCGCACGGCCATGACGCCCGGGGACTGCGGCGCCACCGAGCACCCGGCCGCGCTCTCCCCCGACACGGTCGTGTCGGCCGCCATCGAGGACGTCGTCCGCACCGGCAGGCCCGCCTGCGTCGTCGAGGACGGCGCGTGCCTCGGCGTGGTCGACCACCGGGGGCTGCTGTCGGTCGTTGCCGGTGTCCCCCTGGGGAAGGCGGCGGCATGACGGCGACGACCGCCCCCACCCCCGCGTCCGAGAGACCCGACCCGGAGGAGGCCGCCGTGCCGAAGGACACCGGCAGCACCTCCGCCCCCGCCGTCTCCCCGCCGAACGGCGCCGCGGGCGGGTCCGCCGCCGGCCGCCGCTCGCCGCTGCGCCACCCGCAGGTGCGCCGCCTGCTGCCGCTGGGCGCCGCCGCACTCGTCCTCGTCCCGCTCGCCGCCGCCCTCTGGGGCAGCGGAACGTGGCCGTCCGCGCTGACCGTGGACGTCCAGGGCCCCCTGGACGACGTCTACGGCTGGGTCGTCGGCAACCGGGACACCCACCCGGTCTTCCTCTACTTCCTGCTGCACCTGAGCAACTGGTCCGAAGGGTCCGTCGCCTGGATGACGGACCTGCTGGAGGGCCTCGGCTGGTTCCCGGTGACCGTCGCCGCGGTGCTGCTGTCCTGGCGGATCGGCGGGCTGCGCGACCGGCGCGGACCGAAGCTCGCCGGTGTCACCCTCGCCGCGTTCGCGGTGTGCGGGCTCCTCGGCATGTGGCAGGCCACGATGGAGACCCTCGCCCTCATGGCGGTCGCGGTCACCGTCGCGGCGGCCGTCGGCGGACTGCTGGGCCTGGGCGCGGGCCTCTCGGACCGCTTCGAGCGGATCCTGCGGCCGGCCCTGGACACCATGCAGATCATGCCGGCGTTCGCCTACCTGCTGCCGCTGGTGCTGCTGTTCGACATCGGTGTGCCGTCCGCGCTGATCGCCACGATCATCTACGCGGCCCCGCCGATGGCCCGGCTCACGGCACTCGGCCTGCGCGGCGCCGACCCGTCCGTGATGGAGGCCGTGACGTCGCTGGGCACCGGCCCGGTGCAGCGGCTCGTGACCGCGCGGCTGCCGCTGGCCCGCAAGGAGATCCTGCTCGGCCTCAACCAGACGATCATGATGGCGCTGTCCATGGTCACCATCGCCTCGGTGATCGGCGCCGGCGGCCTCGGCGAGGAGGTGTTCCGCGCGCTGTCCACCGTCGACGTCGGCGGGGCGCTCGCCGCGGGCATCCCGATCGTGCTGCTCGCCGTCTGGCTGGACCGCGTGACCTCCGCCGCCGGCGAGCGGCTCGGCGAGGGCGCCGCCCCCGGCGGCCCCCGCTGGCTGCACGGCCTGCGCGCCTGGGCCGTCACTGCCGTCTCCGGTGTGGCGCTGGGCGTGACCGGGTGGCTGCTGCTGATCGCGGAGTGGCCCGGGACGTGGGAGGTGGACATCGCCCCGCCCGTCAACGCGGCGGTGGACTGGTTCACCAGCCACCTGGCCGAGGGCGTGCCCGTCGTCGGCGGCACCCGCGCCTGGGCGGACGGTTTCACCGTGGGCGTCCTCAACCCGCTCCGGGACGGCCTGACCGCCACGCCGTGGTGGCTGCTGCTCCTGGTGGTCGCCGTGTGCGCGCTGCTCGCGGGCGGCTGGGGCGCGATGTGCACCGCGGTCCTCGCGATGGCAGGCGTCGGCGTCCTCGCCGTGTCCGACGGCTCCCTGTGGAACCACTCCCTGGACACCCTGTCCCAGGCCGTCGCGGGCGTCGTCGTCACGCTCGTGCTCGGCTTCGCGATCGGTGTGGCCGCGGCCCGCGTGCGGCTGCTGGAGCGTCTGCTGCGTCCGGTCCTGGACACCATGCAGACCCTGCCCCAGTTCATCTACCTGATCCCCGTGGTGGCCCTGTTCAACGTGGGCCGTGCGGCGGCCGTCGCGGCGGCCGTGCTGTACGCGCTGCCCGCCGTCGTACGGATCACCGTGCAGGGCCTGCGCCAGGTCGACTCCGCGACGCTGGAGGCGGCCCGGTCGATGGGCGCCTCCACGTTCCAGCAGATCCGCCAGGTGCAGCTCCCGCTGGCCCGCCCCGCGCTGATGCTCGCCCTCAACCAGGGCGTGGTGCTGGTCCTCGCCATGGTCATCGTCGGCGGCTTCGTCGGCTCCGGCGCGCTCGGCTACGACGTCGTCTACGGCCTCCAGAAGAGCCAGCTCGGCATCGGCCTGAGCGCCGGCGTCGCGATCGTGCTGCTCGGCCTGGTCCTGGACCGCACCACCCAGCGCGCCGACCGGCGTACCAGCACCTCCTAGCCCCCGCCCCCCGTAGGGACGACCCTCCCCGTCCCGCCCCCTCCGCAGGAACCCCCCTGCCCGTCCGAAGTGAGAGACACCCGCTCATGAGCACCGTGAACACCAGAAAGAACCTGATCCGCACCGCCACCGCCGCCGCCGTGGTCCTCGGCATCACCGGCCTGACCGCCTGCGGCGCCGCGAAGACCGACTCCGCGTCCGGCAAGGGCGGCGGCTCCGGCAGCGTCACCATCGCCGTGCCCTCCTGGGTCGGCGCCGAGGCCAACGCGGCCGTGGCCAAGCACATCCTGGAGAACGAGCTCGACACCGAGGTCGAGCTCACCCAGCTCGACGAGTCGGTCGCCATCGACGGGCTCAACAGCGGCAAGGTCGACGCCGTCCTGGAGGACTGGGGCGGCGCCCCGGACAAGATCAAGCTGTACACCGAGGACAAGAAGTCCGTCGTCGAGGGCGGCGACCTCGGCGTGGTCGGCCACATCGGCTGGTTCGTGCCGAAGTACCTCGCGGACAAGCACCCGGACATCACGGACTGGAAGAACCTCAACAAGTACAAGGACCTCTTCAAGACCGCCGAGAGCGGCGACAAGGGCCAGCTCCTGGAGGGCTCGCCGTCGTACACCACCAACGACGACGCGATCATCAAGAACCTGGAGCTGGACTACAAGACGGTCTACGCCGGCTCCGAGGCCGCCCAGATCACCCAGATCAAGGAGAACTACAAGGCCCAGAAGCCGTTCATCACCTACTGGTGGACGCCGCAGTGGCTGAACGCGCAGGTCGACCTCGTCGAGGTGAAGCTGCCGGAGTACAAGGAGGGCTGCGACGCCGACCCGGAGAAGGTCGCCTGCGGCTACGCCCAGACGTCGCTGCAGAAGTACTTCAACGCCGACTTCGCCAAGGACGGCGGTGACGCGGCCCAGTTCCTGAAGAACTTCTCGTGGACCGCGGAGCAGCAGAACGAGGTCGCCGCGATGATCGCCGACCAGAAGCTGTCCCCGGAGGCCGCGGCCGAGAAGTGGGTCAAGGCCAACGAGTCCACCTGGAAGGCGTGGCTGCCCAAGTAGTCCGTACGGTCGGCCCGTCGACGACGACTCCCCGCCGGCCATCCCCCACCGCCCGCCCCGGCCGCCGCCCGCACCGGCAGCCGGGGCGGGCGCGTCTCCTGCACGCCGGCCCTTTACCGCTCAAAGGGCGCCGACGGCACGCGGGTTGAGTATTTCCTGAGCCTTTCCCCCGGGATCTCCAGCCGAAAAGGAGAGGTGTTCCCCGGGGCCTTGCCGGGTGATCACGGGCTTCGTACGGTGAAGGCCCGGCGGAAGCCGGTGCCGCACGTCAGGTGAAGGAGTTCCCATGAAGGCGCTGCTGTTGCGGCTGGGCGGGATCTGCGTCGGGTTCCTCGCCCTGCTCGTCGTCCTGGGCGCGCAGACCGGGACGAGGGAACTGGCCGCCCTGACGGCCGCGGCGGTCGTGGCCGTGGCGTTCACGGTGCGGCGCCACCGGCGCAGGGCCCCGGGCGCGCGGCCGACCTCCGCGTAGGTCCCGTCAAGAGGCTGCGCCGCACGGCCGGCACGGGCCCGTCCGGAGCGGGGCCGCACTCCCCGAGCGCCGGCCCGGCACCCGCCTCCGCCGAGGGCGGGCCCGAGGGCCGCCGACCCCCGGGCTGCTACGTTGCCCTCCCGTGACGGGATACCAGAACGAGACCAGGGCGGCCTACGACGGGGTGGTCGCGCTGTACGCGTCGATGTTCGCCGACCGGCTGGAGACCCGGCCGTTCGCGCGGAACATGATCGGCACCTTCGCCGAGCTGGTACGGGGGACGGGGAACCCGCGCACGGCCGACGTCGGCTGTGGCCCCGGCCATCTGACGGCCCTGCTGCACGACCTGGGGCTGGACGCCTTCGGGCTCGACCTGTCGCCGGGCATGGTCGCCCACGCCCGGCGGGCCCACCCGGCACTGCGGTTCGCCGAGGCGCGGATGGAGGACCTGCCGGTCGCGGACGGTGCACTCGGTGGCGTGCTGGCGCACTACTCGATGATCCACACCCCGCCCGGAGACCTGCCGGCGCTGCTGGCCGAGCAGGCGCGCGTCCTGGCCCCCGGGGGCCTGCTGCTGGCGTCGTTCTTCGCGACGGACGGACCGGAGCCGGTCCGCTTCGACCACAAGGTGGCTCCCGCCTACAGCTGGCCGGCGGACCGGTTCTCCGCACTGCTGGCCGCGGCGGGACTCGTCCCGTTCGCCCGGCTGCTCCACGATCCCGCGTCGGAACGCGGCTTCCTCGACGCCCACGTGCTGGCCCGCCGCCCCTGAGGGCCACCACCGGGCGCCGGGCCTGCGCTGCACGGACCGGACCGCTGCCGACGGCCACCGGGTCCGGCGCCCGTCCTGCCCGGCCGCCGTCCGAGGCGGCGGGCCGAGCCGTGCCGATCACCGCGCCGGTCACCGTGCGGGGCTCCGGTCCGCAGCCCGGGGCCACGGGCTGACGCGGTCCGGCGGCACGGGTGCCGGACCGGCGGGGCGGAGTGGCGGCGGCCGTCCGTGGGGAAGGTCACCGGACCCACGGCGTCCGCACGTACGGCGACGTCGGGCCGCGAGCCGCGAGCCGCGAGCCGCAGGCGGCGGGCCGCCCCCGCGCCGACCGCGCCCGCCGACGGGACGTCAGGAGCCGCCCGGCGCGGGAGGACGCGGCCGTTCGCCCCGCGCCGGGACACCCGCCTACGAGCCGCCGGGGCCCGCGTC
>NZ_MKXB01000232.1 GCF_001865245.1 Streptomyces sp. CC53 | reverse complement strand
CCTCGTCGTCGTGTCCGTGTTCATCACGACCGGGCTGCTGCTGGTGGCGCTCCGCACGGAGACCGAGCTCCGCTTCATCACCGTCTTCTCGGTGATCGCCACCCTCCTCCTCACCCAGTTCTTCGCGCACGGCCTGACCGCCCCCCTCGACGAGATGACCACCGTCGCGAGGGGCATCTCGCACGGCGACTACACGCGCCGGGTACGCGGCGCCGACCGCCGCGACGAGCTGGGCGACCTCGCGTCCACCATCAACCGCATGGCGGACGACCTGGAGGCCGTGGACCGGCACCGCAAGGAGCTGGTGGCGAACGTGTCGCACGAGCTCCGCACGCCGATCGCGGCCCTGCGGGCGGTGCTGGAGAACGTGGTGGACGGCGTGTCGGCCGCCGACCCGGAAACGATGCGCACCGCCCTGGCGCAGACGGAGCGGCTGGGCCGGCTGGTCGAGACGCTGCTGGACCTGTCACGGCTCGACAACGGGGTGGTGCCGCTGCGCTGCCGGCGCTTCGAGGTGTGGCCGTACCTGTCGGGCGTGCTGAAGGAGGCCGGGCTCGCGGCGTCGCAGCGTGCGGTCGGCGGCTCCGCCTCGGGCCCGCACACCCGCAGCGACGTGCACCTGCACCTGGACGTGTCGCCGCCGGAGCTGACCGCGCACGCGGACATGGAACGCCTCCACCAGGTCGTGGCGAACCTGATCGACAACGCCGTGAAGCACTCGCCGCCGCACGGCCGGGTCACCGTCCGGGCCCGGCGCGGGCCCTACCCGGAGTCCCTGGACCTGGAGGTGCAGGACGAGGGCCCGGGCATCCCGGAGGCGGAGCGGCACAAGGTCTTCGAGCGGTTCAACCGGGGCAGCGTGCCGTCCCCGCACGGGCCGGGCAGCGACGGCGGCACGGGCCTGGGCCTGGCCATCGCCCGGTGGGCCGTCGACCTCCACGGTGGCCGTATCGGTGTGGCCGAATCGGCTCGCGGCTGCCGGATTCTCGTCACTCTTCCGGGGATCCCCCCACAACGCGATTGACGTAGGGTTCGAACCGGGGCCGCCGCCGACCCGTGAACGTGTGCGGGCACGGAGCCGGCCCGCTCAGGGGTGCGGACGATGAGGGCCGCGGCCCTGTTCAGCGCTACCCGGGTCACGCCGGGTGACCGCCGAACCACGCTTGTTTCCCGCCATTGTCTTCGCCGAAACCAGCGTTTTCGTGTGATGTACGCGACGATGACCTGCCCGGCCTGCACCTCCCGCCCGTAGAGGCGTAGCCTTTATTTCCGCTGTCCATCACCTTGTGAAGCGGAAGAGGGCGGTTGCCGCCGTGTCGTCTCAGTCCCCCAGTAACTCGAGCATCTCGACCGACCCAGACGGACAGGGCAAGAGCCCTGCCGCGGCGTTCGGCGCCAACGAGTGGCTCGTTGACGAGATCTACCAGCAGTACCTCCAGGACCCGAATTCGGTCGACCGCGCCTGGTGGGACTTCTTCGCCGACTACAAGCCGGGTGCGCCCGGCACGGCGGACAAGCCCGCGGCACAGGCCCCCGCGGCCTCGGGGGCTGCGGGCACCGTGACGCCGCCGGCCCGTACGCAGGCCCAGCCCCCGGCGCAGGCCGCCGCCCCGGCGCAGCAGCCGCAGGCCCCGGCCGCAGGAGCGGCCGCACAGGCTCCTGCCGCCGCCCCGGCGGCCCCGGCGAAGCCCGCCGCTCCCGCGAAGCCGGCGTCGGCCGCGCCCGCGGCCCCCGCGAAGCCCGCACAGGCGAAGCCGGCGGCCGCGAAGCCCGCCGCCGAGTCGCCCGAGGGCCCCGAGTTCGTGACGCTGCGCGGCCCCGCCGGCGCCGTGGCGAAGAACATGGACGCCTCGCTGGACATGCCGACCGCCACGTCGGTCCGCGCGGTCCCGGTGAAGCTGCTGTTCGACAACCGCATCGTCATCAACAACCACCTGAAGCGCGCCCGCGGCGGGAAGATCTCCTTCACGCACATCATCGGCTACGCGATGGTGCAGGCGATCAAGGCGATGCCCGCCATGAACTGGTCGTACCAGGTCAAGGACGGCAAGCCGACGCTGGTGAAGCCGGAGCACGTCAACCTCGGCCTCGCCATCGACCTCGTCAAGCCCAACGGCGACCGCCAGCTCGTCGTCGCGGCCATCAAGAAGGCCGAGACGCTCGACTTCTTCGAGTTCTGGCAGGCGTACGAGGACATCGTCCGCCGCGCCCGCGCCGGCAAGCTGACGATGGACGACTTCTCGGGCGTCACCGTCTCCCTCACCAACCCCGGCGGCCTCGGCACCGTCCACTCCGTGCCGCGCCTGATGCCCGGCCAGTCGGTCATCATGGGCGTCGGCTCCATGGACTACCCGGCCGAGTTCCAGGGCACCTCGCAGGACACCCTGAACAAGCTGGGCGTCTCCAAGGTGATGACCCTCACGTCGACCTACGACCACCGGGTCATCCAGGGCGCCGCGTCCGGCGAGTTCCTGCGGATCGTCGCGAACCTCCTCCTCGGTGAGAACGGCTTCTACGACGACGTCTTCAAGGCGCTGCGCATCCCCTACGAGCCGGTCCGCTGGCTGAAGGACATCGACGCGTCGCACGACGACGACGTGACGAAGGCCGCGCGCGTCTTCGAGCTGATCCACTCCTACCGGGTCCGCGGCCACGTCATGGCCGACACCGACCCGCTGGACTACCACCAGCGCAAGCACCCCGACCTGGACATCACCGAGCACGGCCTCACCCTGTGGGACCTGGAGCGGGAGTTCGCGGTCGGCGGCTTCGGCGGCAAGTCGATGATGAAGCTGCGCGACATCCTCGGCGTACTGCGCGACTCGTACTGCCGCACCACCGGCATCGAGTTCATGCACATCCAGGACCCGAAGCAGCGGAAGTGGATCCAGGACCGCGTCGAGCGCCCGCACTCCAAGCCGGAGCGCGAGGAGCAGCTGCGGATCCTGCGCCGCCTCAACGCGGCGGAGGCCTTCGAGACCTTCCTGCAGACGAAGTACGTCGGCCAGAAGCGCTTCAGCCTGGAGGGCGGCGAGTCCGTCATCCCGCTGCTGGACGCGGTCATCGACAGTGCGGCCGAGTCCCGCCTGGACGAGGTCGTCATCGGCATGGCCCACCGCGGCCGCCTGAACGTCCTCGCGAACATCGTCGGCAAGTCCTACGCGCAGATCTTCCGCGAGTTCGAGGGCAACCTCGACCCGAAGTCGATGCACGGCTCCGGCGACGTGAAGTACCACCTGGGCGCCGAGGGCACCTTCACCGGCCTGGACGGCGAGCAGATCAAGGTCAGCCTGGTCGCGAACCCGTCGCACCTGGAGGCGGTGGACCCGGTCCTGGAGGGCGTCGTCCGCGCCAAGCAGGACATCATCGGCAAGGCCGGCACGGACTTCACCGTCCTGCCCGTGGCGCTGCACGGCGACGCGGCCTTCGCGGGCCAGGGCGTCGTCGCCGAGACGCTGAACATGTCGCAGCTGCGCGGCTACCGCACCGGCGGCACCGTCCACATCGTCATCAACAACCAGGTCGGCTTCACCGCGGCGCCCGAGTCGTCGCGCTCCTCGATGTACGCCACCGACGTGGCGCGCATGATCGAGGCGCCGATCTTCCACGTGAACGGCGACGACCCGGAGGCGTGCGTCCGGGTGGCGCGGCTCGCCTTCGAGTTCCGCCAGACGTTCAACAAGGACGTCGTCATCGACCTCATCTGCTACCGCCGCCGCGGTCACAACGAGGGCGACAACCCGCAGTTCACCAACCCGGCGATGGTCAGCCTCATCGACAAGAAGCGCTCCGTGCGCAAGCTGTACACGGAGTCGCTGATCGGTCGCGGCGACATCACCGTGGAAGAGGCGGAGCAGGCCCTGCAGGACTTCCAGGGGCAGCTGGAGAAGGTCTTCACCGAGGTCCGCGAGGCCGCCTCGCAGCCCTCCGAGGGCATGGCGGTGGACCCGCAGGCCGGGTTCCCGGCGGGCGACGTGGACACCGCGATCTCCCAGGAGGCGGTGAAGCGGATCGCCGAGTCGCAGGTCAACATCCCCGACCACATCACCGTCCACCCGCGTCTGCTGCCGCAGCTCCAGCGCCGCGCGTCGTCCGTCGCCGACGGCACGATCGACTGGGGCATGGGCGAGACCCTCGCCATCGGTTCGCTGCTGATGGAGGGCGTCCCGGTGCGGCTGGCCGGCCAGGACTCCCGCCGCGGCACCTTCGGCCAGCGCCACGCGGTGCTGGTGGACCAGGAGACGAACGAGGATTACACCCCGCTCCTGTACCTCGCCGAGGACCAGGCCCGGTACAACGTGTACGACTCGCTGCTCTCCGAGTACGCGGCGATGGGCTTCGAGTACGGCTACTCGCTGGCCCGCCCGAACGCGCTGGTCATGTGGGAGGCGCAGTTCGGCGACTTCGTCAACGGCGCCCAGACCGTCGTGGACGAGTTCATCTCCTCCGCCGAGCAGAAGTGGGGCCAGACGTCCGGCGTCACGCTCCTCCTGCCGCACGGCTACGAGGGCCAGGGCCCGGACCACTCGTCCGCCCGCCCGGAGCGGTTCCTCCAGATCTGCGCGCAGAACAACATGACGGTCGCGATGCCGACGCTCCCGTCGAACTACTTCCACCTCCTGCGCTGGCAGGTGCACAACCCGCACCACAAGCCGCTCATCGTCTTCACGCCGAAGTCGATGCTGCGTCTGAAGGCGGCGGCGTCGAAGGCGGAGGAGTTCACGACGGGCCGGTTCCGCCCGGTCATCGGTGACTCCTCGGTCGACCCGGCCGCGGTCCGCAAGGTCGTCCTGTGCTCCGGCAAGGTCTACTACGACCTGGAGGCCGAGCGGCAGAAGCGTGGGGTCAAGGACGTGGCGATCATCCGCCTGGAGCGCCTCTACCCGCTGCCGGGTGCCGAGGTCCAGGCCGAGATCTCCAAGTACCCGAACGCGGAGAAGTTCATCTGGGCCCAGGAGGAGCCGGCGAACCAGGGTGCCTGGCCGTTCATCGCGCTCAACCTGATCGACCACCTGGACCTGGCCGTCGGCGCCGACATCCCGCAGGCCGAGCGGCTGCGCCGGATCTCGCGCCCGCACAGCTCCAGCCCGGCGGTGGGCTCCGCCAAGCGCCACCAGGCGGAGCAGATCCAGCTCGTCAACGAGGTCTTCGAGGCCTGACGGGCAGCAGCACGACGGGAGGGCCCGGCACCCACGCGGTGCAGGGCCCTCCGGCATTCCCCCCCCCACGCCCCGTGGCCGCTCCCCCGTGCACCGCGAGCCGCTCGGAACGCGCGCGCCCCGCAGGTCCGGGCGGGCCGGCCCGTCCGCTCGCGGGGGCTACTTGCCGCGCAGGGCTCCGCGGTGGTGGGCGAGCCTGGCCCGGTCTTCCTCCACGCGGTCGAGGATCGCTTCCGCGAGGTCGCGCCGGCGCGTGCCGAGCTCGCGGTAGACGAGCCACAGGCCCTCTCGGGCGGCGGCGCGGCACCGGTCGCCGAGGTCGCCGCTGCCCCGGGCCGCCTCGTCCTCGCCCGCCACGATCTGGTACAGCAGCTCCAGGACGTGGTCACGGGCGTCGGCCGACAGGTCGTCGAGCAGCGCGGCCGGCAGCACCGGGACGACGGGCAGGGCGGCGCCGTACAGGGCGCCCTGCACCACGACGGAGTTGTCCAGCCCGCCGCCGCCTCGTCCTCGGTGCGCGCGGCGATCAGTTGCCGCAGCGACGCGGGCACGTCCTGCGGCCGGTCGGCCAGGCTGTGCTGCGCGGTCCAGTCGGCACGTGCGATCTCGGCGGCGGCCAGGCTCCTGCCCACAGGTCCCTTCCGAAGACGTCCGGTGGGGAAGGCGCCGACCCGGCGCCGGCCACCTCATACCCTGGGCGGAGGACAGCGGGGCGACGCCCCCGAACGATCAGGAGCATGTCTTGTACTTCACGGACCGTGGCATCGAGGAGCTGGAGAAGCGGCGCGGCGAGGAGGAGGTCACCTTCGAGTGGCTGGCCGAGCAGCTCCGCACGTTCGTCGACCTGAACCCGGACTTCGAGGTGCCGGTGGAGCGACTGGCCACGTGGCTCGCCCGGCTGGACGACGAGGACGACGAGTAGCCTCCCGGCAACCCGGCCGACCGCCGCCCCGCCCGGCCGCCATTCCGGCCCGGCCACCGGCGCCTCTCGGCCAGGCCGTCGGCGCCTTTCGCCTCGTGTCGTCCGGCGCCGGCCCCTCCCGTCCGCACGGCCGGCCGAGAAGCACCCGCGCGGTCGGCCCCACGCCCGTGCGTTCGGCCAGGAAGCACCCAGGCGGTCGGCCGAGCACCTGCCCAGCCGGCCACACGACTGCGCGGCCGCCTATGCGGTCGGCCGCGGGCCCGCCCGCCCGGTCTGCCTGCGCGGTCGGGCTGACCGCCCCGGGGCGGTCAGCCCGGCCGCCGCCCCCACCCGCCCGTTCAGTCGTCGTTCTCCGCCTCGCGGGCGCGGATGCGGTCGTACGCGAGGCCGAGCGCGCCCTGGAGGGTGAGCAGGGCGCCCGCGGTGGCCCATCCGGGGCGGATCCTGGGCGGCAGGAGGGCCCAGGCGAGCAGCGGCAGGCCGACCGCGAGCTGTCCGGCGGCGACGCGGCGGGCGCGCGGGCCGTGCAGCCAGGGGCCCAGCGGGCCGCTCTCGACGGTGGCGAGTTCGGCGCGCACGGTGTCGCGCCAGCCGTGGCCGGCGAGATGCCCGGCACCCGGGACGGCGGAGGCGCCCCCCTGGAGGTCCGCCGCCGCGCCCCCGGGGCGGACCCCTTCGGGGAGGACCAGGCCGAGCCGGGACAGTACGGCGAGGAGGCCGAGCAGCCGGGCGTGCGCGTCGGCGTCCGCGTCCGGTCGGGTGAGCCCGTGCAGGGCCTGGACGTCGAGGACGGGGTCGAGGCCCAGCCGCTCGGCGAAGGTCAGCATCGCCTCGTCCTCGCCCGCGGGCGTGCCGTCGGCGAGCCAGGTGTAGTCGACGGGCCGGCGGAAGCCGGACGCGAGGGTGTAGCCGACGCGGTCCTGGTCCCACCACAGGGCGAGCGCCGGCCAGGGGGCGGCGACGGCGAGCGCGGTGGCCCACCCGGACGCGACCCGCTCGACGGGTTCCGCGTCCTCCTGCCAGGGGCGGCCCTCCGGGACGAGCACGCTCCAGCCGGGGCCCGCCGGGGCGAGCACGACGCGCTCGCGCAGCAGGTGTGCGGTGGCCGCGGCCGTGTCGGAGGCGGCACGGCAGAGCAGAAGCGCGCCCGTGGATGTCGCGTTCATGGGCCATACGCTAGGGCAATTTGTCCCGATCCGAGGGATTATGCGCGGCCCAGCGGGCGGGAGCGGACGCTTGACTTCGAGCTAGCGCGATATATCGTGTGTGAAGACGTAACGCGATATGCCGTGTTCTGGTCGCGTTCCCGCCCGAGCCGAGGAGGACAGCCGCATGCCTCAGTGGACCGTCATCGAATCCTTGAGACTCACCCTCGACGACCCCCTCACCGCGCTGCGCGTCCGCGTGGTGAACGGCGCGGTCAACGTGATCGGCACGGAGGACACGGACGCCGCGGCCCGGCTGGAGGTGTCGGCCGTCGAAGGCCCGCCCCTGGTCGTCACGCACGAGGACCGCACCCTCACCATCACGTACGAGGACCTGCACTGGAAGGGCTTCCGGTCCTGGCTGAAGCCCGGTGGCAGGCAGCGCAGCGCCGTCGTCACCGTCACCGTCCCGGCCGGCACCGACGTGCAGGTCGCCGCGGTCGGCGCCACCGCCACCGTCTCCGGCATCCGGGGCCGCACGGAGGTGCGGGGCGTCACCGGGGACACCACGCTGGCCCGGCTGTCCGGCCCGGTGCGGGCCGAGACGGTCTCCGGCGGTCTGGAGGCCCAGGCCGTCACCGGGGACCTGCACTTCACCTCCGTCTCGGGCGACCTCACCGTCGTCGACGGTTCCGGCTCCTCCGTGCGGGCCGAGTCCGTGAGCGGCGACATGCTGGTGGACGTGGAACCGGCCGCCGGCGGCCCGACGGACATCCAGCTCGTCACCGTGTCCGGGGAGGTCGCGATCCGGCTGCCGCGGCGCGCCGACGCCCGGGTCGAGGCGAACACGACGAGCGGCGCCGTGTCGAACGCCTTCGACGGGCTGCGCGTCGGCGGCACGTTCGGCGCCAAGCAGATCACCGGCACGCTCGGCGCGGGCACCGGCACCCTGAAGGCGACGACCGTGTCCGGTGCGATCGCCCTGCTGCGCCGCCCGGACGACACCCCGGCGGCGCCCGCGCCCGCCGGCGCCGCCCCCGATGACGTCCCGTCCGGAAAGGTCCTGTGACATGCCGCCCGTCTTCGCGCACGGCCGACTGCGGCTGTACCTGCTGAAGCTGCTCGACGAGGCGCCGCGCCACGGCTACGAGGTGATCCGGCTGCTGGAGGAGCGCTTCCAGGGCCTGTACGCGCCCTCCGCCGGCACCGTGTACCCGCGGCTGGCCAAGCTGGAGGCCGAGGGGCTGGTGCGGCACACCTCCGAGGGCGGCCGCAAGGTGTACGCGGTCACCGACGCGGGCCGCGCGGAGCTGGCCGCCCGCGCCGGCGAGCTGGCCGACCTGGAGCAGGAGATCCGCGACTCGGTGTCGGAGCTGGCGGCCGAGATACGGGACGACGTGCGGGGCGCCGCGGGACGGCTGCGCAGCGAGGTGCGCGCGGCGGCCGGCGAGAACCGGCAGTCGGCGGGCGGCCCCGACTGGGAGGCGTGGCGCAGCACCAAGGAGGAGCTGCGCCGGGCGAAGCAGGAGTGGAAGGAGCAGACCCGGCGCGCCAAGGACGAGTCGCGCCGGGCGCGCGAGGAGGCCCAGCACGCCCGCCGCCAGGCGAAGGAGGCGCAGGACCGGGCGCGCCAGGAGATGCAGCGGCTGGCCCAGCAGGTGCAGGAGCACCTGGCGCAGGGCGACTGGCCCAAGGGCGTGCGGGACGGGCTGACGGACCTGACGAGCCGCTTCGGCGGCCTGTTCGGCCCTCCGCCCGCGCCCGGCCCGGGGCCCGCTCCCGCGAACGGCGCGGCGCCCCCCCGGGGCCCGTACGCGGAGCCGGACCCGGTCGACGTGCCGGAGTGGGCCGCGGACGCGGGTGCGTCGGGCGACCCGGCGCGCGACCTGGAACGGCTGCTGGACCGCTTCCGCGACGACGTCCGCGACACGGCCCGCGACCACGGCGTCACCGAGGCCGGGCTCGCCGAGGCCCGCGTGCACCTCGCCACGGCGGCCGCCCACATCACCCGTCTCCTGCGGGGCGCCCCGTCCTGACCCCGCCCCGCGGACCGGCGCACCGCCCGCGACCGGGGGCGGCGGCGGACCCGCGGGGCGCGTCCGGCCCACGGCGGCCGCTGCGGCCCCGCGTCACTCCCGGTCGACGTCGACCGTGACCGCCGCGCCCGGCACGGCCCGTACCGCCACCCGCACCGCCTCCGCGGACGGCGGCACCGCCCGGGTGCGGGGCCATGCCCGCCCTCCGACCGTGATCCGCCAGCCGTCCTCGCTGGGCGGCAGGGACAGCACGGTGGGCCCGGCGCCGGGCCGGCCCGCCGTGTAGGCGAGGCGGTAGGAGCCGGGCCCGTGGTGCTCCTCCCGCACGGTTCCCGCCACTTCCTGCGCGTACGGCGCCGCCGTCTTCTCCTTGTGGGTGCGGAAGCGGCCCTGGCCGTCCACCGCGCAGTAGCCGCCCCCGTAGCACCACACGTACGCCGTCCAGCCGGAGCTGTAGCGGTTCAGCGACGCCAGCGCGTCGTCGTAGAAGCGGCCCATGCGCGGCAGCGCGTTGTTCAGCGGGCCCCACTCCCCCACGACCACCGGGACCTCGTACTGCTTCGGGTAGGCGACGACCGCCGCCTCGTACGCCTCGATCCAGCCGGCGTCCGGGTCGTAGTCCGCCCCGGCCTCCATCGCGGTGTTGTAGAAGTGCGGCGCGTACACCACCTTCGGGTCCTCGATCCTCCCGAGGGCGGTCGGCACGCCCTCCCCGACGATCGGGGTGGGCTCGACGAACAGCCAGCTCTCCCGGTCCACGGAACGCACCGCCGCGGCGAGCCGGTGGTACATGGGCGTCAGCTTCTCCGCCTCGATCCTGCGGGCCGCCGCCGCGAGGTCCTCGCCCTCCCGCAGCTCGCCCATCGGCTCGTTGATCAGGTCGTAGCCCAGCACCGCCGGGTGCCGTCCGAACCGGTCGGCGAGCACCCGCCACATGGCGGCCTGGGCGCGGCGCAGGTCCTCGTCGTCGTACAGGTGGGTGAAGGCCCGCTGCACGGCGGGCTCGAAGTACTCGGAGAACCAGTCGTCGGGTCGGGGCGTGAACGGCAGCCCGTCCGTCCGGGTGGCCCACGCGGGGATGCCGCGGTGGCCGAACGCGGGCCCGAAGACGTCCTGGTGGGCGTCGATGACGACCCGTATGCCGTGCCGGTGCGCCCAGTCCAGGAGGCGTGTGATCTTCCGCAGGTACGCCTCGCTGTAGTGGCCGCGCCGCGGCTCCAGGTCGTCCCAGAAGACCAGCAGCCGGGCCGTGTTGAAGCCGTGGGCGCGCAGGTCGCGG
Organism: Streptomyces sp. CC53; assembly: GCF_001865245.1. Taxonomy (GTDB): domain Bacteria; phylum Actinomycetota; class Actinomycetes; order Streptomycetales; family Streptomycetaceae; genus Streptomyces. The sequence continues at coordinate 4,350 of NZ_MKXB01000232.1, read as the reverse complement.
AAGTGCCGTTCGGTGATGGCGGACAGGGCGGCGTCCCCGCGGTTGGCCTTGTCCTCGACGTTCCAGCCGCGCAGGGTCAGCACCCGGCCGCGCTCGTCGGTGAGGCGCGGGACACCTGGTTCGGCGGTCCGGGCGGCCGGTGGGGGCGCGGTGGCGGCGGGCGGCGCCGGGACCGCGGCGACGAGCAGCGCGGCGAGGGCGCAGAGGACGGCGGCACGGGCGGTGGTGCGCATGGGACCTCCGGCGTGGCGTGACGGGACGAGTCGTACGCGATGCCGGAGATCCCACCCTCAAACTGACGATCCATCAAGACGCGCGACGAGGATTCCGTCTGCACCGGCCCCCCGGAAAGCTGCCGGCGGGCCGTCAGGAGGCCTTCAGGACGCCGCCCGGACGCTGTCAGGAGGCGGTCAGGAGGTCGTCAGGACGACCTTCCCGAACAGTTCGCCGGACTCCATCTTCGCGAAGCCCTCGCGCGCCCGGTCCAGCGGCAGCAGTGCGTCGATCACCGGCCGCACGCCGGTCGCCGCGCAGAACGCCAGCAGGTCCTCCAGCTCGTCCTTGGAACCCATCGTCGAACCGACGACCTTCAGCTCCAGGAAGAAGATGCGGGTCAGCTCCGCGTGCGACGGCCGGTCGCCGCTCGTCGCTCCGGAGATGACCAGGGTGCCGCCCGGGCGCAGGGACTTGACGGAGTGCGACCACGTGGCGGCGCCGACCGTCTCGATGACCGCGTCCACCCGCTGCGGCAGCCGCGCACCCGGCTCGAACGCGTCGACCGCGCCGAGTTCGACGGCCCGCTTCCGCTTCGCCTCGTCGCGGCTCGTGGCGTACACCCGCAGCCCGGCGGCCTTGCCGAGGACGATCGCGGCGGTCGCGACACCGCCGCCCGCGCCCTGCACCAGCACCGAGTCGCCGGGCCGCACGCCCGCGTTGGTGAAGAGCATGCGGTACGCGGTGAGCCAGGCGGTCGGCAGGCAGGCGGCCTCCGCGAAGCTCAGCTCCTTCGGCTTCGGCAGCACGTTCCAGGCGGGCACGGCGACCCGTTCGGCGAAGGTGCCCTGGTACCGCTCGGTGAGGATGGAACGCGGCTCGCGCGGGCCGACACCGTGCCCGGTCTGGCCGATGACCGAGTGGATGACGACCTCGTTGCCGTCCTCGTCGAGGCCGGCGGCGTCGCAGCCGAGGATCATCGGCAGCTTGTCCTCGGCGAGGCCGACTCCGCGCAGGGACCACAGGTCGTGGTGGTTGAGGGAGGCGGCCTTGACGGTGACGGTCGTCCAGCCGGGGCGCACCTCGGGCTCGGGGCGCTCACCGAGCTCCAGTCCGTCGAGGGGCCGGTCACGGTCGATACGGGCGGCGTAGGCAGCGAACATGGCCCTGACCATAGGGCGCACCGGTGTGCGGCGGAACCGCACACCGGTGTGACACGCGTCCCGTCAGTCCCTGCGCCACTGGGCGGGTGAGCCCTTGGTGGCCGGGTCCTCGTAGGAGCCCGCCCGCCCGCGGTCCACGTGGAAGGCGGTGAGGGTGGTGACGGGCGACAGCGGGTCCCGCCGGTCCGCGACGACCCGCATGCGGGTGGTGAACCGTTCCGGGGTGACCTCGTGGACGTCGTAGCCGTACCGGTTGCCCTCGAAGTACTTCAGGTGCGGGTTGGCGCGGCCCATGAGGGGCCCGTTGGCGGCGTTCCAGTCGGCCGAGTAGGCCGAGGACGACACGGAGTGCGCGGTGAACTCGGTCCCGATGACCGGCGACGACGGGTCGTCGAAGTCGGGCCGGAGGTCGTCGACGAAGGCGGAGTGCCAGTCTCCGGTGATGACGACGAGGTCCTCCATGCCGCTGCCGTGCACGTGCCCGAGGACCTCCCGGCGTTCCGCGAGGTACCCGTCCCACTGGTCGGTGAACATGTACGGGCCCCCGGGCCGGCCGCGCAGCTGGCTGAGCATGATGGAGTTCGCCCACACGTGCCAGGAGTCGGGGGCCTTGGTGACGCCCTGCTTCAGCCACTGCTTCTGCTCGGCGCCGAGGATGGTGCCGTCGGGGAGGTTCTGCGCGGAGCGGTACGAGCGCAGGTCGAGGACGGTCAGCTCCAGCAGGTCGCCCCAGGTCCTGCGCCGGTGGAGGACGGGATCGGGCAGCGCCGACCGCGTGCCGCCGCCGTCCCGGTGCGGCATGTGCTCGTACCACGCCTGGTACGCGGCGGCGCGGCGCTGCAGGAAGGGGGCTCCCGCGCCCGCGCTGCTGTAGTCGTTGACCACCTCGTGGTCGTCCCAGGTGAGGAACCACGGGTGGGCGGCGTGGGCCTCGCGCAGCGACCGGTCGCCCTTGTAGAGGGCGTGGCGCCTGCGGTAGTCGCCGACGTTCAGCGGGTCGGGGGCGGTGTGGTCGCGCAGCGAGGAGCCGCTCGGCCCGCCTTCGTACACGTAGTCGCCGAGGTGGACGACGAAGTCGAGGTCCTCGCGGGCGATGGCGCGGTGGGCGGCGTAGTGGCCGGACGGGAAGTGCTGGCAGTTGGCGGAGGCGAACCGGACGCGCGCCACGGGCCCGACGGGCGCGGTCCTGGTCCTGCCGACGCGGCTGGTGGCGCCGAGGGCGCTGAAGGCGTACCAGTAGGTCCGGCCGGGGGTGAGGCCCTGCACGGGGACGTGGACGCTGTGCCCGAGCGTCTCGGAGGCGGGGAGCGTCCCGCGGGCGACGACCCGGCCGAGGCCGGGGTCCTCGGCGACGACCCAGCCCACCTCGACGACCTCGGGAAGCCCCTGCTCGCCGGCGTCGGCGAACGGGTCGGGGGCGAGTCGGGTCCACAGGACGACCCCGGTGGGCTGCGGGTCGCCGGAGCCGACGCCGAGGGTGAACGGGGCGGGGTCGTAGTCGGCCCCCAGCGCCTCGGCGGCCTCGCGGGCCTGCGCGGGCGACAGGCCGCCGCTGAGCGGCCAGGCGGCGTTGAGGGCACCGGCGGCGGCCGCGGCCTTCAGGAGGTCGCGTCGGTTGAGGCTCACAGGGCGCTCCCGGGGGTGAGGGTGAGGGTGATCCCGTCGGCGTACCCGTCGTTGGAGGTGCCGCCGGCGCGGGTGCACACCAGCAGCACGCGCGCGGTGCGGGAGCCGGGGGGCACCGCGGCCTCGTCGGAGCGCTCCAGCAGGCCGGTGCGCCGGCGGCGCTCCGCGGCGGTGACGGGCCCGAGGACGCTGAGCGCCAGGGGCGTGCCGCGGCCGTCCCGGAACTCCACGGACAGCCGGGCCCCGTCCTCCTGGGAGGCGTACCCGCCGAGCCAGGCGGTGACGGAGTACCGGACGCCGCCGGCGTCGACGGCCGCGGACCCGACGGGCCCGTCGGCGGGCAGGGCCACGTCCTGGAGCAGGGCGGTCCTGGGGGCGTTGCCGCCGGAGAAGAACCGGCTGCCGCGCCGGGCCGGCCCGGGGTCCCTGTCGGTGGGGTAGCCGCCGCCGTGGCTGTACGCGACGAGTGCGGGAGCCCCTTGCAGGATCTGCCAGCCGGTCACGCTCCCGACGGGCTCGGGGGTGCCGCCGGGTCCGCTCTCGGCGTCTCCGTTGACGACCAGGTTCACGCGCGCCTCCCGGGGGTTGGGGGGTGGGGTGGGCGTGCGCATCAGAGCAGCCGCGGGTGACGGGCGGGCGACACCTGCCCGACGTCCGCATGACGGGCCCGGCCGGGGCCTCCGGACGGCTCCCCGCCGTGCGGAGGCCAGCGGACGCTTCGGGCGGTCCCGTACCGGCAGTCCGGGCGGTTGCGAGCCGCCCGCGGCGGGGGGCGCGGGCACGTCGCGGCGGGCGCGCGGCGGCTGGCTGGCGGTAGCGGATTGCGGCGGTGGGGCGCGGGTACGGCGCGGCTGACCGGCACGCCGTACCGGAACGCGGCGGGCGGCGCGGGTACAGCGCGGCGGGCAGGCGGGCTGGCGGTACCGGATTGCGGAGGTGGGGCGCGGGTACGGCGCGGAGGGCATGCGGGCGGCTGGCTGGCACGCGGCACCGGGTCGCGGCGGGCGGCAGACGGAGGGCAGTACCGGGTCGCGACAGGCAGCGGGCGGCGGGCGTCAGGCTCGTAGTACAGAGCGCCGGGCAGACGGACGGCGCACGGCGGCGGACAGCCGGCGGCAGGCACGCGGTACCGGGTCACGGCACACGGCGGCAGGCGGCAGGCGGCAGTACCGGACCGCGGGCACACGGCACTCGGCACACGGCACACGGCACACGGCACACGGCGGTGGGTGGCAGACGGCGGGCGGCCGGGGCAGGGGGCAGGGGCAGGGGGCAGTCACGCCGTACCGGGCCCCGGCACACGGCACACGGGGCGGCAGGCGCCGGCGCCTGGCGGTACCGGATGCCG
>NZ_MKXB01000231.1 GCF_001865245.1 Streptomyces sp. CC53 | reverse complement strand
CCGCCGTGGGGCTCTTCGGCACCGACCGCGCCTCCGCCCCCGGGGTCACCGCCGCCGCGCGCCCGTCGCCGCCCGCCTCCCGGCACCCCGTACCGAGGCCGGCCGCCCCCGCCCCGGGCCCCCGGGCCGGTGGCCCGGTGGCCCCGCTGTCGGCGGCCCGCCCGCGCCTCGCGTCGTCCCCGTACCGCCTCCAGCCGATGACCTCCAACGCGCCGCCCCGGCTGCGGCGGGCCCTGCCGCCGGTACGGCAGCGGCCCTTCCTGCGCGTCGCCGGCGCCGGCAACTCGCTGGTGCTCACCTTCGACGACGGGCCCGACCCCCGCTACACCCCGGAGGTGCTGCGCACCCTGCGCCGGTACGGGGTGCGGGCGATGTTCTTCGTCTGCGGCGAGATGGTCGCCGAGCACCCCGACCTGGTCCGCCGCATGGCCGCCGAGGGCCACGTCGTCGGCAACCACTCGTGGTCGCACCCGCTCATCCCGAAGCTGCCGCCCTCCCGCATCCGCGAGGAGCTGAGCGCCACCAGCGAGGTCGTCGAACAGGCCACCGGCTCCGCGCCCCTGTGGTACCGGGCCCCGTACGGCGCATGGAACCGGCACTCGTTCGAGATCGGCGCGGAACTCGGCATGGAACCGCTCGCCTGGACCGTGGACACCCTGGACTGGAAGGAGCCCGGCCCCCGCACCATCGTGCGCCGCGTCCTGGACGGGGCGGCCCCCGGCGTCATCGTGCTCAGCCACGACGCGGGCGGCAACCGCTCGCAGACCGTGACGGCACTGCGCCCCTACCTGCCCCGGCTGCTGGACGAGGGCTACCACATCACCGTTCCCCGCCGGTGACCCGGCCCGGGGGCCCGCCCCCGGACCGCCGCGTGCGGCGACCCGTGTCAGCGGGTCGCCACCATGCGGGCGAAGACCACGACGTTCCCGTCGTAGCCGCCGGCCCTGGAGTAGCCTCCGCCGCAGGTGATCACCCGCAGCTCCGGATGGCCGGTGTCGCCGTACACCCGCACCCCGGGGAAGTCGTCCTTCGAGAAGACCTCGACGCCGTACACCTGGAAGACCGCGACGCGCCCGTCATAACGGGTCACCTCCACCCGCTGCCCGGGCTTGAGCGAACCGAGGCCGTAGAAGACGGCGGGGCCCTCCTCGTTGTCCACGTGGCCGACGATCACCGAGGTGCCCCGCTGCCCGGGCGAGATGCCGTTCTGGTACCAGCCGGCCAGGTTGCGGTCCTGCGGGGGCGGCGCGCTGATCCAGCCCTCCGCGTCGAGCCCCACGTCCATGACGGGCGCGTCCACCTTCAGCGCCTCGATCCGCACCCGGGACGCCGGCGCGTACTCCAGGGGCCGCAGGCCCGCCTCCGGCACGGGCGCCGCGACGACCCGGCCCGCCTGAGGCGAAGCCGCCGCGACGGGCTGGGGCGGGCCCTCCGGCGCGTCCACGCCGTTGCGCATCATCGCCAGACCGGTCAGCAGGACCAGGGACAGCGCCCCCCACGGCCGGCGTCCTCGGATCACGTCCCGGCCACTGCGGTACAGGCGGCCCATGCTTCTCCCTTCGTGGCCTCTCCCGGCACGGTAAGCGCCCGTCGCGCACCCGGCGATCAGACAGGAGGCGAACGGGTGGCGGCGCGGCGGACGGGTGATGCCCCATCCGAGTCATCGCGCGGAGCCCGACACGCCGAGCTGATTGACCGTGACCTGCGGCGCCGTCAGACAGGCGGCGCTGCGGCCGGGCGAGTCGCCTCACCGGGGTGGCGGAGCGTCGGAGTGCGATGATCGCACCGATTGGTGAGGGTTCGTCATGGAAGGCGCACTCGTCGACTACCCGGAGCACCGCTTTGGGGCGTCTTCCGCTGGAGGTTCAACGATGCGTGCTTCACGCGCCCTCGCGGTGGCCGCCACCGCCTGTGCGGCGATCGGGCTCACCGCCCCGGTCGCCGCCGCGAACAACGGTCCGACCAACGTCACGGTCTCCCCGACCCAGGTCCACCAGGGCGGCAGCCTGGCGGTCAGCGCCATGGGGTGCGGCCACGGCGGCACCGTGACGTCCAACGCGTTCCCGAAGACGGCCCTCACCGTCAACTCCTCGGGCCACTCCGCAGCCACCCCCCGGATCTACGACCACGCCACCCCCGGCCGCTACAACCTCGCGGTCAAGTGCAGCGACAGCTCCCGCGTCGCCACGGCGACCTTCACGGTCGTCCGCGGCCGGGGTGCCCAGGGCGGGCTGGGCGGGTCCGTGGCACCCAGCTCCACCGAGATGGCCGTGGGCGGCTCGCTCGTCGCCGCCGCGGCCCTCGGCGGTGCCCTGTTCATCGGCAGGCGCCGCCGTCTGAGCGGCGGAAAGGCCTGACCGGCCGAACCTCCCGGTCAGGCCGGACACGCCGGTCGCCCCGAGTCCGGGTCAGGACTCGGGGCGACCGGCGTGCAGCGTGTGCACGCCGACTCGGGTGTGCCGGCCCGGCACGTGCACGATCCGGGGGTGCGGGCTCCGCGCGAGCGCCTGCCGCTCCGCAGACGGCGGCTCGGGCTCCTTGCGGGGCCGGCTCCGGACGCCACACCCACCCGGAGCGGCCGTGCCCCGCCGGTGGCGGTGCCCGACGGATCAGTGGCGGCGGTGCGCCGTCCGGCGGCGGATCACGTAGACCGTTCCGGTGGCGGCGGCCACCACCAGCGCCGTGCCGGCGACCAGCTCCCCGGTGTGCCAGCCGCCCACGCTGCCGCCGAGGCCGCCGCGCACCCCGGACGGCGTCGCGGCCACCGTGCGCGTCACGGTCGGTACGGCGGTCGAACTGGTCGTCGGGGCCCTCGCGATGGTGAGCTGCGCCGTGCCCGGCGCACCTCCGGCGCAGGTGAAGGACACGGTGTACACCGCGCCCCGGCGGGCGTCCCAGTCGACGGTGGCCGCGGCCGAGCCGCCGGCCGGGATGGTGGCCGTGTCGAAGACGGCCGACGAGGCCATCGCGGTGCCCGCGCAACCCGGCGCGGACAGCGTGACCCGACCGCCGGGGGCGACGGTCGACGGGGTGATGACGAAGGAATCCACCGCGGTGGCGGTGGGAGTGGTGAGAGCGAGAGCCGCCGCTCCGAGCAGGGCGGCGGAAGCGGCACCTATCGCGCGCATGGTCGTGAGCCTCCGGTCCGTAGGGACGACCGCGGAAAGGGCTTCCGCGGAACGCTGGGAATGACCCTCTTCGTCCGGAACGCTAGGAGTGCCCCACCCGCCCCGCGAGCCCGGTCGGGCGAACGGGGCACCCCGTCACCCGCACGGTTCACCCGGGTGGCGCCGCCCGGCTCAGCCCCGTACGGCCGGGAACAGGTTCAGGAACGGCTCCGCGGTCGCGGTGACGCCCCGCCCGAACGGGGCGTCGACGGCCCAGATCAGGAACAGCAGGAACGCGATCAGCGAGCTGTACAGCCCGGCGAGCAGCAGCTCGCGGGGGGTGCGGCGGATCTGCAGCGTGAAGATGAGGCCCACCGCGATCAGCGCGCCGGTGATGAGCCCGAACCAGACCAGCCCCGGCATGGTCTCGCCCGCCGCGTCCGCCCGCGAGCTCCGGGCGTCGTCCGCCATCGCCACCTGGTCGACCAGCGGCTGGTACGCCTCCGCCTCGTAGTCGTCCGCGGGCCGGTAGTCGGTGACCGAGCGCCGCACCTGGAGGAGCAGTTCGGCTCCCCTGTCGGTCAGTTCGCCCTCCTCTGCCATCGTCCGCCACTCCGTGTCCACGACGTGCTGGACGTACGCGTCGACCCCGGCCGTGATCTCCTCGTGCACCTCGCGCGGCCACACCTCGGAGCGGAGCTGCACCTCGTGCAGGGCCTGCGCCTCCTGGCGGACGCTCTCCTGGGCGGAGCCGCGCCCCTCCCAGACGCCCGCGATCGCGAGGCCGAGGACGATCGCGTACACCACACCGATCATCATCGTCATGTACTCGATGACGTCGGGCGTCTCGGAGGGGTCGTCGTCCTCGCCGACCCTGCGGTTGTTGATGACGACGATCGTGAGGACCACCGCGCACGCGGCGGCCATCGCGAGGGCCAGAACAAGCCATTGGGACAAGGGAATCCCTCTCTCGGTCGATCAGCGGGAACGGGGTCGGAGGATGGCCGCGGCGAAGATCGCCGGCGCGGCGACGAGCAGCACCACGGAGACCAGGGAAGGCCCGCTCTCCGGCTTGGCGCGCCGCGCGGCCCGGTAGGACGGGAGCGGCACGGACGTGCGCGCCGGTGTCACCGCGGCGGACGGCGAGGGCATGGGGGCCGCCGGGGCCGGTGGCACGGGCGGCGACGGAGGCGGTGGGGGAGGGGCCGGTACGGGCGGCGCCGGTGGGGCAGGAGGCGGTACGGGCGGCGGGGGAGCGGGCGCGGCACCGGCCGGCGGCGCGGGCTGCGGCGCCGCGGGCGGCGCCGGAGGTTCCGGTGGCGCGGGCGGCTTGGGCGGCCTGGGCGGGTGCGGCGGCGGTGTGGGGGTCGGTGTCGGCACCGGGGAGGGCGGCGGTGGTACGGGCGCGGGGGCCGGGGTGCAGGTGACGCCGCTTCCGGCCGCGGACGTGGCGGTGGTCCCGCCCGGTCCGACGGTGGCGTGGGCGCAGGCGTCCGCCGCGGCGGACGGGAGGAGGGCGGGGGTGAGGAGGAGCGGCCAGGCGAGCGCCGCTCCTGCCAGCACCCGCGCGACGGGGGATCCATTCACGCCGAGGAGCATGATCGGCTCAACGAGCGGGCACCCCGGTAAGAGCGGTCATTCCCCTGATGGTGCGGCGCGCTCGAACGTCCGTCCCCCTCCGGTCGCACCGCGAGGCTCCGTACCTTCGGTCAACACCGGCTCGGGGAGGGCGGTTTGCGGTCGCTGACGGCCGCGGGGCGGGCGACCGGGGCGGGTGGTCGCGGACGGCCCTGGTGCTCCGCCCGGCCGCCCCCCGTCCGGGTCCGCCCTGCTCGGGGCGGGTCAGGTGCGGCGGGGTTTCCGCCCCGCCCGGTTGCGGTGTCGCCCGGGGGCTGCCTGTGCCGCGTGTGCGCTGCGGAGCGGTGGTTCCCTGCCCGCTGTCGTGAAGTCCGCCCATCCCACGCCCTTCTGACGGTGCGATGGCACGGGTGCCGGTGGCGCGGTGTGCGGCGCGGGGCGGACAGATCGGAGACTGAGGGAACCCGACGGGCCGGGGCCGGCCCGGGGTCGGCCGTCCGCCGTCCCGTGCCCGTGCGGGCGGGCGCGGGCGCCGGTGCGGGTGCTGACCGTCGGGCCCGTACTCGCAGGGGGCGGGTGACGGGGCAGCCTGCCGGTGGCGGGGGCCGGGGCGCAGGGACGACCGGCCCTTCGAGTGGCGGGCGGTGAACGGACAGCCGCTGACGGGTCGCCGGTGGCGTGCTGTGCGTTCGGGCGCCCACGGGGTCCGCCCGGGGCTCGCACACCGGGTCGCCGGTGGCCGCAGGCCGTCCCCCTGGGCCCTCCGGAGGTCAGGGGCCGCGGGTCGTCCGGCGTGCGTGGACCGTGTCCCGTCGCCCGCGGTCTCGGGTCGGCCCGCCGGAGTTTCGCGGAATCTCCGGCCGCGTTGAACGCACCCCCGCCCCCCACCCGTACATAGGGCCATGGAACGGCGCACCGCGGACGCCGCTGAAGAGCTTGACAGCGACGGGAGTTGAGGATGAGGACCTGGCGTAACGCCGCACTCGTGGCGGCTGCGGCGGCGATGATGACGCTGACGGCCTGCGGGCAGGAGAAGGGGCTGGAGGGCCAGTCGGTGGGCGCTGCCGCACCCGCCGGCAACGGCGCCGGCTACGGGGAGGGGTACGGCGCCGGATACGGGAAGGGCGGGGCCGCCGAGGCCGGCGCCACCTCCGAGGCCGGACAACTGGGCCTCCAGGAGACGGCGAAGGCGGGCACCGTCCTCACCGACAGCGAGGGCCGCACCCTCTACCGCTTCGACAAGGACACGGCCAACCCGCCGAAGTCCGCCTGCGAGGGCGACTGCGCCAAGGCGTGGCCGGTGGTGACGGCGGAGGGTGCCAAGCCGCCGACCGGTGTGGACCCCGCGCTGCTCGGCGTGCTCACCCGGCCCGACGGCACCAAGCAACTCACCGTGGACGGCTGGCCCATGTACCGGTACGCCAAGGACGCCGAGCCCGGCGACGTGGAGGGCCACGGCGTGGGCGGCACCTGGTACGCGGCGGCCCCCGACGGCGGCAAGGCCGATCCGGGCAAGAAGACGGGCGGCAAGGAGGAGGCCGGCGGCGAGGGCGGAGCCGCCGAAGAGGAAGCGGGCGACGGCGGCTACGGGGACGGCGCGGCGGAGGGCGGGGGCAAGGGCGGAGGCGAGGAGGCGGAGCAGTCGGACCGCCCCGGGCTGTCCGTGCGGAAGGACCCGAAGCTGGGCGAGATCATCGTGGACCGCAACGGCATGACGGTGTACCGGTTCACGAAGGACTCCGCCTGGCCCATGAAGACCGCGTGCACAGGGGCGTGCCTGGAGAAGTGGCCCGCGGTCGCACCCGTCGAGAAGAACGACACCGAAGGCATCGAACTGAAGGGATCCGGTCCGAACCGGGGCTTCGTCACCTTCGACCGCCCGGACGGGATCAAGCAGCAGACCATCGACTGCTGGCCCCTGTACACCTTCGCCGCCGACAAGAAGCCCGGCGACACCAACGGGCAGGGCGTGGGCGGCAGCTGGTACGCCGTCTCGCCGGACGGAAAGCTGGTCGGAGCGCCCGAGTAGAGTCCCCCACACGCGACTCCGGCCTGGCCGGCCCGCCGCCTCCCACCCCTCGCGGGAGCGGCGGGCCGGCCGCCTGCGTGCCCGCGCGACCCCGTCCGGACACGTGCACGTGCCACCGGTCTGTGACCAAGAACGGATCGCATTTTTCCGTTTCCCCTCGCCCTCCCGCCGGGCGATCAGTAGCCTCGGCTCGAACACCGGCCAGGAACACGGCCCTGGCCGAACAACCGTGGCGACAGTGGGAGTCAAACGATGGAGCGTCCCGCCTGGGCTCCGCCCGGCATCGACATCTCGGTGCCGAGCGTGTCCCGAATCTACGACTACTACCTGGGCGGGTCCCACAACTTCGAGGTCGACCGGGAAGCCGCCCGCAAGGCCATGGAGTACATGCCGGGCCTGCCCAAGATCATGCAGGCGAACCGCGCGGTGATGCGGCGCGCCGTCCGGTACGCCCTCGCCGAGGGCGTGACCCAGTTCCTCGACATAGGCTCCGGCATACCGACGTTCGGCAACGTGCACGAGGTCGCCCAGCAGACCGACCCCGAGGCCCGCGTCGTGTACGTCGACCACGACCCGGTCGCCGTCGCCCACAGCCGGGCCGTCCTGGAGGGCAACGACCGCACCCGGATCGTCGCCGCGGACCTGCGCAAGCCGCAGGAGATCCTCGACAGCCCCGAGGTCGCCGAACTCCTCGACCTGGACCGGCCCGTGGCCCTCCTCCTGGTCGCCGTCCTGCACTTCCTGGAGGACGCCGACGACCCGTACCAGGCCGTGGCCCGGCTGCGGGACGCCCTGGCGCCCGGGAGCCTGCTGGTCCTCACCCACGCCTCGTACGAGGGCGTCCCCGTCCCGCAGGAACAGGCGGGCGGCACGGTCGGCGTGTACCGGGAGATCCGCAACCCGCTGGTGATGCGCTCCCGCGAGGAGATCGCCCGGTTCTTCGACGGCTTCGAGATGGTCGAGCCGGGCCTGGTGGCGCCGCCGCGGTGGCGCCCGGAGAACGGCCCCGAGCAGGAGGATCCGTACGCCTTCTCGGGCTTCGCCGGGGTGGGGCGCAAGGGGTGAGCACCGGCGCGCAGGCGTCCGGGTCCGAGGTGGACCCGGACGGCCTGGAGGACAGACTGCGGCGGTTCGCGACGATCTGGAGCCGGGCCATCTTCCCGGTGACGGCCACGTCGATGACGCGCACCGAATTCGAACAACACCTGCTGCCGCTGGCCCGGCAACTCGGCACCGCCCTGCACGCGGTGCCCTTCGACCCCGCGCCCGCCCAGGGCGTCGGGGCCGCCCTCGTCGCCGCCCACTGCACCGAGCCCGACGCGCTCAGCCGCAGCCTCGGCGTCGTCGACTCCTACCTGGTGCTGTACTGCGGCGGCGGCCCCGGTGGTGTGCGCCCCGACGACCTGCGGGCCCGCTGCTCCCGGCTCCAGCACGCCCTGGCCGCCGGCTTCGCCCGGGCGCTGCGCGAGCGCACCCTCAGCGAGCAGGAGGCCATCGCCCGCTCGGCGCTCACCGCCCGCACCTTCGCGGAGCAGGCACTGCACGCCAGCCAGGCCCGGTTCCGCGCGGTGTTCGAGGACGCGGCGATCGGTATCGGCATCGCCGACCTGGAAGGCAACGTCCTCGACGTCAACGAAGCGCTCACCCGGATGTTCGGCGGGCTGGACTCCGTCGTCCGGGCCCGCAACGTCACCGAGTGGGTGCACCCCGAGGACGCCCCGCACGTGTGGCAGCTCTACGGCGAGCTGGTGCGCGGCGAACGCGACCACTTCCAGGTGGAGAAGCCCTTCTACCGCTCCGACGGCACCGTCCTGTGGACGAACCTGACGGTGTCGCTGCTCCGCGACCCCGAAGGCCGCCCGCAGTATCAGCTGGCGCTCATGGAGGACACCACGGAGCGGCGGCTGCTCAACCTCCGCCTGCGGTACGAGGCCACCCACGACGCGCTGACGGGCCTGCCCAACCGCACGTTGTTCTTCGAGCGGCTGGAGAAGGCCCTGGCCGGAGACAGCACCCGCTTCGGGCTCTGCTACCTCGACCTGGACGGCTTCAAGGCGATCAACGACAGCCTCGGCCACGCCGCCGGCGACCGGCTCCTCGTGGAGGTCGCCGACCGGCTGGAGCGGTGCGCCACCACGCCCGGCGAGATGGTGGCCCGCCTCGGCGGCGACGAGTTCGTGGCGCTGACCACCGGGCCGTCCGTGACCGCCCGGGACGCCGAGGAGCTCGCCGTGCGGATCCTGACCGCCCTCTCCGCGCCCATCAGCCTGGACGGGCGGGACATCACCGTACGGGGCAGCATCGGGATCGTGGAGGGCAGCGCGGGCGAGCGGGGCCCCGCGGAGGTGCTGCGCAGCGCCGACATCACCATGTACCGCGCCAAGTCGGCGGGCGGCAACCGCTTCGAGTGCGCCGACCCCGAAGCCGACGCCCGCGCCATCACCCGGCACGGCCTCACGACGGCGCTGCCCGCGGCGCTGGAGCGCGGCGAGTTCTTCATCGAGTACCAGCCGCTCGTCCACCTCGGCGACGGCAGCGTGCACGGCGCCGAGGCCCTGGTCCGCTGGTGCCACCCGCAGCACGGCACCCTCGGCCCCGACCGGTTCATCCCGCTCGCCGAGCACACCGGCCTCATCGTGCCGCTCGGCCGCTGGGTCCTGGAGGAGGCCGTGCGTCAGGCCAGGTTCTGGAAGCGCCGCCACACCGACGGCGGGCCGCTGCGGATCAACGTCAACCTTTCGCCCACCCAGCTGCACCACCCCGGGCTCGTCCAGGACATCACCGGCATCCTGGACCGCTCCGGCCTGGCGCCCGGCGCGCTGTGCCTGGAGGTCACCGAGTCGGCCCTCATCGGCGCGGACGAGGACCTCCTCAAGCCGCTGCGGCACCTCGCCGACATGGGCGTCGACATCGCCCTGGACGACTTCGGCACCGGCTACTCCAACCTCGCCAACCTGCGCCGCCTGCCGGTGAGCGTCCTCAAGCTGGACCGCTCCTTCACCCGCGGCATGCAGCAGCACCCGGCCGACCCCGTCGACCTGAAGATCGTCGAGGGGATCGTCTCACTGGCGCACAGCCTGGACCTCGCCGTCACCGTGGAGGGCGTCGAGACCGCCGCCCAGGCGGAGCAGCTGCGCGCCCTGGGCTGCGACACCGCCCAGGGCTGGTACTACGCCCGCCCCGGCACTCCGGACCGGATCCACACGCTGGCCCTGGCGGACGCCGTGTAGGCGCCCTCCGCCCGCCGTCCCGGGCCGCCTGCCCGCGGCCCCGGTGCCGGCCCGCGGGTCCCCGCGGGGTGCGCGTGCCCCGCGCCGCCCGCCCGCGGACTCAGCCGCCCCCCACCGTGGACCGGAGCAGCACCCGCTGCAGCTCCCGCGCCGCACGGGGCGGTGCCACGTCGCTGCGGTGCGCCAGTGCGATCGTCCGCCGCAGCCCGGGCGGGGCCAGCGCCGTCACCCGCACGTCCCGGCCCGCGCGCGCCGCGACCATGCTCGGCACCACCGCCAGCCCCAGCCCGGCCCGCACGAAGCCCAGCACGGCGTCCATCTCCCCGCCCTCCACCGTGAAGGACGGCTCGAAACCGGACGCCCGGCAGGCCGCGACGGTCAGCTCCCGCAGGTCGTAGCCGTGCCGGAACATCACCATCGGCTGCCCCTCCAGGTCCGCGATCCGCATCGGCCGCCGCGGCGCCGGCGCCGTGGCCGACGACACCACGACCAGGTCCTCCCGGAGCAGCTCCACCGTCGTCAGCGCGGGCGCCGGGCTCGGCAGCGGCAGCACCACCAGCGCCAGGTCGAGAGCCCCGCGCGCCAACTCCCGCACCAGGTCGCGGGAGCCGCCCTCCTCGACCAGCAGCCTGATCCCCGGGTACAGGTCGTGGAAGGCCCGCAGCACGTCGGGCAGCAGCCCCGTGCACAGGCTCGGGGTCGCGCCGAGCCGCACCCGCCCCCGCCGCAGCTGCGCCAGCTCCTGCACCTCGTGCCGGGCGGTGTCCGCGTCCGCCAGGATGCGCCGCGCCAGCGGCAACAGCGCCTCACCCGCGTCCGTCAGCGCGATGTTGCCCCGGGCCCGGCTGAACAGCTCCGCCCCCAGCTCCTTCTCCAGGGCCCGGATCTGCTGCGACAGCGAGGGCTGCGACACATGGGTCCGCTCGGCCGCCCGGGTGAAGTGCCGGGTCTCGGCCACCGCCACGAAATACACCAGCTGCTGGAACTGCATACCGCCACCATAAGGCGTGATAGGCCACACCTATCGAGATCAGCCACACCATGACTTGGACCTTTCGGGACCCGCGGCCCTACCGTCGCCTGCATGGCTCTGGCATCACGGACGCAACCTCCGGGGACCGGCCGGAAACCGTCCCCCGCGCGCCCTCCCCGGCGCACCTTCCTCGGCTCCACCCTCGGCAAGAAGACCGTCATGGCCGTCAGCGGCCTGCTCCTCCTCGGCTTCCTCGTCGCCCACGTCGTGGGCAACCTGAAGGTCTTCTTCGGCCCCGACGAGTTCAACGCGTACGGCCGCTGGCTGCGCACCGTGGGCGACCCGGTCCTCCACTACGAGTGGGGGCTGTGGATCGCCCGCGTCGTCCTGCTCACCGCCGTGATCGCCCACGGTGTGTCGGCGTACCAGCTGAGCCGGCTCGACCGGCGGGCCCGCCCGACCGCGTACGTCCACAAGCGGCGCCGCGCGAGCTACGCCACCCGCACGATGCGGTGGGGCGGCGTCATCATCGCGCTGTTCGTCGTGTGGCACCTGCTGGACCTGACGACCCTCACCGTCAACCCGAACGCCCAGCACGGCCGCCCGTACGAGAACGTCGTGGCGACCTTCTCCACCTGGTACGGCAACGCCATCTACCTCGTCGCGATGCTCGCCGTCGGCCTGCACATCCGGCACGGCTTCTGGGCCGCCGCCCAGACCCTCGGCGCGGGGAGCGTCCGCCGCGACCGCGCCCTCAAGGCCATCGCCAACGCCCTGGCCCTGCTGCTCACGGCGGGCTTCGTCGCCGTGCCCGTCGCCGTCATGACCGGAGTGGTGAGCTGACATGAGCCGTCCCTACGCCCAGTACTCGACCGGTGAGCCGATCGCCGACACCAAGGCCCCCGACGGGCCGATCGCGGACCGCTGGGACCGGCGCCGCTTCGAGGCGAAGCTCGTCAACGCGGCCAACCGCCGCAAGCACACCGTCATCGTCGTCGGCACCGGACTCGCCGGCGGTTCGGCCGGCGCCACCCTCGCCGAACAGGGCTACCGTGTCGTCCAGTTCTGCTACCAGGACTCCCCGCGCCGTGCCCATTCCATCGCCGCGCAGGGCGGCATCAACGCCGCCAAGAACTACCGCAACGACGGCGACTCGGTCCACCGACTCTTCTACGACACCGTCAAGGGCGGCGACTTCCGCGCCCGCGAGTCCAACGTGCACCGCCTGGCGCAGATCTCCGTCGAGATCATCGACCAGTGCGTCGCCCAGGGCGTGCCCTTCGCCCGGGAGTACGGCGGCCTGCTCGACACCCGCTCCTTCGGCGGCGTCCAGGTGTCCCGCACCTTCTACGCCCGCGGCCAGACGGGCCAGCAACTCCTGCTCGGCGCCTACCAGGCGCTGTCCCGGCAGATCGCCGCCGGCAACGTCGAACTGCACGCCCGCACCGAGATGCTCGACCTGGTGGTGGTCGACGGGCGGGCCCGCGGCATCGTCGCCCGCGACCTGGTGACCGGCCGCATCGACACGTACCTGGCGGACGCGGTCGTGCTCGCCACGGGCGGATACGGCAACGTCTTCTACCTGTCCACCAACGCCATGAACTCCAACGCCACCGCCGTGTGGCGGGCCCACCGGCGCGGTGCCCACTTCGCCAACCCCTGCTTCACCCAGATCCACCCCACCTGCATCCCGCGCACCGGCGACCACCAGTCGAAGCTGACCCTGATGAGCGAGTCGCTGCGCAACGACGGCCGCATCTGGGTGCCGAAGGCTCAGGGCGACACCCGGCCGCCGCACGCGATCCCGGAGGACGAGCGCGACTACTACCTGGAGCGGATCTACCCGTCCTTCGGCAACCTCGTGCCCCGCGACATCGCGTCCCGGGCGGCGAAGAACGTCTGCGACGAGGGCAGGGGAGTGGGCCCGGGGGGCCAGGGCGTCTACCTCGACTTCGCCGACGCCATCCGCCGCATGGGGCGCCGGGCCGTGGAGGCGAAGTACGGCAACCTCTTCGACATGTACCAGCGGATCACCGACGAGGATCCGTACGAGGTGCCGATGCGCATCTATCCCGCGGTGCACTACACGATGGGCGGGCTGTGGGTCGACTACGACCTCCAGACCACCGTCCCCGGGCTGTTCGCCATCGGGGAGGCGAACTTCTCCGACCACGGCGCCAACCGGCTCGGCGCGTCCGCGCTGATGCAGGGCCTCGCCGACGGCTACTTCGTGCTGCCCGCCACGATCAACGACTACCTCGCCGGGGCCGGCGGGCCGGCCCCGGTGCCGCACGACCACCCCGCGGTCGCCGGGGTCGTCGAGGAGACCCGCGAGCGGCTGGTGCGGCTGCTCGCCGTCGACGGGGACCGCACGCCCGACTCCTTCCACCGCGAGCTGGGCGAGTTGATGTGGGAGCACTGCGGCATGGCCCGCACCGACGCCGGGCTGCGCACGGCCCTCGAATGGATCCCGAGGATCAGGGACGAGTTCTGGCGCCGCATCAAGGTGCCCGGCACCGGCGAGGAGTTCAACCAGTCCCTGGAGAAGGCCAACCGCATCGTCGACTACCTGGAGCTCGCCGAGCTGATGTGCCTCGACGCCCTCCACCGCACCGAATCCTGCGGCGGCCACTTCCGCGAGGAGTCCCAGACCCCCGACGGCGAGGCGGCCCGCAGGGACGAGGAGTTCGCGTACGCCGCCGCCTGGGAGTACCGGGGCACCGGCGCTCCCCCCGTCCTGCACCGGGAAGACCTGGTCTTCGAGTACGTCCACCCCACCCAGCGGAGCTACGCATGAGGCTCACCCTGCGCGTCTGGCGCCAGCAGAACGGCGACGCACCCGGCGCCCTGGCCACCTACGACGTCGACGGGATCTCCCCGGACATGTCCTTCCTGGAGATGCTCGACACGCTCAACGAGGAGCTGATCCTGCGCGGCGAGGACCCGGTGGCCTTCGACCACGACTGCCGCGAAGGCATCTGCGGCGCCTGCTCCCTCGTCATCAACGGCGACGCGCACGGCCCCGAACGCACCACCACCTGCCAGCTCCACATGCGGTCCTTCCGGGACGGCGACACCATCGACGTCGAGCCGTGGCGGGCCGCCGCGTTCCCCGTGGTGAAGGACCTGGTCGTGGACCGGTCGGCGTTCGACCGGGTCATCCAGGCCGGCGGCTACATCACGGCACCCACCGGCTCCGCGCCGGAGGCCCACGCCACGCCCGTGCCGAAGGGCGACGCGGACTCCGCCTTCGAGCACGCCGAGTGCATCGGCTGCGGCGCCTGCGTGGCGGCCTGCCCCAACGGTTCGGCGATGCTCTTCACCTCGGCGAAGGTCAACCACCTCAACGTCCTCCCGCAGGGCGCGCCCGAGCGCGAGACGCGGGTGCTGGACATGGTGGCGCAGATGGACGCGGAGGGCTTCGGCGGGTGCACGCTGACGGGGGAGTGTGCCCGCGTGTGCCCCAAGGGCATCCCGCTGCCGTCCATCACCGCCCTGAACCGGGAGTGGCTGCGGGCGAACCGGCGGGCGGTTTAAGGACAGATTGCTGCTGTGACCCGGGACACGTATGTGGCCGCCTCGCGAAAGAATCTTCACGTGGCGGCCACACGTGTGCGCGGAGGTGGGGCGTGGGGGGTGTGGGGAGCGCTCTCCGCAGCAAGATCAACTTCGTTCAACTCTTAATAGTTGAGTGGTAGTTGTCCGCTTTCGGGTCAACCGGATCCCGGGGATTTCCCCCCGGCTGGGTGTGTCGGTAGGCATATGCCCACCGCGATTGCTGTGAGCAACCGCGGGTGCATCTGACCACTGCACTCCTCCTTGGGGGTTCTTCAGCATGTCCGGAATCACACGCCGCCGTGCCCTCGGCACGGTCGCCGCCGCGGCGGGAACCGCAGCCGCCGTACCCGTTCTCGCCGCGGCCGCACCCGCCCTCGCCGCCGGTCCCGCCCCCACGCGGTCCGGCTCCGCCGGGCACGACCCGGCGTCCTTCGACGAGGTCTACCGCGGCCGGCGGATCCAGGGCCACCCGTCCGGCGGCGGCCACCACGGCGGACACGCCGGCCACGGCGGCTACACCGTGCTCATAGACGGCGAGGAACTGCACGTCATGCAGAACGCCGACGGCACCTGGATCAGCGTCATCACCCACTACGACCCGGTCCCCTCGCCCCACGCCGCGGCACGCGCCGCCGTGGTGGAGCTCCAGGGCTCCCCGCTCGTCCCCCTCGTCACCGCCTGATCCGGGAGCCCGCACCCCCATGACCGTACGCAAGAACCAGGCGGCCCTCACCGCCGCCGAGAAGCGCCGCTTCGTCTCCGCCGTGCACGAGCTCAAGCGCAGCGGACGCTACGACACCTTCGTCACCACCCACAACGCGTTCATCATGAGCGACCGTGACGACGCCGAACGGGTCGGGCACCGCTCCCCGTCCTTCCTGCCCTGGCACCGCAGGTTCCTGCTCGACTTCGAGCGCGCGCTGCAGTCCGTGGACACCGAGGTCACCCTGCCCTACTGGGACTGGACCGCCGACCGCACCCCCCGCTCCTCCCTGTGGGCCCCCGACTTCCTCGGCGGCACCGGCCGCAGCCGCGACGGGCGCGTCATGGACGGCCCGTTCGCCCGCTCCGGAGGCCGGTGGACCATATCGGTCCGCGTCGACGGCCGCGACTTCCTGCGCCGCAACCTCGGTGCCGGCGGCCTCTCCCTGCCGACGCGTGCCGAGGTGGACTCGGTGCTCGCGATGGACACGTACGACATGGCGCCCTGGAACAGCGGCTCCGACGGGTTCCGCAACCACCTCGAAGGCTGGCGCGGCGTCAACCTCCACAACCGCGTCCACGTGTGGGTGGGCGGCCAGATGGCCACCGGCGTGTCCCCCAACGACCCGGTGTTCTGGCTCCACCACGCCTTCATCGACAAGCTGTGGGCCGACTGGCAGGCCCGCCACCCCGACTCCCCGTACCTCCCGGGCGGCGGCACCGCCGACGTCGTGGACCTCGACGAGACCATGCGCCCGTGGAACGACGTGACGCCCGCGGACATGCTGGACCACACGCCCTTCTACACCTACGACACGGACGCCGCCTCGTCGTAGCCCGCGCACCCGCGGCGGGCGGGCGGCCCGCCGCGGTGCGGCCGCCCCTCACCGTCCGCCGGCGCCCAGGGCAACCAGGCCCTTCGCCCCCATGACGTATACGCGCCCCCCACCCGCCCAGAACGCCCGGGGCGGCCGGTAGTCCAGGACCGTGGAGAACGCGTACGTCCAGCGGACCTGCCCGTTGTCCGCGTCCAGCGCGTGCAGTCGCCCGCCGAAGGCGACGTAGACGGTGCCGTCCGCGGCCTGGAGCACCGGCAGGCTGCCCGTCGCCCCGGGGATCGACCCGGCCCAGCGCACCGCGCCCGTGCGGGCGTCGAGTGCGTACACGACGACGGACAGGCCCTCGACCCCGGAAGCGAACACGGTCCGGCCGTCCGGGCTCGCCACCACGCCCTTCAGCGGGGCCGGGGGAGAGGTCCACACGACCCGGCCGTCCGCCGGGTCGACACCGTAGAGCCGGTCGGTCACATGCAGGAACAGGCCCCCGGCCGAGGAGTGCGGGCCGTCCCGCCAGTGGCCGTGGCGGCCGCCCTGCACCGCCAGGTCCGTGAGGCTCGTCGCGGCGCCGGGGGACGGCCGCTCCCAGGCCGGCTTCCGGGTGCGGACGTCGAGGGCCGCGATCTTCTGCGCGCTGCCGTCGGTGTTCCGGCTCGACCAGAACAGGCGGGTGCCGGAGGACGGCACGAACAAGTCGCCCTGCAGGTGGCGGGTGTCCGAGTCCGCGAGGACGACGTGCCAGCCCGTGCGCCCGGCAGGGTCCACGGACCAGACGAACGGGCCGCCGCCACTCGCGCGGCCCCGCTGTGAGGAGAGGGAGGACGAGGCCGCCGTCCCGGTGACGTACACGCGGTCGTCGAGCATGCCCGCCACCAGCACCCGGAACGCGGTGTCGTACGGCAGCGGAACGGTCCAGGCGGTGGCGCCGGTGTCGAGGCGGACGGCGCGCAGGGCCCGCCCGAGTTCGTTCACGCCCGTGCGCATCACGGCGTACGCCATGCCGTCGCCGAGGGCCGCGACGAGGCCCTCGCCGGCTCCGCCCGCCGTGTCCGGCGGATGGGCCACCGGGCCCCAGCGGCGGCGGCCCGCCGCGTCGAAGGCCCAGATGTTCTTCGCGCTCAGTGCCAGGACCGTCTCCCCCTGGCCCAGGATCTGCACCAGCGGTTCGGAGACGGCCGCCGTCCACAGGGGTTCCGCGTCGCTCCCGGTGCCCAGCGGCCTGGCCGGGTCCGTGAGTCCGGGGGCCCTCGCCGCCGACGCCTTCGGATCCGATGGCGCGTCCGGCCGCCCCAGCCACAGCCCGAGCCCGGTGCCGCCGGCCGCGAGCGCCACGGCCCCGCCCGCGAGGCCCAGCGTCAGCAGCGTGCGCCGACCGGGTCCCCCGGGCGGCGGCACGGGGGTGGGCGGAGGCACGGGAGGCGGCGGCCCGGCAGCCGGCGGCGGGGCGGCCGGGGTCGCTGAGGGTGCCATGACCGCCGCCGCCTCCTCGACCGCCGAGGTCAGCGCGGGCGGCAACCAGGCGCCCGCCCCGACCGGCACGGCGCCCTGCCCGAACAACTCCACCATCTGGCGCGGACCGGGCCGGTCCTCCGGCCGCTTGGCCAGGCACGCGGCGATCAGGAGCCGCAGCCCCTCGGGGACCGCCGACAGGTCCGGTTCCTCACGCACCACCCGGCGCAGGAGGTCCGCCGGCTGCCCGCCCCCGCCGTCGAACGGGCCCTCGCCCCGCGCGGCGAACACCAGCGTGGCACCGAGCGAGAAGACGTCACTCGGCGGGCCGACCGGCCCTCCCACGGCCTGTTCCGGAGACATGTACGCGGGCGTGCCGAGGACCGTCCCGGTGGCGGTGAGAGCGGTGCCGTCGACGGAGCGGGCGATGCCGAAGTCGATGATGTGCGGCCCGTCCAGGGCGAGGAGCACATTGCCGGGCTTGAGGTCGCGGTGGGTCAGGCCGGCCGCGTGGATCGCCGCCAGGGACTCGGCGGCGCCCGCCGCGAGCGCCCACAGCGCGGGCTCCGGCAGCGGGCCGCTGAGGGCCACCGCCCGGCCGAGCGACACGCCCGGCACGTACACGGTCGCCATCCAGGGCACCCGGCCGTCGGGGTCCGCGTCGACCACGGGGGCGGTGAACGCGCTGGAGGCGGCGCGTGCCGCCGCCACCTCGGCGCGGAACCGGGCCCGGAAGGCCGCGTCCGCCGCCAGATCCGGGCGCACCAGCTTCACCGCGACCGTCCGGCCGCCGGGCGAGCGCCCCAGGTACACGGTGCCCATACCGCCCGCACCCAGCCTGCCCAGCAGGGCATACGGGCCGATCCTGGCCGGATCGGTCGCCTCCAGCGGCTCAAGGTGGCGCATCGTCAGGCTCCGTTCGCGTCCAGTGAGGCGACGGTCGTCGCCCCTGTGTCGCAGATGCACAGCCGCCCGTCTCCGGCGGCCCAGGCCAGGCTCATGGGGCTGTTGCCCGTGAACCCGCCGTACTTCCAGCGGGGATCGCCGTTCGACGCGTCGAAGGCCCAGAGCATCCCGTCCGCCCCCATGCGGTACACGTGCCCGTCGCCGTACAGCAGCCGCGCGCCGAAGTGGCCCGAACCCTCGGCGTCGGCCGGGACCGACCTGCGCCACCGGGGCTTTCCGCTGGCCGCGTCCAGCGCGGTCAGGGCGAACCCGCCGTCCTCCTGGAGCAGGACGAACGCGACGGTGCCCCGGGGATCGGTCGCGACGCCGCCGCCGCGCGCGGACGCGCCGACGACCCCCGGTGTCCGCCACGCCTGCCTGCCCGTGGCAGGGTCCAGCGCGGACAGGGTGCCGGTGGCGTCGGCGACGAGGAAGTGGCGCCCCGCGGCACCGACCAGGACGGGCTTCGCCTTCTTCGACCAGGCCGTCCGGCCCTTCCCGTCCACGGCCACCATCCGGTCGGTGTCGGCGTAGAGCAGACCGCCGCCGGACCGGGGCAGGCCCCAGAACAACGGCGCCGCCTCCGCCGGGTGCACCCAGAGGGTGCGGCGGGTGGTGAGGTCGAGCGCCCACACGGCCGTCCCCGAGGCGTCGGTCCCGTCACCGGTCAACGGCAGGAGGTAGGCGCGGCCGTCGCGGACACCGGGGACTGCGAGCACGCCCACGGCCCGCCGGTCGGCCAGGGTGGCGGTCCACGGGTCCCCGCCGTCGGCCGTCCGGACCGCGAGCACCGCCGCGTGCCGGGCGTCCGCGGCCGTGCCGGACACGTAGAGCCGGTCGCCGGCCGTCGCGGCGATCTGCCGGGGGGTCGGGCCGGTCACCGAGAAGATGATCTCGTGGTCGGCTCCCTTCACCGTCCACGCCGTGTCGCCCTTCCGGTCAAGGCCCACGACCGCTTCCAGCGTCACGCACGCGACGATGCCGTTCCCCGGCAGCACCTGGGTGACCGAGGCGGGCAGCCGGGTCTGCCAGGTCAGCCTCGCATCGGGGACGCTGCCGGCCGACGGCCGCGGTGAGGCCGGGCGCGTGCTCCTCCCGCGGTCGGTCCCCGTGCCGCGGTCCCGGACCAGTGCCCCTACCGTGCCGGCACCGGCTGCGACGGCGAGCGCACCGCCGGCCAGACCGAGGAGGAGCTTCCTCCGGCCGGGTGCGGACTCCTTTCCTCCGGCCGGCCGGACGGGGTCGGTGATCGGAAGTGTCGGCTCCGGCTCCGGTGGGGCGGCGAGGGCGGCCCGCAGCGCCAGAACGTCGGCGGCGACGGGATCGGGGAGCCAGCCGGCCGACGGGCCGGGCCGGGGACCGTCGGCGAGGGCCAGGCGGGGATCGGGACGTTCGATGGCCGCGATCACCTCCCGTGGAGCGGGCCGCCGCCCGGGCTCCTTGGCCAGGCAGCGCTCGACCAGGGGCCGCAGGCTCCACGGGACGGCCGACAGGTCGGGCTCGGTGTGCACGACCCGGAACAGCACCGCCGCGCTCGCGCCGTCCCCGAACGGGCTCTGACCGGACGCGGCGAACGCGACCGTCGTCGCCAGCGAGAACACGTCGCTCGCCGGGGTGAGATGCCGCCCGAGCGCCTGCTCCGGGGACATGTAGGGCGCCGAGCCGATCACGGAACCGGTGGACGTCAGCGCCGTGCCGTCGACGGCGCGGGCGATGCCGAAGTCGATGACGTGCGGGCCGTCCAGGGCGAGCAGCACGTTCGCCGGCTTCAGGTCCCGGTGGATGACCTTCGCCGCGTGGATGCCCGCCAGCGCCTCGGCGAGCCCGGCCGTCAGCATCCGCAGCGCCGCCTCCGGCAGGGGTCCGTGCGTGGCGACCGCCTGGTGCAGGGAGACCCCGACCACGAACGCGGTGGCCATCCAGGGCACTTCGGCGTCCGTGTCCGCGTCGACCACGGGTGCGGTGAAGGCACCGGACACCAGCCGCGCCGCGGCGACCTCCCGCTGGAACCTTTCGCGGAAGGGCCCGTCGAGGGCGAGGTCCGGCCGCACGACCTTGACCGCCACCGTCCGCCCCCCGGACGACCGCCCGAGGTACACCGCCCCCATTCCGCCCGCCCCCAGCCGGGCGAGGAGCCGGTACGGCCCGACCTCCCGCGGATCCCCCGCGCCGAGTCGCTTCATGCAGGCCCCCTTCCGCGCAGCGCTCATAGGATAGTGGCGGTATCCTCAAGCGCGCCGCGATTCTGCGAGGCCCGCGGCGAACGCCGACCGCCCGTCACCGGTGCGCCGGGCGCCGACCCGGCGACGAGCCGAGCGCGACGAGTGGGGCCCCGGCCGTCGCGGACGAGGCAGCCGGTTCGTCCGTCGCCCCGCCGGCGGTCCCCGCAGCACCCTCGCGCCCTCACACGGCGCGGGCCCGGCCGGGCGCCGGACGGGACTCACCTGCCCCGCGGCACGGCACAGGCACGGGGATTCCCTACTCTGGCCCCGTGACGCCCGTGACTCCCGACAGCAGACCCCTGGCCGTGTTCGACCTGGACAACACGCTCTCCGACGCCCGCCACCGGCAGCACTACCTGGAACGCACCCCGCGCGACTGGGAGGCGTTCTTCGCCGCCGCCCCGCAGGACCCACCGCTGCCACCCGGTGTCGCCCTGTGCCTGGAGGCGGCCAGGACCTGCGAGATCCGGTACCTGACCGGCAGGCCCGAACGCTGTCGCCGGGACAGCCTGGACTGGCTGGCCGCACACGGGCTGCCCGAGGGCCGGCTCCACATGCGCCGCGACGCGGACCGCCGCCCGGCCCGGGTGACGAAGCTGGAGGTGCTCCGCAGGATCGGCCGCAGCCGCCGCGTCAGCATGCTGGTCGACGACGACGAGCTGGTGTGCGACGCGGCCGAGAAGGCCGGTTTCCGCGTGGTACGGGCCCGTTGGGCGCTCAGCGCGGAGGCGCTCAGGGAGGCGCAGGAGAAGGAGGGCCGTACCTGAGCCCGGCAGTCCGTACGTGAGCCCGGCAGCCCGGGCCTGAGCCCGGGTCGGCTTCGGCGAGCGGCGGGCTCCGGCGGGTGGTTTTCCCGGCTTCCCGGCTTCCCGGCCTCCCGGCCTCCCGGCTTCCTTGGCCTCCGGCGGGGAGGCCGGGAAGACCGCACGCCGCCGACGTACGGCTCCGTTTCGCGGCGTGTGCGGGTTCGCGGCACCGGGCGTGTGGCCCGTCGACGCGGCACGGGGTGCATGGCCCGGTCTCACGCTGCACGGGGGTGCCTCGCCCGGTGCACGTGGCACGGGTGCGTGGCCGGGCGGCGGCACCCGGGCGGCGGGCGGGGTCCACGCCGCTCGGATCCTCGCGCTGCACGGCGTACGGGCCCGGGGGCCTCGCCCCCGTAGGTCGGTCGCTGCGCGCGTACGGTGCATTGCGCGCGGCGGCCGAGCCGTTGCGGGAGCCCCCAGGCGTCCGACGGCCAGGCAGGGTAGAAGTGCCGCGGTGACGCAGGAACGTCGACGCGCGTCCAGGTGAGAGGGGGCGCGGACGGCCGGGGCCGTGAGCCGGCCTGCGCCCCCGCTACTCGCCGGACGGGTCCGGCCCGTCGAGGCGGAAGCCCACCTTCATCCCGACCTGGTAGTGCGCCACCTGCCCGTCCTCCAGGTGGCCGCGGATCTCCGTCACCTCGAACCAGTCGAGGTTGTGCAGGGTCTGCGCGGCCCGGTTGATGCCGTTGCGGATCGCCTCGTCCAGCCCGCTGTGCGAGGTCCCGACGATCTCGGTGACGCGGTAGGTGTGGTGGGACATGGCGGCCTCCTCCTCGGCTCCTTCGCGACGCGCCCGCGACGCATCCCCTCCACGGTGCCCCAGCCCGCCCGGCTCCGCGAGGCGAGACGGGCCGGTGGCGGGGCGGAGGCGGGCTGGTGGCGCGCCGGTGGCGCGGTGCTGACGGGTCGCGGGGAAGGGGCGGCGGGGCGCGGGCGCGTCATGGCCGGGGCGCGGCCGCAGCGGTGGGGGGCGGTGGCGGGGCCCGCCGGAGAGGGGGTCCGGCGGCCCGGGACTTGACCCGGCCATTGGTCCATACCAAAATCCAGCCATCCGCCCGTGCGAACACGTTCGCTCCCCCACGTCGGGTCCGTCCACCCTTCCGTCCCTCCCAAGGTGACCTACGTGAAGAAGCGTCTGCTCGTACGCCCCGCCGCGCTCCTGCCCGCGCTCGCGCTCACAGGCTGCGGCCTGCTGCCCGGCCAGGCGGAGGACACCCGCACCGTCACCGTGTGGCTCATGAAGGGCAGCGCCTCCGACGCGTTCCTCGAACGGTTCACCAGCACCTACGAGCGGGAGAACCCCGGCGTCCGGCTGGAGATCGTCATCCAGGAGTGGACCGGCATCGGCAAGAAGGTCTCCACGGCGCTGGCCGGGGAGACCCCGCCCGACATCATCGAGGTCGGCAACACGCAGGTCGCCCAGTACGCCGAGACCGACCGGCTGTTCGACCTCACCCTGGAGTCCGTGCGCGACCTGGGGCACGAGGAGTGGCTGCCGGGCCTCGCCGAACCCGGCAGCATCGACGGCAGCCAGTACGGCATCCCCTGGTACGCCGCCAACCGTGTCGTCATCTACCGCAAGGACCTCTTCGCCCGCGCGGGCATCGAGGAGCCGCCCAAGACCCGCGAGCAGTGGCTTGAGGACACCGAGCGGATCAACCGCACCGGCGCCGAGGGCATCTACCTCGCGGGGCAGGACTGGTACACCCTCGCCGGCTTCGTCTGGGACGAGGGCGGCGAACTCGCCGAGGAGAAGAACGGCCGCTGGAGCGGCACCCTGCACACCCCGGCGGCGCTGCGCGGCATGGAGTTCTACAAGGACCTCCAGAGCCTCGGGTCCGGCCCCAAGGACTCCGACGAGGAGAACCCGCCACAGACCGAGGTGTTCGCGAAGGGCGAGGTCGCCCAGATCATCGCGACCCCCGGCGCAGCGACCGCCGTCAAGGGCCTGAACCCCGACCTGGCCGACGAACTCGGCTTCTTCCCGATCCCCGGCAAGACCGCCGACAAGCCCTGCGCGGTGTTCACCGGCGGCTCCGACCTCGTCATCCCCGTCCAGGCACCGGAGCGGGGCGCCGCCATCGAGGTCGTCAAGGCCCTGGCGGGGGAGAAGTGGCAGACCGACCTGGCCCGCACCATGAACTACGTGCCGAACAAGACCACGCTGGCCGCCGCCGTCGAGGGCCAGGAGGGCACCGCCGCCATGGCCGTGGGCGCCGCCCGCGGCCGCGCCACCCCCAACTCGGCGCGCTGGGCCGACGTGGAGGCCGACAACCCCATCAAGCCGTACATGACCGCCGTCCTCCAGGGCCGCGACGCCGAGGCCGCCGCGCTCGCCGCGTCCAAGCGCATCACGGAGGCGCTCGGCGGCTGAGCCCCGGACGGAGCGGTCCGGTGCCCGCCCCCGGCTCCGGCCGGGGGCGGGCACCGCGGAGCACCAGGGCGGGGGCCGGGTCGCTCGCACGGGCAGCGGCGTGACCCCGCGGCTCCACCGCGCCGGGCGGGCCCCCGGCCCCGACCGGCCCCGCCCACGGCCCGCCACGCCCGCTGCTGCC
>NZ_MKXB01000230.1 GCF_001865245.1 Streptomyces sp. CC53 | reverse complement strand
CCGCCTGGATCCGTGGACGCGGGCAGGGCGGCACCGTGCCCGCCGGCGTCCGCGTGGTGCGCCCCGGCACCGCCGCGTACTGGACGGCGCTGGCCCGCTCGACGTACCACGTGGGCGACACCGCCGGGGAGGCGGAGGGGCTGGTGAAGCGGCGGGGCCAGGTCTTCCTGCGCACCCGGCACGGCACGCCGATCGGTCACGAGGGGCTGGACCTCCAGTGGCGGCCGGCCGCCAGCGGCGCCGTCGACTTCGCGTCGCTGCTGCGCGCCGCCGACACCTGGGACCACGTGGTCACCGCCAACCGGCACGCCACCCTCGTGCAGGAGCGGGCGTTTCCCGCGGCGTACGGCGTGCTGGAGTACGGCTCGCCGCGCACCGACGTGTACCTGCGGTCCACCGCGGGGGACGTCGCCGCGGCGCGCGCCGCGCTCGGCGTCGCCGAGGGGCACACGGCGGTGCTGTACGCCCCGGCCCGCCGCGACTACGTCACCCCGCAGCCGCGGCTGCTCGACCTGGAGCGGGTCGTGCTGTCCCTGGGGCCGCGGTGCGTGGTCCTCGCCCTGGGCGCCGCGGACCTGCCGGACCACCCGAGGGTGGTGGACGTGTCGGCGCACCCGTACGTCGAGGAGCTGTGCCTCGCGTCGGACGCGCTGGTCACCGACTACGCGCCGCTGATGTGCGACTTCGCGGTGCTGGACCGCCCGGTCGTCGTGCACACCGGGGACTGGGAGGCGTACGCGGCGGCCCGCGGCACCTACCTCGACGTGCGGGCCTGCCCGCCGGGGGCGGTCGCCCGCAGCGAGGACGAGCTGATCGACATCTTCACCACGGGGCACTGGCGCGGCTCGCGGTCGGCGCAGCTGCGGGCGGCGTTCCGCGACCGGTTCTGCCCGTACGACGACGGGCACGTCGCCGAGCGGGTGGTGCGGCACGTGTTTCTCGGGCAGGACCCGGTGACGCTGCCGCCGGTGGTGCCGCGGGAGGAGCGCAGCCCGGCGCCGTCGGCGGCCGTCGTCCGCGACGTCCTCGCCGGGGGGTCGCGGCACCCGTAGCCCCGGGGCGTCGGCGGGCCGTGGACCCGCCCACGGGACGCAGGTGCGGGAGGCCCCGGCCGGCCGGGCACCGCTCCAGGCGGGCGCGGGCCGCCTCGCGCCGAAGCCTTCAGCCGCGGCGTGGGCACGCGGGGCCGCCTACCGCCGGAGCGCCCCGCACGGAGGAGGCCCGTTGCGCGCGGCGCCGTCGAGGGGCCGCTCCGCCCGCGTGGCGCCGGAGGCGGCAGGCCCCGGTGGGGGGTTCCGGCAGGCGACGCGCCGGCAGCCGGAGCGCCCCGCACGACGGACGCCGGTCGCGCGCGGCGCCGGCCCGTCCCGCGTCACGCCGCCTTGAGCGCGGCGACGGCCGAAGCGGCGAGGTCGTCCAGGTATCCGTCCGGCAGGGAGGAGCGGACCACGACGAGCCGCCAGTACAGCGGTCCGACGATCAGGTCCAGGGCGCGTTCCGGGTCGGTTCCCTCGGGCAGCTCGCCCCGCGCCACGGCGTCCCGGACGACCTGGGCGGCGACTCCGCGCTGGCCGTCCAGGAGGGCGGTCCTGATCGCGTCGGCGATCTCCGGCTGCCGGGCGGCCTCCACCAGCAGGTCGGGGATGACCTGGGAGGCGACGGGGTGGCGCAGTGCGTGGGCGGCGACCTCCAGGAGGGCGCGGACGTCGCCGTACAGCGAGCCGGTCGCGGGGGCCGGGAGTCCCTGGGCGGCGAACGCGGTGACGAGGTCCAGGACGAGGGACAGCTTGGACTTCCAGCGGCGGTAGACGGCGGTCTTGCCGACTCCGGCCCGTCGGGCGATGCCCTCGATGGACATCCGGGCGAAACCGACGGCGGCGAGCTCCTCGAACACGGCCGCGCGGATGGCCCGGGTGACGTCCTCGCGGAGCACGGCGGCTCCCGCGGGGGCGCGGCGGGGGGCGGGCGGCGGTGGTGTCATGCGGGGGATCATAGGCGGTTCCGCACACACCCGTCACGACGCAATGGTTGCGTTCCGTCGTACTGGCGTCCTAACCTCCCCGTAGCGACGATACGGGTCCGTCCCGACGGTTCGCGTTCCCGAGACGACCGCACGAAAGGCGTACGCCTGGTGAGTCCCGCCACCACCCTCGCCCGGCCGGCGGAGAGCGGCGCCCCCGCTCCCCCCGAGGACCTGCGCGCCCTGGCGCTGCGCCACGGGCTGAGCGTCAGCGGCGCCCGCCCGTCCCTGCCGGCCTACGTCCGGCAGCTGTGGGCCCGGCGCCACTTCATCACCGCGTTCGCGACGGCCCGGCTGACCGCGCAGTACAGCCAGGCGAAGCTGGGCCAGCTGTGGCAGGTGGCGACCCCGCTGCTGAACGCCGCCGTCTACTACTTCGTCTTCGGCGTGCTGATGGACACGAAGAGCCACGTGGCGGACTTCGTGCCGTTCCTGGTCACGGGCGTGTTCGTCTGGACCTTCACCGCGAACTCGCTGATGGCCGGAAGCCGCGCCATCAGCGGAAACGTCGGCCTCGTGCGGGCGCTGCACTTCCCGCGGGCGAGCCTGCCGCTCGCGCTGGCCCTCCAGCAGCTCCAGCAGCTGCTGTTCTCCCTGGCGACGCTCGCCGTCATCCTCTTCGCCTGCGGGATCCGGCCGTCCGCGTCCTGGCTGCTGGCCGTGCCGGCGCTGGCCCTGCAGGCGCTGTTCAACACGGGCCTGACGCTGGCCCTCGCCCGGCTGACGGCCCGCACGCCGGACGTGTCCCAGCTCATGCCGTTCGTGCTGCGGACCTGGATGTACGGGTCGGGCGTGATGTGGAGCATCCAGCACGTCCTGGCCGGCCGTGACCTGCCGGCGCTGGTGGCCGCCGTGCTGCCGTACAACCCGGCCGCGCTCTACATCGACCTGATGCGCTTCGCGCTCATCGACAGCTACACCTCCGCGCAGCTCCCGCCGCACGTGTGGGCCGCCGCGGCCGGCTGGGCGGTGGCCGCCTTCGCCGGCGGGTTCGTGTACTTCTGGAAGGCAGAGGAGACGTACGGCCGTGGCTGAACCGACCACCACCGGGGAACGCGTCCCGACCGTCGTCGCCGACGGCGTCCACGTGACCTACACCGTCAACGGCGGCTCCAGGGGCGGCCGGGGCGCGGCCACCGCCGCGCTGTCCCGGATCCTGTCCCGGCGCGGCCGCGAGCCCCGGCCCGGCGCCCGGACCGTGCACGCCGTGAAGGGCGTCAGCTTCGCCGCGCACAAGGGCGAGGCGATCGGGCTGATCGGCAGCAACGGCTCCGGCAAGTCGACGCTGCTGAAGGCCGTCGCCGGGCTGCTGCCGTGCAGCGAGGGCCGCGTCTACACCCGGGGCCAGCCGTCCCTGCTCGGCGTGAACGCCGCCCTGATGGGCGATCTGACCGGGGAGCGGAACGTCGTGCTCGGCGGCCTCGCGATGGGCATGACCCGCGAGGAGGTCAGGGACCACTACCAGGACATCGTCGACTTCTCCGGCATCAACGAGAAGGGCGACTTCATCTCGCTGCCGATGCGGACGTACTCCTCCGGCATGGGCGCACGGCTGCGGTTCTCCATCGCCGCCGCCAAGTCGCACGAGGTGCTGCTCATCGACGAGGCCCTGGCCACCGGGGACGCGGCCTTCCGGCGGCGCAGCCAGAAGCGCATCGACGAGCTGCGGGCCCAGGCGGGCACGGTGTTCCTGGTGAGCCACAGCAACTCCACCATCCGCGAGACCTGCGACCGTGCGCTCTGGCTGGAGGCGGGACGGCTACTGATGGACGGCCCGGTCGACGAGGTCGTCACGGCGTACGAGAAGGAGACCGGCCGCCGGTGAAAGCGGGGCCCCGGCGCCCCGCCCGCCGGGCCCTCACCCTCACGCCAGCAAACCGGGCGAAACCTCCTATACGCCACTAATGTGCGCGGAGATGACCAGCACCCCGCGTCCTCGCCGCCTCGGTCTGGGTGCCCTGCGCACCCCGCCCACCCCGCGCCCCCTGGACCCGCCGGAGAAGCCCCGCACCCCGCGGGCGCAGCGCCCGCCCCGCGCGCTGCGACCCCCGCGGCTGCGGAGGATCCGGCTGCGCTTCCGCAGGCCGCCCCGGCCGGGCCTGCTGCCGCTGGCCGCCGTGTGGCTGCTCACCCGCGGCGGCATGCTGTGGCTGCTGGCCCACGACACCCTCGGCATCGGCGGGGTCGGCCGCGAGGTGCACGTCCTGTACCGGTACTGGTACGAGCAGCTCGCGCAGGGGGTGCTCCCCGCCGACGAGACCGCCTGGCAGTACCCGCCGGGCGCCGTGCTGGTGCTGCTCGCCCCGGGCGCCGTGCCGGGGCTCACCTACTTCCAGGCGTTCGTGGCCCTCACCCTGGCGGCGGACGCCGCCGTCGCCCTCGCGCTGGCGCGTGCGCGGGGCGGCGACTGCGCCGCAGGCGCCTGGTACTGGACGTGCGCGCTGCCGCTGCTGCTGCACCTGCCACTCGCCCGGTACGACGTGCTCGTCACCGCCCTGACCGTGGGCGGCCTCCTCGCCGTACGGGCGGGGCCGGCCCGGCTGGGCGGCGCCCTCGTCGGGCTGGGCGCCCTGGTGAAGGGCTGGCCGCTGGTCGCCCTCGTCGGCACGCCGCGGGGGCGGGTGACCCGCCAGTCGTGGGGGTCGATGCTGGCCACCGCGGCGGTCGGGGCGGCTGCGCTGCTCCTGCTGTTCCCGCAGGCCCTCGGCTTCCTCCGGCACCAGGGCGGGCGCGGGGTACAGGTGGAGTCGGTGGGCGGCACGCTGCTGTCCGTCGCCCACCTGGCGGGCTGGCCGGGGCGGGTGGTGTACCGGTACGGGGCGTTCGAGTTCACCGGACCGTACACGGCCGTCGTGGCGGGCGCGTCCCTGGTGCTCACGGGCGCCGCCCTGGTGTGGCTGCTGCTGTGGCGGATCCGCTCACTGCACTGGTCGGCCGCCACGCCCGCGGACGCGGCGCTGATGGCGGTGCTGCTGGTCACCGTGACCAGCAGGGTGCTGAGCCCGCAGTACCTGGTGTGGCTGCTGGGGCTCGCCGCTCTCTGCCTGACGTCGCGGGCCACGACGCAGCGGGCGGTGGCGGTGCTGCTGCTGCCGGCGGCGGCGCTCACGGCGCTCGTCTACCCGGTGCTGTACCTCCAGGTGCTGACGGTGACGCCGCTGGGCTGCGCGCTGCTGGTGGCCCGCAACGGGCTGCTGGTGTGGGCGGCGCTGCTGTCGTGCCGGCTGCTGTGGGAGGAGTCGGCGCCCGACGTGCTGCGCGTCCCCTGAGGCACGCGCCCGCCGGGCCGGTGGCACGATGCCCCGGCGGCCCGCGGCCGCGCCGCCGGCTGCGAGCCCCGGCCCTGACGCGGGATCTCCTGACGCGCGGTACGGCGGGTACGGCGGTACTGCGGGGAAGAGGCGCCTCGTACGGGCTCGGGTACGCCGCGGGGGCGCCCACCTCGTCGGTGGGCGCCCCCGGCGGTGCGTACCGCTAGCTGTGCGTGCGCAGCAGCGTCCGCATGGTCCGCATGGCCACCGACAGGTTCGCCAGGTCGAACGCCTCCGAGCCCTGGATCTCCTCCAGCGTGGCGCGGGCGCGGCCCAGCAGCGCCGCGTTCCTGCTCTCCCAGGCGGCGAACCGCTCCTCCGGCGTCGACGTGCCGTTCCCCGCGGACAGGACGTCCGCGGTGAGCGAGGCGTGCGCGGCGTACAGGTCCTCGCGGATGGAGGCGCGGGCCATGGACTGCCAGCGGTCGGCCCGCGGCAGCTCGATGATCCGGTCCATGAGCTGGGTGATGCGCAGCCGGTCCGCCAGGTCGTAGTAGACCTCGGCGACGGCCAGCGGGTCCTTCCCCGTGCGGTCGGCGACGGCGACGATGTCGAGCGTCGGGAACGCGGAGGAGAACCCGGCGACGCGGGCGGCCAGCTCGTCGGGCACCCCGGCCCCGGTCAGCTCGTCTACCAGGCCCTCGTACCAGTCCAGGTCGGCTCCGCGCAGCAGCTTCGGCATCTCCGACCACACCAGCTCCACGCGCTCGGCGAAGAAGTCGATGGTCTCGGCGAGCCGCAGCGGCTGCGGCCGGTTGTTGAGCAGCCAGCGGGTGCCGCGCTCGACGAGGCGCCGCGAGTGCAGCCGGATCTGGTTCTGCACCTCGGCCGGGACCCGGTTGTCGAGGGCCTCCACGGCGTCCCACACGGATCCCAGGCCGAAGATGGCGCGGGCCGCGGTCTGCGCCCGCACGATCTCCTCGATGGACGCGCCGGTCTCCTCGCGCAGCCGGTGCAGCACCGTCGAGCCGCCGGAGTTCACGGTGTCGTTGACGAGCACCGTCGTGACGATCTCGCGGCGCAGCGGGTGGGTGTCGACGTGCTCGGGGAACTCCTCGCGCAGCTTCGTCGGGAAGTACGCGTGGAGCAGCCCGCGCAGGTACGGGTCGTCCGGCAGGTCCGTGGCGATCAGCTCCTCCGCCACCGTGATCTTGGTGTAGGCGAGGAGGACGGCCAGCTCGGGCTGGCTGAGGCCCTTGCCGCTGTTGAGCAGCTCGCGGATCTGCCGGTCGGAGGGCAGGAACTCCAGGTCCCGGTCCAGGGCGCCGTCCCGCTCCAGGCGGCGCATGAACCGCTGCTGGGCGTGCAGCAGGGACGCGGACTGCTGCGCGGCGAGGGCCAGGTTGGTGTTCTGCGCGTAGTTGTTGCGCAGCACCAGCGCACCGACCTCGTCGGTCATCTCGGCGAGGATCCTGTTGCGCTGCTTGACGGTCATGTCGCCCTCGGCGACGAGCCCGTTCAGCAGGATCTTGATGTTGACCTCGTGGTCGGAGGTGTCGACGCCGGCGCTGTTGTCGATGGCGTCGGTGTTGACCTTGCCGCCCTGGCCGTCCGGGCCGCCCCTGCGGGCGAACTCGATGCGGCCGAGCTGGGTGAGGCCCAGGTTGCCGCCCTCGCCGACGACCTTGACGCGCAGCTCCTCGCCGTCGACGCGGATGGCGTCGTTGGCCTTGTCGCCGACGTCCGCGTGGGACTCGTGGGCGGCCTTCACGTACGTGCCGATGCCGCCGTTCCACAGCAGGTCGACGGGGGCCCGGAGGATCGTCTTCATCAGCTCGGCCGGGGTCATCTTGGTGACGCCGTCCTCGATGCCGAGGGCCGCCCGCATGGCGGCGTTGACCGGGATGGCCTTCGCCTGCCGCGAGTGGACGCCGCCGCCGGGGCTGAGCAGCGCGGTGTCGTAGTCCGCCCAGGAGCTGCGGGGCAGCTCGAACATGCGGCGGCGCTCCGCGTAGGAGACGGCCGCGTCCGGGTTCGGGTCGATGAAGATGTGCCGGTGGTCGAAGGCCGCGACGAGCCGGATGTGCTCGCTGAGCAGCATGCCGTTGCCGAACACGTCACCGGACATGTCGCCGATGCCGACGACAGTGAAGTCCTGCGTCTGCGTGTCGTGGCCCAGCTCCCGGAAGTGCCGCTTCACGGACTCCCAGGCGCCGCGGGCGGTGATGCCCATGCCCTTGTGGTCGTAGCCGGCGGAGCCGCCGGACGCGAAGGCGTCACCGAGCCAGAAGCCGTAGCCGGTGGCGACCTCGTTGGCGATGTCCGAGAACGTGGCGGTGCCCTTGTCGGCGGCGACCACGAGGTACGTGTCGTCCTCGTCATGGCGGACGACGTCGGCGGGCGGCACGACCTCGCCGGCGACGAGGTTGTCCGTGATGTCCAGCAGCGCCGAGATGAACGTGCGGTAGCTGGCGACGCCCTCCGCCAGCCACGCGTCCCGGTCCGCGGCCGGGTCGGGCAGCTGCTTGGCGACGAAGCCGCCCTTGGCGCCGACCGGCACGATGACGGTGTTCTTCACCATCTGCGCCTTGACCAGGCCGAGGATCTCCGTACGGAAGTCCTCCCGGCGGTCGGACCAGCGCAGACCGCCGCGGGCGACCTTGCCGAAGCGCAGGTGGACGCCCTCGACGCGCGGCGAGTACACCCAGATCTCGAAGGCGGGGCGGGGGGCCGGCAGGTCCGGGATGGCCTGCGGGTCGAACTTCATCGACACGTACGGGTGCGGTGCGCCGTCGGCGCCCTTCTGGAAGAAGTTCGTCCGCAGCGTCGCCTTGATGACGGTGAGGAAGGAGCGCAGGATGCGGTCCTCGTCGAGGGAGGCGACCTGGTCCAGCGCCCCGTCGAGCTCCTCCAGCAGACCGTCGGTGAGCTCGGTGCCGGCGCGCTGCCGCTCCGGCGACATCCGCGCCTCGAACAGGGACACCAGCAGCCGGGTCGTGTGGACGTTGGTGCGGAGGGTGTCCTCCATGTAGTCCTGGCTGAACGTGGAGCCCGCCTGGCGCAGGTACTTGGCGTAGGCGCGCAGCACCGTGGCCTGCCGCCAGTTCAGGCCGGCGCCCAGCACCAGCGCGTTGAAGCCGTCGTTCTCGGCGCGGCCGGTCCAGGTGGCGGCGAACGCCTCCTGGAAGCGCTCGCGGGCGTCGTCGCCGAGGTAGTCGCCGCCGCTGCCGGCGGGCGCGGGCATGCGCAGGCCGAAGTCGTAGATCCAGGCGTGGCTGCGGTCGGCGCAGCGCAGCTCGTACGGCCGCTCGTCGACGACCTCGACGCCGAGCCGGTTGAGGACCGGCAGCACCGCGGACAGGGAGACCTGCGGGCCCGTCTTGTAGATCTTGAAGCGGCGTTCGCCGGGCGCGGCGCCCACCGGCTCGTACAGCGACAGGGCGAAGTCCTTGCCGCCGTCCTTGAGCTGCTCCAGCTGGACGACGTCGGCGACGGCGGAGCGCGGGGTGTGGTCGGCCTTGTAGCCCTCGGGGAAGGCGCCTCCGAAGCGGCGCATCAGCTCTGCGGCGCGCTCCTCACCGACCTCGGCGTCGAGAGCCTCCGCGAAGCCGTCGGCCCAGGAGCGGGCGGCCTCGGCGAGGCGGGCCTCGATGCGGTCGGCGTCGGTGTCGGTGAGCGGGCTGACGGTGGTGCCCTGCGGGACGCGGACCACGAAGTGGAGGCGGGAGAGGACCGACTCGGTGTTCCAGGCGGTGAAGTCGACGCTGGTGCCGCCGAGCTCCTCCTTGAGGATGTCGGTCAGCCGCTCGCGGACCGTGGTGTTGAAGCGGTCGCGCGGCAGGTAGACGAGCGCCGAGTAGTAGCGGCCGTACTCGTCCTGGCGGAGGTAGAGCCGCAGCCTGCGCCGCTCCTGGAGGTACAGGACGCTGGTGACGATGGCCAGGAGCTCGTCGACGGGCGTCTGGAACAGCTCGTCGCGCGGGTAGGTCTCCAGGATCTGCAGCAGGTCGCGGCCGTCGTGGCTGTTCGGCGAGAACCCGGCGGCGTCGAGGACCTCGGCGACCTTGCGGCGGATGACGGGCACGCGGCGCACGGACTCGGTGTACGCCGCGGACGAGAACAGTCCGAGGAAGCGGCGCTCGCCGACGACGTTGCCGGCGGCGTCGAACTTCTTCACCCCGATGTAGTCGAGGTAGGACGGCCGGTGGACGGTGGCGCGGCTGTTGGCCTTGGTGAGGATGAGCAGCTTGTGCTCGCGGGCCTTGGCGCGGGCGTCGGCGGGCAGCCGGTTGAAGGACGGCGACACGGGGTGGCCGTGCGCGTCGTCGCCGCTGTGGTGCGGGTCGGAGCGGAGGATGCCGAGTCCGGTGCCGGGCACGGCGGCGAGGGCGTCGCCGTCGACGAGGTTGTACTCGCGGTAGCCGAGGAACGTGAAGTGGTCGTCGGCGAGCCAGCGCAGCAGCTCGCGGGCCTCATCGACCTCGGTGGGCC
The DNA here is from genome assembly GCF_001865245.1 of Streptomyces sp. CC53. GTDB lineage: Bacteria > Actinomycetota > Actinomycetes > Streptomycetales > Streptomycetaceae > Streptomyces. The sequence goes on along the minus strand of NZ_MKXB01000230.1, from coordinate 26,267 downwards.
GCAGGTCGTCGGCGGTGGGCTCGTCGGGCAGCCCGTCGGCGAGGCGCAGCGCGGCGTCCCGCATCTTGTCCCAGTCCTCGACGGCCTCGCGGACGTCGGACAGGACGCGCAGCAGGTCGGCGGTGATCTGCTTCAGGTCGGCGCGGTCGGTCTCGCGGTCGGTCTCGACGTGGATCCAGGACTCGACGAGCGCGTCGTGCGGCCGGGGCGCGCCGGGCTCGGCGCTCTCGGTGACGACCTCGATGAGCTTGCCGGTCACGTCGCGGCGGACGACGACCTGGGGGTGGACCACCAGGTGGATGCCCCGGTTCTGGCGTGACAGCTCGTTGGTGACGGAGTCCACGAGGAACGGCATGTCGTCGGTGACGACCTCGACGACGGAGTGGCTGCACGTCCAGCCGTTCTCCTCGACCGTCGGGGTGTACACCCGGACGTTGGCCGTGCCCTGGGGGCGGTTCTCGGCCAGCCGGTAGTGCGACAGTGCCGCGCCGAAGACGTCCACCGGGTCGCGGTCGGTGAGGTCCTCGGGAGCGGTGTGCAGGTAGTAGCGCTGGAGGTAGTCGAGGAGCGTCGCCCGGTCCGGGCGGTCACCGCTCTCGTGCTCAGCTACCCGAGCGGCCCGTTCGAGCAGCTCGGCCTTGGCTTCGTCCAGCTTGGTCTGCATGGTCCTCTGGCTCCTGTCGCGCGCCGTTGCGTGACGTAGTGAACGGTGGTGCACAACGCCTCACGGCGGGGTATCCACCCCGGTGGAGGGTCATGCGGGAAAGACGGGAAAAAACGAAATCCGGCCACGACGCCGTCGTTCGGGACGCACGTGCAGGCGTCACGAGAAGGGGCGGCGGGACCGGAAGGGAAGGATCAGCACCCGCCCGGACACGGCGACAGTCCGGGCGCCGGCCGGGGGCTCCGCTGCCCCCTTGGCATATAGCGCTGATCACGGGTCCAGGCTATCGCCCTTACCCCCTTGGCCGTCATGGGCTGTATGTGTACAAAAGACGGCGGTGAAGTTTGACACTCTGGACAGCGACAGGTGTGCATGGATCCCACTCCCCCGGAGGCTGCCTGATGGCACCCAAGATCCTCATCGTCACCGGCGACGCGGCCGAGTCCCTGGAGGTGCTCTACCCGTACCAGCGGCTCCGCGAGGAGGGGTACGAGGTCCACATCGCCGCCCCGGCCCGCAAGACGCTCCGCTTCGTCGTCCACGACTTCGAACCGGGCTACGACACGTACACCGAGAAGCCCGGCTACCCCTCCCCGCCGACCTGGCGTTCTCCGAGGTCGAGCCCAGCGGGTACGCGGGACTCGTCATCCCCGGCGGCCGGGCCCCCGAGTACCTCCGCAACGACCCCGAGCTCCGCAAGATCGTCAAGTCGTTCTTCGACGCGGACAAGCCGGTCGCCCAGATCTGCCACGGCCCGCTGCTGACCGCGGTGCTCGGCGCGCTCGACGGCCGGCGCGTCACGGCGTACCCGGCCCTGGAGCCCGACATGCAGTCCGCCGGCGCCACGTTCCACGACCAGGACGCGGTCGTGGACGGGCCCCTGGTGTCCGCCCGCGCCTGGCCCGACCACCCAGCGTGGATGCGCGCGTTCCTGGACGTCCTGCGCGCCACCGCCCCCGTGTCCTGAGCTGCTCCTCGCGGCCCGCCGCCACCCGGCGGCGGGCCCGGCGGCCACCTGGCTCCTGACACGTCGGCCCCTCCCCCGTGCGACGGCCCGGGCGGGTCGCCGCCCCGACCCGGCCGCCGGGTGTCAGGCGATGAGGTCCTCCGCCACCGCCACGGCCTCCGCCAGCGTGTCCACGACCGGCACCCCCGCCGACCGGAGGCTGGCCCTGCTGTGCGAGCCACCGGTGTACAGCACCGCCTTCGCTCCCACGTGCGCCGCCGCCACCGCGTCGTCGGCCGCGTCCCCGATGACGACGACGCGCTCCGGCGCCACTCCGTCGAGTGCCCTCAGGTGCCGCACCATGTGCGCCGCCTTGCCCGCTGTGGACTGGTCGGTGCGCCCGTCGACCCGGACGAACCACTCGTGGATCCCGTGTTGCCGCACCAGCGGCAGCAGCCGCTCGTGCGGGGCGAGGGACAGCAGCGACTGGGTGCGCCCCGCCGCGGCGGCCGCCGACAGCAGCTCCGCCGCGCCGTCGGTGAGCCCGCAGGCGTCGGCACGCGACCAGTAGTGCCGGTGGAAGGTCCCGTCCATGACGGCCCACTCGTCCGCGTCCGGCAGGCGGCCCAGCAGCCGCTCGTAGAAGAGCGGCACCGGCACGCAGTACAGCTCCCGGTACCGCGCCAGCGTGATCGGTTCCAGGCCGAGCTCGGCGAACGCGGCGTTCGTCGCGTCGATCACCGCGCCGATGTCGTCGAGCAGTGTGCCGTTCCAGTCCCAGACCAGATGCGCGCTGTGCTTCCCCATACGAAAACGGTACCGGGCCCCACCGACACCGGACCCGACGCAGCCGGCCCGACGGAAGGACCGGGGGACGGCGGAAGTCGGGGGCCGGCGGAGGACGGGGGGCAACGGAAGGCGGGGGCCGGGGAGGCGAGGGAACGGCCGGGCGGCCGTCAGCCGAGCACGTCGCGGGCGGCCCGAGGGCCGTCGGCCGACCAGGCCGGGGACGACAGGGCCGCTCAGCCGAGCAGGCCGGGGATCTCCTGCACGCCGTACCAGAGCAGCTCGTGGTCCTCTGCGCCGTCGACCGTGAACTGCGCGTCGTCGTCCCCCATGTCCGCCGCTCCCAGGGCGTCCGCCGCGGCGGACACGGCAGCCTCGGCGTCGTCGGCGTCGGCGTGCACGGCCGCCGCCTTCACCAGCGGCACGGCGCTCTTGATCCGGACCTCGCCGACCGACGACGGGTCCAGACTGCGGTCGGGGTCCACGGTCGTGGCGGTGTCGGGCACGTCGACGGCGACCACGATGCGGCGCCGCGCCGCCCCCGGGTCGGCGGCCAGCATGCGCAAGGACGCGGCGGCGGCCCGGTTGAGCGCGGCGTACTCCAGCTCCTCGATGTCGTCGGAGACGTACCACTCGCGCAGCCCCGGCGTGACGGCGTAGGCGGTCAGCGGGCCGGGGCCCAGCTCGCCCGCCCCGTGCGCCTGTGCGAGACCGGGAAGGGTCAGGGGAACGTACACGCGCATGTGACAGGCCGCTTTCGTAGTCGGAGACGTCCTCAGGATACGTGCGGGGGTCCCCCTTCGGGGGCCTGTCCTCGTGCGTTCCGGGGTCCACTCACGTCCCGTCGACACCCCGCCCCACCCCGGAAACACGGGCCCTGCATCACCCGGATAGGTGATTCCTGGCGCAGCCACGCGAGGAGTAGGAGGTCGTTGCGGCCGCACGCGCGGACCCGTAAGAAGTGCCCGACCGAAGTTACTCGCCGGTATCTCCGGCTGACCGAAACGGGCGGACCCATGACCGAAGCGACTCCGACCGCGCGCCCCGCCACAGCTGACCCGAGGCGACGACCTGCGGCACCCGACCGCGCGCACCCCGCGGACCTCGGCGGCCCGGCATCAGGGAACGGGTCCCCGGCCGACCTCCCGCCCGACCCCCAGGGCGCCCCGCCGCGCACTTCCCCCGCCCCCGCACCGCACCGGGTCGCACCGCCCGCCCGCCGCGACTCCCGGCGGCCCGGCGGGGTCCGCGGCCCCGGGGCCAGGCCCGGCGAAGGCCGGTCCGGGTCGCACCGACCGCGGTCGCCGCGCCCGCCCGCCGGCGCCGCCCCGGGGTCGGCGGCTCTCCGCCGTCCCGCCCGACCGCTGCCGCCGCACGAGCTGTTCGCCGAGCAGCTGCTCTCGGTCCTCACCGGGGAGCGCCCCGTGCACTGGATGCTGGGCCGCACCGTCGGGGAGGCGTACGAGCAGCTCATCCAGCTGGCCCCGGCGAACCCGCTGCGCGTCGCCGGCAACGCTCTCAGGACCGGCGGCCGACCCGCCCGTCCGGTGCTGCGCCGCTGCGAGGGCAGGCCGCTGCGCCCCGGCGTGGTGGAGGCGTACGCCTGCGTGGACTGCGGTGACCGGGTGCGTGCGATGGCGTTCCGGCTGGAGCAGGGCGAGGACCGCAGGTGGCGCTGCGCGGCCGTGGAACTCGGCGCCCCGCCCCGCGCCGGATCCGCGCAGCACGCCTCGGCCCGCCCCTGACGGCCGCGCCCCGGGGTCATTCCGGCCCCGGGGCAGCCCGTCCGCCACCCCGGCGGCCGTACGGCCCGCGTGGCGGGTCACGTCCGACGGGCGGCCCCTGCGCGGGGCAGCTGCCAGGGCCGCGCGCCGGAGACCCGTGGCGGCGCTCACTGACCCACTGCGGTGCGGCGCGGCCCGTCCGCTTCCGGCGGACCACGGGCACTCCGCGCCCGTCGCCGCACGCCCCCGGCGGGCACCACGCGGGGGTCCGGCCCCGCGTCGCCTCGCGCCCCCGCACCGGCCGCCACCCCGCCCGTCACCTCACGCCCCCGGCGGGCGCCACTCGCCCGCAGGACGCACGGGGGCGCAGGCCTGTACGCCGCCCCGGGAAGGGCGGAGGCGCCGCACGGGCACTCCGCGCCCACGGCCTCCTGCCGCCCGCGCCACCCGCCACCTCACGCCCCGGGCGGGCGCCACTCGCCCGCAGGACGCACGGGGGCGCGAGCCCGTACGCCGGCCCGGGTGGGTGGGGGCGCCGCACGGGGACGGCCTCGTGTCGGCCCTGCGCCCTGCCACGTGCACAGCGGCCGGGGCCGGGCCCCTGCGCCCTGCCGGAGCCCCGGGGCGGTTACCGGGCCACTCGGGCCCTCACCACGCCCCCGCAGCCGCCCGCGGGCCACGTCCACGCGGGCAGGGGCCCGGCGGGCGGCGGCACGCGTGAAGGCCGGGGCGGGCCGCGTCACGCCCGGCGACCGGGGCGGCAAGCCGGGCCGGGCTCGGTCCGGCGGCTCCGCGCCACCCAGGGCCGGGTCCCCGTGGCAAGTCGGCGGCGCCCCCGGCCCCGCCCTACGGGGTGCCGGCACCGTGCCGGAGCCTGTCCCCGCGGTCGGCCCCGCGACTTGCGGCGGGGGTGCGCCCACGGTGGGCCCGCTCCGGTCCCTGAGCGCGGCAGGAAGCCCGTTCCGCACACCGGCCGGGGCACCGGCGGGCCAGTGGCCCGGGGCGGCCGGGGTCGCCCCGGGCGACTACGCCGGACGCACAAGCGGGGCCGGTGCGCGTCCCCTGACGCGTACCGGCCCCGCCTACGCTTCCGGCGGCCCGCCGCGGCGTGCTGCCGCCGCGGTCACCGCCGGGCGGTCCCGCTCACTTCTTGCGGCGGCGTCCGCCCTTCTGGGCCTTGCGGCGCTCCGCGCGGGTCATGCCGTCCGACGAGGAACGCGCCTCGCCGTTGTCGAAGTCGCCCTCGACGACCGTGCCCTCACCGTCGACCTTCGGCGCGGTGTAGTGGAGCCGGTTCGGGCGCTGCGGGGCCTCCAGGCCCTTCGCGCGGATCTCGGGACGCCCGGCGCCCGCCGGCACGGCCTCCTCCTTCTGCAGCGAGGGCCGCTCGGCGGTCGCCTGCACCGGGACCTCCTCGACCTGCTGCTCCACCTGGACCTCCAGGTTGAACAGGTAGCCGACGGACTCCTCCTTGATGCCCTCCATCATGGCGGTGAACATGTCGAAGCCCTCGCGCTGGTACTCGACCAGCGGGTCCTTCTGGGCCATGGCCCGCAGGCCGATGCCCTCCTGGAGGTAGTCCATCTCGTACAGGTGCTCGCGCCACTTGCGGTCCAGCACCGACAGGACGACCCGGCGCTCCAGCTCACGCATGATCTCCGAGCCGAGCTGCTTCTCCCGCGCGTCGTACTGCGCGTGGATGTCCTCCTTGACGGACTCCCCGATGAACTCGGCGGTGATGCCCGCGCGGTCCCCGGCGGCGTCCTCCAGCTCCTCGATGGTGACACCGCACGGGTAGAGCTGCTTGAAGGCACCCCACAGCCGCTCCAGGTCCCACTCCTCCGCGAAGCCCTCGACGGTCTCCGCCTGGATGTACGCGTCGATGGTGTCGTCCATGAAGTGGCGGATCTGCTCGTGCAGGTCCTCGCCCTCCAGGACGCGGCGGCGCTCCCCGTAGATGACCTCGCGCTGCCGGTTGAGGACCTCGTCGTACTTGAGGACGTTCTTGCGGGTCTCGAAGTTCTGCTGCTCGACCTGCGACTGGGCGGACGCGATGGCCCGCGTGACCATCTTGTTCTCGATCGGCACGTCGTCCGGCACGTTGGCCATCGCCATGACGCGCTCGACCATCTGCGCCTTGAACAGCCGCATCAGGTCGTCGCCCAGCGACAGGTAGAAGCGGGACTCGCCCGGGTCGCCCTGACGGCCGGAGCGGCCGCGCAGCTGGTTGTCGATGCGGCGCGACTCGTGGCGCTCCGTACCGAGGACGTACAGGCCGCCGAGGTCGCGGACCTCCTCGGACTCGGCCTTCACGGCGAGCTCGGCCTTCTCCAGGGCGCCGGGCAGGGCCGCCACCCACTCCTCCGGGGTCTCCACCGGGTCGAGGCCGCGCTGGCGCAGCTCCGCCTCGGCGAGGTCGTCGGGGTTGCCGCCCAGCTTGATGTCGGTACCGCGGCCGGCCATGTTCGTGGCGACCGTCACGGCGCCCTTGCGGCCGGCCTGGGCGACGATCGACGCCTCACGCTCGTGGTTCTTGGCGTTGAGGACCTCGTGCGGGATGCCCCGGTCGGACAGCTGCCGGGACAGGTACTCGGACTTCTCGACCGACGTCGTGCCGACGAGGATCGGCTGGCCCTTCTTGTGCTTCTCCGCGATGTCGTCGACGACGGCCGAGAACTTCGCCACCTCGGTGCGGTAGATCAGGTCCGACTGGTCCTTGCGGACCATCGGCCGGTTCGTCGGGATCGGGACGACGCCCAGCTTGTAGATCTGGTGGAACTCGGCGGCCTCCGTCATGGCCGTACCGGTCATGCCGGACAGCTTGTCGTAGAGGCGGAAGAAGTTCTGCAGGGTGATCGTGGCGAGGGTCTGGTTCTCGTCCTTGATCGGGACGCCTTCCTTCGCCTCGATCGCCTGGTGCATGCCCTCGTTGTAGCGGCGTCCGGCGAGGATACGGCCGGTGTGCTCATCGACGATCATGACTTCGCCGTCGATGACGACGTAGTCCTTGTCCTTCTTGAACAGTTCCTTCGCCTTGATGGCGTTGTTCAGGTAACCGACGAGCGGGGTGTTCACCGACTCGTACAGGTTGTCGATGCCCAGCCAGTCCTCGACCTTGGCGACGCCGGACTCGTGGATGCCGACGGTCCGCTTCTTCTCGTCGACCTCGTAGTCGCCGGTCTCCTCGATGCCCTTCAGCGGGTTGCCCGGCTCGCCGCGCTTGAGGCGCTGCACGAGCTTGGCGAAGTCGCCGTACCACTTGGTGGCCTGGTCCGCGGGACCGGAGATGATCAGCGGCGTACGGGCCTCGTCGATGAGGATGGAGTCGACCTCGTCCACACACGCGAAGTTGTGGCCCCGCTGCACGAGCTCCTCCTGCGACCACGCCATGTTGTCGCGGAGGTAGTCGAAGCCGAACTCGTTGTTCGTGCCGTAGGTGATGTCGCAGCTGTACTGCTCGCGGCGCTGTGCGGGCGACATGTTCGCGAGGATGCAGCCGACCCTCAGGCCGAGGAACTGGTGCACGCGGCCCATCAGCTCGGAGTCGCGCTCGGCCAGGTAGTCGTTCACCGTGATCAGGTGCACGCCCTTGCCGGACAGCGCGTTCAGGTACGCGGGGAGCGTGCCGACGAGGGTCTTGCCCTCACCGGTCTTCATCTCCGCGACGTAGCCGAGGTGCAGGGCGGCGCCGCCCATGATCTGGACGTCGTAGTGGCGCTGGCCGAGGACGCGCTTGGCCGCCTCGCGGACGGTCGCGAAGGCCTCCGGGAGCAGGTCGTCCAGGCTCTCACCGTCCTGGTAGCGCTGCTTGTACTCCTCGGTGAGCGCCCGCAACTCGGCGTCGGAGAGGTCGACGAAGTCCTCTTCGATGGAGTTGACCTGGTCCGCGATGCGGTGCAGTTTGCGCAGGATCTTGCCTTCGCCTGCACGCATGAGCTTGTTGAAGACGGACACTGAGGCTGGTCTCCTTGCCGGTCGGGCCTGGCACTGGGTCTTGTCATGGACACGGACGCGGGCGCGGCAGGTGGGCCCCACCGCAACGGTCATCGTAAGCGAGGACCCGGCACGCCGGGAGGTCCGCCGCCGCCGAGGGCCGACTGCCGCCCCAGGGCATGCCCCCACCGTCCCGTCTGCCCACCGACGCCCGACCCGCGCGCCCGCCGCACCTCCGCCGGTCACCACCGCCCCTGCAGTGGCTCCCCGCTCCGCCTCGCGACCGCACGCACCGGACGCCACCCGGCCCGCCTGAGGCGGCGGACGACGCTCCGGTGACGACACTCCCGCACACACAACGCCCGGGACCCGACGAAAGTGCCGCCGACCGGGAAACGGGCACGAAAAGTCCTCGCACGAAGGGCCCTGCCCCAGCAGAATCCCGCCATGATGCCGGTCACCCTCACCTCCGAGCGCCTGCTCCTGCGCTCCTTCACCGCCGACGACGCCGAGGACGTCCGCGCCGCCTGCCAGGACCCCGACCTGCAGCGCTGGATACCCCTGCCCGCCCCGTACCGCCGCCAGGAAGCCGAGGACTTCGTCGGCCGGTACGTACCGGAGGCCTGGCGCGCCGACACCGAGTACACGTTCGCCGCGCTCCCCCGCGAAGGCGGCCCCCTGCTCGCCGCCGCCAGCCTCCACCACCCGCGCGCCGGCACCTGGGAGATCGGCTACTGGACCGCCAAGGAGCACCGCGGCAGCGGGTACGCCACCGAGGCGGTCCTGACCCTGGCCCACTGGGCCTTCACCGCCCTCGCCTGCAGCCGCCTGGAATGGCGCGCCGAGGTCGGCAACACCGGCTCCCGGCGCGTCGCCGAACGCGCGGGCTTCACGATGGAGGGCGTCCTGCGCGCCGGCCTCGACCACCGGGGCACCCGCCGCGACTGCTGGATCGCCTCACTCCTCCCCGCCGACCTCGACCTGCCGAGCCCCGCCCCTCACCTCACACCACGCTGCTGAGCCCCACCGCCGCCCCTGACAGGCAGGCCCCGGGACGGCCCGGAACGGGCGGGATCCCACCCGGGAACGCCTGTGGAGAACCCGCGCCGCAGTGTCAGTGCCCGCGTCTATCGTGCGGACCATGACGACCCTGCCGCGTCCCCGCACCGAACTGTCCGCCGACGAGGCGCGCCGCATCGCCCTGCGTGCCCAGGGCTTCCTGGGCGCCCCGGACCGCCGCGCCGGGGTGCGGGGCGTACTGCGCCACCTCGGGGCGGTCCAGCTCGACACGATCTCCGTACTGGCCCGCTCCCACGAGCTGGTGCCGTACGCCAGACTCGGCCCGGTGGGCCGCCGCACGGTCGACACCGCGTACTGGACGGAGCAGCACGCCTTCGAGTACTGGTCGCACGCGGCGTGCATCCTGCCGATCGAGGAGTGGCCGCACTTCGCCTTCCGCCGCCGCGCCTACCGGCGCCGCCCGCAGTGGTACCACGACCTGCCCGACGGCGCGTACGACGCGGTCGTCCAGCAGCTGAGGCAACGCGGTCCGCTCACCGCCACCGAACTGGGCGGCGCCAAGAACGGCGGACCGTGGTGGGACTGGTCGGCGTCGAAGGTGGCCGTCGAGCGGGCCCTCATGTACGGCGAGGTCGTCTGCACCGAGCGGCGGGGCTGGAAGCGGGTCTACGACCTCGCCGAGCGCGCCGTACCGGCCGACCTGCTCCACGACGAGCTGGACGACACGGAGTGCCTGCGCCGCCTGGTGGCACTGGCCGGGAAGGCGCTCGGCGTCGGCACCCGCGCGGACATCGCCGACTACCACCGCCTCAAGGGCGAGCAGTTCGACGCGGTGGTCGCGGACTCCGGCCTGGTGCCCGTGCGGGTGGAAGGCTGGGACAAGCCCGCCTGGGCCGACCCGGACGCGCTGGCGGACGAGCCACGCGGACGCCACCGCACGACCCTGCTGTCCCCGTTCGACTCCCTCATCTGGGAGCGGGCCCGCACGGAGCGCATCTTCAGCTTCACGCACCGCCTTGAGGCGTACGTACCGAAGCAGAAGCGGATCCACGGCTACTTCGCGATGCCGCTGCTGGCCGGGGGACACCTGCTGGGCAGGGTCGACCCCGCCCGTGAGGGCACCACCCTGGTGGCCAAGCAGGTGTCCCTGGACAGCCCGAAGGCGGTGGCCCCCCTGGCGCGCGCCCTGCGGGAGGCCGCGACCTGGGTGGGCTGCGACACGGTACGGATCGAACGGGTGGACCGCCCCGAACTCGCCCGCCCCCTCGCCGCCGCCGTGTCCTGACCGGGCCGCCACCGCCGGCCCCCACCGGCCGGCCGGGGGGCTGCACCCCGCACCGTCGCCGACCCCAGGTCTCGGGCTTCCGGGGGATGGGCCTGGGGCCTCCGGTCTCGGGCCTCCGGGGGACAGGTCTCGGGCGGCAGCGGTCTCCGGCCGGCGGCTCCCACGCGGCGGGGGTCCGGGCCTCCCGCGTGGTGCGCCCTCCGACAGGGGCGGACTCCGGGCGGCAGGGCTCCCCCGGGCTTCCTCGCGGAGAAGGGCGGCAGGGCCTCGGCCGACAGCCTCCGCGCAGCCGAAGAGCAGGCCCTGCACACCACGGATTCCGGCGGGGTGGCACCGTGCGGCGGGATCTCCGGCGACGACTCAAGAGGCAAGCCCGGGAGCAGCGTGCCTCCGGCTGACGGCTACCGCGCGGCTGAAGGGCCGACCGGGGAGGCGGCCTTGCGACTGCGGGCGGAGAGGACGGCTGTGGCGGCCAGGAAACGCGACGCGGCCCGCTGCCTCGTCATCCCCGTGAGACCGCTACCGCACCGGGTCCACCCGTGCCACCCAAGCCACCCGGCCGTCAACGGATCTCGAGGATCTTCTCCCGCATCGCGTAGACCACCGCCTCCATCCTGGAGTGCAGCTGCAACTTCTCCAGGATGTTGCGGACATGGTTCTTCACGGTGTTCTCGGAGATGAACAGCTCCTTGGCGATGTCCCGGTTGTTCATCCCGGTCGCCACCAGCTTCAGCACCTCCAGCTCCCGGTCCGTGAGCCGGGGCGCAGGCACGAGACGCCTGTCGTCCGTGCGCTGGATCATGGACTTGAACTCGGTGAGGAGCTTGGACGCCATGGAAGGGCTGATCTGCGACTGGCCGTCGGCGACCGCCCGGATCGCGGTGGCGACCTCGTCGGTGGAGATCTCCTTCAGGAGGTACCCCGTCGCGCCCGCCTTGATGGCGTCGTAGAGGTCCGCTTCCTCGTCGCTGATCGTCAACATGATGATCTTGGCGCTGGGGGCGACCTCCTTGATGGAGGTGCATGCCTCGATACCGCCCCGCTTCGGCATCCGCACGTCCATGAGCACGATGTCCGGCAGCAGGTCGGCGGCCTTGTCCACGGCCTCCGCGCCGTCGCCCGCCTCACCCACCACCTGGATGTCCTCCTCCTGGGCGAGGACGATCTCCAGGCCACGCCGGAAGAGCGCGTGATCGTCGACGACGAGGACCCGGATGGGCTCCTTGCGGGACACCTCGTCAGCCCGGTCGTCGGGGCCGCCTCGCGGAGCCGCCCCGTAACCCGGGGCGTCGGAGCCACCCGGATGGTGCACCGGGCCGAAGCTTTCCGCCATGGTTCCTCCCCCTGCAGGCCGGCGCCCTGAAGTTCACGGTCAAGACCAACGGCTGCCCGTCACGGCCCCGTTGGCACGCGTCGCCATGATTCCATGCCCGGACGGCGAAGCGGTGATCCGCCGGTGGCACGAGGGTGCCCCTGGGGGCGCACGAGGCGCTCCCAGGGGCACTCGATCAATGCAGGACCGGTCAGTTTCGATCACGATCCGCCATGACCGGTCAGGCCGCATCGCGCTCGACCCATGCGAGGAGCGTGCCGCTCACTCACTCACCGACCCTGTTCAGTTCGCTTCCGTTTCCGGTCACCCGGTCACCTTCTGCCCGGAGCGTTTACCGGGCTCGTACGGCGGGTCCGATTCACTCGATCCATTCACCCGCTCACCCGTTCGCCGACGGATTCGCCGGCTCACGGGTGCGCGTCGGTATCCGGGTTCCCCCGGTCTCCGCCTTCCGTCACCCTCCGAGGGCTCCACCCAATTCGCGGTTCTCCGCGGCAAGAGGGTCATGCTCCAGGTGGATCACGCCGTAGTCGTAGGCGTGGCGCCGGTACACGACACTCGGCTGCTTGGTGTCCGCGTCGACGAACAGATAGAAGTCGTGCCCCACCAGTTCCATCTCGTAGAGCGCCTGGTCGAGCGACATGTGGGCGGCCCGGTGCGTCTTCTCACGCACGACGAGGGGCCCTTCCCCCTGGACCTCCAGTGACCCCATCCGGGTCGTGGGGACGGCGTCAGTGTCCTCCTCCATCACCGCGACACCGGTTCCGTTGAGCCGGGCGACACCCGGCACCGTGTCGGCCACCTCGGCGGCGGTGAGACGGCCGGCACCGCGACGCGTGTGACGCTTGTCGTGCTGCTTGCGCAGCCGCGCCTCCAGCTTGGCCGTCGCGAGATCGAGCGCCGCATACGGGTCGCCGGCAGCCGCCTCCGCCCGGATCACCGGGCCACGGGAGTGAAGGGTGATCTCCACGCGGTCCGACCGATCGGCCTGCCGCGGGTTGTGTTCCTTGGACACCTCGACGTCCAGGCTGATCACCTTGCCGTCGAGCTTCTGGATCTTCTCCAGCTTCAGCTTCTCGGCCACGTGCTTGCGGAACCGCTCGGGCACCTCGGTCTTGCGGCCCTTGACGACGATGTCCACGCAGAACTCCGTTCCCGGATCGCCCCGACCAGCTCACCGGCTGGCGGGCATCTCCCTTGTGCACCAGACCCCGGTGAGCACCGGGGCCTCGGACTTGGCGACTTAGACCTCCTCCTCCCCAGTCGACAAGATCCCCACCCCACACCGTCGACGTGCTGGCCGGGTCCTGATTCCGGCCGGACGCATGGCGGCGCATTCGGTGAAGGGCGGCATTCGCCATTCCTGTACAACCGAACATAGCTCGCTCGGACGGCTGTCGGCACCCGCTACCAGCACAAACCTCCAAACAGATGCCCTTGGTCCCTCATCACCTGCAACGTTTCACTTTCCTTAGGAGTTCCGGTTTATCTCGAACGCTTTTGGAGAAGCTGCAACGACAGCCGCGCCCATCAGCACCACCCCGCCGCACCACCCCACACCGCCCGCAGTCGCGCACGCCGTTCTGTCCGCGCACAGCTGAAGCGCCCCCGCCTCCCCGGGCCTCCCACCGCCCCGAGGAGCGCTCTCCGGCAGGAGCACGGGGCTACCCGGCCGCGAGCCCGCCCGGGGGCCGGCACCGCCGCAACCGAAGCCCGTCGCCCGCACCCCGGCACCACCCGAGTCCACACCGCCGACACCGCCCAGGCGATGACCCACGCCCCGGGGCCCGGCACCACCACCCCCACCCCAGCACGCCTCCACGCACGCCCCCCGCATCCCGCCCGGGCAGAACCCACCCCGGACCGGAGCGGCAGCCGGGCCGTCCCACCGGCACCCGTCACCGATGCCCACACCGGCCCGCGGCAACCGCCGCACGGCCTCCAGTACGGCTCGCGCCGCCTCGGCCAGGGATGCGCCCGTGGTCATGAGGTCGTCGACAAGGACGACCCTCCCGCCGGACAGCAGCCGCTCCTGCCCCCGCACCACCTCAAGCGCACCCGCCAGGTTCGCCAACCGGCCCGGAGCATCAAGGCCCGCCTGGTCGGCCACCTCCCGCCGCTGCCGCAGCACAGGCACCACCACGGCCGCCGAACCAACACGCCGAAGCTCCCCCGCCGCCGCCCGCGCAACCCGGCGCACCGCGTCATGACCCCGCGCCCGCACGACACGCCGCGCCGAAGGGACGGGCACCAGCAGCACCGGGGGGTGGGCCCGGGGGTGGGCCCCCTCCCCTCCCCCTCCCTCCCCCCGTCCCCCGCTCCCCCTCCTCGTGTGGCTCGTCGCCACCGTGTCGGCTGCCGTCGTGTGCCCGGTGGCCGCGGTGGCTGGCGTGTCGTGCAGGGCCAGCACCGCCCCTGCGAGGGCGGCACCGAGGGGTGCCGCCAGGGCGAGGGCGCCGCGTTCCTTGTGGGCGAGGAGCGCGGCGCGTACCGCGCCTTCGTAGGGCGCGGCGGCTCGTACTTCCGGCAGACCAGCCGGTACGGGTGAGGGTCGCACCCGGGTGGCGGGCTGTCCGTGCAGTGCCGATGTGCAAGCGCTGCACAGTGCCGTGCGGGGGCGGCCGCATCCGGCGCAGGCGCTGGGAAGGACCAGCCCGGTGAGTTCTTGCCACCATCCCCGCATGACGTCCACTGTGGCGGGCTGCGGGGGCAGCTGCCACCCCTGTGGATAAGTCGTGGGCGGGCGGCCTTGTCCGGTGGGGCAACCATCAGCCCGCAGTGGGCCGGACCTCCTTCGCGGGTGCGCGGAGTTCTCGCGGGTGCGCGGAGTAGAGGGCCGGCGTCCGTCGCAGCTGAGGACCGGCCTGCTCGCGTCCGCTCGCGCCCAGGGGGCCGGCCGACGCCCCGTGGGTCGCCCCGCGGCACGAAACGACACCCGGCCCCGGCCCCGGCCCCGGGCGAACGGGGTCGGGCCCGGGCGAACGGGGTCGGGCCCTTGGAGGGTGCGGGCTCAGCCCGGGTAGATGGGTGCTGTTCCCTTGTCGGTCACCGGCTGCCAGTTGGCGCCGCCCTGGAGGCGAACGATGCCGTCGTCGGTGGCGGCGACCAGGGGTACGCGTTCGTCGTTCGCGGCGGCCACGGCGGTGACCTGGTTCAGCCCGGGGATTGTTGCGGCAGTGGCGGAGCCGTCCGTCTGGAGGTAGCGGATCTGCTGGACGCCGCCGTCCAGTTTGCCGAGGACGACGAGGCGGCTCGGGCCCGCCCACGACATGGACGTCACGGAATCCATGCGGGGGGCGACGGACTGAAGGTCGACGACGGAGATCTTCTGGTTGTCCCCGGAGCCCTGCCGTTCGACGCGTCCGATGTGCAGGGTCGTCTTGCCGTCCCGCTGGAGCCGTAGTGCGATGCGGACGCCGTCCGCGGAGACGCGGAGCTCTTCGATGCGTACGTCGCCCGTCAGCCAGGGGGCAGTGACTTGGCGTGGCGTGCCGGTTCCGCCGGGAACGACCAGGAGGCGCGGCTCGGCGGGGTCGCGGTCCGCGACCCACAGGTCCTCGCGCCCGTCCCAGCTGGGTGCCGACAGCCGCTGCTCGGGCTTCGCCCCCTTGCTGTCGATGATCGCTTCGGGGAGGGCGCTGTCGGCGACGATGGAGGCCACGCGCAGGGAGCGGCCGTTCTGGGTGACGGCGGCGGCGCGTTGCTCGTCGCGGCTGACGGCGGCCTTCTCGACCTGCAGTTGGCCGTTGCCGAAGGGGCCGTAGACGGGGCGCGGGTCGGCGCTCTCCTTGGTGCCGGGGCGGAGCTGGGCGAGGCGTCCTTCGGCGTCGACGAAGTACGGGGTTTCGCGCAGGGCAGTGGTGTGGTCGGCCACGAAATCGCTGCGCTGGTCCTCGCTGAGTACGCACAGGGTGCCGCGGCCGTCGGAGTGGAGGAGTTCGACCTGCTGGACCTTGGTGGAGGCGAGGTCGGCGACGGTGAAGAGGATCTGTGCGGCCATCTTGCGGCACTGGTCGCGGCCGACGTTGTCGGCCTTCTCGTTGAGGGGGATCTTCAGGGTGTTGCGGTCGTCGGTCGTGAGGGAGGTGACGTCCTTCCTGAGTTCCGTGCCGGTGGGGAAACGGGAGTCGACGACGGGTTCGAGCCAGTTGGTGGGTCCTTCGAGCAGTGCCTTGACGCTCTGCGTGAGGGAGTCCATCTGGGTGACGGGGTCCTGCCGCTTGCGGATGTAGACGGGGTCGGCCACGAGCCAGTTGCGGTCAGACGCGAAGTAGTACTTGTTGACGGAGCGGTAGTTGCGCTGGAAGTCGGACTGTCCCATGACGAGGCCCTGCGGGAGGCCGTCGATGCGCCATTCCTTCTCTTTGCCGTCGGCGGAGCGCTGCTGGACGAGGCGGATGGTCTCGTTGTACGCGGCGGGGGCGAGTGGCTGGTAGGCGCGTCGCTCGTCGACGAGGGCGATCTTCTGCCCGGTCAGGGGGTAGAGGAGGGCTTGGGGGTCGCTGGGGGCGCCGCGGTCGTGCTGTCGGCTGGTGTCGGGCTGTGGGACGGGGGCGGCGCTGAGGACCGTGGTGCGTTCCTCGGGCCGCCAGGTCTGGGCGGCCTGTTTGGTGAGGTACTTGCGGGCGGTGTCGAAGCCGGGGTCGTCGCCGGTCATGGCTTCGAGGAAGCCTTCGACGATCTCGCTGGGTTCGGCGTTGTCGCGGGGCGGCACGGGGTAGACGCGTACCTGTGAGTCGCCTTGCCTGGAGGCTTTGACGGGGGTGACGTCTCCGTTGTCGGGCATGGAGGCGCATCCGGCGAGCAGGGCGGCGATGCAGCCGAGGGTGGCGGCTCGTGTGCCCCTTCGGCCACGGCTGTGCTGACGGTGGTCAGCGCCCACGGGTGGTGCCCTCCTGTGTGGTTCCGGTGGTGTCCGCCGGTGTGTCCGGGGTGTCGGGGGGCGGCGTGGGGCCGCCTTGGTCGGTGTCGTGGTCTGTCGGGGTGCCGGTGTCCGGTGCGCTGGGTTCGCCCTGGGTGCGGGCGACGACGCGGGTGCCGTTGCCGGGGAGGGCGGCGGGGTCTGCGGACGGGGGCGGCTGGTGCGTGGGCAGGGGGAGGCCGCTGCGGTGCTGGTGGCCGGGCGGTGTCGCCGGGCGGGTGGTGCCTTGCGGGGTGGTGTCGCCGGTGGTGCGCCGGTTGCGGCGGGAGTCCTCGGGTTCGAGGGGGATCGGGGAGCCGCGGAGGGGTTCGTCGGCGGTGCGGGGCAGGGTGAGCCGGAACTGGGAGCCGCCGCCGGGTTCTCCCCATGCCTGGAGCCAGCCGCCGTGGAGGCGGGCGTCTTCGACGGCGATGGACAGTCCGAGTCCGGTGCCTCCGGTGGTGCGGGCCCGTGCGGGGTCGGCGCGCCAGAAGCGGTTGAAGACGCGGGTGGCTTCGCCTGGTTTGAGTCCGACGCCGTAGTCGCGTACGGCGACGGCGACGGCGCCGCCCGCGGAGGCCAGTTTGACGACGACGTCGCGGCCTTCGCCGTGCTCGACGGCGTTGACGACGAGGTTGCGCAGGACGCGTTCGAGGCGGCGGGGGTCGGCTTCGGCGATGACGGGCTGGTCGTCGCCGGTGACGAGGATGCGGCCGCCCTTGTGCTCGGCGAGCGGCCGGGCGCCTTCGATGACGCGGCGGACGACGTTGCGCAGGTCGATCGGTTCGGCTTCGAGTGCCGCGGCGCCCGCGTCGAAGCGGCTGATTTCGAGGAGGTCGGAGAGCAGGGACTCGAAGCGGTCGAGCTGGTCTCCGAGGAGTTCGGCGGAGCGGGCGGTGACCGGGTCGAAGTCTTCCCGGGCTTCGTGGATCACGTCGGCGGCCATGCGGACGGTGGTGAGCGGGGTGCGCAGTTCGTGGGAGACGTCGGAGACGAAGCGGCGCTGCATCCGGGAGAGGTCCTCCAGCTGCTGGATCTTGTGCTGGAGGTTCTGGGCCATCTTGTTGAACGCTTCGCCGAGGCGGGCGATGTCGTCTTCGCCGGTGACCTTCATGCGTTCCTGGAGGCGGCCGGCGGAGAGGCGTTCGGCTACGCCTGCGGCCATGCGGACGGGTGTGACGACTTGCCGTACGACGAGCCAGGCGATGGCTCCGAGGAGGCCGACGACGAAGAGCCCTGCGGTGGCGATGGTGGTCCTGACGAGGGTGAGGGAGGCCTCTTCCTGCGTGAAGGGGAAGAGGTAGTAGAGCTCGTAGGCGTTGCCGTCGACGTCGTTGAGGCGTTTGCCTATCACCAGTCCGGGTTCTGAGTGCTGTCCGTCGGCGTACTGGATGCGCGTGTACGTCTGGTACGTGTCGGTGCTTTGGGAGACGGCTTCGCGTAGGGCGACGGGGATGCTTTCGATGCGGACGCCGCCCGAGGCTCGGGCGCCGCGGCTGGGTGCGCTGCCCGCGGTGTCGGAGCTGAGGGCGACGACGTCGAAGGCTCCTGCGCCTCCGCTGGCGAGTTGGACGACGAGGTCGGAGCGCCAGTTCAGCAGGGAGCGCGAGGTGGCGGAGGGGGTGTCGTCGCCGTCGGTGCCGGCGGGGGGCCGGGCGGCTGCGGCGGCTTCGTCCTGGGCGGCGGAGAAGCCTCCGGCGGCCTGGGACTGGGCGGCTCGCTCCTTGGTGTCGAGGAGGCCGTTGCGTACCTGCCCGATCACGACGAAGCCGAGGAGGAGGACGACGCCGAGGGACATCAGCAGGGTGGCGGCGACGACGCGGAGCTGGATGTTGCGTCGCCACAGCCGTACTGCGGGCAGGAGGGGGCGGCGGAGCCAGCGTGCCAGGAGGCGCAGGACGGGGCCGCCGGGGGCGCCGTCCGTCAGGAAGGGGCCGCCGTGGCGGAGGCGGGTGAGGCGTGAGGGGGTGTGCCGGGGCGCGGCAGCCCGCTCTGCGCGGGCTCCGGGGTGCCCGGCTTGGGGAGCGGAGCTGCCGCGGGGCATGTCAGTTCGGTCCCGCCTTGTATCCGACGCCGCGGACGGTGACCACGATTTCGGGGCGCTCGGGGTCCTTCTCGACCTTGGAGCGGAGACGCTGGACGTGCACGTTGACGAGTCGGGTGTCGGCGGCGTGGCGGTAGCCCCAGACCTGTTCGAGGAGGACTTCGCGGGTGAAGACCTGCCACGGTTTGCGAGCGAGGGCGACGAGGAGGTCGAACTCGAGCGGGGTGAGGGCGATGGACTGGCCGTCGCGCTTCACGGAGTGGCCGGCCACGTCGATGACGAGGTCGCCGATGGTGAGCTGCTCGGGTGCGGGCTCCTCGGACCTGCGGAGGCGTGCCCGGATGCGGGCGACGAGTTCCTTGGGCTTGAACGGTTTGACGATGTAGTCGTCTGCTCCCGATTCGAGACCGACGACGACGTCGACGGTGTCGCTCTTGGCGGTGAGCATGACGATCGGTACTCCGGATTCGGCGCGAATGAGCCGGCAGACCTCGATGCCGTCCCGTCCGGGCAGCATGAGGTCGAGCAGCACCAGGTCCGGTTTGGTCTCGCGGAAGGCTGCGAGCGCCTTGTCCCCGTCCGCTACGAACGACGGCTCGAACCCTTCACCACGCAGCACAATCCCGAGCATCTCGGCGAGTGCGGTGTCGTCGTCGACGACAAGGACGCGTCCCTTCATAATCGACATCATCCCATTAGCTAATCGTTACCTGGCGTGACCTGGCGCACAGCTCTGCGATCCCTGCCCCGGTCACCGGTGATACCACTCCGGCTTCGGTAACGATCGCGGTCACCAATTCGGGCGGCGTCACGTCGAACGCCGGGTTGTACGCCTGTGTTCCGAGCGGCGCCCATTGTGCACCTGCTCCGGTACCTGCTGTCGCGGCCCGGGACGCCAGTGGGGGCGTGAGCTGCGTCACCTCACTGCCGGGGCGCTGTTCGATCTCGATGGACGCCCCGTCGGGGGTGGCGAGGTCGACGGTGGTGAGCGGGGCGACGACGATGAACGGTACGTGGTGGTATCGGGCGAGGACGGCGAGCGGGTAGCTGCCCACCTTATTGGCGACGGACCCGTCGGCGGCGATGCGGTCGGCCCCGATGAGCACGGCGTCGACCTTCCCGGCGGCGAAGAGGGAACCGGCGGCGTTGTCGGTGAGGAGGGTGTACGACATGCCGCTGCGTGCGGCCTCGTACGCGGTGAGCCGGGCGCCTTGCAGCAGCGGCCGGGTCTCGTCCACCCAGAGCCGCCGGAGCCGCCCGGCGCGGTGGGCGGCCAGGGCCACGGCGAACGCGGTGCCTTCGCCCGCGGACACGAGGGCGCCGGTGTTGCAGTGGGTGAGGATGCGGTGGCTGCCGCCGGGGAGGAGTTCGCCCAGGAGGGCGAGGCCGCGGGCGGCCATGGCGGCGCTTGCTTCGGCGTCCTCGCGGTGGAGCTGCCGTGCTGCGTCGAGCGCGGCCCTTGCGGGCGTCCCGGCGGCGGCGCCGTGCTGCTGCGCGGCCCGGTGGGCGTCGAGGGCCCTGCGTACGCCGTGTGCGAGGTTGACGGCGGTGGGGCGGGCGTCGGTGAGGAGCCTGGCGGCTTCCTCCACGTCGTAGCCGCGTACGGCGGCGAGGGCGACTCCGTAGGCTCCGGCGATGCCGAGGACGGGAGCGCCCCGCACGGCGAGGGTCTGGATGGCACGTACGAGTGCGGGCACGTCGGTGCAGACCAGCTCGACCTCTTCGGCGGGGAGCCGGGTCTGGTCGAGGAGCACCAGGACGGGGCCCTCCGGGGGGTCGTCCCACCGCAGCACGGGTGGTGCCGGCGGTTTCCGGTCGACAGTTGTTGCTGCGTCCTGATCAGCCATTCGTTCAGTCTGCCGCGTGAGCGGGTGACATTGAAGGTGTCGGGCTGCGACGGGCGGAGTCGAGGGCCCTGGCCTGCGTGTGGGGGGCGCGTGGCACGATGGCTGGCAGCCTGGCGCCTTTCGGGGTGGCCGGGCGCCGTGAACGAGCAGGCTCGACGAGCGGGCCCCGCGACCATGCCACGAGGTGGACGACCGTGAACGACTCTCCGGGCTGGGCCTCGCCCGGGTCTTCTTCCCCGTCCGACGGCCAGGGCGAAGGCGTGCAGCGTCCTGCCGGGAACCGCGGGCCTGCACCCCAGTGGTCCGGGGACCAGCCGCCTGCCGGCCAGTGGTCGCCTCCCGCGACTCCGTGGCCGCCCGGGCAGGTCGGGCCGTACCCGCAGGGCGGGGGCGGCGGGCCCTACGGCGGCTGGGGTCGCCCGGAGGCACCGAAGCCGGGCGTCATCCCGCTGAGGCCGCTCGGGGTGGGCGAGATCCTCGACGGGGCCGTGTCCACCCTGCGGGCCCACTGGCGCACCGTGCTGGCCATCACCGTCACGGTGTCCGTGCTGGTGCAGGTGGCACAGCTCCTCGTCGACCGGTTCCTGCTGCCGCAGGCTCCGGCGATGAGTCCGGACGCGAGCCAGTCGGAGCGCATCGACCAGGCGACCGAGGCTCTTCCGGTCAGCCTGATCTCGATGATGCCGTTGCTCCTCCTGGGCTTGGTGGCGTCGTTCTTCACGACGGCTCTGCTCACGTTCGTGGTGAGCCGGTCGGTACTCGGCAAGCCGGTCACGTTCAGTGAGGTGTGGCGCGATGCGCGTCCCCGGTTCGTTCCGCTGCTGGGGCTGACCCTGCTGCTGCCGCTGATCAGCGTCGCCGTGATGACGGCGGGCATCGTGCCGGGCATGCTCGTGGGCTCGGTCGGGGGTTCGCTGCTGGCGATCTTCGGTGGGCTCGCCGCGCTGGCCGTCATGCTGTGGCTGGTGGTCAAGTTCAGCTTGGCCTACTCGGCGCTGATGCTGGAGCGCCAGGGCGTGGTGGCGTCGCTGCGCCGTTCTGCACGACTCGTGCAGGGGTCGTGGTGGCGGATCTTCGGAATCTTGCTCCTCACGACGCTGATCACCGTCGTGGTGGCGGTGATCGTGTCCGTTCCGTTCATGCTCATCGCGGTGCTCGCGGACAGTGAAAGCTTGGCCTCGATACTCAGCGGCAGCACTCCGCAGTTCAGCTGGACGTTCCTGATCATCACGAGTATCGGTTCCGTGATCTCCTCGGCGATCATGTACCCGGTCTCGGCTGGTGTGACGGTCCTGCTGTACGTGGACCAGCGCATCCGGCGGGAGGCCCTCGACCTGGAGCTCGCCCGCGCCGCCGGGGTGTCCGGCTACGGCTCCGCCGCGTCCGGCGGCGACATCCTCCCCAGGAGCTGATGCGGTGCCGGCCTCGGGGGGAGCGACACCGGCTCTGCGTGTGCTGGTGCGCGCGCAGGGCGACGGCATTCCGGTCGATGTTCCGCGGGTCCCGGCTCGCGAGGCGGCCGAGCGCGAGCTGTCCAGGCCGATATACGGCAAGGACGAGCCGAACATCATGATCCGCGCTCTCGATGCCTTCTGGGAGTGGCTCGGCGACGTGTTCGAGACGGCGTCCAGTGCCGCCCCGGGGGGACTGCTGGGAATCGTCGTGATCGTTCTGGTGGTGGCGGCCTTGGTGGCTGCGCTGTGGTGGCGGCTGGGCACCCCGAGCCGGGTGGCAGGGGCGGCGGATGCCCTTTTCGAGGACGCGCCCCGCACCGCGTCGGACCACCGGGCCGCCGCCGAACGCCATGCGGCTGCCGGCCGGTGGAACCCTGCCGTGCAGGAGCGGATGCGGGCCCTGGTGCGTTCCCTGGAGGAGCGCACGGTGCTCGATGCCCGTCCGGGGCGCACCGCGGACGAGGCCGCCGCGGAGGCCGGCAGGGCCCTGCCGGGCCACGGCGACGACCTGCGCGCCGCCGCCGGCGAGTTCGACGCGGTGACGTACGGGGGACGCACCGCCGACCAGGACGCGTACCAGCGTGTGAAGGATCTCGACCAGGCCGTGGAGCGGGCTAAGCCGCTGTGGGACGGCGTCGTCGGCCGGGGGGCCGCCGAGTGACCGCCACCAGCACGTCCTTGTCTCCTGGCGGCCGCCAGGTGTGGGCGCGGGCCCGGGGGGTCCTGCTCGTCCTCGCCCTGATCGTCGCGGCGGGCATCGCCTTGGCGCTGGCCCGGAGCAGCGAGCACCACGGGCGGCTCGATCCTCGCTCCGCGGACCGGAACGGCAGCCTTGCCGTCGCGGAGCTCCTTCAGGACCGGGGGGTGTCCACCCGGGTGGTCACGTCCCTCGACGAGGCAGTGGCTGCCGCGGGCCCTCAGGTGACTTTGCTGGTCGCCGGCCCGGATCTTCTCACCGACGGCCAGCAGACCGCGCTGCGAGAGCGCACGGCGACCGCAGGTGGCCGCACGGTGCTGGTCGCCGCCGGGTGGCCGTCCACGACGGCGCTGGCACCCGGGGTGACCACCGACCTCCCGTCCGAAAGCGAGGTCCTGCAGCCCGCCTGCACCCTCCCGGAGGCGGTTCGCGCGGGCGCCGTGCGCCTGGGCGGCGAACGGTACGAGGTCGGCGCCGGCACCGCCGCGGAGAGCTGCTACGCCGGCGACGGCCTTCCCACCCTGGTGAAGCTGCAGGATGCGGCCGGCGGTGACACCGTGCTCCTGGGGTCGCCCGACATCCTCTTCAACCACCGCCTCTCTGAAGAAGGAAACGCTTCGCTGGCCCTGCAACTGCTCGGTTCGCGTGAGCATCTCGTCTGGTTCCTCCCTTCTCCTGCCGACTCCTCTGCCGGAGGCGACGGTGACAGCGACACCCCTGGCGGGGGGAAGAGCTTCTTCGACCTGATCCCGTCGGGATGGCTTTGGGGCACCCTCCAGCTCGTGGTGGCCGGCGTCCTGGCGGCGATCTGGCGGGGCCGGCGATTGGGTCCCCTCGTCATGGAGCGCCTGCCGGTGGCGATCCGGGCGTCCGAGGCCACCGAGGGCCGCGCCCGCCTGTACCACCGGGCCGACGCTCGTGACCGCGCCTCAGCCGTCCTGCGGTCGGCGGCCCGCACGCGTCTCGCCCCGCTCGTCGGCGTGCCGACGAGGGACGCGCATTCCCCTCACGTCCTGCTTCCCGCCCTGTCCGCTCGACTGGCCGACCGTCAGCGTGACGTGCAGAGCCTGCTGTTCGGACCGGCTCCCACCGACGACACCACACTCGTCCGGCTCGCAGACCAACTCGACGCCCTCGAAAGAGAGGTACGCACCTCATGAGTGCCCCGACCCCCGAGACCGCCGCCGCCTCGGACGAGGCCCGAGCTTCACTGGAAGCGCTGCGCTCCGAGATCGCGAAGGCAGTGGTCGGGCAGGACCCCGCTGTGACCGGACTGGTCGTGGCCCTTCTCTGTCGCGGCCACGTCCTTCTGGAGGGCGTACCCGGAGTCGCGAAGACCCTCCTCGTGCGTGCTCTCGCCGCCTCCCTCGAACTGGACACGAAACGCGTCCAGTTCACCCCTGACCTGATGCCGAGCGACGTGACCGGCTCTCTCGTCTACAACACCCGCAGCTCGGAGTTCTCCTTCCAACCCGGCCCTGTCTTCACGAATCTGCTGCTCGCGGACGAGATCAACCGCACCCCGCCCAAGACCCAGTCGTCGCTTCTGGAAGCGATGGAGGAACGGCAGGTCACCGTCGACGGTGTGCCACGCCCCCTGCCGGAGCCGTTCCTCGTGGCCGCGACGCAGAACCCGGTCGAGTACGAGGGCACGTACCCTCTCCCGGAAGCCCAACTCGACCGTTTCCTGCTGAAACTGACCGTCCCTCTGCCGACCCGTGACGACGAGATCAACGTCCTCATGCGTCACTCCGAGGGCTTCAACCCCCGCGATCTGCGGGCCGCGGGCGTGCGACCCGCCGCGGGCCCCGCCGACCTGGAAGCGGCACGCCGCGCGGTCGCCGCCACCTCTGTCGCCCCCGAGATCGCCGGCTACGTGGTCGATATCTGCCGTGCCACCCGCGAATCCCCCTCACTCGCTCTCGGCGTCTCGCCCCGTGGCGCGACCGCCCTGCTGTCCACCGCACGCGCCTGGGCCTGGCTCACCGGCCGCGACTACGTCATCCCCGACGACGTCAAGGCCCTCGCCCTGCCCACGCTCCGTCACCGCATCCACCTCCGCCCGGAAGCGGAGATGGAGGGAGTGACCGCGGACTCCGTCATCACCTCGATCCTCGCGCACGTCCCCGCACCTTCGCTGAGGCAGTGACTCATGGCCCTGACCGGACGCACCGCGCTGCTGGCCGCGGTCGGCTCACTGCCCGTCGGCTTCCTCGCCCCCAGCTGGACAGGGATGCTGGCGGTCAACGCGCCCCTCTGCCTCGCAATTCTGTGCGACTACGCACTGGCCGCGCCAGTGCGTACGCTCCGATTCACCCGATCCGGGGACACATCCGTTCGACTGGGTGACGGTGCCGAGGTGCAGCTCACCGTCGCGAATCCGTCGCGGCGCCGCCTCCGCGCGCAGCTACGCGACGCCTGGCCCCCCAGCACCCTGCCCACAGGCACCGGCGACAGCTCCTCACGGCACTCCGTCACGGTGCCGGCCGGGGAGCGACGCCGGCTCACCACAGTCCTGCAACCGACACGCCGCGGGGACCACGAGGCCGACCGCATCACCGTCCGCTCGTACGGGCCGCTCGGCCTGGCCGCCCGGCAGGGCAGTCATCGCCTGCCCTGGAAGCTCAGGGTGCTGCCCCCGTTCACCAGCCGTAAGCACCTGCCGTCCCGCCTGGCCCGTCTGCGTGAGCTCGACGGCCGCACGAGCGTGCTCACTCGCGGGCAGGGCACGGAGTTCGACAGTCTCCGCGAGTACGTCCCTGGAGACGACACCCGGTCGATCGACTGGCGGGCCACAGCGCGCCAGACGACCGTGGCCGTCCGTACCTGGCGCCCCGAGCGCGACCGGCGCATTCTGCTCGTCCTCGACACCGGGCGCACTTCGGCAGGCCGAGTCGGGGACGCCACGCGCCTCGACGCCGCCATGGACGCCGCCCTGCTGCTCACCGCGCTCGCGTCGCGCGCAGGGGACCGAGTGGACCTCCTCGCGTACGACCGCCGCGTCCGCGCTCGCGTACAGGGTCGCTCGGCCGGCGACGTCCTGCCGGCCGTGGTGGACGCCCTGGCAACGCTGGAGCCCGAACTCGTCGAGACCGACGCCCGAGGCCTCAGCTCGGCGGTCATGGCCAGCGCCCCTCGACGCTCTCTGATCGTCCTGCTGACCGGATTGGACACAGCGCCGGTCGAAGAGGGCTTGCTGCCGGTGCTGCCGCAGCTCACTCAGCGCCACACGGTCCTCGTGGCGTCCGTCGCCGATCCGTACGCCGCCAAGATGGCTCAGGCCCGGGGCAGCGCCCAAGCCGTGTACGAGGCCGCTGCCGGGGCGCAGACACAGGCACAGAGGGGTCACACCGCTGAGCAGCTCCAGCGGCATGGTGTGACGGTCGTGGACGCGGCACCCGAAGACCTCCCGCCGGCCCTGGTCGACGCGTACCTGGCGCTCAAGGCAGCAGGCCGCCTGTGACCCCCGTGCGACGCCTGTCCTGCCCGAGACAGGCGTGCCCGTACATCGCGCGCTGTCGTGTCGCTGGGCGGGCGCCACTCTGCCGACACGGGTGCCCGATGGAAACCGTCCTGGGAAAGTGTCCTGAAATGCGGAAAGCCCCGCACCATACGGTGCGGGGCTCCCCCAACA
>NZ_MKXB01000229.1 GCF_001865245.1 Streptomyces sp. CC53 | reverse complement strand
CCGCCGCCGCTCCCGTCGCGCGGCCGCCCCCGCGGGCGCGCCGAAGCCGTTCGCCGAGCCCGCGCCCGCCGCGGAGCCGGCACCGGAGGCCGAACCCGCCGACCGGGCGGAGCGCGCGCCCGAGGCACCGGCCGCCCCCGAGGCGGAGGCCACCGCGCCGGTGGTGGAGACGCCACTGACCACCGAGACGCCCGTGGTGCCCGCACCCGAGGCGCCCGTCGCGGAGGAGGCGCCGCGCGGCCGCACCCGTCGCCGCGCGACCCGCAAGGCCACCGCTCCGGCAGGGCCCCCGAAGGCGGCGTCCGACGCCGTCGTCGAGTCCGTCGTGACCGCACCGCAGCCGGAGCCCGCCCCGGCGCCGGTGACCGAGCCGGAGCCCGAGGCCCCGGCCGCCGCGGAGGCATCCGCAGCCGTGGAGGAGCCCGCCCCCGTGGCGGCCCCGGCCCGGCCGCGCCGCCGCGTGGTCCGCAAGGTGACCGCCCCGGCCGGCTCCCCGTCGAGCGGTGAGGAGGCCGCGGTCGTCGTGGTGCCCCGTACCACGGCACCCGTCGAGGGCGCAGCGCCCGAGGCGCCCGAAGCGGAGGCACCCGAAGCGGAGGCACCCGAAGCGGAGGTCGCCGGGACCCAGGCGTCCGAAGTGACCGAGGCGGAGGCCGAGGCCCCGGCCAAGAAGGCGACGGCCCGCAAGGCCGCCGCCAAGAAGACCACCGCGAAGAAGACAGTGGCGAAGACCACGGCCAAGAAGGCGGCGGCGAAGAAGACCGCCACCAAGAAGGCCGCGGCGTCGACGACCACGGCCAAGAAGGCCACGGCCAAGAAGGCGGCGGCCAAGAAGGCGCCCGCCAAGAAGGCCGCGGCGGAGAAGGCCGCCCCCGCCGGGGCTGCCGACACGGGGACCGCGGCAGCGCAGGGCTGAGGCCCCCGGGGCCACCGCACCGGAACCGGACGCACCCGTGGGGGTGCGTCCGGGACGGTTCCGCTCCGTTCGTGCACCGGTCCGTGTCCCGCTGCCGGGTGTTCGGACGCGGGACACGGGGACTGTTTCGGAATCGAGTCATCCAGGGCCTTAACCGTCCGGAATTGGGCGGAGTCGTACCTGATAATGTGACGCCCGTCGACTCCGAGACGCAGCACCCGCGGGCGCAGGCGAACGGTGGCCGACTCGGTTCCGGGCCGGACCAGTCCCAGCCCTGAGTGGCCGGGGCGTCGGCATCGCGCCGTTGGGGTTCACTGGGCGCCCGACAACGTCCGCACACCCCGGACCCCTGTCACATGGAGTTCTTACGGTGTCCAAGGAGGACGCACATGCCGAGCGTCAACGAGCAGCCCATCGCGGCTGCCCGTCCGGTGATCGCTGAAGAGGAGATCGAGGCCGCGGTACGCGTGCTGCGCAGCGGTCGCGTCGTACAGGGCCCCGAGGTGGCCGCGTTCGAGGAGGAGTTCTCCGGACTCGTCGACGGCCGCCACTGCGTGGCCGTCAACTCCGGCACGTCGGCCCTGCACCTGCTGCTGATGGCGCTGGGGATCGGCCCGGGCGACGAGGTCATCGTGCCCTCGTTCTCCTTCGCCGCTTCCGGCAACGCCGTACGCCTCGTGGGCGCGGACGTCGTCTTCGCCGACATCGAGCCGGGCACGTTCTGCCTGGACCCGGCGGCCGTCGAGGCCGCCATCACCCCGCGCACCGCCGCCATCATGCCGGTCCACCTCTACGGCCACCCGGCCGCGATGGACAAGATCATGGCCATCGCGGACAAGCACAAGCTGGCCGTCGTCGAAGACGCCTGCCAGGCCCACGCCGCGTCGCTCCACGGCACGCCGGTCGGCGCGTTCGGCTCGGGCGGCACCTTCAGCTTCTACCCGACGAAGAACATGCACTCCCTTGAGGGCGGCATGATCACCACGGCGGACGCCGAGACCGCCCGCACCCTGCGCCTGCTGCGCAACCAGGGTATGGAGCAGCGCTACGCCAACGAGATCGTCGGCGCCAACGTGCGGATGACCGACGTCTCCGCCGCCATCGGCCGCGTCCAGCTGGGCAAGCTCCCCGCCTGGACCGAGCAGCGCATCGCCAACGCCGCGTACCTGTCGGAGCACATCACCGCGCCCGGCGTCGTGACGCCCGTCGTCGCGGAAGGCGCACGCCACATCTACCACCAGTACACGGTCCGCATCCACGGCGACCGCGACGCCGCCATGGCGAAGCTCACGGAGGCCGGGGTCGGCAACGCCGTGTACTACCCGACGCCGATCCACCGCCTGAAGCCGTACTGGGAGCCGGACCAGAAGGCCGGGCGCACCTGGGACCTGCCGGAGACCGACAAGGCCGCCGCCGAGGTCGTCTCCCTGCCCGTGCACCCGTCCCTGACCCAGGACGAGCTGGAGCGGATCGTCGCCGCCGTCAACGCGCTGGGGGAGGGCCTGTGACCGCCAACGGAGCGCTGCGCGCCGGTCTCGTCGGCCTCGGCTCGATGGGCCGCCACCACGCCCGCGTCCTCGCCGGCCTGGAGAACGTCCAGCTCGTCGGCGTCGTCGACCCGATGGGCGACAAGAACGGCTGGGCGCAGGGTGCGCCCGTGCTCGCGACCGTCGAGGAGCTGATCGCCCTCGGTGTCGACTACGCCGTGGTCGCCTGCCCCACCGCCCTCCACGAGGAGGTCGGTCTGAAGCTGGCCGAGGCCGGCGTGTGCGCGCTGATCGAGAAGCCGGTCGCCGACACCGTCGAGGGCGCCCGCCGCCTGGTCGAGGCGTTCGAGTCGCGCGGCCTGGTCGCGGGGGTCGGGCACATCGAGCGCTGCAACCCGGCGCTGCGGTCCCTCCGCTCCCGCCTGGAAGCCGGTGAACTGGGCGACGTGTACCAGGTCGTCACCCGCCGCCAGGGGCCGTTCCCGCACCGCATCGCCGACGTCGGCGTGGTGAAGGACCTCGCGACCCACGACATCGACCTCACCGCCTGGGTCACCGGCCAGACGTACACGTCGATCGCCGCGCACACCGTCTCCAAGTCGGGCCGCCCCCACGAGGACATGGTGTCGGCCGTGGGCAAGCTGTCCGACGGCACGATGGCCAGCCACCTCGTGAACTGGCTGAGCCCGCTGAAGGAGCGGTTCACCTCGGTGACCGGGGAGCGGGGCTGCTTCATCGCCGACACGCTCACCGCCGACCTCACCTTCCACTCCAACGCCGCCGTCACCACGGAGTGGGAGGCGCTGCGCGCCTTCCGCGGCGTCTCCGAAGGCGACATGATCCGCTACGCCATCCCGAAGCGCGAGCCCCTGCTGGTCGAGCACGAGCTGTTCCGGGACGCCGTCCTCGGCAAGTCCGACGACATCTGCACGCTGCGGCAGGGCCTGCGCACCGTGGAGGTCGCGGCGGCGGTCCTGGAGTCCGCCGCCTCCGGCGAGACGGTCCGCGTCAACGGTTCCGCCGCGTAGTCCGGGGACTGGATCGCGTTGAGCAGACCCGATGTGACCGTCGTCGTGGCGGTCTACAACACGATGCCCTACCTCACGCAGTGCCTGGACTCCCTCGTGCGGCAGAGCATAGGCAGGGACCGGCTGGAGATCGTGGCCGTCGACGACGGCTCGACCGACGAGAGCGGCCGGGAGCTCGACCGGTTCGCCGAGCGGTACCCCGGCACGGTGAAGGTGATCCACCAGGCGAACTCGGGCGGCCCCGCCGCACCCAGCAACCGGGCCCTCGACGTCGCCACCGGCCGGTACGTGTACTTCATCGGCTCCGACGACCACCTCGGCGAGGAGGCGTTGGAGCGGATGGTGGCCTGTGCCGACGAGCACGGCTCGGACGTGGTCGTCGGCAAGATGGTCGGCACCAACGGCCGCTACGTCCACCAGGCGCTCTACAAGGCCGACGACCCCGACGTCAGCCTCTACGACTCGGCCCTGCCGTTCACCCTGGCCAACACCAAGCTGTTCCGGCGGGACCTCGTGGAGCAGCACAAGCTGCGCTTCCCCGAGGACATGCCGGTCGGCTCCGACCAGCCCTTCACCATCGAGGCGTGCGTAAGGGCCCGGAAGATCTCGGTCCTGGCCGACTACACCTACTACTACGCGGTCAAGCGCGGGGACGCCTCGAACATCACCTACCGCGCCAACCACCTGTCCCGGCTGCGCTGCACCGCGCGCATCATGGAGCACACGGCCGGGCTCATCGAGGCGGGCGCCCAGCGGGACCACGTCCTGCGCCGCCACTTCACCTGGGAGCTCGCCAAGCTGGTCCAGGACGACTTCCCGCATCTGGACGGGGCGACCCGCACCGAGGTCTGCGCCGGCATCGCCGACCTCGCCGACCGCTACTTCACCGAAGCGCTGCGCGACTCGATGGATGTCAAGCGACGTGTCCGGATCGCCCTCGCCCAACGGGGCGCCGTCGACCACCTCGTACGCGCCATCGAGGACGAGGCGGCCCACGGGGCGCCTCCGCTCCTGCTGGAGGACGGGCGCGCCTACCTGCGGTACCCGGGGTTCCGTGACCCGGCGCTCGGG
This sequence comes from Streptomyces sp. CC53, assembly GCF_001865245.1. Taxonomy (GTDB): domain Bacteria; phylum Actinomycetota; class Actinomycetes; order Streptomycetales; family Streptomycetaceae; genus Streptomyces. The sequence goes on along the minus strand of NZ_MKXB01000229.1, from coordinate 50,445 downwards.
CTGCCCGACCGGCTCTTCGAAGTGATCGGCGAGGCGGTGCCCAGGCAGCTCGCGGACGGCACGCGCCTGGAGCAGGCCGAGTGGCTCCAGAACGGCGACGACCTCTCCGCGCGTCTCGTCGTCCGCGTCCCGGTGGCCGGCGACGGAGCGGGCTCCGCGTCGGTGCGGCTCGCCACCAAGCCCCTGCCGAAGAGCGCGGACAAGCCCGGCGGCAGGAGGGTCCCGGTGGGCACCGACCTGCCGGAGGCGGTGGGGGAGACGGCCCACGCGCCGGACGGCGACGGGACGCTGCTGGAGGCGACGCTCCCGCTGCCGCCGGTGAAGGCGAAGCTCGGCGTCCGCATCTACCTGGACGTGGCGGGCTCGACCTACGAGATCCCCGTGCCGGTCCAGGGAACGCCACTGCCGCTGGCCCGCCGCTGGAGGGACCGCGTCCCGTACCGGATCTCCGCCAACGCCAACCCCAAGGGGCGGTTGGTCATCACCACTGCTCCGCTCTGGGAGCCCTCGTCCGGCGTGGCCCTGCGACTGCGCCGCGTCTTGTCCCCCGTGAAGAGGAAACTGACCCGATGAACATCTGTGTAGTCGCGCTCGGCAAGATCGGTCTGCCGCTCGCCGTGCAGTTCGCCGACAAGGGCCACAAGGTCATCGGCGCCGACGTGAACGAGAAGGTCGTCGAGCTGGTCAACGCCGGCACCGAGCCCTTCCCCGGCGAGCACGACCTCGACGTCAAGCTCAAGAAGGCCGTCGACGCCGGTCTGCTCACCGCCACGACCGACACCGCCGCCGCCGTGGCGCAGTCGGAGGCCGTCGTGGTCGTCGTCCCGCTGTTCGTGGACGCCGAGGGCGTGCCGGACTTCGGCTGGATGGACAGCGCCACCCGGGCCATCGCCCAGGGCCTCAAGCCCGGCACCCTCGTCTCGTACGAGACCACGCTTCCCGTCGGCACCACCCGCACCCGCTGGGCGCCGATGCTGGAGGAGGGCTCCGGCCTGAAGGCGGGCGAGGACTTCCACCTCGTCTTCTCGCCCGAGCGCGTGCTGACCGGCCGCGTCTTCGCCGACCTGCGCCGCTACCCGAAGCTCGTCGGCGGCGTCGACGAGGCGTCGACCCGGCGCGGCGTGGAGTTCTACGAGCAGGTCCTCGACTTCGACGAGCGCGCCGACCTGCCGCAGCCCAACGGCGTGTGGGACCTCGGCACCGCCGAGGCGTCCGAGCTGGCCAAGCTCGCCGAGACCACCTACCGCGACGTCAACATCGGCCTGGCGAACCAGTTCGCCCGGTTCGCCGACAAGAACGGCATCGACGTCAAGAAGGTCATCGAGGCCTGCAACTCGCAGCCCTACAGCCACATCCACCAGCCCGGAATCGCCGTCGGCGGCCACTGCATCCCGATCTACCCGCGGATGTACCTGTGGAACGACCCGGAGGCCACCGTCGTCCGCTCGGCACGCGAGGCCAACGCCGCGATGCCGGACTACGCCGTCGACCTGCTGGCCGCCGCCTACGGCGACCTGACGGACGTGCACGTGCTGGTGCTGGGAGCCGCCTACCGCGGCGGCGTCAAGGAGACCGCGTTCTCCGGCGTCTTCCCGACCGTGGAGGCACTCAAGGCCCGCGGCGCCGTCCCGTACGTCTCCGACCCGATGTACACGGCCGAGGAGCTGGCCGCGCACGGCCTGACCCCGCACCAGGGCGAGAAGGTCACCGCGGCGATCCTCCAGGCCGACCACGCCGAGTACCGCGAGCTGGCCGCCTCCGACCTGCCGGACGTCACGGTCCTGGTCGACGGCCGCCGCACCACCGACCCGGCCCGCTGGGAAGGCGTCCGCCGCGTCGTCATCGGCGGCTGAGCGACGCACCCGGGGCCTCCGACGCCCCCCGGCCGCGACTCCCACGCGAGGCCCTGTCAGCGACCGACAGGGCCTCGCGCCATTCACCGAAAGCGAAAACCCGTCATGATAAACAAGGCAGTCATCCCCGCGGCCGGGCTCGGCACGCGGTTCCTGCCGGCGACCAAGGCCACCCCCAAGGAGATGCTGCCGGTCGTCGACAAGCCGGCCATCCAGTACGTGGTCGAGGAGGCCGTGGCGGCCGGACTCTCCGACGTACTCATGATCACGGGTCGCAACAAGCGCCCGCTGGAGGACCACTTCGACCGCAACTACGAGCTGGAGGAGGCGCTCACCCGCAAGGGCGACGCCGACCGGCTCGCGCGGGTGCAGGAGTCCAGCGACCTGGCGACCATGCACTACGTGCGGCAGGGCGACCCCAAGGGCCTCGGCCACGCCGTGCTCTGCGCCGAACCTCACGTCGGGGACCAGCCGTTCGCGGTGCTGCTCGGTGACGACCTGATCGACCCCCGCGACCCGCTGCTGTCGCGCATGGTGGAGATCCAGGAGCGCGAGGGCGGCAGCGTCGTCGCGCTGATGGAGGTGGACCCGGCCCAGATCCACCTGTACGGCTGCGCCGCCGTGGAGCCCACCGGCGACGCCGACGTGGTCCGCGTGACGGGCCTGGTGGAGAAGCCGTCCCCGGACGAGGCGCCCAGCAACTACGCCGTCATCGGCCGCTACGTGCTGGACCCGGCCGTCTTCGGCGTGCTCCGGGAGACCGGACCCGGCCGGGGCGGCGAGATCCAGCTCACCGACGCCCTGCAACTGCTGGCGGCCGACGAGCAGGTCGGCGGGCCGGTCCACGGCGTGGTCTTCAAGGGCCGCCGCTACGACACCGGCGACCGCGGCGACTACCTGCGGGCCATCGTCCGGCTGGCGTGCGAACGCGAGGACCTCGGCCCGGAGTTCCGCAGCTGGCTGCGCGCCTACGTCGCGGAGGAGATCGCCGACTGAGCCGCGCCGCGCAAGCGGACGGCCGAGGCCGCGTGCACAGCGCGAAGCGGCCGGTTCCCCTCGTACCGGAGGGGAACCGGCCGCTTCGCGCATGCCGCGGGAGGACCTAGTCGAGCACGGGCAGGTGCTCGAAGGGCCGCAGGTCCATGCTGTTGGTGACCTTCAGGTGCGGGTGCTCCTGGGCCATCCGCCAGGCCGTCACCGTCGCGTTGGTGTCGGCGAGGAACACGTGCTGCGTGAGGTCCAGCCGCAGCTGCGGCAGCGCCTCGTGCTGCGCGATCTTCGCCAGCAGCCGAGGCCGCACCACGCGGTAGCCGCGCTGGAACACCTTCTTGTGGAAGCCGTGCGCCACCTTGTTGTGGGCGCGCCGGGCGACCTTCACCGCCAGCTCGGGCACCGCCTTGTCGCGCTGCCGCTCCGCCAGCCGGTCGGCGCGCCGCAGCACCGCACGCGGTGCGCGGTAGACGACGAACCGCTCACTGCGCGGGATGACGAGCGACGTCTCGGCGTCCTCGATGGTGAGCAGCGCCACCCGCGGGTCCAGCCGCGACCGCGTCCACGCGGCCGTTCGCGCGGTGACGAGGTCCACATGCACGCCGCGCTTGACCAGTTCGTTGGCGAAGTTGGCGACGCGGTGCGGGCGGGCCGGGGTGTAGGCCAGGATGACCACCCGGCCGGGATCCGACGACTCGTCGCTGGCCGCCCCGGCCCCGTCGGCGGCCCCCTCGGCAGCCGCGGCGGCAGCCGGCACGGCCTCCTCGGCGGGCGCCGCAGCGACCTCGTCCGCCGGCTCGTCCACCTCCGCGACCGGCGGTTCGACGGCTGGGGCACGACCCTCGTACAGCTCGATCAGCCGGCGGCCGACGACCTCGCGGCTGTACTTGGCGAGGAGCGCGGCGCGCGCCTTCGGGAGGTCCAGCTCGTGGAACCGCGCCCGCAGCGCCCAGTAGGCGTCGGCGATGACGTGCGGGTCGTCACTGACGTCCATCAGCGCGCCCGCCAGGTCCTCGATGCCCTCCAGGGTCTCGTCGGGGCCGTAGCTCCGGGTCACCAGGACGGGCAGGCCGGCCGCGTTGGCCTCGACGACCGTCATGCCGAACGTCTCGAAGCGGCTCGCGTGCACCAGCAGGTCGTACTGGTGCATCAGGCCGTTGACCTCCTCCGGCGGCACCGGCGGGAGGATCTTGAAGCGGTCGCCCAGGCCCAGCTCCTCGCCGCGGGCCCGCAGCTCGTCCTCCAGGAAACCCGAGCCGACCATCGTCAGCGTGGCCTCCGGCTCCTTCTCCGCGACCAGAGCGAACGCCTCCAGCAGCGGCAGGACACCCTTGTGGCGGATCAGCCGACCGAGGTACAGCCAGTTCAGCAGCTTCTCCGACGGCTTCGCCTCCGGGGTGAACCGGTCGAAGTCGATGACGTTCGGCACCACCCGGATCTTGCCCTCGTGGTGCGGGAACTCCCGGACGATCTGGTCGCGCAGGTAGCTGCCGACGCACAGGAACTCGTCCGCTCGGTGCAGGACCTCGTCGTACAGGCGGCGCCCGGCCGGCTGCTTGAAGATCTTCTCCAGGAAGGTGGAGTGCTCGGTCACGATGATCCGCGCGTCCGGACGGCCCAGGCGCATCGCGTGGACGCCGCCGTAGATGGCGGTGTGCGCGTGGATCACCGGCGCCTCGATCCGGCCGGTGGGGAGCGCCTTGCGCAGGGCGGCCTCCTGCGCGGCCGCCCAGGCGAAGTAGCCGCGGCGGGTGGTGAGCGGCACCGGGACGCGGGTGAGGACACCGTCCGGGGTGTCGATGACGGGGATCAGCTCCGGCCGGTCCAGGAACCGGTCGCCGGTGACCCTGATGGCGTCCTCCAGGAGAGCCGGCGCACTGCCCGCCCAGTCCTCGGTGTGGAGGATGGAGATCCGGTCGTAGTGTCCCCGCACGGCTTCCGTGGAGGCCTGGACGAACGAGCCCGCGAACGGGTTGTTCGGCGACGGGTACCACGGCGAGATCACCGCGAGATCGGCGGGCTCGGTGACCCGGCCGCCGTTGTCGTACGGCTCCAGGCGGAACTCCAGCCCCGGACGGCGGCGCAGCGCCGCCCACGCGACCGGCAGGGCCTGCGCGTCGCCGGCGACGAGCAGGCCGGCGCCCTGCAGCGGACCGTCCTTGGCCAGGAGGAGCCTGCGGGCCGCCCGCCAGGGGGAGCCCTTCTTGTTCCGCTGGACCCGCAGCACCCGGACACCGGGGAGGTCCGGCAGGTCGTCCCACTCGGGGCGGTCCGCGACCACCAGGACGACGGGGCGGCCCTCGGAGGCGAACGTCTCGACGTGGGCCTTGGTGGCCCGTACGCGGTACTCGCCCAGGGCGAGGTACAGGACGTGGCCGTTGCCGGTCGTGCTCGTGCTCATCGGGTCCCCTCCACCAGCTTGCGCATGCGCTGCTCCCAGGGCCCGAGGGTGGCCGCCCGGGTGTAGGTCTGCGCGTGGGCCACGGCCTGCTCGTGCTGCGCGCGGTCCACGCCGCGGGCGGCCTCCGCGGCCGCGATGAACGACTTGGCGACGTCGTCGCCGGTCAGTTCGCTGCCGCGGAACCAGAGCGGGTAGCCGTCCAGGACCTCGGTGGCCGCGATGTCCGGGCGGTGTACCGACACGATGGGCTTGCCGGACGCCATGTACTCGAAGATCTTTCCGGACGTCACGTAGCGGGCGCCCGGCACGCAGAAGACGAGCGCGTCGGTCCGTGCGTACACGGCCTTGGCCTCGGCCTTCCCGAACGCGCCGTGGTAGCGGACGCCGATGTTCTCGTCCAGCGGCAGTCGCTCCATCAGCGGGGCCACGTCCTGCGGGAAGAAGCCCAGGTGCCCGTGGATGTCGAGCTCGGCGTCACGGAGCAGGGGATGGCTGCGGGCGATCCGCCAGCCCTCGAAGAGCTCCTCCAGCGGCAGGTACGAGGTCACCGTGCCCAGGTAGCCGAAGCGCAGCGGCCGGTCGGGGGCGGGCGGCACGAACTCCTGCTCGCCCATCAGCTCCGGCTCCCAGCCGTTCGGCACCACGGTCATCCGCTCCGCCGCGTACGGGTACCGGTCGATGTGCCACTGGCGCATGCCGTCGTTGACGAAGACGACCTCCGCCGCGTCCCGCAGCACCTTGGCCTCCCATTCGAAGGCCTTGCTGTCCTCGGGGAACTTCAGCTCCTCGGTGAACTGGTTGAACGTCCACGAGTCGCGGTAGTCCACCGCGTACGGAATGCGCAGCAGCTTTCCGAGGACCTGGGCGGCGGCGAACGAGACGAAGGGGTTCCCCGTGGCGATGATCAGGTCGAATTTCTGCTTGAAATGCGCCTTCACCGCGTGCGAGAGAACCCCGGGAATCCACGTCAGGTAGTGCTCGGGGAACACCTTGCTCTGGAAAAGCTTGTACAGGTTCCCGGCCACCGTCGGGAAGTTCCGGCGGAGAAGCCCGAACCGCCGGATGTCCTTCTCCCACGCGTAGTACCCCATGGGTGGCCGCACCACGGTCACGTCCGGGTCGATGGTGTCCTCCAGCGACGGGTCGCACGCGTTGTGCAGATACGTCTGGAAGAACTCCCGCGGCGCCGTGTAGACGGTGACGTCCCAGCCGGCCTTGGCGAAGTGGTTGGCTGTCGCCCGGGCTCGAAATATGCCGCTCGCACGGCTCGGCGGGAAATAGTACGCGAGGTAGAGAACGCGGGGACGGCGTCCGCGTGATCCAAGCGGCATGGTGGTCGTGAACCCCTTTCTATAGGCATGCGGGCAGGAGCTTACCGCCGCACACGCCACTTCACGTTCTGTGTCCAGTTCAGCGCTCGGTGAGAACGCCGTCCTTCTCTTCATACACGGCACCGGTCTGCGGGCAGTCCCACACCCCGGTCCCGTCCTCGCGCTCCACCAGCCGCACACCCGACCGGCCGACCCAGCCGATCCGGCGCGCCGGGACCCCGGCGACCAGCGCGAAGTCCGGCACGTCCCTGGTCACGACCGCGCCGGCGGCCACCATCGACCAGCGGCCCACCCGCACCGGCGCCACGCACACGGAGCGGGCGCCGAGGGAGGCGCCCTCCTCCACCTTGACGCCCACGGCCTCCCAGTCGCCGCCGCGCTTCTGATTGCCCTCGGGGTCCACCGAGCGGGGGTTGTGGTCGTTGGTGAGGACCACCGCAGGGCCGACGAACACGCCGTCGCCCAGCTCGGCCGGCTCGTACACGAGGGCGTAGTTCTGCAGCTTGACGTTGTCGCCGATACGGACACCGGTGCCGACGTAGGCGCCGCGCCCGACGACGCAGGCCTCGCCTAGCCGCGCGCCCTCCCGGATCTGGGCGAGCTCCCAGACGCTGCTGCCGGCTCCGATCTCAGCGGTCTCGTGGACCTGGGCGGTGGGCTGGACCCTGTAGTTCACTGTCTGCGTCTCTTTCCGGGCGGAAATCGGGAACGGGAACGGCGGCACGTTTCGGGCCGAGCATACGCGTCGAGCACCCGCCGGCCGTGCCGCCCCTGCCGGGCGGGAGGCCCCGGACGGGCGGCCGGGACGGAGCGGCGGGGAGGGTGCGGCAGCAAGGAGGAGGGCGCCACAGGGGCGGCGGTCGCCTGCCCGGCGCCCGCCGTGCGGGGCGCTTGCCCGGCACCCGCGGCGCCCGGGCGGGCGCCACTGCCCTCGGAGGCCCCGGTTTGACCCGTCCGGGGCAGGCCCGTAACCTTGACCGTCGGCATGTCTGCATACATGCCAACCTCTGAGCACCTCCCTCCCGGCCCCGGGTCGGGAGAGGCCGTCCCAGACCATCCGGTCCCGCCGCAGGCCCTGCCCGCGTGGGCGGCTGGCGTCAGGGGTTCACCCGAGCGAGGAAAGAGAGATCCGCGTGTACGCCATCGTGCGCAGCGGTGGCCGCCAGCACAAGGTTGCTGTCGGTGACATCGTTGAGGTTGACAAGATTTCCACTGCCAAGGTTGGCGACACGGTCGAGCTCTCGACCCTGCTCGTGGTCGACGGCGACGCCGTGACCAGCGACCCGTGGGTGCTGGCCGGCATCAAGGTCGAGGCCGAGGTCGTGGACCACCACAAGGGCGCCAAGATCGACATCCTGCGCTACAAGAACAAGACCGGCTACCGCCGTCGTCAGGGTCACCGTCAGCAGTACACCGCGCTGAAGGTCACCGCGATCCCGTCGGCCGCGAAGTAAGGGACTGAGGAGACATGGCACACAAGAAGGGCGCATCGTCCACCCGGAACGGTCGCGACTCCAACGCTCAGCGGCTCGGCGTGAAGCGCTTCGGCGGTCAGGTCGTCAACGCCGGTGAGATCCTGGTCCGCCAGCGCGGCACCCACTTCCACCCGGGCGCGGGTGTCGGCCGCGGTGGCGACGACACGCTGTTCGCCCTGCAGGCCGGCGCGGTGCAGTTCGGCACGTTCCGCGGCCGCAAGGTCGTGAACATCGTTCCGGTCGCCTGACCGGACGCATCACTTCGCGAGGGCGGGCCCCTCTTCCCGTGCGGTGCACTCCGCACGGGAAGCGGGTCCGCCTTTCGCGTGTTACAGCTGAGGCGACGCCCGGGACGACCGCCGGCGTCGCACGCACGCAGAGACATCCCCGCACTGCTGGAGGCACCCCACCATGACCACCTTCGTGGACCGCGTCGAGCTGCACGTCGCCGCGGGTAACGGAGGCCACGGCTGCGCCTCCGTGCACCGGGAGAAGTTCAAGCCGCTCGGCGGCCCCGACGGCGGCAACGGCGGCCGCGGCGGCGACGTGATCCTCGTCGTGGACCAGTCCGTCACCACGCTGCTGGACTACCACCACTCGCCGCACCGCAAGGCCACCAACGGCAAGCCCGGCGAGGGCGGCAACCGCTCCGGCAAGGACGGCCAGGACCTCGTCCTGCCGGTGCCGGACGGCACCGTGGTCATGGACCGGAACGGCGAGGTCCTCGCCGACATGGTCGGCCACGGCACCCGGTTCGTCGCCGCCCAGGGCGGCCGCGGCGGCCTCGGCAACGCCGCACTGGCCTCGGCCCGCCGCAAGGCCCCCGGCTTCGCGCTGCTGGGCGAGCCCGGCGACGTCCTCGACATCGTCCTGGAGCTCAAGACCGTCGCCGACGTGGCGCTGGTCGGCTACCCCAGCGCCGGCAAGTCCTCGCTGATCTCCGTGCTCTCCGCCGCCAAGCCGAAGATCGCGGACTACCCCTTCACGACCCTGGTGCCCAACCTCGGCGTGGTCACCGCCGGCTCCACCGTCTACACCATCGCCGACGTCCCCGGTCTCATCCCCGGCGCCAGCCAGGGCAAGGGGCTCGGCCTGGAGTTCCTGCGCCACGTCGAGCGCTGCTCGGTCCTCGTGCACGTCCTGGACACCGCCACGCTGGAGTCGCAGCGCGACCCGGTCTCCGACCTCGACATCATCGAGGAGGAGCTCCAGCAGTACGGCGGACTCGACGACCGGCCCCGCATCGTCGTCCTCAACAAGATCGACATCCCGGACGGCCGCGACCTCGCCGAGATGGTCCGGCCCGACCTGGAGGCCCGCGGATACCGCGTCTTCGAGGTGTCGGCCGTCGCCCACCAGGGGCTCAAGGAGCTGTCGTACGCCCTCGCCGACATCGTGGCCGCCGCGCGCGCCGCCAAGCCGCAGGAGGAGGCGACCCGTGTCGTCATCCGCCCGAAGGCGGTCGACGACGCCGGCTTCACCGTGACCCGGGAAGGCGACGAGCTGTTCCGCGTCCGCGGTGAGAAGCCGGAGCGCTGGGTGCGCCAGACGGACTTCAACAACGACGAGGCCGTCGGATACCTCGCGGACCGCCTGAACCGCCTCGGTGTCGAGGAGGAGCTGATGAAGGCCGGTGCCCGCGCCGGCGACGGCGTCGCCATCGGCCCCGAGGAGAACGCGGTCGTCTTCGACTGGGAGCCGTCCATGATGGCGGGCGCCGAGATGCTCGGCCGCCGAGGCGAGGACCACCGCTTCGAAGCGCCCCGGCCGGCCGCCCAGCGCCGCAGGGACCGTCAGGCCGAACACGACGAGGCGCAGCGGGAGTTCGACGAGTTCGACGCCTTCTGATTCCCAGACGCGGCCGCCTGCGGCCGGCTCTGCGCGGCAGTCTCGCCTCGATGCGGACTGCCGCGCTGTGCGTTGTCCGGGCCGTCGGGACAGCCCGGCGCAGGGAGCAGCACGGATTCCGTGCGGAGGATGCACGTAACCGAAGCCTCCGCGCACTGAACCATCCGGCTGCCTTCCCCGTCTAGCTCTCGGGGCGATGCTCGACGCCCCGACTCCCGGCTGACAGGGCCCTGATGAAGATCTCCTTCCTCATCCACACGATCTACGGGATCGGCGGGACCATCCGCACCACGCTCAACCTCGCGGAGGAACTGGCCGCCCGGCACGACGTGGAGATCGTCTCGGTCTTCCGGCACCGCGACATCCCCCTCTTCTCCATCGACCCCCGCATCACCGTCGTCCCCCTCGTCGACACCCGCCCCTCCTCGCCCACCTGCGAGAAGCATCACCCCGACCAGCTGACGCCCGCGGCCTTCTTCCCGCGCGGCGAAGCGCGGTACGCGGAGTACAGCAAGCTCACCGACGCGCGCGTGCGCGCCCACTACGCCACGTCGGACGCCGACGTGGTGATCGGCACCCGGCCCGGGCTCGTCGCCTACGCGGCGCAGTTCGCCCCCCGGGGCGCCGTGCTCATCGGGCAGGAGCACATGACGCACCATCACCACAAGGCGGAGCTTCGCGAGGAGATACGCCCCCACCTGGAGGCGCTGGACGCCTTCGTGACCGTTTCCGAAGGCGACGCGGCGGTCTGGCGCGAGCAGATGCGGCTGCCCGCCACCCGCGTGCTGTGCATCCCCAACAGCGTGCCCGCACCGATGGTCGCGCCCTCCGACCAGTCGAGCACCACCGTCGTCGCGGCGGGCCGCCTCTCCAAGGAGAAGCAGTACGACGTGCTGATCACGGCCTTCGCGAAGGTCGCCGGGGCGCGGCCCGCGTGGACCCTGCGCATCTGTGGCTGGGGGCCGGAGAAGGCGAGACTGCGCGCCCGCATCGACAGACTGCGGCTCCACAACCACGTCTTCCTCATGGGCCCCCGCGCGCCCATCGAGCCCGAGTGGGCCAAGGGAGCCATCGCCGCCTCCACCTCCCGCCACGAGTCGTTCGGCATGACCCTCGTCGAGTCGATGCGATGCGGCGTCCCCATGGTCAGCACCGACTGCGACTACGGCCCCCGCGAGATCATCGAGGACGGCGAGGACGGCCTGCTCGTGCCCGTCGGCGACGCCGACGCCGTGGCCGAGGCGCTGCTGACCCTGATCGACGACGAGGACCTGCGCCGCAGCATGGGGCAGGCCGCCCTGCGCAACGCCCGCCGCTTCGACCCGGGCGCCGTCGCCGCACAGTACGCCGACCTCTTCGCCGCACTCGGTGCGGGCCCCCACCCCGCCGCCCCGGCCCGCGGTACGCGTACGGCCTCCACCGGAGGCGGCGGCTCACCCAAGGAGTCGCGCGCGGCCCAGGACCGGGCGGACGACCCGGCAGTCGGCGGGCCACCTCACGAGGAGAAGCGGGCGGCCCAGGGACGGGCAGGGGACGGCACCGACGGCTTCACACCGCTCGCGGACGCCGTCGCCGAGTCCGACGGATCGATCTCCGTGACCCTCGTCACCCCACCCGGCGGCGCGGCCCGCCACGACGGGCTGCGGCTCGTGTGCGTCCCGCACGCCGGACCCGCCAGGACGCAGGCCGCCGCCGAGCGCACGTACGCCTTCGACAGCGGCGGCACGGCCACCATCCCGGCCGGCGACGACTTCGCCGAAGGCACCTGGGTGTGCCACGCCGCTCATCCCTCCGGCGGGCCGCACGTACCCGTCACCGCGCGCTCCGCGGACCAGCGCGGCTCCACGGACGCGGCCCGGCGGCTGCGGCCCGGCTCCCCGGTGCGCCACCTCGTCCCCCACCGCCGCTCACCCGAGCCGGTGCTGGAGATCCGGGCCTGGTCCCGTGACGTCCACGCCGAGGCAGGCGACATCCACGTCACCCGGCACGACATCACCGTCACCGGACGCCTCCACGGCGAACCGGGCCGCACACGCACCCGACCGCAGGTGCTGATGCGCCTGGCCGGCAGCGACCACGAGGTCACCGCCGACGGCTGCTGGCTGCCCGACGGCGGCTTCCGGCTGCCACTGCCGCTGACCGGACCCGTCGAACAGCACGTCGGCACGGCACCCGACACCTGGTCGTTGTGGCTGCGCCACGCCGACGACCGGCCGCCGCTGCGGATCAGCCGGATCCTGGACGACATCGTCGCCAAGGCCGACGTCCTCACCTACCGGCCCGCCGCGCGCCTCAAGCCCCGCCCGCTGCTGTTCCTGCGGAGGGCATGGCGCAAGCTGCGCGGCCGGAAGCAACTCGTGGTCACCATGACGGCCTTCTACGACCGGGACAACGCGCTCCACGTCCGGGTGCAGGACCGGTAGGCGGTCGCGGAAACCGGGGCCGGCGCACGCGGGACGCGGCCGCCGGGCAGACCCGACGCACACGAAGCCCCACCGAACCGTGTGCTTTGCCTCACTTCGCACCCCAGTGCGCCGCATCTCCCTTTACCACAACGGCACCTGGTCGTTTCGTGAACAGTCCGTGTCCACCGGGTTGTCCGTGGCTGCCGCCCGCCTTGCACGGCGGTCACGGAGAGTGCGACTATCAGCCCGTTCCCCCAGCGATACCAAGGTAGGTCGTCTCCGTGTCCGTGCCGCATGAAGCCAAGACCCGCACCACCGCAGTCGTGCTCGCCGGGGGCACCGGTCAGCGGGTGGGCCTCGCGATCCCCAAGCAGCTCCTGAAGATCGCGGGCAAGGCCGTCATCGAGCACACCCTGACGATCTTCGAGCAGGCCGAGTCCGTCGACGACGTGATCGTGCTGATGGCCCCCGGCTTCGTCGGCGACATCGAGAAGATCATCGCCAAGGCGGGGCTCACCAAGGTCACCAAGGTCATCGAAGGCGGAGCCACCCGCAACGAGACCACCGAGCGTGCCATCGCCGCCCTCGGCGAGGGCCTGGCCGACGGCGAGGACCTCAACGTCCTCTTCCACGACGCCGTGCGCCCCCTGCTCTCCCAGCGCGTCATCAAGGACTGCGTCGACGCCCTGGAGCGCTACCAGGCCGTGGACGTCGCCATCCCCTCCGCCGACACCATCATCGTGACCCGCACCCACGGCGAGGACGGCGAGTTCATCACCGACGTCCCCGACCGCTCCCGGCTCCGCCGCGGCCAGACCCCGCAGGCGTTCAAGCTGTCCACCATCCGCAGGGCGTACGAAGTCGCCGCGGGCGACCCCCACTTCCAGGCCACCGACGACTGCTCCGTCGTCCTCAAGTACCTGCCGGACGTGCCGATCCACGTCGTGCCGGGCGACGAGTACAACATGAAGGTGACACAGCCCGTCGACGTCTTCATCGCCGACAAACTCTTCCAGCTCGCCTCCACCGCCGCCCCCGCCCAGGCCGGCGAGGAGGCCTACCGCGAGCAGCTCACCGGCAGGACCGTCGTCGTCTTCGGCGGCTCCTACGGGATCGGCGCCGACATCGCCCGCCTCGCCGAGCAGTACGGCGCGTCCGTGTACGCCCTCGGCCGCTCCACCACCGGCACCCACGTCGAGAACCCCCAGCACATCGAGGACGCCCTGGCGAAGGCGTACGCGGAAACGGGCCGCGTCGATTACGTCATCAACACCGCCGGCGTCCTGCGCATCGGCAAACTCGCCGAGACCGACGGCACCACCATCCAGGAAGCCCTCAACGTCAATTACCTGGCGCCGGTACACATCGCCCGCGCCTCCTACAAGTACCTGGTGGAGAGCAAGGGACAGCTGCTGCTCTACACCTCCTCCAGCTACACCCGCGGCCGCGCCGAGTACAGCCTGTATTCGTCCACCAAAGCCGCCATGGTCAATCTCACCCAGGCCCTCGCCGACGAATGGGCCGGCGACGGTATCCGCGTCAATTGCGTCAACCCGGAGCGCACCGCGACCCCCATGCGGACCAGGGCTTTCGGGCAGGAACCCGCCGGCACCCTGCTGTCCTCGGAAGCCGTCGCCCGCACCTCCCTCGACGTGCTCCTCTCCGAACTGACCGGCCACGTCATCGACGTACGGCAGCAGGACCCCACCGCCGGCGCCAGCGCCGCCTCGGGCTTCGAGCAGGCCCTGGCCGCGGTCCTTGACCGACAGGAAGATGTGTAATACTCGCGAGTCGTGAATTCCCGGGCCCCCGCGTCACAGCCGAATTCGACGGCCGACCGGGGGCCCGAGCAGTGAAGCCCCACCTTCACGGAACCGACGCCTTGTGAAAAACACCGGCATCCCTCTTGGATCTGGAGCAGGTTCTACGTGATCTCAACCGCCATTCGCCTGGCCCGCGTGGGCAGTGGGGCAGAGCTGGCCGCAGCCGTACTCCTCCTCGGAGTCGGCTTCCCGTGCGTCCTGCTCGCCGCGCTGCTCCCGAACCCCTGGCTGTTCGCGGCGGCCGGCGCCGTGACGTACCTCGCCGACTGGTACCTCCACCAGAAGCGCAGCCGCCTGACGAGACTCCTCGGCCGCGTACACCTCGGCACCTCCCTCCGCTTCCTGCTGCGCCAGCTCCTGCTGATCCTCCTCCTGGCCCGCGAGGGCCTGGCCGAGGAGCCGGTCTTCTACGCCGCGGCCGGCGGATTCCTGCTCTTCTACGCGGCGCAGGCCCCGCACGGCGCCCTCACCCACCTGATCCTGCGGCGCCGCACCATGCCGGTCGTCACCCGCAACGTCGACCTGCACGCCGTGCGCATCGCCGACGCGCCGCCCCGGGCACTCGTGCACCGCGCCGCCGAGAAGATGCTGTACCTCGACGTCCCCGCCGTCGCCGGCGTCATCACCGCGGCCGTCACCGGCCGGGCGGTCGCCGCCTACGCCGGTGTCGCCGCCACCCTGGGCCTCGCCGCCCTCTACACCCTGCTCCTCGTGCCGTACCTGCGGCGCGGGCGCCGCGCGCCCGGCGCAGGCGCCGTCTTCAAAGCCGTCGACACGTGGCTGCGCGAGTACCAGCCCACCGTCGCGCTCTACTTCTCCGGCTCCGCCGACTCCGCCTACCAGGTCAACATGTGGCTGGAGACCCTGGAACAGATCGACGGCCGCCCCGTCATCGTCATGCGGGAACGCAACCTCGTGGAGCAGCTCGGCGACACCTGCGTACCCGTCCTGTGCGTGCCGGGCGCCCAACACCTCATGGCCATGGACCTGCCGTCCATCCGCGTGGCGCTCTACCCGGCGAACGTCGGCAAGAACATCCACCTGCTGCGCGTCCCCACCATGAAGCACGTCTTCATCGGCCACGGCGACAGCGACAAACTCGCCAGCGTCAACCCGTTCTCCAAGGTGTACGACGAGGTGTGGACCGCCGGCCGCGCCGGCCGCGACCGCTACGCCCTCGCCGACGTCGGGATCCGCGACGAGGACATCGTCGAGGTCGGCCGCCCCCAGCTCGCCCCGATCCAGCCGTGGACGGGCACGCCGAAGAACCCCATCCCGACCATCCTCTACGCCCCCACCTGGGAGGGCTGGGACGGCAACCCCGGCAACACCTCGCTCCTCCTGGCCGGCGAGAACATCGTCCGCCGGCTGCTGGAAGCCGACAGCCCCGTCCGCGTCCTGTACAAGCCCCACCCGTTCACCGGCCTCGTCAACAAGAAGGCGAAGGCCGCCGACGCCCGCGTCAAGGCCATGATCGCGGCCGCCTCGGCCCGCCGCGCCGCCGACCCGCGCTGGGCGAAGGAGGCCGCCGCAGCGCAGGCCGGCCAGGCCGCCGCCCGAGCCGAGCTGGCACGCATCGAGGCCCGCCTCGCCACCCTCGCCCGCCACGGCCGCCCCGGCGCCGACGAGGCCGAGACCTCGCGCACCTCCCTCGCCGACCCGCAGCGCCTCGCCGAGACCAAGCGGCTGCGCGCCGCATGGAACGACGCCTACTGGCGCTCCTTCGGCTGGTGGGAGCACAAGGTCATCACCGGCGCGGAACCGCGGCTCTACGACTGCTTCAACGAAGCCGACGCGCTGGTCTCCGACATCTCCAGCGTGGTCTCCGACTTCATCGCGAGCGGCAAGCCGTACGCCGTCACCGACTCCGCCGAGGTCGGCGTGGAGGAGTTCAAGCAGCAGAACACCGCGGTCCGCGCAGCGGTCATCCTGAGCAACGGCGCCGCCGAGATCGACGCGCTCCTGGCCGCCGTGGCCGACCCCGCCGCCGACACGCTGGCCCGGGACCGGCGCGACCTCAAGTGCTACCTGCTCGGCCCCGACGAACCCACCTCCACGGAACGGTTCAACGCCGCCGTACGCGACCTGGCCGCCAGGGCGGAAGCCCGCAACCAGCGCGTCGCCCAGCGCCTCGCGGGCCAGCCGCTCGGCGAACTCGACCGCGAGGACGGCGCCGCCTCGGTGTCCCCCGAGGGCGGCGTGGACGTCCCCGGCCCCTCCGGCGAGCGCGTGAAGGCCCGGAAGAACGGCAGCGGAGACCCCGAGGCCGACGCGGAGATGGAGCAGGCAGCCAAGGCCGCGGCCGACGACGCAGAAACCACACCGGTCGCCTGACCAGGAGCTCCGCCGGCCCCCAGGACCGGCGGAGCCCGCCGACAGCCCCGCAGCCCGCCGGCCCGCGCGGTCCGCTGAACCGCGACGGTGAGCCTCTCGGGCCGTGCGGTGCGCGGTCGACACGGGTCCCACGACGGGCCCCCCACCGCCGCCACGAAGCGGCCCGCCACCGCACGCCCCACCGCCGGGCGCCCCTCACCGCACGCCCCGCCGCCGGGCGGCGCACGCCCGGCGGCGGGGCGACCCCGACGCAACGCTCCTGCCGCTGCCCGGCAGCCGACCCCTGGCCCCACGCCCTGTCCATCCGGCAGTCCAGTCGGTGGGATGCGGCGCCATCGATCATCGTGCCTCGCGTAGATTCACCCCCGTGACAGTGGCAAGGCAGCAGGTGACGGAAGCCCGCAGAATCGTCGTCAAGGTCGGCTCGTCCTCGCTGACCACCGCATCGGGAGGGCTCGACGCCGACCGGGTCGACGCACTCGTCGACGTCCTCGCGAAGGTACGCGGCGGCAGCCCCACCGAGGGACCGGCCCGCGAGATCGTCCTCGTCTCCTCCGGCGCCATCGCCGCCGGACTGGCACCGCTCGGGCTCACCCGCCGCCCCCACGACCTCGCCCGGCAGCAGGCCGCCGCCAGCGTCGGCCAGGGCCTCCTCGTCGCCCGGTACACCGCCTCCTTCGCCCGCTACGGCGTACGCGTCGGCCAGGTCCTCCTCACCAGCGACGACATGAGCCGCCGCGCCCACTACCGCAACGCCTACCGCACCCTCGACCAGCTGCTGACCATGGGCGCCTTCCCCATCGTCAACGAGAACGACACCGTGGCCACGGACGAGATCCGGTTCGGCGACAACGACCGGCTCGCCGCACTCGTCGCCCACCTGGTCCGCGCCGACCTGCTCGTCCTGCTCTCCGACGTCGACGGCCTCTACGACGGCGACCCCAGCCGCCCCGGCACCTCCCGCATCGAGGAGGTGCGCGGGCCGGAGGACCTCGCAGGCGTCGAGATCGGCTCGGCAGGCAAGGCGGGCGTCGGCACCGGCGGCATGGTCACCAAGGTGGAGGCGTCACGGATCGCCGCCGAGGCGGGCATCCCCGTGGTCCTCACCTCCGCCAGCCGGGCCGCCGACGCCCTCGCGGGACGGGACACCGGCACGTACTTCCACGCCACCGGACGCCGCTCCGCGGGCCGGCTGCTGTGGCTCGCCCACGCCTCCGCACCGCAGGGCTCCCTGACCCTCGACGACGGCGCGGTACGAGCCGTCGTGCACGGCAGGAAGTCGCTGCTGCCCGCCGGCATCGCCGCCGTGGACGGCGACTTCGGCGCCGGCGACCCCATCGAACTGCGCGACACCGACGGCCGGCTCGTCGCCCGCGGACTGGTCAACTTCGACGCGAAGGAGCTCCCGCAGCTGCTGGGACGTTCCACCCGAGACCTGGCGAAGGAACTGGGTCCGGCATACGAGAGAGAAGTCGTACACAGGGACGATCTGGTCGTCCTGCACCCCTGGAACGGCTGAAAGTAGCGTCAACCGGCCGGGACCTTCACCAAAACCGCCCCACGCCCCGCCCGGGACTGGTCAACTTTGTCCGGGGGGTAAGGCGGGGTGACGGCAAGACAACACATCAACAGGAGGCCGCCGGTGAGACGAGCGCGCCCTGGGGCCGGGCCCCGCGGGACGACCGAACGTGCCTTGACGAGTGTCGAGGCGGGGGCGGATTTCGACGAAGCCGGGCACCGCACGGTCACCGGCGCGGACGACGCCCGGAACACCGCGCCGACCCCGTACGTCAGGGACACCGGCGGCGCACGGGGCCCACGAGGCGCCCAGGAAGCCGCAGCCGCCGCACCCGACCGGCCCGTGTCCCGGCTGTGGCACATCACGCTCAGCGTGTCCGGCGAAGAGGCCCCCCTGAACGATGTCCGGCGCGCCCTCGAACAGCTCGCCCACGACCACCCCTTCCTGCTGACCAGCAGATACGCCGCCGACCACGCCGAAATCCGCTACTGGGAGGAGGCCCGCGACCTCCACGACGCCGCCGCCGTGGCGCTCCGGCTCTGGGGCGAGCACCGGCACAGCGCCAACCTGCCGCCGTGGGAGATCGTCGGGCTGGAGGTCATCGACCGCGAGACCTACCACCAGCGCGTCGCCGAGGGCTACGGCCCACCCCCGGCCTCCCCGGTCGGCGTCCACCCCTACTGAGCGCCCCCACCGGCCGCCTCGACCGACCACCGCCGCCGGCCCCCCGACCGCCTCGCACCGGCGCCGGGGAAACCCGCCCCGGCCGTCTCGCGGATCGGGACAGGGCAGGACAGGGGAGGGAGCCCGCCCCGCGAGCGCATTACCCTGCGAATATGACCTCGCACTCCGCCTCCCTCCCGCTCAACCCGTACGACGACATGTCACCGGTCACCCAGGCCGCCTACCGCGCCCGGGCCGCCGCCGCGGAGATCGCACCGCTGCCGCGCGCCCCCAAGGACGACGCGCTGCTCGCCATGGCCGACGCCCTGGAGGTCCGCACCGCCGAAATCGTGCAGGCCAACGCCGAGGACGTGACGAAGGCCCGGGAGGCCGGCACCAGCGAATCGGTCATCGACCGGCTGACCCTCACCCCCGAGCGGGTCCGGGCCATCGCCGCCGACGTCCGCCACGTCGCCGCGCTGCCCGACCCCGTCGGCGAGGTCGTCCGCGGCTCCACCCTCCCCAACGGGCTCGACCTGCGCCAGGTCCGCGTCCCGCTCGGCGTCGTCGGCATCATCTACGAAGCCCGACCGAACGTGACGGTGGACGCCGCCGCCCTGTGCCTGAAGGCCGGCAACGCCGTCCTGCTGCGCGGCTCCTCCTCCGCGTACGCCTCCAACACCGCACTCGTGCGGGTACTGCGCGACGCCGTCGGCGGCGCGGGGCTCCCCGCCGACGCCGTGCAGCTCGTGCCGGGGGAGTCCCGCGACTCGGTGCGCGAGCTGATGCGCGCCCGCGGCCTCGTCGACGTCCTCATCCCCCGCGGCGGCGCCTCCCTGATCCGCACCGTCGTGGAGGAGTCCACCGTCCCGGTCATCGAGACCGGCACCGGAAACTGCCACGTCTACGTCGACGCCGCCGCCGACCTCGACATGGCCGTCGACATCCTGATCAACTCCAAGGCGCAGCGCGTCAGCGTCTGCAACGCAGCCGAGACCCTCCTCGTCCACCAGGACATCGCCGCGGAATTCCTGCCGCGCGCCCTGGACGCACTCGCCGAGGCCGGCGTCACCGTCCACGGCGACGAACGGGTCGCGGCCTACGCCGACGGCTCGAAGGCCGAGGTCGTCCCGGCCACCCCGGAGGACTGGGAGACCGAGTACCTCTCGCACGACATCGCCGCGGCCGTCGTCGACTCCCTGGACGCCGCCGTCGCCCACATCCGGCTCTGGACCTCCGGCCACACCGAGGCGATCGTCACCACGTCCCAGGCCGCCGCCCGCCGCTTCACCCAGTTGGTGGACTCCACCACGGTCGCCGTGAACGCGTCGACCAGGTTCACGGACGGTGGCGAATTCGGCTTCGGCGCCGAGATCGGCATCTCCACCCAGAAGCTCCACGCCCGCGGGCCCATGGGCCTTCCGGAGCTCACGTCGACGAAGTACATCGTCACCGGCGACGGTCACACCCGGTAACCAACAGGGCCCCGGGGGCGACGCCACCCCGGGGCTGCCGGGCCGGCGGGCGGGGAAGCTTTCCGCTCTCCCTTCCCAAAGCCCCCTCACGGGTCTACGCTGAGCGTGTGCCGGACGACGTGGGGGGCAGGCCGTTCCCGGACGGCTGGGAGCCCGACGACGACCGCGGAGGCGCCGACGAGGACTTCGCCTCCGTGGTGTTCGACGAGGACTTCGTCCGTGCGGCCCGGTTCCACGAACCCACCGCCGTCGAGAGGCTCGTCGCCGCCGCCCAGGCACGCGGCAGGCGCACCGCCCAGGACAGCGCCCCGCACGGCCTCCACGACCCGTACGCCCCTGCCGGGCACCCCGGCGGCCACGGCGACGACCCGTACGGCTCCGCCCGCACCCACGACCCGTACGGCCCCTACGGCGGCGCCCTGCGCCCCTACCGGCCGGGCGGCCGCTGGTACCGGCCCGTCGCATGGATCGTGGCCCTGCTGATGGGCCTCGGCATGGTCGTCCTCGCCCTCAGCGCCGTGTACCGCAGCGCCTCGTCCGCCGACCGGGACGAGCAGATCCCCGCACCGGCGACGACGGACCTGCCGCCGGGTGACGGCGATGCACTACGGGGGCCCGCCCCCGCCCCCCCACCCCCCGCCACCCGTCACTCCGCCCCCTGACCCTCCGCCCGCTCCCCGCGGGGCGGGCGTGGTCCGCGGTCCGGCTCCGGCCACTGTGTGGGGGCCGCGCGCGGTCCGGCCGCGGCCGCGCTCCCCAGCGGTCTCGTGCCCCCGGCCCGCCGCATGCGAAGGCCGCTCCCCAGGGCGGGGCCAATCGCTGAGCCGTCCGCCGCAGTTGGCGTCCGTCGAAGCGTTTACGGGGGCCCCGCCGGACCTACCCTCAAGGTATGGCAGGGAGTGTCGACCCGCCCGACGGGACACCCGACGGCACACCCGAGGGTCGCCCCGGCGGTGGAGAGGACGAGTACCGGTCCGTCGTTTTCGACGAGTCGTTCATCCGGGCTGCCCGACTACGGGAGCTGTCCGCGCAGGAGCGCCTGGAAGGCCGGAGCGGTGACCCCGTCCGTCATCGGACCGACGGTTCGGGACAGGGACCGGGCGACGGCCGCGGCGGTGACCGGGACGACGGTCCTGTGCCGCCGAGGAGGCAGCGGCACGGATCCCGCACAGGCGCTCTCGCCCTGGTCCTCGTCGTCGCCATGATCTTCGCTGCTGCTGTGCACCTCGCTTCCCGGGGACCCCACGGCCCCCCGTTCGACCAGCCGGCCCAACCGGCCCGCATGTCCGTCGTCGCCCTCGCCCCGCAGGGTCCCGTCCCGGGTGGGACCCCCGCCGAGCTGTACACCCGCGCCCCCGCGGCCCAGCACCGCACCGGGGCCGCGGGCGTCACCCTGCCGCCCGCCCGGAGCACCGCCCACTTCACCCAGAGCCAGGTGCTTGCCGCCCTCAGTACGGCGAAGGACTACCTGGTGCAGTCGTCCCTTGACCCGGACGTTCTGAGCGGCAGCACCGACCGCCCGGTACGGCTGCTCCTCGACCCCGACCAGCTGGCGCAGTTCGACCGCAGCCTCGACCGCCCGGCCACGGACGGCCGGCACACCGTAGGAGGCTGGCTCGTGCGGTTCGACCCGGACCGCGTGGTGCTCGCCGACCCGGAGGTGCGGGTCCACGGGACGCTCGGGTACACCGAGACCTCCGCAGACGAACTGGAGGTGGTCTCGCAGCACACCTTCACCTACGCGCTCCGTCCGGTGTCCTCCGACACCGGCGCGGAGGACGCCTCCCTGTTCACCGTCCGCCGCGAGCTTCGCTTCCACTTCGACCGCGAGGACCTGCGCCTCCACCGCGCCGAGCTGGTCACCAGCAGCCTGTGGGCGGGCCCGCTGGACTGTGCAGCCGACCTGTCCGGCAGCCTGAGTCCTCTCCTCGCGGGTCAGCGGGCGACCTCGACCACCGCACCGGCCACCGACCCCTACGGGATGGCCCCGGCCTCGGCCGCACCGGCCTGTGCCGCCCTGGCCCCCGACGCCCAGCCCACGCCTCCATGAGCCGTGCGCCGGAGCACCGGCGGTTCCGCGGCGGGCAGGCGGTGACGCCCGTGCCGTGTTCCTTACCTGAGCCGGCGTGCCCGTCGTCACCGCACGCGCGTGCCGCCGTGAGGACCACCGGAGGCCCCGCGGAGGCACGCCGGGGTCCCCGGGAGGCGCGCGGCTGTGTCGGCGGCACCATGCCCGGCGAAGCTGTAGCCGCCGCGCTCGGGCGACTGCCGTGGCGCCACCGGGGGCGCCCGGGGCCGGTGCCCGCCTCAGGCGTTCCCGGCGCTCCCGTTGCCGCTGTCGCCGTTGCCGGTCCCTGAGGGGCGCGACGGGCCCCCGCCGGTGAACTTCTCGAAGAGTTTGCCCCCGAGGTCGCCCGCGCCGCCGGCTATGTCGCCGACCAGCTTCATCAGCGGATCCTTGCTGCTGCGCACCGAGTCCGCGTAGTGGCTCGCCGACTCGCGGACGGAGTCCGTCACCGACGTGTCCTTGTCGTCCGAGCGCTTCGCGTAGTGGCCGTCCATGATCCGCTGGTAGTCGCGGCTCTCCGCCCACTTCTTCAGTTCGGCCGCCCGGACCGTGGTGAAGGGGTGTGTGCGGGGCAGCATGTTGAGGATCTTGAGGACGGAGTCCCGCAGGTCGCCGCCCGCCTCGTACTCCTCCGCCTGCGCCAGGAAGGCGTCGACGTTCATCTCGTGCAGGTGGTGGCCGCCGGCGAGCTTCATCAGGCCCCGCATGGACGCCTGGAGGTCCTGGCCGACCAGCAGGCCGGCCCGGTCGGCCGACAGCTCCGACTTGCGGAACCACTCCCGCAGCGCCGCGACGATCGCCGTGATCGCCACATTGCCGAGGGGGATCCAGGCGACCTTCAGGGCCAGGTTGGTGAGGAACAGCAGCACCGTGCGGTACACGGCGTGGCCCGACAAGGCGTGGCCCGCCTCGTGGCCGACGACCGCCCGCATCTCCTCCTCGTCGAGGAGTTCCACCAGGCCCGTGGTGACCACGATGATCGGCTCGTCCAGGCCGATGCACATCGCGTTGGGCTTCGGGTCCTGCGTGACGTACATCGCCGGGACCTTCTCCAGGTCCAGGATGTAGCAGGCGTCGCGCAGCATCTCGTGCAGCCGCGCGAACTGGGTCTCGCCGACCCGTACCGAGTCCGACAGGTACAGCAGGCGCAGGCTGCGCTCGGGCAGGAGGCCGCTCACCGCCTTGAACACGGTGTCGAAGCCGCTGAGCTTGCGCAGGGCGACCAGGGCGGAGCGGTCCGCCGGATGTTCGTAGGCCCGGGAGGAGATCCCGGGGAAGCGCGCGCGGCGACGGCTCGGCACGCCCTCGTGGCCGGTCTCGGTCATGGAAGCCCCCTGTTTCGTGCGAGATGCGAGAGGTGTCTCGTACGACACCCAGCGTAGGCGCTGCCGCCGTCAGGCCGTCGGGCCTGTGGACAACCGCCTGTGGACAACGGTCGGGCGGAGACCGCCTGCGGTACCGGGGCCCCGGCGGGGTGAGGGTCGGACGGACACAACGACCACGTCGGCGTGAGCGTGCCCGCGGGCCCCGCATACGATGTGCGCGAAGTCTCCGCTCCCACCCCGATGGATAGGTCTTCAGACGATGAACAGCCTGCACTCCGCCGCTGCCGACCTGGTCGCCCTCGCTCAGGGCTCCGAGCACGGCGGCAACCACGACAGCCTCAACCCCTATGTCACCGGCGGCGGCGCCCTCCTCGTGCTGCTCCTGATGCTGTGGGTCACCACCCGCTTCAACCGCGACCGCTGAGCCGGTGAGCGCCGGGACCGGCCGCACCACCGTGCCGTTAGGCTCTGCACGCATGGGAGAGCAGCAAGTGCCGCGGAGCTCCGGCAAACGCCGACTCGGCGTGATGGGCGGGACGTTCGACCCGATCCACCACGGACACCTGGTGGCCGCCAGCGAGGTGGCCGCCTTGTTCCACCTGGACGAGGTCGTGTTCGTGCCGACCGGACAGCCGTGGCAGAAGTCCCACAAGACGGTCTCGCCGGCGGAGGACCGGTACCTGATGACGGTCATCGCCACGGCGTCGAACCCGCAGTTCTCGGTCAGCCGCCTCGACGTGGACCGGGCCGGCCCGACGTACACGATCGACACGCTGCGCGAGCTGCGCGCCCTCAACCCCGACACCGACCTGTTCTTCATCACCGGCGCCGACGCGCTGTCCCAGATCATGCCGGGCTGGCGCAACGCCGAGGAACTGTTCTCCCTGGCGCACTTCATCGGGGTCACCCGCCCGGGCCACGACCTGTCGGACGACGGGCTGCCCAAGGGTGGCGTGTCCCTGGTGGAGGTGCCCGCCCTGGCCATCTCGTCCTCCGACTGCCGCGCGAGGGTCGCGCACGGCGACCCCGTCTGGTATCTGGTGCCGGACGGTGTGGTCCGCTACATCGCGAAGCGCCAGTTGTACCGCGGCGAGTGAGCCACGGAGAGGGGCACCGGTGAACGACCAGAACCACCCGTACGACCCGTACTACACGCCGCAGCCGCAGATCATCGGCTACGACGAGTACGGGCAGCCGGTGTACCAGCACGCCGAGCCGCAGCAGCCCTACGGCGAGCCGTACGCGGGGCAGCCGTACCCGCCCCAGGCCCCGCAGCAGGGCTACGGCCAGTCCTACGACTCCTACGACCCGTACGGCCAAGCCGCTCCGCAGCAGCCCTACACGCAGGGCCAGGGCTACGGCTACGACGGCTACGGCTCCGGGTACGGGACGCAGTCCTGGCAGGACCCGCAGCCGGCGACGCAGCACCCCCAGGAGCCTCAGCCGCAGCAGCAGACCCCGCAGGTCCACGAGACGCCCCCCAGGCCCCAGGCTCCGCCGCAGGCCGCCGTACCGGAACCGCGCAGACCCGCCTCCGCGCCTGACGGGCCCGGCCGGAGGGGTGACGGGGCCGCAGGTGACGCCACCGACTACCGCACGGAGCAGTTCTCCTTCGTCGAGGAGCCGGACGAGGACTCCGAGGACGTCATCGACTGGCTGAAGTTCACCGAGAGCCGCTCCGAGCGCCGCGAGGAGGCCAAGCGCCGGGGCCGCAACCGGGTCGTCGCGCTCGTCGTGGTCCTCGCCCTCGCGCTCATCGGCGGGGTCGGCTACCTGTGGAACGCGGGCCTGCTCCCCGGTCTCTTGCAGGGCGGGGACCGCAAGGGCGGCGGTACCGCGACCGGGCCGCAGAAGCGCGACGTGATCGTGCTGCACCTGCACGACACCAAGGACCAGGCCACCTCCACCGCCCTGCTGGTCAACAACGAGACCACCAGGCAGGGCACCACCGTGCTGCTGCCCAACGCGCTGGCCGTGGGCAACGACGACGGGACCAGCACCACGCTCGCCAAGTCCGTCGAGGACGACGGCTCCTCCGGCACGCGCGAGGCCGTCGGGACGCTGCTCGGCACGAAGATCACCGGCACGTGGCGCCTGGACACTCCGTACCTGGAGAACCTCGTCGAGCTGGTCGGCGGCATCGACCTCACCACGGACGCCGAGATCCCCGCGGAGAAGAAGGGGGACCCGCCGCTGGTCGCGAAGGGCGAGAACCAGACGCTCGGCGGGCGTGCCGCCGTCGCGTACGCCACCCACCGCGGCTCCGGGGAGTCCGAGGCCCAGCAGCTCCAGCGGTTCGGCCAGGTCGTCCACGGGGTCCTGCGCAAGATGTCGGACGACCCCCAGAGCGCGACCATGACGATCCAGTCGCTTGCGCAGATCCTCGACCCGTCCCTGCCCGAGAAGGACCTCGGCGCGTCGCTCGCCAAGCTGGCCGAGTACGCCAAGGCCGGCGACCACAAGACGGCGCTGCTCCCCGTCCAAGGGGACGGGCGGCTCAGCGAGGACGACAGCCGCAGCGTCGTGCAGGACATCCTCGGCGGCTCCGTCAAGGCGACCGAGCAGGGTTCCGCGGTCCGCGTCGCGGTCCGCAACGCCACCGGGAAGGCCGACACGTCGGAATCGGCCCGCATCGTCCTCGTCAACGGCGGGTACGCCGTCGTCGACAACGGCTCGGCGGACACGGCCGGCTCGTCGGAGGTCCTCTACCTCGACGAGGCACGCAAGCCGATGGCCGAGGAGGTCGCCAAGACCCTCGGTCTGCCCGCCGACGCGGTGAAGAAGGGCGAGGCGTCCGGGAACGCCGATGTCACCGTCGTCCTGGGAGGCGACTACAAGGGCCGATAGGGGACGGGGGCCCCGAGGTGGCCGGAAGCGTCACGGTGTGCGGTGCCTCCGGCGCCCCATGAGACCCTTGAGGTGTCCTTGACCGACGACGAAAGCCTGCTTGTGACCGCCACCGACCGATCCATCGCGCTTGTGAACGCCGCCGCTCAGGCGGCCGCCGACCGGCTCGCCCACGACATCATCGCCTACGACGTCAGCGACGTGCTGTCGATCACCGACGCCTTCCTCCTGGCCTCCGCGCCCAACGACCGCCAGGTCAAGTCGATCGTCGACGAGATCGAGGAGCGGCTCCTGAAGGAGCTCGGCGCCAAGCCCGTCCGCCGCGAGGGCGACCGGGAGGCCCGCTGGGTGCTGCTGGACTACGTGGACATCGTCGTCCACGTGCAGCACAGCGAGGAGCGGGTCTTCTACGCCCTGGAGCGGCTGTGGAAGGACTGCCCCGAGCTGGAGCTGCCCGAGGACGCCGTGCGCACCCGGGGCAAGGCCGCCGAGCACGCTCGGCTCACCGGCGCGGACGCCGCCGGCCCGGACGGCGGTGAGCTCAGCTGAGCGCCGACAGGGGCGGCAGGGGTCGCCGTATCGTCCTCTGGCGCCACGGCCAGACCTCGTGGAACCTTGAGCGCCGCTTCCAGGGCAGTACGGACATCGAGCTCACCGAGACGGGTGTCGCGCAGGCCCGCCGGGCCGCCCGGCTGCTGGCCGCCCTGAAGCCCGACGCGATCATCGCCTCGGACCTGCGGCGTGCCGCGGCGACCGCCGCAGAGCTCGCCGCGCTCACCGGTCTTCAGGTGAGCCACGACTCCGCGCTCCGGGAGACGTACGCCGGGGTGTGGCAGGGGCTCACCCATGAGGAGATCCTCGAACGGCACGGCGACGAGTACCGGGCGTGGAAGCGCGGCGAACCGGTCCGGCGCGGCGGCGGCGAGCTGGAGACCGAGGTCGCCGACAGGGCCGCACCCGTGGTGTTGGAGCACGCCGAGAAGCTGACCGGTGACGGCACGCTCGTCGTGGTCAGCCACGGCGGCACGATCCGCACCACCATCGGCCGGCTGCTGGATCTGGCGCCCCGCAGCTGGGAAAGCCTGGGAGGCCTGTCCAACTGCTGCTGGTCCGTCCTCGGCGAGGGCGCCCGCGGCTGGCGGCTGCTGGAGCACAACGCCGGCACGCTCCCCGAGCCGGTCCTCGGTGACGACGACTGAGCGCTGCCAGGGGTGGCCGACCCCTGGCGGCCGCTCGTGCCGCGCGCCCGCCGGCGGCCCCGTCGGCACCGTCCGAGCCGGATTTCCCTTCCGGGCGGGGGACAGGCTAAAGTTCTTCTTGTTCGCAGCGCGGAGCGCGAAGAACACAAGGGGCTATAGCTCAGTTGGTAGAGCGCTTGCATGGCATGCAAGAGGTCAGGAGTTCAATTCTCCTTAGCTCCACAGTCA
This sequence comes from Streptomyces sp. CC53, assembly GCF_001865245.1. GTDB lineage: Bacteria > Actinomycetota > Actinomycetes > Streptomycetales > Streptomycetaceae > Streptomyces. The sequence continues at coordinate 22,661 of NZ_MKXB01000229.1, read as the reverse complement.
AGAATCCCGTCCCCGCAGGGGGCGGGATTTCTGCTGTAGGTCCCGCGGCATGGTCGACACCACTCCCGCCCCCACTGTGTCGTGGCACAATCGGACCGCCGGAGGGGCGACGGACCGGACGGGAGGGAGTGTGCGCGCCATGGCCGCCAGGAGAAGCGAGGAACCCGCTGTCCCGCTCGTGGCCCGCCGGCGGGAGACCGGGCTCGACTGCCCGGAGTGCGGATCCCCGCGCGTCGCCCGGATGCTCGGTGCCAACGGCGGCATGCCCCACGTGTGCACGTCCCGCCGCCACAGCTGGAGCTGAGTGATGGGTGCACACAGGAGGAAGTGCGACTGGTGCGGCAGCGGGACGCCGATCGTCCGTGACATGGACCCGGTCAACCCCGACTACCAGTACTGGTGCGAGGAGTGCGCCCGGGCGCTGATCATAAAAGGCGACCCCATCGAGACGTACCGGGAACTCGAAGGGGAGCCCATCTACGGGCGGCTCCTCGACGAACACTGCACCCTCAAGAGGTTCTACTCCTTCGCGACCGCCTGAGACCCGCCTTCGCCCGTCTCGGGCTGGCCTGCGACCACCCGGGGCGCGGCGCTGCCCACCTCGGACCTCCCGGCGCCGGGCCCGCTGCCGGAGACGGGAAGCCCCGCCGTGTCTGGAGGAGCCCCGGCCGTGTCCCCGGGCGTCCGCCCTCGCCGGCGGACGGCCAGCGTCGCCAACAGACCGGTGCCCAGCAGCGTGTAGAGCGCCGACAGCAGCATCTGCCCCGGTGTCTGGTGAAGTTCCAGTCGTACGGGAGCGGGGGCGTGCGGCACCCACCACAGCGCGTTCGACGCGAACACCAGCGATGCCGCCACCGCCCACACGGGACGGGCCCGGACCGCGAGCAGCACCAGCATCGGCACGCACCACACCCAGTGGTGCGACCACGAGATCGGACTGACCAGCAGCCCCGTCGTGGCACACGCCACCACCGCCACGGGACGGTCCCCCCGCAGGGCCGCCCGCACCGCCACGACCAGGCCGAGGACGGCCACCGGCACCGCCGCGACGACCCACCACACTCCTGGGTCGGTGGTGTGCAGCAGCCGTGCGACCACACCGCTCAGTGACTGGTTCGCCGTCTCCTCCGTACGGCCCACCCGACTCGTCTCGAAGATCATCTCGGTCCAGAAGCGGCGCGAGTCGTACGGCAGCACGAGATGCGAAGCCACCGTCACCACGAGGAACGTGCCCGTCGCCCGCGCCGCCTGCCGCAGCCACGGGTTCCACCACTCCGCCCGGCCCCCGCTACGCGCGCGTGCCGCCCCCGCGAGGACCAGGAACACCACGAAAAGGCCGGGTGTCAGTTTCACCGCGGTGGCGAGCCCGATGCCCACACCTGCCCACCGGCTCCCCTCCCGGCGCGTCAGGTCCCCCAGTACGGCCACCGCGATCAGCAGGTTGATCTGCCCGTACCGGAACGTCTGCCACACCGGCTCGCACCACACCACGACCGCCGCGAGCCACAGCGCGGCCCCCGGACGGGCGGTCCACGCGGTCACCCTGCCGCCCCGCCCCGGCGGCCCCCACCGGACCAGGCGCAACGACAGATGCGCCAGCGCCACCAGCAGCAGCAGATTCGCCAGCGTCGCCAGTACCTGCATCTCCGGCACCCCGACCAACGTCAGAGGCGTGAACAGCAGTGCCGCGAACGGCGGATACGTCGTCGGCAGGTTCGCCGACGTGACGCGCAGGGCATAGAGGTCGCCGCCGGACAGCACGGTCTCGCCCTCGGCCCGGTAGACCGACAGGTCGAGAAGGTTGACGTCGGCGGCGCGCTGGGCCAGCCAGAAGGCGGCGAAGGAGAGCAGGCAGGCCGCAGCGGCGGCCCACGGCACGCCCCTCGGACGGGGCTGCGCGGTCACGGTCAGGGTCACGACAGCCGACGCTACCCGCCGGGCGTCCCGCTGCCGCGCGGTGGTCGGACAATCGATTTGGAGATTCCCCGGAGGACCCCGTAATGTTCTCCGTGTCGCCGCGAGGGGGCCCGGAGTGAGGGAAACCAAGCGGGCGGCACACCGCAAGGGGCTATAGCTCAGTTGGTAGAGCGCTTGCATGGCATGCAAGAGGTCAGGAGTTCAATTCTCCTTAGCTCCACAAGCAGGAAGCGGGCCATCCGATCCGGATGGCCCGCTTCCTTGTCGTATCGCCCGTCAACCCCTGCCGGGTCCCAGGGCCTTACGGCTCGCCGCGGGCAGCGCGGGACGCTCCGCGGGCCGCGCACTGCCGCCGCCCGCCGCCTGCTCCAGCCGCAGAGCGAGAGCCGGACACCGCCGCACAGCCCGCTGCGCCCGCCCCCGCAGATGCGTCGGCACCGACGTGTCGGACAGGACCGGGAAGCCGTCGGCGCCCATGCGGATCAGCTCCGGCGCGATGTCCGCGCACAGCCCGTGGCCCTGGCACAGGGTCCAGTCCACGGCCAGCCGCTCACCCGTCGGGATGGACTCCTCGGCCTCCTCGTAGCCCGGCGCGGGCAGCGGCAACACGCCCGTCGTCGGACGCCCGCAGCCCCCGTCCAGGACATGCGCCGCCAGGTCGTCCGTGAACGCCGACAGCGACGACGAGAAGAAGCGCGCGGAGCCGTCCGGGTGCTTGCACGCCCCCCGGCCCTTCACGGCCCCCACGACCTCCCGCAGCGCCTCCAGCGCGGCCGGGCCGCCGCCGTTCAGCACGTCCGACAACCCGCCCGCCGCCGCGGGCAGCCCCAGCCGGCACGGCCCGCACTGGCCAGCCGTCTCCGCGGCCAGCCAGTTCGCGACCCGCAGCGCCTCCCCCAGGGGGCAGGTCTCCGGGCCGATCGGCAGAATCGCGCCCGCCCCCAGGGAGCCGCCCACCGCCGCCAATGAGGCCTTCGACACGACCGCCTCGTGCACGGCCGCCGCATCGATCCAGTTGCCGTGGTAGCCGCCCGTCAGCACCCCCTGCGGCAGCGGCGGGGCACCAGCCAACTGCAACACGTACCGCAACGGCACCCCCGTGGGCACCTCCACCACCATGGGGCGGGCCACCGCACCGGACAGCGTCAGCAGCACCGTGCCCGGCTCGCCGTCCACACCGGCGTTCGCGTACCGGTGAGGGCCGATCCGCGCGGCCACCGCGAGCTGCGCGAACGTCTCCGCGTTCGACAGCAGCGTCGGAGCCCCGCCCACGCCGGACTCCGAGGCCCGCTCACGCCGGCCGGGAGGGAGCGCCGGGCCCCCTCCGACGGCACGGATCACCGCCGACGCCTCACCGGAAACCATCCGCTCCGGCGTACGCACGACCCGCGCGCGCAGCGGCTGCCCCCGCCGGTCGGACAGGCCGCGCTCGGCGAGCGCGGCCCGCACGGAGATCTCCGTCGAATTGCGGGTCACCGCCACCACCAGGGTGCGCGCGCCCAGGGCCTCCGCGGCCAGCAGCGCCCCGTCCAGGATCAGGTGCGGCGCGCGGTTCAGCAGCACGGTGTCCTTGCGGCAGGCGGGTTCCCCCTCACTGCCGTTGACCACGACGACCGGCCGCACCCCGCGGCGGATCGCCGCCTCCGCCACCGCGCGCAGCTTGCGCGCGAACGGGAAGCCCGCGCCGCCCCGCCCGCGCAGGGAGATCTCCTCGGCCAGGGCCGCCAGCCGCTCCCCGGCGATCGGCTCCAGCGGGCCGTGCACCTTCAGGTGCATCGACAGGTCCAGGCGCTCCACCAGGTCGAAGCCCTGGGTGAGCTGGGGAAGGCCGACGACGCGCACTTCGGGGACGTCGGGCAGCGGGGCGTTCACGGGCGTTCTCCTGCAGGTGCGGTCCACGGCTCGCCGGCGGCCGGCTCGCTGAACTGGTACGTGCCGGAAGCCCTCATGTGCTCATCGCCGGGGAAGAACGGACCCGGCGGGTCCGCGGGAGGGGGCGGGGCGTACGCGCGCGGAGCGGGCGACGGAGCAGGCGGGGACGGAGTGGGCCAGAACCCCGGCCGCACCGTGGGCTCCTCCTCGACGACGGGCAACTCCTCCGTCATGGGAACCCGCTCGGCGAACGGAATCCTCTGCGTCACGTCCTCCACGCCAGGACGCACGCCGGACGGCCCCGATCCGCCCGCCCCGTCCTCGCCGGCTCTGTAGGGGACGGAGCCGTTCGGAGGGCCGGCCGCCGGGGTCCCGGAACCCCCACCCAGGGACACCGCCCGGTACCCGGCCGAGATGCCGCCGCCGGGACCGCGTTCCCCGCGCAGTGGCGGCTCGCCGCCGGGCCGGTACGCGTCGCCTCCCGCGCCGTAGTCCGGCGAGCCCGCCGCCGCGTACCGGCCGGCACCCGACGCGAACTGCGACGTGTCGCCCTGGAAGGCACCCGCCGCTCCCCGCCGGCCCGGCTCCGGCTCGTACGGGTGCGGGCGGGGCGCTTCCGCCTGGAAAGCGGCACCCAGTGAGGTGGCGCCCGGCAGCGGTGCCGTCGCCGGGTCGCGTCGGCCGCGACCGCGCCCCCGTGCCCGTACCGGCGCCTGAGCCCCCTCCGGGGCGGGGCCGACGAACGTGAGCACCCGGTCGGCCAGCCGCTCCTGGAGCGGCGCCGGCAGGAACCGTACGGCGACGGCGGCGGCGACGCCCAACAGCGCCAGGCAGTACAGCGCCGTCACCCAGCCGGCGGCGGGGCGGCCCGCGTACAGGCCGTGGATCAGCGCCGCGCACCACGCCGGGTACGCGAGCATGTGCAGCGGCCGCCAGCGGGCCGCGATGGCGCCCCGGCCCGCCAGGGTGCTGCGCAGGGCCCCGGTCGCCGCGACCACCACCATCAGCAGACCGGCGAGCGAGCCGAAGCCGATGAGGCCGGCCGTCCCGGTGACACCCAGGCCGAAGGGTATGAGGGCGCCGAGGAGTTCGACGTGGCCGAGCGACACCTTCACGGTGCCGTGCAGCAGCAGGAACCCGAGGGACGCCACGGCGGTGCCGCGGTGGATGCCCTGGGCCAGGAGCCGCTGCCGGGGGGTGAGGAGCAGCCGGTCGGTGGCGACGATCGCCCAGGCGACGGACGCGGTCAGCGACACGAGGGCCAGCACGCCCGTGCCGAAGTCGAGGAACTCGCGGAAGCCGTCGCTTCCGCCGAGGGCCAACAGGGGAAGGAGAACCACGGCGGCCGCGTACAACCCGCCCTGGACCGGCCTGCTCAGCCCCTCCTTCTCGGCGGGCGACGTACGGATCTTGCGATGAGGGGTCATGGGCGACTCCGAATGGTGCGGATGGGGTCCCGTTCGCGCATGCTAGGGCGACGCATACCAGTGAGTACGAGCTTTGCGCGTTTACCGTTGAGATCGGCTGACAACTGACTCGGGGGTTGCCCGGGAACGCGTCGATACGCCGAGTAAGCGGTACCGTCCGCGTAGTGCGACCGTCACGCGACTGCGCGTGTCCGACCCTCGGGGTACTCCGGTGCGGCCGGGAGGGGCCCTGCGGTACCCTGACGCCATGCGTGCCGTACGCCTTCTGCTTAGCGAGCCGCGCTGATCAGTGCCGACGGGTGAAGAAACCCGGTCGGAATCGGCGCGGCGTCCCCTCCTGTGCGAGGGGCTTTTTCATTTCGCCGTGCTGGGGAATTCCGCGCGGCAGCGGCAGCCAGGCAGAGACGATCGATGGAGCTTCAGAGGACATGACCGAGACGAATTCGGCTGCCGAGACGGCAGCCCCGCATCGTTATACGGCGGCCATGGCGGCCGACATCGAGGCACGCTGGCAGGACTTCTGGGACGCGGAGGGCACCTACGCCGCCCCCAACCCGAGCGGCGACCTGGCGGGCGACCCGGCCGCCGTGGCCAAACCCAAGAAGTTCATCATGGACATGTTCCCGTACCCGTCGGGTGCGGGCCTGCACGTCGGCCACCCGCTCGGCTACATCGCCACCGACGTGTACGCCCGCCACCAGCGCATGACCGGGCACAACGTCCTGCACACCCTGGGATTCGACGCGTTCGGCCTGCCCGCCGAGCAGTACGCCGTGCAGACCGGCACCCACCCGCGGGTCTCGACCGAGGCGAACATCGCGAACATGAAGACCCAGCTGCGCCGCCTGGGCCTGGGCCACGACAACCGGCGGTCGTTCGCCACGATCGACCCCGACTACTACAAGTGGACCCAGTGGATCTTCCTGCAGATCTTCGACTCCTGGTACGACGAAGAGGCGCAGAAGGCCCGGCCCATCGCCGACCTGGTCGCCCGGTTCGAGAGCGGTGAGCGGCCCGTACCCGGCACCACGCGCGCGTGGAGCGAGCTGACGGCCGCCGAGCGCGCCGACGTCCTGAGCGGCTTCCGCCTGGCGTACGCCTCCGACGCGCCCGTCAACTGGTGCCCCGGCCTGGGAACCGTCCTGGCCAACGAGGAGGTCACCGCCGACGGCCGCTCCGAGCGCGGCAACTACCCGGTGTTCAAGGCGAAGCTGCGCCAGTGGAACATGCGCATCACCGCCTACGCCGACCGGCTGCTGGACGACCTGGACGCACTGGACTGGCCCGAGGCCATCAAGCTGCAGCAGCGGAACTGGATCGGCCGCTCCGAGGGCGCCCGCGTCGACTTCGCCGTCGGCGACGAGGCGATCACGGTCTTCACCACCCGCCCCGACACGCTGTTCGGCGCCACCTACATGGTGCTGGCGCCCGAGCACGAACTGGTCGACACAGTCGTCCCCGACGCCTGGCCGGCGGGCACCAAGCCGCTGTGGACCGGCGGGCACGCCACCCCCGCGCTGGCCGTCGACGCCTACCGCAAGCAGGCCGCCGCCAAGTCCGACGTCGAACGGCAGGCCGACGCCAAGGAGAAGACCGGCGTCTTCACAGGTGCATACGCCACCAACCCGGTCAGCGGCGAGCAGGTGCCCGTCTTCATCGCCGACTACGTCCTCATGGGCTACGGCACCGGCGCCATCATGGCCGTCCCCGCCCACGACACCCGCGACTTCGCCTTCGCCCGCGCCTTCGAACTGCCGATGCGCTGCGTCGTCGAGCCGACCGACGGCCGTGGCACCGATCCGGCCGCCTGGGACGACGCGTTCGACTCGTACGACGCGGTGATCGTCAACTCGACCGGCGACGAGGTGTCCCTGGACGGGCTGGGCGTCGTCGAGGCCAAGGCGAAGATCGCGGACTGGCTGGAGGCCCGCGGCGCCGGCGAGGGCACCGTCAACTTCCGGCTGCGCGACTGGCTGTTCAGCCGCCAGCGCTACTGGGGCGAGCCCTTCCCGATCGTGTACGACGAGGACGGCGTCGCCCACCCGCTGCCCGAGTCGATGCTGCCCCTGGAACTGCCCGAGGTCGACGACTACGCCCCGCGCACCTTCGACCCGGACGACGCCGACACCCAGCCCGAGACCCCGCTGTCCCGCAACACGGACTGGGTCAACGTCACGCTGGACCTGGGCGACGGCCCCAAGCAGTACCGCCGCGAGACCAACACCATGCCCAACTGGGCCGGGTCCTGCTGGTACGAACTGCGCTACCTGGACCCCCACAACAGCGACAAGCTGGTCGACCCGGGCATCGAGCAGTACTGGATGGGCCCCCGGGAGGGCGTGCCGCACGGCGGCGTCGACCTGTACGTGGGCGGCGCCGAGCACGCCGTACTGCACCTGCTGTACGCCCGGTTCTGGTCCAAGGTCCTGTACGACCTGGGGCACGTCTCCTCCGTCGAGCCGTTCCACAAGCTGTTCAACCAGGGCATGATCCAGGCGTACGTGTACCGCGACGCCCGCGGCATCGCCGTGCCGGCCGCCGAGGTCGAGGAACGCGACGGCGCCTTCTGGTACCAGGGCGAGAAGGTCAGCCGCGTCCTGGGCAAGATGGGCAAGTCCCTGAAGAACGCCGTCACCCCCGACGAGATCTGCGCCGAGTACGGCGCCGACACCCTGCGCCTGTACGAGATGGCGATGGGCCCCCTGGACGTGTCCCGCCCCTGGGACACCCGCGCCGTCGTCGGCCAGTTCCGGCTGCTGCAGCGGCTGTGGCGCAACATCGTCGACGAGACGACAGGCGAGGTCACCGTCACGGACACCGAGCCGGACGAGGACACCCTGCGGGCCCTGCACAAGGCCATCGACGGGGTCACCCAGGACATGGCCGCGATGCGCTTCAACACGGCCATCGCGAAGATCACCGAGCTGAACAACCACCTGACCAAGGCGAACCGCCCCGTGGCCCGCCCGGTCGCCGACAGCCTGGTCCGGCTGGTCGCCCCGCTGGCCCCGCACATCGCCGAGGAGCTGTGGCGCAAGCTGGGCCACACGGACTCCGTGGTCCACCAGGACTTCCCGGTCGCCGACCCGGCGTACGTCGTCGACGACACCGTGACCTGCGTCGTGCAGATCAAGGGCAAGGTCAAGGCGCGCCTGGAGGTCCCGCCCACCATCAGCGACGCCGACCTGGAGGCACAGGCCCTGGCCGAACCCGCCGTCGTCGGCGCGCTGGGCGGCGCCGGCATCCGCAAGGTCATCGTCCGGGCGCCGAAGCTGGTCAACATCGTCCCCGCCTAGAAACCCGGGACGCCCCCGCCGGCCTGCACCGAACCCGGCGGGGGCGTCCCGGGTTTCTCCCCTACGGGCAGGTTGGGGGTTCCGATGGAACCGCCAACCTGCCCGTTCCGTTTACGGTGGAGAGAACAACGACACCGAGGGGACTCCATGGAAGCCGCGATCACGATCCTGGCGCTGCTCATCGTCGCTCTTGTCGCCCTCGGTGTGTACGCCACGGTGAAGGTGGTCCGCGCGACCAAACGGGGAGTCGACCGCACCATCGACCATGCCCGGCGCGCCGTCGAGGACACCGCCCTGCGGGCGAAGAGCTTCGGCCAGACCGGCGTCGCGGGGGAACTCGCGCAGCTGCGGCTGTCGCTGCGCACGTCGATGCGGGCCACCCAGGACGCACTGCAGGCCGGAGCGGCGGAGGACGCGTCGCTGAAGGAGTCGCTGGATGTGTTCCGCCGGCTCAGTGTCCACGGCCGCGAGCTGGACGACGAGCTGCGGCGCATGGAGCAGGAGCCGGACCGCGCCCGGGTCGCCGCATGCCTGGAGGAGCTGAAGGAGCGCACCCGCAAGGTCACCGAGTCGGCGGACGCGCTGCGCTGGGCGGCCCGCGATCGCGCGAGGCGGTTCGCGCAGGACGACCTCGACGCGCTGAGCCAGCAGATCGACATGGAAGCCGGCGCCCTGCGCCACTGGGCGGAATCCGCGCCTCCACCGGCCGCACCCGGCGCGTCGACGGGCCCCGCCCGGGGCCCGGCCGGCCGTGACCTGCCCGATGCGTCCTGGCCTCAGGCGTCGGCGGACACGGCGTCCGACCAGGTCTGGCCGACTGAAGCGGAGCACGACCGGACGGTCGTGGACACGCCGCCGGGCGCCGACGAGCAGCCCGCCGCGGGCGGACAGCGCGAACCCGGGGGCGACAGGCCGGCGATCAGTGCCCGCGACCCCCGCCTCGACCTGGGCTACCCCTGGGAGAAGTCGCCGCGTCGCGAGACGTCCACCTGACCGTCCGAGGGGCTTCGGACGCGCCCTGGTGACGTGCACGGCCCGGGGGCGGCACCAGCCCGGGCTGCCCTCGGGCGCCGCCTGCCGGTAACCTCCCGCTCATGTCCCGCCATGTCGCGATCGTCACCGATTCCACGGCCTACCTGCCGCCGCAGGCGATGGAGCGGCACGGTATCACCGCGGTTCCGCTGACCGTCGTCCTCGGTGACCGCGCGCTCGAAGAGGGCACCGAGATCTCCGCCCGGTCCCTCGCCGAGGCCCTGCGCAAGCGACGCCCCGTCACCACCTCGCGCCCGAGCCCCGAGACATTCGCCTCCCACTACCGGGCCGTCGCCGACTCGGGGGCCACCGCAATCGTCTCGCTCCACCTCTCCGCCGAACTGTCCGGCACCTACGAGGCCGCGCTGCTGGCCGCCCGGCAGGCACCCGTGCCGGTACGGGTCGTGGACACCGGGATGGTCGCGATGGCCCTGGGGTTCTGCGCCCTGGCCGCCGCCGAAGCGGTGCAGGCCGGCGCCACACCGGACGAGGCCGTCGCCGCGGCGGAGAAGAGAGCCGCAGGCACGTCCGCGTACTTCTACGTCGACACCCTGGACTACCTGCGCAGGGGCGGCCGCATCGGAGCCGCCCGCGCCCTGGTCGGCTCCGCCCTGGCGGTGAAACCACTGCTGGAGCTCGCCGGCGGCCGCATCGAACCCAAGGAGAAGGTGCGCACCGCCTCGAAGGCCATCGCACGGCTTGAGGAGATCGCCGTGGAACGCGCGGGTGCCGCACCGGTCGACATCGCGGTGCACCACCTCGCGGCAGGCGAGCGGGCCGACGCACTCGCCGAGCGGCTGCGCGAACGCGTGCCGGGGCTGACGGACCTGCACGTCAGCGAGGTCGGAGCCGTCATCGGCGCGCACACGGGGCCAGGCCTGCTCGGCGTCGTCGTGTCGCAGCACTGACGGGGCCGACGCATCCGCGGGCCGACTGCGGGAGCGGCCGGGGAGGAGGACGGTCTCCCACGCTGAGTCCGGCTGCTTCCCGGGTGGCGGACGCTGCTGCCACCCGCGGCAGTCGGTCGCTTCCCCGTGCGGCGGGCAGCTGCTTCCCCTCTTCCGCCGGCCGGCCGTTTCCCCCCAGTGAGTGACCCGGTTATCCACAACGGGCGGGTTTTCCACGGAATCACGGGCAGCTCAGCGCGTTCGGGCGGACACGCCTACCGTGCTGTCCCATGACGACTCCATCACACTCCGTAACTGACGCGGGGGCTGTGGCGCCTCACACCTCCGCCCGGCCCCGTTTCCCCCGGGCTACCAGCGGCCCCGGCCGGGCACGGGGGAGCGACGGCCGCGCACGAGGCCGCCATCGTGCCCCGGCAGGCGGGAGGCGTGCCCTCGGGGAACGCACGACGGTCCGGGGCCCAGGTGTGGACTCTCCTGCGGCCACGGCTGCGCTCCGATCACGCGCCGACGCCCTCCTGGCCGGCACCGACCCGCCGTGCTCCGCCTCTGCCTGCCCGCCGGCGGGCGTCTCCGCGGGGCCGCCGCACGATGCGCTCGATGGTTCACTGCCCGCAGTCCCCGGTCCACCACCCGGAGGCTCCGCCGAGCTGCCGCCGGGTGTCCGCACCGGGCGGCCGTCTGCCGCCCCCGCCGAGGCGCCCTTCGCCGTTGCCCCCACCCAGCCGCCCCCGCCCCCGGATGGTCACCGGGCGCGACCGGCCCGTGACCGAGGCGCCCCGCTTCCGTCAGACGCCGCCGATGGGCCGGCCCCGTCTCTGGGGCGGCGGGAACGGTGGCGGCTCGCCGTGCGGGAACGGCTGCCGCTGTGGGTGAGGAGCCGGTGCGGAATGGAACGCAGGACGCTGGCCGCGCTCGCGGTCGTCCTCCTGTTGGGCGTCGCGCTCGCGGGGCGGTACTTCCTGGCCGGGCGCCCGGAGGTCGTGCGCGCACCCGCCGTCGTGGGGCAGGCGCGGCCCGCCACCGCCGAGCCGTCCGCGGCAGCCGCCCCAGTGCCGGTCGGCGGCGTCGACTCCCGCGCGGCGGCAGGGCGGTCGGGCTCCGAGGGCTCGGGCCCGCAGCCACACGGGTCCCCGGCGCCGGTGGTGGTCATCGACGTGAGCGGCAAGGTGCTGCGGCCCGGCGTGCTGCAGCTGCCCCTGGGATCGCGGGTGGTCGACGCACTGCGCGCGGCGGGCGGTGTCCGGCCGGGTGCGGACGTGACGGCCCTCAACCGGGCGCGGCTCCTGGTGGACGGCGAGCACGTGGTGGTGGGCGTCCCCGGCGCCGTCCCCGCCCCCGGAGCAGCCGCCGTCTCCGTTCCCGCGGCAGGCCCCGCCGCGGCGGGGCCGATCAGCCTGAGCACCGCGACCGCGGAGCAGCTCGACACCCTCCCCGGAGTCGGCCCGGTCCTGGCGCGGCAGATCATCGACCACCGCACCCGCAACGGCGGCTTCAGGTCGGTCGACGAGCTACGAGACGTGCGCGGCATCGGTGCGCGCCGCTTCGCCGATCTGCAGCCCCTGGTACGACCGTGACCGGGCCGGGCAGGGAACCCACGGCGGCGGCCGCGGGACGTACGCCCCCCGGGCGCCCCGCCCGGCCCGGGACGGACCCGCCGTGGTGCGCGCCGGCGAAGCCGACCGTTCGTGCGCCACGGCGGGGACGGGGCCGAGGGAGGGACCAGGGGGAGACGACGCGGTCGCGGGCGGACCGCCGCCCGACGCCGGGCCCACCGGGAACGGCCACCCCAGCAGGGACCCGGGTCACCCGCAGGAGGAAACCGTCGACCTGCGCCTCGTCGGGCCGGCCCTCGCCGCCTGGGGCGCGGCCGCATGGGCCGTCACCGCTTCCGGCGGCGCCACCGCCGTGGCCGTCGTCCTCTGCGGCGCTGTGGCGACGGCCCTGCTCGTCCGCGGGCGGGGAAGGGGCACCGGGCCGTGGCGGACCACCGCCGTGGCCACAGCCGGAGTGCTGCTCGGTGCGGCGGCGGGGGCAGCCTCGGCCGGACTGCACGGCGCCGACACGAAACGGGGCCCCGTGCCGGAGCTGGCGGCCCAGGACGCGCGGGTCACCGTGGACGTGACCGTCTCCTCGGACCCACGGCCGAGCGCTCCCGCGGTCCGCGGTCGCCACGCCGCCCCGGCGTCCGTCATCGTGCACGCCGAAGTGACCCGGCTGACCGCCCCGGACGGAACGGTGACCCGGGTCAGGACCCCCGTCCTGCTGATCACCCGGCTCGGGGACGGCGGACGCCACGGGAAGGAGTGGCTCCGGCTGCTCCCGTCGACACGGCTGGTGCAGCACGGTCGACTGGCGCCGCCCAGAAGCACGGGCGAGCCCTTCGCCGCCGTGCTCTACGCCGACGCAGGTCCCCCGCGGATCACCGGCAGGCCGAACACCCTGCAGCGCTGGGCGGGGAGCCTGCGGGCAGGACTGCGCGCCGCGACCGACGGGCTCCCACCCGACGCCCGCGCCCTGCTGCCGGGCCTGGTCGTCGGCGACACCTCCCGCATTCCCGACGACCTGCGGGCCGCGTTCGAAGCGACGGACCTGACGCACCTCCTGGCCGTGTCGGGCTCCAATCTGTCCATCGTGCTGCTGCTGCTCATCGGCCCCGCCGGCAGGGCGGCGAGAGCCGAGCGGGGCGGGCTGGCACCCCGGATCGGACTGTCGCTTCGCGTGACCGCAGTGGCGGGTGGAGTGCTCACCCTCGCGTTCGTGGTGGTGTGCCGCCCCGAACCGAGCGTCCTGCGGGCCGCCGCCTGCGGACTGGTCACGCTGCTCGCCATCGGCACGGGCCGTCGCAGGTCCCTGCTGCCCGCGCTGGCGGCAGCCGTCCTGCTGCTCGTGCTGTACGAGCCGTGGCTCGCCCGGAGTTACGGGTTCCTGCTCTCGGTGCTGGCGACGGGAGCCCTCCTCACCATCGCCCCGCGCTGGAGCGCCCGGCTCCAGGCCCGCCGGGTGCCACCGCGGATCGCGGAGGCGCTCGCCGCGGCGGCCGCCGCGCAGGCGGTGTGCGCGCCGGTGGTGGCCGTCTTCGCGGCCCGGGTGAGCCTTGTGGCCGTCCCGTGCAACCTGGTGGCCGAGTTCGCGGTGGCTCCCGCCACGGTGCTCGGGTTCGCCACGCTGGCCGTGGCAGCCGCGTCCTTGCCGGCGGCCCGGCTCCTGGCCGAGTGCGCCGCGTGGCCCGCCGGCTGGGTGGCGTCCGTGGCACGCGCCGGGGCGGCACTGCCCGGCGCTGAGGCGGACTGGCCGGGCGGCTGGCAGGGTGGCCTGCTGCTGGCCGGTGTGACCGTGCTGGTCCTGCTGCTGGCACGACGGGCGGCGCACCGCCCGTGGGCACTCCTCGGCTGTGCGGCCCTCCTGGTGGCGGTCGTCCTCCGGCCGACTCCCCTGACCAGGCTCGTCACCGGGTGGCCGCCACCAGGGTGGGTGCTCGTGGCGTGCGACGTGGGCCAAGGGGACGCCGTGGCACTCGCCGCGGGCGACGGCGCCGCCGTCGTCGTGGACGCCGGCCCCGATCCGGACGCCGCCGACCGGTGCCTGCGCGACCTGGGGGTCAGCCGGGTGCCGCTCGTGCTCCTCACCCACTTCCACGCCGACCACGTGGCAGGGCTTCCCGGTGTGCTGCGTGGCCGGGACGTCGGTGCCGTCCAGACCACCGGGCTGCTGGAGCCGTACGCCCAGGCGGAGTTCGTCCACCGGACGGCTGCCGCGGCCCGCGTACCCGTGGTACGGGCCGTTGCCGGGGAGCGCCGCAGGGCGGGCCCGCTCGACTGGCGGGTGCTGTGGCCGCCCGGCGGCCCGGGCGCAGGAGGAGCCGTGCCCGAGGAACCGAACGACGCCAGCGTGGCCCTCCACGTACGGGCTGCGGGCGGGGTGAGCCTGCTGCTCCTCGGCGACCTCGAACCCCCGGCGCAGCGCGGGCTGCTGAGGGCCCACCCCGCGCTGCCCCGCGTGGACGTCCTCAAAGTCGCCCACCACGGTTCCGCCCACCAGGAACCCGCGCTGCTGCGGCAGGTCGGGCCCCGCCTCGCCCTGGTGTCGGCGGGGCGCGGCAATCCGTACGGCCACCCGTCGCCGCGCACCCTCGCCGATCTACGGGACGCCGGTGCGGCGGTGCTGCGTACGGACCGGGACGGCGCGGTCGCCGTGACCGGTGCGGGGCCCGACCTCCGCGCGGTGACCCGCGGCCGCAGGCGCCCGACGGACGGCACGGCGGTCACGCCAGCCAGACGCCGTCGCGCATCAGCAGTCGGCCAGCCAACTCGTTCTCCTCGCGCCAGGCCTTCACCGTCCGCAGCGCCACCCGCAGATAGATCCACGGTTCCCGCTCGCGGGGGTCCCAGCCGAGCTTGGCCGCGAACGCGTCCGCCGCCGAGCTGTCCAGGTCACGGCCTTCGACGGCGTGCGCGTCCCCGTCGAGCAGCACGACGTCCCGGGTGTGACCGAGACTCAGCCGGACCCGGCCGCGCGGGGTGAGGTTGCGGGCGGTCGGCGTGGTGCGCCGGGTGCTCATCAGCAGCGTGCCGTCGTGCCACAGGAACGACAGCGGGATGAGGAGGGGTTCGCCGGCCGCCGAGGAGGTCGCCACCCACAGGTCGTCGTCGTGTTCCAGTCGATGAAGAACATCCCGCCTGCGCTGCTCACGGCTGCGGGCGGTGGGGAAGGACGGTGCGTCACTGGTCATGATCACGACGCTAGCGAGTGGTGCCCCGCAGCGCCTCGGGCCGCGGACGGAGGTCTTCGGTACCAGGTCCCGCCGTACCGGCGTGCTGCATCAGGCCGCGGTGCCGGCCGTGGCGCCGGGGCGGGCGGGAGTCGGTACCGGTGGTGCACTGCTGCGGCCCCACCTGGACATCCGGTCGATACGAGAGGGTCTCACAATGGTGGCGTGAACGATGAGTACGACGACAGGGACGCCGCGGAGCTGCGGCACGTGCTGGTCCTGCCGGACCGCGACGCGGCCGAGGAGGTGGCCGAGGCACTCGTCGAGCGTTACGCGCTCAATGAGGAACCACAGCTGGTGAGGGACGCCCTGGCGGGGGAGGACGACGCCGAGGACGCCCAGTGGCTGGTCGTCGTCGAGGACCCGGACGGCCGGCTCGTCCCCGGTGAGCTGCACGACTTCGTCGCCGAGTGGGATGGCTGGCGCGAGGCGGAGTAGCGGACGGGGGTGCCCGCCGGCGGGCGGCGGCCGGGTGTCGGTGGGGCGTGCGATGCTGGTGCCGATGGCCAGCAAGAAGACGACAGACGATCCCCTCGCCCCCGTCACGCTCGCGGTGGGCCAGGAGGACCTGCTCCTGGACCGCGCCGTTCAGCAGGTGGTGGCGGCGGCCCGCGCCGCGGACGCCGACACCGACGTGCGGGACCTCACCGCCGACCAGCTGCAGCCGGGCACGCTCGCGGAGCTGACGAGCCCGTCACTGTTCGCCGAGCGCAAGGTGCTGGTCGTGCGCAACGCCCAGGACCTGTCGGCGGACACGGTCAAGGACGTGAAGGCGTATCTCGCGGCGCCGCTGGAGGAGATCACGCTGGTGCTGCTGCATCCCGGCGGCGCCAAGGGCAAGGGGCTGCTGGACGCGGCCCGCAAGGCTGGGGCCCGTGAGGTCGCGTGCCCGAAGACCACCAAGCCGGGGGAGCGACTGACGTTCGTGCGGCAGGAGTTCCGGACGCTCGGCAGGTCGGCCACCCCCGAGGCGTGCCAGGCACTGGTGGACTCGGTCGGCAGCGACCTGAGGGAACTCGCCTCCGCCGTGGCCCAGCTCACCGCGGATGTGGACGGCACCATTGACGAGGCCGTCGTCGGGCGGTACTACACGGGTCGCGCCGAGGCGTCCAGCTTCAACGTCGCGGACCGCGCGGTCGAAGGCCGCGCCGCGGAGGCGCTGGAGGCACTGCGGTGGTCGCTCGCGACCGGGGTGGCACCCGTGATGATTACCAGCGCGCTCGCCCAGGGCGTGCGGGCCATCGGAAAGCTGTCGTCGGCCCGAGGCGGCCGCCCCGCCGATCTGGCTCGCGAACTGGGGATGCCCCCCTGGAAGATCGACCGTGTACGGCAGCAGATGCGCGGCTGGACACCCGACGGTGTCGCCGCGGCGCTGCTGGCCGTCGCGGAGGCGGACGCGGGCGTCAAGGGAGGCGGCGACGATCCCGAGTACGCGTTGGAGAAGGCCGTCGTCGCGATCGCCCGCGCGGCACGCTCCCGCCGCTGACCCCCCGCGCCGGGCGTCCCCGGCGCGCCCACCGGCAGCTCGGCTCTGCGTGCCGGGTGGTTCCTGGGTGGCAGCATCGGCTCTGCGTGCCGGGTGGTTCCTGGGTGGCAGCATCGGCTCTGCGTGCCGGGTGGGCCCCGGGTGGCACCGTCGCCTCTGCGTGCCGGGTGGTCCCTCAACGGCACCGGCAGCCCCGCGCCGGGTGGTGCCTGGGCCGCCCTGCCGGCGCCGTGCCCCGGTGCCCTCGCGGTGGTCCCGCCCCCAGGCCGCCCGCGGTGCAGCCCGCCCGTTGACCCGTTCCGCCGCGCTCCGCCCCGCAGTCCCGGCCGCCAGCCGGTGCACCGAAGAGCCTCGTCCCAGCCCCCGCCCCGCCCGCCCACCGGCCCAGGGGCGAAGCGTCCCACCGTCCTGCCTCACGTCGCCCCGGCCGCCGTGAGCGGCCGGCCCCGCCCCTCACCATCTGCCCGGCCCGTCGACGCTCCGGTCGGCGGTGTGCGGGCGTGACCGCCTCACCCTCAGCCGCCGGGCACGGTCCTGCACACGTGAGCGGCCGCACCGGAGAGGCCGGCCCACCGGCCGTGCGGGCCTTCGAGAGCGGGCGTGACCGCTTCACCCTCAGCCGCCGGGCACGGTCCTGCACGCGTGAGCGGCCGCACCGGAGAAGCCCGCCCGCCGGCCGTGCGGGCCTTCCGAGAGCGGGTTTCCGGCATGCCGAAGGCCCCGCCGGCCGTCCTGGGGAAGGAGCGGCCGACGGGGCCTTCGGTTCACGATGCTGAGCCCGTACCCGCGTGGCGAACGCAGGCCGCGTACGGGCTCGGGGTGCCGGTCGGGAGCGTGGTTGAGAGGGCCCGCTGGACCCCGTCCGGCGATCAAGTCGTCCGGTCGGTCACCCCGGGGCGTCGGCCCGTGGGGTGGGCGCCGGTTCCGGGGTAGCCCCCGGAGGGTTCAGTGCTCAGCCCTGCAGGGAGGCAACCTGGGAAGCGATCGCCGACTTCTTGTTGGCGGCCTGGTTCTTGTGGATGACACCCTTGGAGACGGCCTTGTCGAGCTTGCGGGCGGCCTCGCGAGCGGCCACGGTGGCCTTCTCGACGTCGCCGGAAGCAGCAGCCTCACGGGCCTTGCGGAGCGCGGTCTTGAGCGACGACTTGACGGCCTTGTTACGCAGGCGCGCCTTCTCGTTCGTCTTGATCCGCTTCATCTGGGACTTGATGTTCGCCACGAAAGAGCCTTTTCAGGTTCGTAAGGATTCTTCGATCACGTCCCGTGCTGAGAGGGGGCACGAGACACAGCTACCTAAGCTACCAGCAGCCCTCATGGCGGCCCAAACCGTGTGCCGGTCCCCGGCCGTGGGACCATGGAAGCCATCATCGACCCGACGTAGACCCGAGTAGACCGAGCAGAGACCCCGGCGAGCCTGCCAGGCGTCTCGAGAATCAGGACCCTGCGTGCCCGCGACCCCCAGCCACGTGCCCGAGCCGAGCCGTACCGACCCGGCGCTGATCCGCAACTTCTGCATCATCGCGCACATCGACCACGGCAAGTCGACTCTCGCCGACCGGATGCTCCAGCTCACCGGTGTGGTCGAGCAGCGGCAGATGCGCGCCCAGTACCTCGATCGCATGGACATCGAGCGCGAGCGCGGCATCACGATCAAGTCCCAGGCCGTCCGTCTTCCCTGGGCGCCCACCGAGGGCGAGCACCAGGGGAAGACCCACATCCTCAACATGATCGACACCCCGGGCCACGTGGACTTCACGTACGAGGTGTCGCGTTCGCTCGCCGCGTGCGAGGGGACGATCCTGCTGGTCGACGCCGCGCAGGGCATCGAGGCGCAGACCCTCGCCAACCTGTACCTGGCGATGGAGAACGACCTCACGATCATCCCGGTCCTCAACAAGATCGACCTTCCGGCCGCGCAGCCGGAGAAGTTCGCCGAGGAGCTCGCGAACCTCGTGGGCTGCGACCCGGAGGACGTGCTGCGCGTCTCCGCCAAGACCGGCCTCAACGTCGACGCGGTGCTCAACAAGGTCGTCCGGGAGGTCCCCGCCCCGGTCGGCGTCGCCGACGCGCCCGCCCGCGCGATGATCTTCGACTCGGTGTACGACTCCTACCGCGGCGTCGTGACGTACGTCCGGGTCGTCGACGGCAAGCTCAACAAGCGCGAGCGCATCAGGATGATGTCGACCGGCGCCACCCACGAGCTGCTGGAGATCGGCACGAACTCCCCGGAGATGCTCGCCGCCGACGGCCTCGGCGTCGGCGAGGTGGGCTACCTCATCACCGGTGTGAAGGACGTCCGCCAGTCCAAGGTCGGTGACACCATCACCAGCCAGTCGAAGGGCGCCACCGAGGCGCTCGGCGGCTACAAGGACCCCAAGCCGATGGTGTTCTCCGGCCTTTACCCGCTCGACGGCTCCGACTACCCGGAGCTGCGCGACGCGCTGGACAAGTTGCAGCTCAACGACGCGGCGCTGGTCTACGAGCCGGAGACGTCCGCGGCGCTCGGCTTCGGCTTCCGCGTGGGCTTCCTCGGCCTGCTGCACCTCGACGTGATCCGGGAACGCCTGGAGCGGGAGTTCGGCCTCGACCTGATCGCCACCGCCCCGAACGTGGTGTACCGGGTCGTCATGGAGGACGGCACCGAGCACGTCGTCACCAACCCGAGCGAGTTCCCCGAGGGCAAGATCAGCGAGGTGTACGAGCCGGTCGTGCGCGCCACGATCCTCGCGCCCTCCGAGTTCATCGGTTCGATCATGGAGCTCTGCCAGACCCGCCGGGGCACCCTCCTCGGCATGGACTACCTCTCCGAGGACCGGGTCGAGATCCGCTACACACTGCCCCTCGCGGAGATCGTCTTCGACTTCTTCGACCAGCTGAAGTCCAAGACGCGCGGCTACGCCTCGCTGGACTACGAGCCCACCGGCGAGCAGAACAGCTCCCTCGTCAAGGTCGACATCCTGCTGCACGGCGACAAGGTGGACGCGTTCTCCGCGATCACCCACAAGGACCAGGCGTACGCGTACGGCGTGCGGCTCGTCGCCAAGCTCAAGGAGCTCATCCCGCGGCAGGCGTTCGAGGTGCCGGTGCAGGCGGCCATCGGTTCGCGGGTCATCGCCCGCGAGACCATCCGTGCCATCCGCAAGGACGTCCTCGCCAAGTGCTACGGCGGTGACATCTCCCGTAAGCGCAAGCTGCTGGAGAAGCAGAAGGAAGGCAAGAAGCGGATGAAGATGGTCGGCTCCGTGGAGGTCCCGCAGGAGGCCTTCATCGCGGTGCTGTCCAGCGACGAGTCCGCAGGCAAGAGCAAGAAGTAGCGGCCCGGCGCGCCCGGCACCGGCCGCCGCGGCCCCAGGGGCCGCGGCGGACCGGAACCGGGCCGTACTGGCCGGTAGAGAAGCGGAGGCGCTCGTTCGGATGGCGGACGGGCGCTTCCGTCTTCTCGCCGCCGCGCCACACTCGTTATGAACCGGGTATGAACCAGGCGTCCACAGACCCTTACGTGGCGGGGCGGAGCGCTCTAACCTGATCCCGCTCGCGGTTACTCGCGAGTTAAACAGCCGGTCGAACAGTACGCCGACAGCACGACAGCGCGTGGTGCGGAGCCAGAGCCGCCGCCCCCGCCCCAGTCAGCGGTCCTGCCCCAGGCCCACCGGAGGACGCCGTGAGCGACACCCAGACCCAGATCGAGAACCGGCCGCCCTCCGTGGCGACCCTCTTCCTTGAGCGCGTGGCGCGGACCCCGGACGCGGAAGCCTTCCGCTACCCGGTACCGGCCGCGTCCGGCCAGGGCCCCGACGCCTGGAAGTCGCTGAGCTGGGGCCAGGCCGCCGACCGCGTCTACGCCCTCGCCGCCGGCCTCGTGGACCTCGGCGTGCAGCCCGAGGAGCGCGTGGCCCTCGCCTCCGGCACCCGCGTGGAGTGGATCCTCAGCGACCTCGCCATCATGTGCGCGGGCGCCGCCACGACCACCGTGTACCCGCAGACGAACGCCGACGAGTCGGCGTTCATCCTCTCCGACTCCGAGAGCCGCGTCCTCATCGCCGAGGACGCCGCCCAGCTCGCCAAGGCCCGCGAGCGCCGCGCCGACCTGCCGGACCTCCGCCACGTCGTGGTGATCGACGCGGCCGACGCCGCACCCGCAGAGGGGGACCCGGAGGACTGGGTCGTCGGCCTCGACGAGCTGGAGCGCCGAGGCAAGGCGTACCTGGAGAAGCACCCCGAGGCGGTGAAGGAGCGCGTCGCCGCGATCAGCTCCGACCAGCTCGCCACCCTCATCTACACCTCCGGCACCACCGGCCGCCCCAAGGGCGTGCGCCTCCCGCACGACAACTGGTCGTACATGGCCAAGGCCATCGCCGCGACCGGGCTCGTCCGCGAGGACGACGTGCAGTACCTGTGGCTGCCCCTCGCCCACGTCTTCGGGAAGGTGCTGCTCTCCGGCCAGATCGAGGTCGGCCACGTCACGGCCGTCGACGGCCGCATCGACAAGATCATCGAGAACCTGCCGGTGGTTCAGCCGACCTACATGGCGGCCGTCCCGCGCATCTTCGAGAAGGTGTACAACGGCGTCGCCGCCAAGGCCCGCGCCGGCGGTCCCGCCAAGTACAAGATCTTCCAGTGGGCCGCGGGCGTCGCCCGCGAGTACGCCAAGGCCACCCAGGACAGCTACCGCCGCACCGGCAAGGCGACGGCCCCCTTCGCCCTCACCGCCAAGCACAAGGTCGCCGACGCCCTCGTCTACTCCAAGCTGCGCGAGGCCTTCGGCGGGCGGCTGCGCGCCGCCATCTCCGGCTCCGTCGCGCTGGCGCCGGAGATCGGGTACTTCTTCTCCGGAGCCGGCATCCACATCCTGGAGGGCTACGGCCTCACCGAGTCCAGTGCCGCCAGCTTCGTCAACCCGGGCGAGGCGTACCGCACCGGCACCGTCGGCAAGCCGCTGCCGGGGTGCGAGGTCCGCATCGCCGACGACGGCGAGGTCCTGCTGCGCGGCCCCGGCATCATGCAGGGCTACCACAAGCTGCCGGAGAAGACGGCGGAGGTGCTGGAGCCGGACGGCTGGTTCCACACGGGTGACATCGGCGAGCTGTCCGCCGACGGCTACCTCAGGATCACCGACCGCAAGAAGGACCTGTTCAAGACCTCCGGCGGCAAGTACGTCGCGCCGACCGAGATCGAGGGCTCGTTCAAGGCGGTCTGCCCCTTCGTCTCCAACATCGTCGTCCTCGGCGCCGACCGGAACTACTGCACCGCCCTCATCGCGCTCGACGAGGCCGCGCTGACGGGCTGGGCAACCGAGCACGGGCTCGGCGGCAGGCCCTACGCCGAGCTCGTCGCGACCCAGCAGGTGAAGGACATGGTGCAGGGGTACGTGGACCGGCTCAACGGCAACCTGCAGCGCTGGCAGACGATCAAGAAGTTCCGGCTCCTTCCGCGCGACCTCGACGTCGAGCACGGCGAGCTCACCCCGAGCCTGAAGCTGAAGCGGCCGGTCGTGGAGCGGGAGTACAAGGCCCTGATCGAGGAGATGTACGAGGGCGCCCGCGAGGCCTGAGCCGCGGTGGGGCACGGGGCGGCGCCGGGTGCCCGGGTGCACCGGCCCCGGAGCGGCTCGCCCGCCATGCGGGCCCCCGCCTCCCCCTCCCCGTGAGAGCCTGCGGCCGCCGCCTGGGCACCGGCTTCGCTTCCGTGCGCGCCCTGCCTCCTTGGTGGCCTTCGCGTCGTGCCCGCCCCTGCCCCGCGGCGTCCCTCGCCCCCGCGCCGCCCCCGCGCCGGCCTTCGCGTCGGCCGCGTGGGGGCCGGCGTCGGCGTCCGGCCCGCGGCCGCCTACGCCTGACCCACCCCAGACCCGGGCGCCGTGCCTGCGCGCCCGGGCGGCCCCGGGGCGGTAGGCCGCCCGGCCCCGCTGCCGGAGACAGCACGGTCCGCCGCCCGCGGCCCTCGGGGCCGCCCCGGGGC
>NZ_MKXB01000228.1 GCF_001865245.1 Streptomyces sp. CC53 | reverse complement strand
CCCCGTGCACCCCGATCGCGACGCGCGCACCGCCTCCGCGCAGGCGCCCGGGCGCCGAGTCCACCGGGGTCTCCGCGTCTCACGCAGCGGTGCGGCCGGCTCAGGCGCCGGGCCCGCGTTTGGACCGCCGCACGCGGGCACCCGTGACCCGAGGCGGCGGGGCGGGCGACGAGCGGGCCGGCAACGGAGAAGGGGGAGGGTGCAGGAGGGAGACGCGCTGTGATCCTCGAAGAGGTGGTCCTTCCCGCCAGGGACGGTTCCCCCCTCCACGCGGACCTCGCACTGCCCGCGGAGGGCCGGGCCCTGGTGGTCTTCGCCCACGGCAGCGGCAGCTCGCGGCGCAGCCCGCGCAACCGGGCGGTGGCCGCAGCCCTCCAGGAGTCGGGCCTCGGCACCCTGCTGCTCGACCTGCTCACGGAGCGGGAGGAGCGCCGCGACCTGCTGACGGCTGAGCACCGTTTCGACATCGACCTGCTGAGCGAACGGGTGATCGCCGCGGTGGACTGGCTCGCCGACGAGCCGGCCACACGCCGCGCCCCGGTCGGCCTCTTCGGGGCCAGCACCGGTGCGGCGGCGGCACTCCGCGCTGCCGCCGACCGCCCCGTCCGGGTGCAGTCGGTGGTCTGCCGCGGGGGGCGGCCCGACCTGACGGGCGAGGCGCTGGCGCGGGTGGCGGCACCGGTGCTGCTGGTCGTCGGCGGTGAGGACCCGGAGGTGCTGCGGCTCAACCGGGAGGCGGCCGAGCGGTTGAGGGTGCCCTGTCACGTGGAGGTCGTACCCGGAGCCGGTCACCTGTTCGAAGAGCCGGGTGCGCTGGAGCACGTGGCGCGCGCGGCGCGGGACTGGTTCCTGCGGCCGGGCGACGACGCGTTCACGGCCGGGGACGCGGAACGGTGAGCCGTGCCGCGGTCGGCGGCGCCACCGGGGCCCGTGGTGCGGGGAGCCGCACGGCCCTCGTCCCCGGGAGGGGG
Organism: Streptomyces sp. CC53; assembly: GCF_001865245.1. Taxonomy (GTDB): domain Bacteria; phylum Actinomycetota; class Actinomycetes; order Streptomycetales; family Streptomycetaceae; genus Streptomyces. The sequence continues at coordinate 8,251 of NZ_MKXB01000228.1, read as the reverse complement.
CGGTCCCGAGCGGTACTGCGCTTCTCCTCTCGGACGCCGGCGGCCCGACCGCCGACCAGAGTGACGGGAGCGGGACCACCCGCGCCGCACCCTGCCCGGGGCGCGGGGCCCGGGTGCACTACGGGCCGACAGCGTCGGCGGAACGGTACGACCGCCTCCGCGCACCGGGACCGCACGACGGCGCCGGCACCGCTCGCCGAGCCCGGTACGGGCGACACGGGCGTGAGGAAGGGACCCGGTCGACCTGGCCCCTGAGCCGGTCGGTGGGGAGAGGAAGCTGGTGGTGACGGTGGACGTATGGTTCCAGGACCGCCGCGACGCGGGGCTGCGGCTCGCTGCGCGCCTGCGGGAGACGGCGGCGGAACGCGAGTGGTTCGACCCGGTCGTCCTGGCCCTGCCGCGCGGCGGGGTCCCGGTGGCGGCGGCGGTGGCCCGCGCCCTGCACGCGCCGCTCGACGTGCTCGTGGCCCGCAAGATCGGGCTGCCGGGCCGACCGGAGGTCGGGATCGGGGCGATCGCGGGCGAGGCGCCGCCGGTCTACGACGAACGAGCACTGGCCATGCTCGGCATGACGCCGGACGAGCTGGGCGCGTCGGTGGCCCGGGAGCGCACGGAGCTGCACCGGCGCGAGGACCTCTACCGCGGGCACGCCCCGCGGCCCGACCTGCGCGACCGCACGGTGGTCCTGGTCGACGACGGTCTCGCGACGGGCGTCACGGCGCGCGCGGCGATCCGGCTGATCAGGGGCGAGGGGCCCGCCGGCCTGGTGCTCGCCGTGCCGGTGGGCGACCACCGGGCCGCCGCGGAGCTGCGCCGTGAGGTCGACGAGGTGGTGTGTCTGCTGCAGCCGGACGACTTCCGGGCCGTGGGCAGGTGGTACGAGGACTTCACGCAGACCACGGACGACGAGGTGATCGCCCTGCTGCGGGAGCTGTCGGTCCCGGAGCGGCTGCGGCCGGTCCGCCACCGCTGAGCCCCGCTGCGGAGGGCGCCCGGGAGCGTCACCGGGCCGGCGCTTCGGGGCGCGGGACGGGACCGCTTCCGGTGTGGGACACGGGTGACCGGTGGGGGCGATGGTGCGCGGCGCCCCTCACCGCGGGTGGCGACCCGGCGGGGTGCGTCGCTCCGCTGCGGGGGCGGGCCGGCTACCGCCCCGGCACCGGGACGGGGGCGACTGCTGGGGGTGGCGCGCGCGGTCGTCCGCCTTCCGCGGGCCGGTGGATGAGGACAGGGTGCCTCTCAGGGGGACCGTGCGCTGATCTCGACGCACGTGCCCGCCCGTGACCGGTCGGGCGCGTTCTGGGCGGGTCACACGTGGCGTGGGTGGGGCACGGGGCTCCTTGCGCCGCAGCAGCCCGGCCGCGTGGCGGCCGGGCTGTCCCGGTGGTGGCCGTGCGGGTCCGGCGCTGGTCCCCGGCCGCGCCCCCGGACGACCGCTCTCCCTGCGGGCTGGTCAGCGGGGGAGGACGACGGCGGTGACGAGGAGGCCGCGGTCCACCCGCCACCTCCCGGTGAGGCCGTCGGCCGGCACCCGGGGGTGCGCCGCGAGCAGGTCGGCCCGGAACGTGCCGTCCGGGCCGATCGTGATGTCGGCCTCGTCGAAGTCGAGCCAGCAGCCGGCCAGCGGGAACCAGGTCTTGTAGACCGACTCCTTCATACTGAACAGCAGCCGGTCCCAGTGCACCCCCGGGCGGTCGGCCGCCAGGCCGGTGAGACGCCGGCGCTCCTCGGGCAGGGAGACGGACCCGAGGACGTGGTCGGGCAGCGGCGCGTGGGGTTCGGCGTCGATGCCGAGGGACAGCACCTCGTCGGCCCTGGCCACGGCGGCGGCGCGGTAGCCCGCGCAGTGGGTCAGGCTGCCCACGACCCCCTCGGGCCAGTGCGGCGCGCCGCGCCGGCCCCTCGGGATGGGCACCGGCCCGAACCCCAGCCCGGACAGGGCCCTGCGGGCGCACCAGCGGGTGGTGGTGAACTCCCGCTGCCGCTGCGGCACCGCGCGGCTGATCTCCTGCGGCTCCGAACCGAGCAGCGTCAGGCCGGGCGGGTCCTCGAAGGACTCGGCGACGCACACGGGAGGTGCCACGACCCCGTCGAGCACGCCACCCCTCCCCCACTGTCGAACAGACCTGCGATCAACCTAGGGCGGGGCCCGGCCGCACGGCAAGGACGAGCGGCCGGGCCCCGCAGCAGGCCGGCGGGCCGCCGCGCCCTGCGCGCCTCCCGCCGGGGCGGGCACGACGGTCCCGCACCGTCCCCGGCCCGACCCCCTACCGCCCCACGCGGCCCCGTACGGGCCCGGGCGGCCTGCCCGCCGGCGGGCGGTCGGGGCTCACCCGGTCCGCAACCGGGGCAGCGGAGCCACCGCCCGCGTGCGCAGGTGCAGCGGGTCGGCGGCGTAGTCCTCGTCGGGCGGGAAGAACCTGGTCAGCTCGTGGCGCCCGCTGATCCGCAACTTCCGGTAGGAATGGGTGAGATGGGACTCGACGTTCCGCAGGCTCACCTTCAGCAGCCCGGCGATGCTGCGGTTGCTCATCCCGCGGGAGGCGAGCTCGGAGACCTGCCGCTCGGTGGGAGTGAGCAGGGACTCCGTGGACGCCTTGCGGGGATCGGGCCGGCCGCCGGCCGCCCGGAGTTCCCGCTGCACCGCCTCCACCAGCCCGTCGGCGCCCAGCGAGATGCCGACCTCGTTGGCGCGGCGCAGCAGTTCCCGGGCGCGGCCCGTGTTGCCGCCCTGCCGGTGGGCGCGGCCCGCCGCGCACAGGGCGTGCGCGAACAGCAGCGGTGCGGCCCCTCCCTCCAGCAGTTCCACCGCCCGGTCCGCGGCTTGCAGCGCCTCGCGCCCGGAGGAGGCGTCCACCAGCGCCACCAGGGCGCGTCCCAGGGCGTGGGGCGCGGCCCAGCGGCGGGCCAGTTCGACTTCGCGCCGGGCGAGCCGGCGGGCGGTGCCGGGGTCGCCGAGGGCCAGGTGCAGTGCGGACCGGGTGGAACGCCAGGGCAGGACGGCCGGGTTGGTGACGCCGCGGCGGGTGAGTTCCTGCTCGCAGTGGGCGAGCACGGCGAGACCGCGCTGCGCCTGCCCCAGCCGGCCCAGGGCGCGGCCGGCGCTGAGCAGCAGATGGAGCCGCCACCAGGTGAGGGGCTGGTCCCCGGGCAGGGGCGGGGCGGTGTCGAGGAGGGCGCAGGCCCCCGCCATGTCGTCCCGCTCCAGGGCCGCGTCGATGAGCACACTGCGGGCGAGCGCCCCGGCGTGGCAGTGGTCGGCACCGATCCGGCCGAGCCGGTCGAGTGCCTGGCCTGCGTCCTCCTCGGCCGCCGCGGGGACACCGAGGTGCAGGTGGACCAGGCCGCGGACGGCGAGCGCCTCGGCGGTGCGGGGGGCGGCGCCCTCGGTGCGGGCGAGCCCCACTTCGGTGTCCAGGTGGCGCCGGGCCTCGTCGGCGTCGCCCGCCCACAGCAGTCCGAGCAGCGCGTGGTACCAGCACGGGGAGCCGTAGGGGACGCGGGGCGCGGCCAGGACCCGCCGGGCGATCCGCCGGACCGCCGCCGCGCGGTCGCCGGTGCCGGTCCGCAGCAGCAGCACCGCGTCCAGCCGGTCTTCGTCCCCCGGCGCGGGGCGGTAGGTGCCCTCGTGGAGCCGCACGTGGGTGAGGGCGTGCCGCAGGTGCGTCGCGGTGGCGGACCCGGCGGGCTGCGGCCCGATCTCCCGGCTGGCCTGCTCCAGGGTCTGGCGTGCTCTGGCCGGCTGGTCGAGGCGGAGCAGGGTGTCGGCGAGCCGCAGGGCCTGGCGGGCGCGTTCCCCGGGGCCCGTGGCGAGGGCGGCGTGCATGGTGAGGGCGTGGGCGGACGCGGGCAGGTCGAGTCCCGTGAGGGCCTGGATGCGCAGGTCCTCGGCGTGCGGGGCGAGTTCCTGCGGGATGCCGTGCAGGACGGCCTTCTCCACGAGGCGGCGGGCCGTGGCGGGGTCCCGCGCGACGGTGCGGCGGGCCGCGTCCAGCAGCATCCGGACCATCCACGGTTCGTCGAGGCGGTGGGCGCGCAGCAGGTGGTGGGCGGTCTCCTCGGGCGGGCCGCCGCGGTGCCGCAGGCAGCGGGCGGCGAGGCGGTGCAGTTCGGCGCGTTCCGCGCAGGGGACGTCCTGGTAGAGGAGTCCGGCGAGGACGGGGTGGCGGAACGTCAGGTCGGCGGAGCGCAGCAGGCCCGACTCGGTCAGCCGGGTCAGGCAGCGGCAGAGGTCCTCGGCGGACAGGCCGCACAGGTCGGCGAGAAGGGTGGCGTCGACGGGCGCGCCGAGGATGCTGACGGCGCGGGCGACGCGCAGACCGTGCGGGTCGAGGCGCCTGAGCATGCAGAGGACGCGTTCCTTGACGGCCTGCAGGCGCAGCCGTTCGTCGAGCCGGTCCGCGTACGGGTCGGGGGTGCGCCCGCCGGCCTCCCACCCGTACGGGGAGCGGGCCCCCGCGAGGGAAGCCGCGGCTCCCGGCCCCGCGGTGGCGCCGGGGTACAGGGTGCTGCCGGCCGTCCCGGGGCCGACGGCGCCCCAAGGGTGTCCGGTGACCTCGGCCGCGCCGGCGGAACGTCCGGTGAGGCCGGGGCTTCCGGCGGTCCCGGGGGCCCCGGCGACTTCGGTGACTCCCGCCCGTCCTGTCCGTACTACGGTCCCCGTCCCTCCCGCGGGTCCCTCGTTCCCCGCGGGCCGCGGGTGGGGGCCGCCCAGGCCGGGGGCCGTGCGGATCTGCTCCGTCAGCAGGTACGGGTTGCCGCCGCTGCCGGCGATCAGGGCGTCCACGGAACCGGGGCCGCGGCCGCCGAGTGCCGCGGCGAGGTCGAGTGCGGCGCTCGGGCTCAGGTCGTGCAGGTGGATGTGGCGGTCGGGCCGGACGCCCTCCATGAACTCGACGAGGAGGTGCCGGTCGCTGGCCGGTTCACCGCAGCGCTTGCTGGCCAGCAGCACCAGCGGGAGGCTCTCCAGGCGGCGGCTGAGGAAGCCCAGCCACAACAGGGACTGCGGGTCGGCGTGGTGGATGCCGTCGACCGTGAGCAGCAGGGGCGTACGCCGCGCCGCCCTGCTGACGCACGCGCAGAGGCCGGCGAGCAGCGGGTAGTCGGGGTCCGCGGGTGACAAGGCCCGCGTCCACCCGTCGGCGTCGTCGGCCGCCTCCGGCAGGCGGCTCAGCAGCTGGTGCACGATCCCCAGGGGGAAGCGCTGTTCGGTCGCGGTGGCCGTGGCGGAGAGCGCGAGCATGCCGCGCTCCCTGGCGGTCTCCTCGGCCCAGCGGAGGAGCGACGTCTTCCCGGTCCCGATGATGCCCTCCACCAGCGCGACGGCGCCGGCGCCCTCTCCCGCGGAGTCGAGCATGTCGGTGATGATCTTCGATTCTTCGCTTCTGCCGTACAGTTCCCGGGGCACCGGCCCCACACCTCCTGGCTGAACAGCGGAACGACCTGGCTGACGGGGAACGGACCCGGCGTCGTCTCATCGGTGGCGGAGGCGGCCGTGCCCGGGTGCGACGGTCCGGCACCGCCGGGGCCGTGTCGAGATCACGGCGGGGACGTCGCCGCCACGGCAGCGGGGAATTCTCCGGAAGAACCGGGAGGCATGTCGGCGATCCCCCCTCTCCGACCCCCCGAACACCAGTGGACGGCGTACACCGGTGGCGCGAGCCGACGCTACACGACACGCCACCGGATTTGTACGCCGTCGCCCTTTGATCCGTTCCGGGACGTGTTTCTTCGGCCAGTGCTTCGGTGGTCCCGTATTGAAGTAGGTGAGCACCACACAGGTACGTTCGACTCGGCTTTCCGGCGGTGACCGGATGACCGCCAGGAATGCCGTCACCGCGCGCCCCTGCCGTGCGCCGCCGCCCTGTTGGCGGAAATCCGATGGAAGGAGCGGTGTCCGCGTGTCCGCGACCAGTGAGCGACTGCGACCGGCCCGGCCGTACCGGGTCGGGGAGGTGCTGCCGGGCGGCCGCACCGAGACCTTCGTGGTCAGGCTGACCGGTGTCCTGCCGTACGTGTACGAACAGGCGTGGCAGGCGGTCCTGGAGCCGACCGCGCTGTGCCGCACCGTGTTCCGGCGGCTGCCGGACGGCGGGATGCGCCGCACGCTGCGGCCCGCGGCCCCCTTCCGCCTCCAGGTCGCCGACTGGCGGGCCACCCGGGCCGAGGTGCAGGACGCCAGGCTGGAGGAGCGGTTGGCGGAGGAACGCGCCCGGGGGCTGCCGCTCGACCGGGCGCCGCTGGTGCGGGCCACGCTCATCCGGCGCGACGACCGCACGTGGACCTTCGCGTGGCGGTACGCCCGCCCGGTGCTGGACCGGCGGGCCGGGCTCCGCCTGATGGCGGACGCCGCCGACGCGTACCGCCGCCTGCTGCGGGGGGCGCGGTGAGGACCGTCCCGTCCGTACGCCTGTTCTGCTTCCCGTACGCCGGGGCGTCCGCGGCGGTGTACCTGCCGTGGACCGACGCGCTGGGCCCGGCGGTGGTGGTCACCCCCGTCGAGCTGCCCGGCCGCGGCCGCCATCCCCGCGCCCGCCCGTGCCGCCGCATGGGCGAGGTGCTGGACGAGGTCCTGCCGTACGTGGCCCGCATGGGCGACCGGCCGTTCGCGCTGTACGGCCACGGTTTCGGCGCCCTGCTCGCCTACGAGGTCGCGGCGCGGCTGGAGTGGGAGCACGACGCGGTCGCCGAGCGGCTGTACGTGTCGGGCCGCGGCGCGCCCCGCCTCCGGGACGGCGCGGCGCGGCGCGGCGGGCCGCCGGGCGCCGAGCCGCGGCGGGCCGCCGGGCGGGACCGGTCGCCGGCGGGCACCGCGCGCGGGCCGCGGCCGGGCGTGCTGCCGCCGGTGCTCCGGGCGGACCTGGCCGTCGCGGAGTCGTACGTGCGCGATCCCCGGCACGTGGTGCACTGCCCGGTCACGGCGATGGCCGGCCGGGACGACCGCTCCGTCACCGCCGCCGGTCTCGCCGCGTGGCGGGGCTGCACCCGACGGTCCCTGCGCGTCGACGTGTTCCCGGGCGGCAACGACTTCCCGCGCACCGCGGCCCGGGAGGTGCTGGCCGCCTTCAGCCGCGACCTCCTCCACCCGGCCCCCGGCCGCGCCGCGCCCACGGCGCGGTGACCACGCCGGGGCCGGGAGCCGCACGGGACCCGACGCGGTCCCGGCGGGGTCCCGGGGCGCCCGGTGGCGGGCGGGTCCCGGGAACGGCAACAAGAATTGCCCGGCACGCGGGGGCTCCCCATCCTGGCGGCCGGAGGTGAGCGTATGACCGCACATCGCACCGAGGACCCGGGCCGGGACGCCCTCGGCGCCGAACTGGAGCAAGAGGCCGAGCTGCACACCGGATTCCTGGGAGAGGCGGCCCGCTGGCTGGCGGAGCTGCTCGGCCCGGACGAGCGGGGCGCCGCGGCGGTCCGCCGCGTGCTGGACGCGGGCTGCGGGCCGGGGGCGGCCTCCTGTGCGCTGGCCCGCGCGTTCCCCCGCGCGGAGGTCGTCGCCGTCGACGAGTCGCCGGGGCTGCTCGCGCGCACCCTCCACCGCGCCGGCGAGCACGGCGTGGGGGCGCGGATCACCACGCGCCGGGCGGAACTGCCCGGCGGCTACGACCGGCTGGGCCCGGCCGACGTGATCTGGACCGGTGACGCCGTGCCCCGGCTCGGCGACCAGCAGGCGGCTCTCAAGGCGCTGGCCGCCGTGCTGCGGCCGGGCGGTCTCCTCGCCGTCGCCGACCCGGTGCTGCCGCCGCGCTTCCTGCCGCGGGACATCGGCCTCGGGCGCCCCGGCCTCCAGGCGCGCCTCGACGCCGCGTCGGAGGACCACGCTGCCGCCCTGCGCGCCCGCCTCCCCGGCGCCACCTCCGTGGTCGACGACTGGCCGGCGCTGCTGGCCTGCGCGGGACTCGTGCCCACCGGCACCCGCACGTTCCTGATCGACCTGCCGGCCCCGCTGGACCTGCCCGCGCGCCGGCACCTGCACGCCCGGCTCAGCCGGCTCCTCGGCGCCCTCGGCGACCGGCTCGACCTCGCGGACCGGCTGACGGTGGAGCAACTCCTCGACGGGGACGCCTGCACGAGCATCCTGTGGCGGCCCGACGCCTTCTACGTCGCGGCCGTGACCGTGCACACCGCCCGGCTCTGCGCCGGCGCCTGACGCGCCGCGGGCGTGCCGCGCGGCGGCCGCGGGGCTTGGGCCGGGGCGCAGGCCGTCCCGGTCCGGGCCCGGCCCCGCGGAGCCCCCGGCCCGGCCCGCCCG
>NZ_MKXB01000227.1 GCF_001865245.1 Streptomyces sp. CC53 | reverse complement strand
CGCAGGTCCCCGCCACGCCGCGCCGGCCGCCGCGTCCCCGCCGCCCGGCCCCACCGCCCCCGGTCCGGCGCCCGCCGCCGCGACCCCGCCGGGCATCCCGCACCCGGCGACCGCGCCCGACCGCCGGACACCGCCCCAAGCCGTCCCCTACGAGCCCACCACGTGGCCGGGCGGGAACGTCCAGCCCGCGCCGCGGCCCCTGCAGCCGCACGCGTGGACGGAGGCGCCGGAGCCGTACGCGGCGGACCAGTGGACCGGACGGCCCGCGCCGCACTCGACCGTGGCGGCGGGGCCCCACCCCTCCGGAGGCCACCGGGCCGGGCAACCCGATCCGTGCGGCGCGGACCTCCTGGCGGGGGCAGGGGGGCCGTACCCCCCGGACCACGCCGTCGGCCACGCCTGGCCGCCCCCCGCGGAGGACGGGCCGTACCCCGCGGACGACCACGTCGACGGACCGGAGCACCGCCCGGGCGGCCAGGGGGCCGGACCGCCGCACCCCCGCCACGCACGGAGGGGCGGCAGCGGGCCCGAGGCCCGGCCCCTGCTCCCCAAGCGCCGCGCGCAGGAGCACCTGGCGCCCCAACTGCGCGGCGGCCCCGCCCGGCCTCCGGTGCGAGACCCGGCGCACGGCGACGAGGCCCTGCACGACCCCGGACTCATGGCGGCCTTCCAGCGGGGCATCGCCCTCGCGGAGTCGATGCCCGCCGCCGACCTGCCCGCAGGGCCCGGCGCCCCGCCCGGGACCGGCACCGCGCCGTGGCGACACGACGACACACACGAGGAGTGACGCACCATGACGACCGATGTGCAGACCGGCAACGCCCCCGACCTCGACTGGCTGCTGGACGGACTGGTCCGGCGCGTCCCGCACGCCCGCAGTGCGGTCCTGCTCTCCTCCGACGGCCTCGTCAAGTCGGTCCACGGCCTGGACACCGACAGCGCCGACCACCTGGCGGCCCTCGCCTCCGGGCTCCACTCGCTGGGCCGCAGCGCGGGCAGCCGCTTCGGTGACGGCGAAGACGTCCGCCAGGTCGTCGTGGAACTCGACGCGACCCTGCTGTTCGTCGCCGCCGCCGGCTCCGGTTCCTGCCTCGCCGTCATCGCGGGCCGCGAGACGGACACGGCCATCCTCGGCTACGAGATGACCATGCTGGTCAAGAGCGTCCGGCCCTACCTCACCACCCCGCCGCGGCGGGCCGCCGCCGCGCCGGGCACCCCGGGGCACTGAACGTGCTGCCCCGGCAGGAGGGCCCCTGGCTCGACGACGCGGCCGGCCGCCTCGTGCGCCCCTACACCGTGAGCGCCGGCCGCACCCGGCCCTCGACAGCGCTGGACCTGCTCTCCCTCGTGCGGGCGACCGGGCGGCTGCCGGCTTCGCCCCTCGGGCCCGAGCACGCGACCGCCCTCGGGCTGTGCGGCGGACCGACCTCCGTGGCCGAGGTCGCCGCCCACCTCAGGCTGCCCGCCGTCATCACCAAGGTCCTCCTGTCGGACCTCGTGGACTGCGGCGCCCTGACGGCGCGCGCCCCCCGCCACCACGCCCACCGCACCGACCGTTCCCTGCTGGAGGCAGTGCTCGATGGCCTACGACGACGGCTCTGACCGCCGGGACGACGGCGGCGACGCCTTCCCCACCGCCGTCAAGATCCTCGTCGCGGGCGGCTTCGGCGCGGGCAAGACGACGTTCGTCGGCGCGGTGAGCGAGATCCCGCCGCTCAGCACGGAGGAACTGCTCACCCAGGCCGGCGCCGGCACCGACAGCCTGGACGGTGTCGAGTCCAAGGCGACGACCACCGTCGCCATGGACTTCGGCAGGATCACCCTCGACCGGCGGCACGTGCTGTACCTGTTCGGCACGCCCGGGCAGGAGCGCTTCTGGTTCCTCTGGGACGAGCTCTCCGAAGGGGCGCTCGGCGCGGTCGTCCTCGCCGACACCCGGCGCCTCCAGGACTCCTTCTCCGCCGTCGACTTCTTCGAAGGGCGCGGCATCCGGTTCGCCGTGGCCGTGAACGAGTTCGACGGCTCCCACCACTACGACCCCGACGAGGTGCGCGCCGCCCTCGGCCTCGCCCCGGAGGTCCCCGTCGTGCTGTGCGACGCCAGGAACACCGGGTCAGGCATCCGGACCCTGGTCACCCTGGTCCGGTACCTGCTCGTCACGCACCCCGCCCCCGCCCCGGCACCCAGCTACGGAGCACCGTGATGACCCACCACCCCGCGGCGCACCTGCGCCTGACCCCCTACGACGAGGAGGCACCCCGCCGCGCGCAGCGGCTGCGCCGACTCGGCCTCGGGCAGCGCCCCGACCCGGCCTTCGACGCGTTCGCGCGGCGACTCACCGAGGTCACCCAGGCGCCGTACGGGATGGTCAACTTCATCGACGAGACCCGGCAGTTCTTCGCGGGCCTCCACACCCCGGCCGGCTCCTTCACCGGCACGTACACCGGCCCCCGCTCCGCGACCGCGGGCGGCGGCCTGCCCCGCTCCCTGGCCCGCGACCACGGCTACTGCCCCCACGTGGTGGTCCGCCGCAAGGCGCTCGTCCTGGAGGACGTCTGCGACTACCCGCGGTTCGCCGGGAACCCCGTCGTCGACGAGATCGGCATCCGCTCGTACCTCGGCGCACCGCTGATCGACCGCACGGGCACGGTGCTCGGCACGGTCTGCGTGGCGGACACCCGGCCCCGCCCCTGGGGGCGGGCCGGACTGGACACGATCAAGGCCATGGCGGCGGAGCTGGTGGAGCAGATCCACCGCCACGAGGACGGCACGCCCCCGGCCGTCTGACACGGGACCCGGACCGGCCGGTAAGCGGTTCGTGATCACCACTCGGAGTGCGGTATTGTTCTCGTGCACGCCGGGCCTGGGGAAACCCCAGGTCAGACGGGCAACGGGACGTGGCGCAGCTTGGTAGCGCACTTGACTGGGGGTCAAGGGGTCGCAGGTTCAAATCCTGTCGTCCCGACTCGAAAGAGTCGCAGGTCAGGGGCCGTTTCAGAGGAATCTGGAACGGCCCCTTGACCGTTCTTGCGGGACACGGTCGGGGACCGTCCGGCACGCGTCGGGGGTGGACGACCGCTGACGGCACGGGTGCACCGACCACGCCGAGACGGGATCTCACCCGCACCACGCGTCCGACGGCACCCCGGCGCTCTCCAGCACCGGTGTCCTTCCCTTCACGGACGCGGGCTGCTACGGGATGTCCTTGGCCCGGCACGTGCCCTGCCGCCGCCGCGCCGCTTCGCGCCCTCGGCTGCGACACCTGCGGACCGCATGCCCGCGGCGAAGACCTGAGGGCGCTTCCGCTCCTTGCGGAGGGGCACCGGGCCCGCGCGCAGGAGGATGCCGATGTCCGCTTCGATCGGTGGAGGGCCATGCGCCGGGTCCACGCGCGGGAAGATGCCTGCGGGCGCCCTCGCTCCGCGGTCGACCGACGGCACCGGCACACCGACGCCCCCAGGAGGCACCGTGTCAGGAGAGAAGAACCTCCGTGCCCTGCTCGCTTCGATGAGCCCCCGGCTCAACGACGGGCAGTACGTGTTCACGCTGGCCCCGGCCGGCGCCGTCCCGACGGGCGTGCGACCGGTCGCCACGGTCCTGGAGGACGAGGGACTGACCCTCGTCGTGCCCCGTGAGGACGCCGACCGCGAGGGCCTGGCCTACGACTACGTGGCCGCGTGGATCACCCTGCGGGTGCACTCCGCCCTGGACGCGGTGGGCCTGACCGCGGCCTTCGCCACGGCGCTCGCCACGGCCGGGCTCAGCTGCAACGTCGTCGCCGGTCTCCACCACGACCACCTCTTCGTGCCGTACGACGACGCGCCCCGGGCCCTGGACGTGCTGGCGTCGCTGACCGGCTGACCGGCTGGCCGGGTGACCGGGCCGGCCGGGCGATCACGCCGCTGGCGGAGCAGGTGTCCGCAGGGTCGCCGGGGGAGAGCCGGCGGCGGGGCCCCGCGGGTGCCGGGCCGGGGCGGAGCACCGTGCGGGCAGGGGCCAAGCCCCGTGCCGGTCACTGCCCGAGTCGCCGGCCGCGTCCGGCGTGACGCGCGCTCAGGACGGCCCGGCCCCCGCGCGGGTGCGGGCCAGGTAGACGGTGTTCGCCGACGTGCCGCCCTGGACGGGGTTCGGGAAGTCGACGACTGTGGCCGCCGCCTCCGCGAAGACCCCGGCGAGGGAGGCGGTGAACGCGTCGTCCGGCGGGTCGTTCGACCACAGGGCGAAGACCCCGCCGGGGTGGAGGCGCTCGGTGAGGGCGCGGAGCCCCGCGGGCTCGTACAGCGCGGCGTGCCGGGGGTGCAGCACGTGGCGCGGTGAGTGGTCGACGTCCAGCAGGACGGCGTGGAAGCGGCGGCCCGGCGTCCGCGGGTCGAAGCCGCCGGGTTCCGCCGCCAGGGCGAAGAAGTCACCGTGCACGAACCGGCAGCGGGCGTCGGAGGCCAGGCCCGCCCCGAGCGGGACCAGCCCGCGCCGGTGCCAGTCGATCACCTCGGCGAGCGCCTCCACGACGGTCAGCGAGCGGACCCGGGGGTCGTCCAGCGCGGCGCGGGCGGTGTACCCGAGGCCGAGCCCGCCCACGGCGACGTCCAGCCGGGCGCCGGGCCGCGCGACGGCGGAGTCCCGCCCGGCGGGGCCCGACGCGCCGTCCGGCAGCCACGCCAGGGCGAGTCGGGCGAGCGCCGTCTCGCCGGCCGTGAACAGGCTGGACATCAGGAACGCGTCGCCGAGTTTCACCTCGTGGACGTCGGCCCCGGACGCCGGGTCCCGCCGGCGCCGCAGACTGAGGTCGCCGAGGGGCGTCGGACGCCAGTCGATCTCCTGGAAGCGGCTGCTCATCCGGGTTCCGCCTCTGTCGTGTCGCCGGACGGGCGGGTGCGCGCACCCGGGGCCGCCGTGGTGGGGTGGGGGAGGGGTACGGGCCGATCGGCCCGAGCCGTCAGGCGTCGATGATGACGGGGATGATCAGGGGCTTGCGGCGGTAGGTGCGGAAGGCCCAGTTCGCGACGGACCGCGCGATGAGCTGCTCCAGCTGGTGCGCGTCCCCGATGCCTTCCTCCGCCGCTGCCGCCAGCGTCTTCTCGATGACCGGGACGGCGGACTCGAAGGTGGCCTGGTCGTGGACGAACCCGCGGGCCAGGAAGTCCGGCGGCTCGGCGAGCGCGCCGGTGTCGGCGTCGACGATCGCCACGACCGTGACGACCCCCTCCTCGGAGAGTGTGCGGCGGTCCTTCAGGGACGCCTCGGTGGCGCCGCCCACCGTCATGCCGTCGACGTAGACGTACCCGGCGGGCACCTTGCCGGTGATGGCGGCGCGGCCGTCGACCAGGTCGACGACGACGCCGTCCTCGGCGATGACGACCCGGTCGGGGTCGACGCCGGTCCGGATGGCGAGGTCGGCGTTGGCCCGCAGGTGCTTCCACTCACCGTGCACGGGCATGACGTTGCGGGGCTTGACGATGTTGTAGCAGTAGACGAGCTCACCGGCGCTGGCGTGTCCGGACACGTGGACCTTGGCGTTGCCCTTGTGGACGACGTTGGCGCCCCACCGGGTCAGCCCGTTGATCACCCGGTAGATGGCGCTCTCGTTGCCGGGGATGAGGGAGCTGGCGAGCAGGACGGTGTCGCCCTCGCCGATGCGGATCACGTGGTCCCGGTTCGCCATCCGGGACAGCGCGGCCATCGGCTCGCCCTGGGAGCCGGTGCACACCAGGGCGATCCGGTGGTCGGGGAGCTTCTCCAACTCCTTCGCGTCCACCACGAGGCCGGACGGGACGTTCAGGTAGCCCAGTTCGCGGGCGATGCCCATGTTGCGGACCATCGAGCGGCCCACGAAGGCGACCTTGCGGTCGTACTGGTGGGCGGCGTCGAGGACCTGCTGGATGCGGTGCACGTGACTGGCGAAGCTGGAGACGATGACCCGCCGCGGGGAGGTCCTCATCACCTGCTCGATGGCCGGGTTCAGTTCGCGCTCGGACGTGGTGAAGCCGGGGACCTCCGCGTTGGTGGAGTCCGTGAGGAACAGGTCGACGCCCTCCTCGCCGAGCCGCGCGAAGGCCCGCAGGTCGGTGATGCGGTCGTCGAGCGGGAACTGGTCCATCTTGAAGTCGCCGGTGTGCAGCACCAGGCCGGCCGCCGTGCGGATCGCCACCGCGAGCCCGTCCGGGATCGAGTGGTTGACCGCCACGAACTCGCACTCGAACGGCCCGAACCTCCGCCGGTCGCCTTCCTTCACCCGCACCGACCGCGGCTGGATGCGGTGTTCCTTCAGCTTGGCCTCCAGGAAGGCCAGGGTCAGCTTCGACCCGACGACCGGGATGTCCCGCCGCTCCCGCAGCAGGTACGGCACACCGCCGATGTGGTCCTCGTGCCCGTGGGTCAGCACCACGGCCACGATGTCGTCCAGCCGGTCCCGGATGGAGGTGAAGTCCGGCAGGATCACGTCCACGCCCGGCTGCGTCTCCTCGGGGAACAGCACCCCGCAGTCCACGACGAGCAGCTTGCCGGCATGTTCGAACACCGTCATGTTGCGGCCGATCTCGCCCAGACCGCCCAGGGCGACGACCCTGAGCCCTCCTCGGGGCAGTGGCGGTGCGGGCTTCAGGCCGGGATGTGGATGACTCATACCCTCACGTTAGCGGGGAGCGCGCCGAGGTGATCTCCGACGCCTCCGCCGGCCTTCCCACAGCCCCGGGCGCCGCGGCCTGCCCCCACCGTACCGACCCGCCCACGGCACACGGACGGGAGGCGGTCCGCCACCCCGGGGCGGCGCGGTGACTCGTCCTTCCGCGCCGACGCCGTCCGCCGCTGCGCCGGGCCGTACGGCACGGGGGTGAAGCCGTCGCGCGATCCGCGGCCCGGGCGCCGCCCGACCGGCGGGGAACCGCCGTCAGCGGTGCGGGCGGTGAGGGCGGAAGACGACCGGGGCGGCGGCGGGCCTACGACGCCCCGGGAGGGCTACCTGTGCGGATCATCACAGCACTGCGCCCCTCGGACGGGCCGCCGCCCCCCGGTCGGAGTCCCGCCGCCAGGGAGCGGGCCGGGCTACCCGGCACCGTTCAGACCCCGGCCGGCCCCTCGGCGGGACCCGTGGGTCTCCCAGGAGGAGCGGGGCCCGCGCCACCGGCCGGCACCGGCGGCTTTGCCGTCTCTTTACAACCCGCGCTGCCTTCGCGTCGTCTCTCCGCTCGACCTGTCACCCGGTCCGCCACGGGCCGCCGACGAAGGAGAAGCCACCACCATGCGCCGTACCGTCCTCAGCCTCACGGCCCTCGGCTGCACCGCCCTGCTGGCGGCCGCCGCGCCCGCGTCCGCCCACGAGGCGTCCCCGTCCCCGGTGCCCGGTGCGGCCGCCGCCCCCTCGGTCGCCGCCGTCCCGACACCCCGCGCCGAACCGGTCCCCGACATGGACGCCGCCCCTTCCGCGGCCCCTGCCGCCCGCACCGCGCCGACCGGCGGCCCGTCCCCCGTCCCCTCGGTGCCGTCGGCCGTTCCACCCCGGGCCGCCGACAGCGGCCAGGTATCCGTCGTACCGTCCGGCGCACCGGACACCGGAGTGCCGGCGGCCGTCCCGGCGCCCGGGGCGGACCGGGGCGGGCTCGCCGGCGGTGCGGCCGCGGTGCTCGCCGCCGGCGGAGCGGCGGCCCTCGTCGTACGGCGCCGACGGGCCGGCGGAGCATGACACCGCACTCCAGGCGCGCGTTCTGCGCGGTGGTGGCGGCCCTGGTCCCGACCGGCTGCGCGGCGCACGGCCCCGCCCGGAGGGAACCCGTCGCGCGGCGGGCACCGGAAGGCGCCCACGAGGCGGCGGGGACGGGGCCCGGCGGCACGCCGCTCCCACCGCCGCAGGATGCTGGCCGCCTCCTCGGGCGTTCGTCCCCCGTCCGGCTGCGGATCCCGGCGATCGGCGTCGACACCCCCGTCATGCGGCTCGGCCTCGCGCCCGACGGCACCGTGGAGGTGCCCCCGGTCGCCCCGCACGACCAGGCGGGCTGGTACCGGCACTCGCCACCGCCGGGACTGCCCGGCCCGTCCGTCATCCTCGGCCACGTCACCGTGGGCCCGTACGGGGACGGGGTGTTCCGCCACCTGGGCCGGCTGCGCCCGGGCGACCGGATCACGACGCACGCGGCGGACGGCCGGACGGCAGAGTTCACCGTCGGCGCCGTCCGGACCGTCGCCAAGGCGCGGTTCCCCGCGGACGCCGTGTACGGCGACACCGAAGGGCCGCGGCTCCGGCTCGTCACCTGCGGCGGCCCCCGCACGGGCGACGACTACCGCGACAACGTCATCGTCTTCGCCGCACCGGGCCCCACGGCGGCCCCCTGACGCCCCGCCGCGGCCCGGGCGGGCCTGGGCCGCTCTGACGCGGCCGTGCCGCGCGGCGGGCCTAGCCCGGGCCGTGCGGAACGCGCCGCGCGGCCCGGCAGCCCGAACGTCCCGTACGCGACCCCCACGACCATGGAGAGCGTTGAAAGAGTCCCGAGACGCGGCGGCCTCCGAGCTGTTCGCCGCCCTGTATCCGCGCCTGGCCGGCTGGTGCCGCGGTCTCGTCGACGACGACGGCACCGCCCACGAGATCGCCTCCGAGTCCTTCACCCGCCTCTGGGCCCGCTGGAGCCGCGTGGAGGAGCCGCGCGGGTTCCTCTACGTCACCGCCGCCAACCTCGTACGGGACCACTGGCGCAAGCGGGAACGCGAGCGCCGGGCCATGCGCCGGGTCCGCACGGAAGCCGAGGCGCACGGCCCCCACGAGCAGGCCGACCCGTCGGTGCGCCTGCTCGTCCAGTCCCTGCCGGAGCGACTGCGCGTGCCGATCCTCCTCCACTACTACGCTGACATGCCGATCCGGGAGGTGTCCCTGCTGACCGGGCGCAAGGAAGGAACCGTCAAGGCCGACCTCCACGCGGCCCGCGAACTGCTCCGCACCCACCTGAGGAGAAGCCTTGACCCCACGCCCTGACGACGACGCGCACGTCCCCGGCCCCACGCCCGACGACCCCCTCGCGGTGCTCCTGCGCGCCCCCGCCGGGCACCTGGCACCACCGCCGGGCCGCTACGCGCAGATCCGCCGTGCGGCCTCGCGCCGCCGCACGCTGCGCGCCGCGGCGGGGGTGGCGGCGACCTGCGCGGTCACCGCCGTGATCGCGGTCCCCCTGTACCTCGCGGGGCCCGCGGCGCCGACCTCGCCGGCGCCCCCGCTGTCACCGCCGGCCCCGACCGCTCCGCCGACCACTCCCGTGCCCCCGACGCCGACCTCCAGTGCTCCGCCACGGGCCTCCGCGGTACCGTCCGCCGCCGCGCCACGCGGAGGCGAGGCACCCCGTGCTCCGGGCGGCGCCCTCCCCGACACCTCGGCGAGGCCGAGCCCGGGCCCCGGGGCCGTGGACGGCGCCGGGCGGTGAGGGAGGCGCGTCCGCCCGCAGCGAGCCGACCGCCACACGTCGCGGCCCGCCGCCCCGGCCGGCCCACCCGCCCCGCCGGAGCCGTCGTGCGGCGCCCCGCCGTGCCCAGGAGCGGGCCCGTAAGGTGGTACGGGGTGCCTTCCGGCACCCCGTACCACCCGTAGTGGAGCGCCCATGCACCTCCCGCCCACCGGGCCGGACGACGACTCCGGCGCGCTGTTCGGCCTGGACGCCCTCGACACCGGGGCGCCGCCGACCGCAGCGCGGGACAGACCGCTCTTCCGGGACTCGGCGGCGGCACGCCGGCTGCTGCCCGTGCGGGAGATCCACGCGGAACCCGCCGCGGCGGCCTCCCCGCGGGGCCGGCAGGTCCTGCGCCGCTTCCCGGACGCCCGGCTGGTCACGGTGGACTCCCACTGGCGCATTCCCGGCCTGCACGGCAACGAGGGCAACGTCGACCGCTGGGTCCGGATCAAGGGCGAGACGCTCGTCCTCGGGGAGAGGAAGACCCTCACCACCCGCCCCAACGGCCGGTCCGCCGACTGGATCGCCCCCGGCGCCTCCAACGGCTGCGCGATGGCCTGCGCCTACTGCTACGTGCCCCGCCGCAAGGGCTACGCCAACCCGATCACCGTCTTCACCAACATCGACCGGATCATCGCCCACCTCGCCCGCCACATCGCCCAGCAGGGCCCCAAGCCCGAGCCGAACCAGTGCGACGCCCGGTCCTGGGTGTACGACATCGGCGAGAACGGCGACTGCTCGGTGGACGCCCTGATCTGCGACAACACCGCCGACCTCGTGCGCGCCTTCCGCGGGTGGCCCACCGCCAAGGCGTCCTTCGCCACCAAGTTCGTCAACCCCGACCTGCTCGTGCTCGACCCGCGCGGACGGACGCGGATCCGCTTCTCCCTCATGCCACCGGACGACGCACGCCTCCTCGACGTGCGGACCTCGCCCGTCGCCGAACGCATCGCCGCCGCCGCGGACTTCCTGGACGCCGGCTACGAAGTGCACTTCAACCTCTCGCCCGTGGTCGTCCGCCCCGGCTGGCAGGACGCCTGGGCAGAGCTCCTGCGGCACCTCGACGACGTCCTGCCGGAGCGGGTGAAGCGGCAGGCCGCCGCCGAGGTCATCATGCTGACCCACAACCAGGACCTGCACGCGGTCAACCTCGGCTGGCACCCCCGCGCCGAGGAGGTGCTGTGGCGTCCTGAGCTCCAGCAGGCCAAGCGCTCCGAGAACGGAGCCCTCAACGTCCGCTACCGCAACGGGGTCAAGGCGGAGGCGGTGGCCGCGCTGCGCGCCACGATCCAGCGCCACGCCCCCTGGCTCACCGTCCGGTACGCCTTCTGATCCCGAAGCCCGGCAGGGGCCCCCGCCGGGCCGACTCCCCGGCCGACCCGGCACAGCCCCCGGCGGCAGGCGGCGCGCCCCACTCCTCCACGACCGTGCCCGGCACTGGGCCACCATGCCGGGACGGGCGCCCGGCCACCGCCCGCCCGCCCCGGCGAGCGGGGCCGGGTGTCAGCCCGGGAACCGGCCCGACGACCGCAGCTCCCACCGGCGCTCCGCGTACGCGAGGTCGTCCCGCCAGAGCCGCCCCGCCGCGGTCCGCACCACCGGCCGCAGCAGCGGGGCGGCCCGGCGGACGAAGGCGAACCCCGGCCGGTCCGAGGCCGCCACGACGGCCTCCGTCACCGCCGTGCGCGGACGCCCCCGGTCGTCGGTCCCCATCGGGGTGGCGTGGGTCTCCACCACGGAGCCCACCCCCTCCCCCTCGGTGATGTGCATGACGACGGTCCGCGGCTCGGGAGCGGTGAACACCGCCCGGACCGGGACCACCAGCCGCCCCGCCACCTTGAAGGACACGTCGACGGTGAAGCCGTCACCGTCGTCACCGGGGGCGCCGACCACCGTCAGGTCGACGAACGAGTACGGGTGGTACCAGGCCCCGTGCCACGGGTCCAGGCGGTTCGCCACCACGTCCTCGGGCTCGCAGACCCCGACGCCCCTGTACACGGCCGCCAACCCGCTGCCGGGCGCCGGGCGGACCGGCACGACGGGTGCGTCGAGCGGTTCCTCACCGCCGGCCTCGTCCAGCCGCACCCAGACGAGGACCCCGTCGTCGAAGACGGGCAGCGGCTCCCAACCCGCGAACGGCGAACCGTCCAGGGCGAGCCCGTGCCAGTGGCACACCAGCGTGCCGCACCGGACGGGACTGTCCGCCAGGGGCGCCCCCAGGTGGGGGCAGACCCCGGGACCGGCATGGAGGCGCCCCCCGGCGCCGCGCCACACGACCACTTCGCGGCCCGCCACCGTGCCGGCCAACGGGCGGTCGGGCCGCACCGCGTCGCCGGCGCCGAGGACGTACCAGTTGCCCGACGGGCGGGCCTGGGCCCGTTTCAGCGCGTCCGCGATCACGCCCGGCCTGGCGTCGCGCCAGGTGGGCCGCTGCCGGTCCCACGGGACGGGGCGGCGCCGCAGCGACAGGGGCAGACGGGCGCGGGGCCGGGGGTTCACGCGACCTCCTCGGAGACCGGACGGGCAGGGGCGGCAGGCGGGACGGCGGGCGCGGTACGGGACCGGCGGTGGTGCCGCAGCCGCGCGGCGGCCACCCGGACCAGCCCGTCGGCCGCGACCGCCGCGCGGGTCCGCCGCGGCACCACCGAGCGGCGGTGCAGCACCGCGTAGCCGTCCCGGGCCACGGCGCCGAGGATGCTGCCGTAGAGGACGAACGCGGTGCGGATGCAGGGCCGCGCCACCGGGTCGAGCATCCCCAGACCGGGCTCCGCCTCCCGGTAGACGCGGCGGGTCAACGCCTCGAACTCCCGCAGCGCGGCGGTCACCCGGCGGTCGTCGCGCCCCGAGTCCCGGCACCAGCGCAGCAGCTCCCGGTCCACGCCGTGCCCGGCGAGCAGGTCCGCCGGCACGTACACACGGCCCCGGTCGAGGTCCTCGCCCACGTCCCGCAGGAAGTTCGTCAGCTGGAAGGCCACGCCCAGGGCGGCCGCGTGCGGCGCGGCCTCCTCGCGCGGCACCACCGTGCCCAGCACCGGCAGCATCTGCAGCCCGATGACGGCCGCCGAGCCGTGCATGTAGCCGCGCAGGTCGGCGTACGTCGGGTAGTCCGCCACCACGAGGTCGGAGCGCATCGCCGCCATGAAGTCGCGGAAGTGGTCGTGGTCGATCGCGTACCGGCGTGCGGTGTCGGCGACGGCCAGCACCACCGGCTCGTCGTCCGCGCCGTGCCGCAGCCCCTTGTCCAGCCGCTGCTGGAGCTGCGCCAACCGCGCCTCCCGCGCGGCGTGGTCCGCCCCTGAGTCGAGGGAGTCCACGATGTCGTCGGCCCACCGGGCGAACCCGTACAGCGCGTGCACGGCCGGCCTGCGCTCCGCCGGCAGCAGCCGGGTCGCGAGGAAGTACGTCCTGCCGTGGGCCGCGTTGAGCGCCCGGCACCGGCGGTAGGCGGCCCGCAGGGCCGGGTCGGTGATGCCCGCGGCGTCGAGTTCGCGGCCGGTCATACGGGGGTCCCCTCGGCTCGTGCGGGCGCCGTACGGGCGGCGGAGCGTGCGCCGCCGGTGATGCGGGCCGCCGCCAGCTTCCCCGACACCAGGGTGGTCGGCACCCCGACGCCCGGAGTGGTGCCGCAGCCGGCGAGTACGGCGTTCGCCGTGCCGCGCACCAGGTTCCGTGGCCGGAAGGGGCCCGTCTGCAGGAACGTGTGGGCCGCCGAGAACGGCGTGCCCGCGGCGTGACCCTGCCCGAGCCAGTCGGCCGGGGTGACGAGGCACTCCTCGTCGATGGCCGCCCCGATCCCGTCGAGGCCGCGCCGCTCCAACTCCCGCAGGAGGGCGTCCCGGTAGCGCGGGCCGAGGTCGCCCCACGCGGCGGCTCCCGGCCCGAGGTCCGTGTTGGGGCAGGGGGCGAGGATGTAGTGCAGGTGGCGGCCCGGCGGGGCGAGCGACGGATCGGTCGCCGTGGGCCGGGTGACCAGCAGTGACGGATCGCTCATCAGCCGCCCCTCGCGGGTGAGTTCGTCGAACGTGGACCGCCAGGCCGCGCCGAACGAGATCGTGTGGTGGGCGAGGTGCGGCCAGGTGCGGTCCGTGCCCGCGTGCAGCACGACCGCGGACGGGGAGTGCCGCAGCCGCACCGGCCTGCGGGGGCTCCCGCCGAGGAGCCGGTACGCGACGGGCAGGTCGGGCGTCAGCACGACCGCGTCGCACGGGATGCGGTCCTCGCCCGTCACGACGGCGGTGATCCGGTCACCCGACCGCTCCAGCCGGGCGACCTCCTCGCCGAACCGCAGCTCGGCCCCCGCGTCGGCGGCGGCGTCCGTCATGGCCTGCGGCAGGGCGTGCATGCCGCCGCGCGGGAAGTAGACCCCGGCGACCGTGTCCATGTACGCGATCACCGCGTACGCCGCCAGGGCCCGGGCCGGGGGGACGCCCGCGTACAGGGCCTGGAAGGAGAACACCCGCTGGAGCCGCTCGTCCTTCAGGAACCGGCCGATGCGCCGGTCGAGCCGGCCGAAGCCGCCGAGCGCCGCCAGACGGGCGAGGTCGCCGGTCAGCAGGTCGAGCGGGGAGTCGAAGTTCGCGTCGATGAAGCGGCGCATCTGCGCCCGGTACAGCCGCTCCAGCCAGGTGCGCAGCCGCCGGTACCCCGCCGCCTCGGAGGCCCCGGCGAACCGCTCGACCTCCGCGGCCATCGCGTCGCCGTCGGTGTGCACGTCGAGGGCGGTGCCGTCCGCGAACGACGCCCGGTACGCCGGGTGCAGCGGAATCAGCTCCACCCGGTCGAACAGGCTGTCGCCCACCGCGGCGAACGCCTCGTCGGCGAGCTCGGGCATGGTCAGCACCGTCGGTCCGGTGTCGACCCGGTAGCCGCCGAGGTCCAGGCGGCCGGCCCGTCCGCCGGGCAGCGGGTCCCGCTCGACGACGGTGACCCGCCGCCCGGAGCCGAGGAGGTGCAGGGCGGCCGACAGACCGGCCAGTCCCGCGCCGACGACCACGACGTGGTCCGTGCGGCCCGTCACGGTGCGGGTCATCGCCGCACCTCCGGCGTGCCGGAGCCGGCGGGGGAGGGCGACGGGTCGGGATGCGGGCGGGCCGGTGGCTCACCGGGGGCACGGGACGCCGTCGCGGCCAGCAGCTCCCGCAACCGGTTGCCGGCGGCCGGGACGAGCGGCGCGCCGTCGACGTGGCGGAGCCCCTGCGTGGCCAGGCGGCCGATCCTGGCCTCGACGGCGGCCCGCGCGCCGGTGCGCACCAGCACCTCCCGCACCTCCTCCAGCCCCGCCGGGCTCAGGCCGGGATCGCCGAGCGCCCGGTCCAGCACGTTCAGGGCGTGCCGGTCCGACGCGGCCGCGGCGCGTGCCGTCGCCACGGCGACCAGATACGTCGGCTTGCCCTCGCGGATGTCGCCACCGGCCGGCTTGCCGGTGCGGGCCGGATCTCCGAACACGTCGTCCAGGTCGTCGCGGAGCTGGAAGGCCACGCCCACGCAGCGCCCGGCCGAGCACAGCGCCTGGAGGGTGCGGGCCTCCGCGCCGGCGACGGCGGCGCCCAGGGCGAGGGGCCGCTCCACCGAGTACAGCGCGCTCTTGAGGCAGGCGGCCCGCAGGGCGCGCGCCTGGGAGCGCGACCCGGTGAGCTGGCCCTGCAGGTCGAGGAACTGACCGGCCACCATCTCCGTCCGCATGTCGCTCCACAGGCGGTGCACCACGGTCGCCGTCCACGGGTCCAGGGCCAGTTCGGCCACGACGTCGTCCGCCCACGCCAGCGCGAGGTCCCCGGCCAGGATCGCGGCCGCCTCACCGAAACGGGCGGCGCGGGACGGCGCCGCGGCGCCCGCGTGCCGGTCGCGCACCTCGGTGTGCAGGGCGGGGCGACCGCGGCGCAGCGTCGAGCCGTCCATCACGTCGTCGTGGACCAGCGCGCAGGTCTGCAGCAGTTCGAGGGCCGCGCCGATCCGCAGCGCCGCCGTGGCGGATTCCTCACCGGATCCGCCGCAGGCGCGCATCGCCCACCAGACGAGCTGCGACCGGGTGCGCTTGCCGCCGCCCTGCGTGAACCGGGCGACCTGCCCGGCGAGTTCGTGTGCGAAGCGGCCGTCCAGGGCACGGGCCCGTGCGAGCCGGTCCGCGAGCACCTGTTCCAGCACCCGGCCGACGGCGGCGGGCACGTCCGTGTCGACGGCGTCCACGGCCGCCGTCCCCCCACCCGCGGCGGTCCTGCCCACGGGGTCCGTCTGCGCGCCGGTCACGTCAGCGGCGCCCGGGTCCGCGGGGTGCGCGGCCGCCACACGGCGCAGAGGGGCCGCGAGGTGCAGGGGCGCAGCGCCCTCGGAAGCCCCGCGGGCGTGCGCCCGGCCGGTGGCGGGCCGGTCCGGCCGCTCGTGCCGGGGAGGCTCCGGCGGGGCCACCAGGCGGGGGACGGGCGGCGGGGCGGCCGCAGGATGGTCCTTCGCCTGAGTGGGCCGCATCCCGGTTCCTCTCGTCGTGGTGTCGATGCCTTCTTCATCGTCCTTCGGCCATCCCCCGTGATACGGATGCGGATCGTGCCGGGTCCCCGAAAACCTCGGAAAGCCACCGGGTGGACGCATCCGCCCGGGTGACGGCATCCGATGCGGGCACGGGACGGGAAAGGGCGTCAGACGCACGCACACGCACGAAGGGTGGAAGGAGCCGCGGTGCCGGAGGTGGATGTGGCGGTCATCGGGGCGGGAGCGGCCGGGCTGTCCCTGGCCCACCGCCTGAGCGGACGGGTGCCCGGGGCCCGGACGCCGTCCGTGGTCCTCGTCGACGCGCCTCCCGGTCCGCTGCGGCCCCCGCCGCGGACCTGGTGCTTCTGGGAGTCCGGCGGCGGCCGCTTCGACGCGGCCGTCCGGGCCCGGTGGCGGCACCTGCGGGTACGGCCGCCCGCCGGGCGGCCGATCGACGGCGACATCGCGCCGCTGCGCTACAAGATGATCCGCTCCGACGACTTCGAGGCCCTCGTCGCCCGGGACCTCGCGGACAGCCCTAACGTCCGCCGGGTGGAGGCCGTCGTCGACACCGTGGACGAGTACCCGGGCGGGGCCCGCGTGCGCACGACCGGCCCGGACGGCGCCGAGGGCCTCGTGGACGCCCGCTGGGTGTTCGACTCCCGGCCCCTCGGCAGCCTCCCCGCCGCCCGCACCACCCTGCTCCAGCACTTCCACGGCTGGTTCGTCCGCACCGCGCGCCCCGCCTTCGACCCCGGGACCGCCGAACTCATGGACTTCCGGACGCCCCAGCCCCGCGAAGGGCTCTCCTTCGGCTACGTCCTGCCCACCGGACCGTGCGAAGCCCTCGTGGAGTACACCGAGTTCTCCCCCCGGGTCCTCACCCCCGGCGGCTACACGGCTGCCGTACGGCACTACGTCGACGACGTGCTGCGGCTCGGCGACACGGAGGTCGTCGCCACCGAGACCGGGGTCATCCCCATGACGGACGCCCCCATGCCGCGGCGCACCGGAGCGTCGGTGTTCCGGATCGGCGCCGCCGGGGGCGCGACCCGCCCGTCCACCGGCTACACCTTCGCCGGTCTCCAGCGCCAGACGCGGGCCGTGGCCGCCGCACTGCGGCGGGAGCGGACCCCGGTGCCGCCGGCCGCCCACTCCGTCCGGGCCCGCGCCATGGACGCCGTCCTCCTGAGGGCCCTGGACAGCGGCCGGGTGGACGGGCCCGCGCTGTTCGCGCGGCTGTTCGCCGACGTCCCCATGCGGCGGCTGCTGCGCTTCCTCGACGGCCGCACCCGCCTTCTCGAGGACCTCTCCGTGGGCCTGCACACCCCGATCGGCCCGATGCTCCGCAGCGCCGCCGAACTGCCCCGCCTGCCGCGCCGCCCCTCCGGCTGACCCGATCCGATCCGACCCCGTTCCGCCCCGCCCCTGGAGACCGCATGACCCTGCTGCGCGACGAAGACCTCGCCGCCGCCTTCGACCACGCGTCCCGCAGTTACGACACGCTCGTGGCCGCGAACCCCGGCTACCACGCGCACCTGCGGCGGTCGGTGCGCCGCCTCGGTCTGCCCGGGCACGGCCAGGGACTGCGCGTCCTGGACCTCGGCTGCGGCACCGGGGCGTCGACGGCCGCGCTCCGCTCCGTCCTCCCGGCCGCCGACCTCACGGCCGTGGACGCCTCCGCCGGCATGCTGGAGCGGGCCGCCGCCAAACCGTGGTCCGACGGGGTGCGGTTCGTGCACGCCCCGGCCGAGCGGCTGGCCGCCGCGGGCGTGCGGGGGCCGTTCGACGCGGTGTTCGCCGCCTACCTCTTCCGGAACGTCTCCGACCCCGACGCCGTCCTCACCGCCGTCCGCGGTCTGCTGCGGCCCGGCGGACGGCTCGGCGTCCACGAGTACACCCTCAGCGGCAGCCGCACCGACCGGGCGGTGTGGACCCTGGTGTGCCGCGGAGTCGTCCAACCCGCCGCCACCGTCCTCGGGGACGGGCCGCTCTACCGCCACTTGTGGCGCAGCGTCGTCGACTTCGACACCGCCGGGCGGTTCGCCGCCCGGCTCCGCGACGCCGGCTTCGACCGGGTCCGCGCCCTGCCCCTGCCCGGCTGGCAGACCGGCATCACCCACACCTTCGTCGCCCGCCGCGGGGAGGACCCCCGATGACGCTCCCCGCACCGCGCCGGGCAGCGGCCCGCCGCGGCCGCGACCGGCGGGCCCGCGTCCTGCCCGCCCACCCCGGCGCCGACCACGTCCTGGGCCGGCCGTCGGTCGCCGTCGTCGGCGCCGGGATCGCCGGGCTCGCCGCGGCCACCGCCCTGGCCGAACGGGGCGTCGCCGTGACCCTGTACGAACGCGAGACCTACGTCGGCGGACGCGTCGGGGGCTGGCGGACGCGCCTGAGCGACGGCACCTCCGTCACCATGAGCCGGGGCTTCCACGCCTTCTTCCGCCAGTACTACAACCTGCGGGGCCTGCTGCGCCGCACCGACCCGGGCCTCGACCGGCTGACCGGTCTGCCCGACTACCCGCTGCTGCACGCCGACGGCATGCGGGACGGCTTCCGGCACGTCCCCCGCACCCCGCCGTGGAGCGCGCTGGGCTTCGTCGCGCTCAGCCCGTCCTTCCGGGCGCGGGACCTGCGCACCTTGGACCCGGTCGCGGCCCTGCCCCTGCTCGACGTGCGCGTCCCCGACGTGTACGACCGCTTCGACGGCACCTCCGCGCACGACTTCCTGGACGCCGTCCGCTTCCCGGAACGCGCCCGCCACCTGGCGTTCGAGGTGTTCTCCCGGAGCTTCTTCGCCGACCCGCGGGAGCTGTCGGCGGCCGAGATGGCGCTGATGTTCCACATCTACTTCCTCGGCTCCGCCGAGGGCCTGCTGTTCGACGTGCCCCGCTCACCCTTCCCGCAGGCCCTGTGGGACCCCCTGGTCGGCTACCTGAAGGGCCACGACGTCGAACTGCGCACCGGCACCGCGGTCGAGCACGTCACTCCCGTGCGGGGCGGCGGCCACGACGTCGCCGCGGAGGGCGGCGAGCGCCGCTACGACGCCGTGGTCCTCGCCCTCGACCCGGGCGGCCTGCGGTCCCTCGTCGCCCGCTCCGACCGGCTGGGCGACGCCCCGTGGCGGGAACGGGTCGCCCGCCTGCGCACCGCGCCGCCGTTCCTGGTCACCCGGCTGTGGCTGGACCGCCCGGTGGCCGGTGACCGGCCGGGCTTCCTCGGCACCAGCGGCTTCGGCGGACTGGACAACATCAGCGTCCTCGACCGCTGGGAGGACGAGGCGGCCCGCTGGGCGGCGCGCACCGGGGGGTCCGTCGTCGAACTCCACGCCTACGCGGTCGGCCCGGGCGCGGACCGCGACGCCGAGCAGCGGCGCCTCGTCGAGCAGCTCCACCGCGTGTACCCGGAGACGCGCACGGCCACGGTCGTCGACGTCCGGCACGAGTGGCGGGAGGACTGCCCGCTGTTCCCGGTCGGCGGCTACGCCGACCGGCCCACCGTCCGCACCCCGGACCCCGCCCTCGTGGTGGCCGGGGACACGGTGCGCGCCGATCTGCCCGTGGCGCTGATGGAGCGGGCGGCCACGACCGGCTTCCTCGCCGCGAACGCGCTGCTGGAGCGGTGGGGCGTGCGCGGGCAGACGCTGTGGACCGTACCGGACCGCGGGCGGGGCACGGTGCTGCCGAAGCTCGCCGCGTGGGCGGGCCGCTGAGCCGGCACCGCACCGGAACGGGCAGCCGCCGCCGGCCCGGCGCGGCGGCCGGGCCCCGGGACCCAGGGCTCCGACGGGGAGGGGCGGGACCTCGATGCGCGGTCGTCTCCGCGACGACCGCCGGCGACGGGCGGCAGGGCGGCACCCGGCGCGAGTCGGGGCCGTCCGCCTGCGGTCCGTGGGGGGCGGGCCGCCGCACCGGAACGCAGTGGCCTGCGGCCGGGCGACCCCGGGCACGGAGGGGGCCGCTCGTCCACGGCCTGTGCGGGGCGGGCTGCCGCACCGGAACGCGGCGGCGGCAACCGGCGGCACGCCCCGTCCGTGCTCCGGCCGCGACCGCGGTGCGCGCCGGCCGGCGTGGCCGGCGGCGCGGAGTGGAACACGGGAGCGGGACGGGGACGCCGGCAGGCGCTCCGTGACCGGTACGGCACGAGCGGCGGGCCGCATGGCCCGCACCGACAGGTGGAAGAGGTGGTCATGTGTCCGCAGCGCGGGAAACGACGGACGTGCTGGTGGTCGGGGCCGGGGTCGCCGGGCTGGCCTGTGCCCGCGACCTGCTGGGGGCCGGCGTCGGAGTCCGGGTGCTGGAGGCGTCCGACGGCGTGGGCGGCCGGATGCGCTCCGACCGCGTCGACGGCTTCGTGGTGGACCGCGGGTTCCAGGTGTTCAACACCTCCTACCCGCAGGTCCGCCGCCGCCTGGTCCTCAAGGACCTGCGGCTGCGGCCCTTCACCCCCGGCGTCCTCGTCCACACCCCCGACGGCCGGCTCCGGTTCAGCGATCCCACCCGCCGCCCGCGCACGCTGCCCGACCTGCTGCCGGGCCGCCTCGCCGGCCCCCGCGACCTCGCCGCCGCCGGACTGCTGTCCGCCCGGGACATGCTCGCCCCGCCGCGCCTGCTGAAGCGGCTCCGCGACACCACCACCCGCGCCGCCCTCGCGGACGCCGGGGTGTCGGACGCGTTCGTGGAGACGTTCTTCCGCCCGTTCCTGTCGGGCGTCTTCCTGGAGGACCGGCTGGAGACCTCCAGCCGTGTCTTCCACCTCGTGTGGCGCAGCATGCTCCGGGGCACCCTGTGCCTGCCCGCCGAGGGCATCGGAGCCGTGCCGCGCGCCCTGGCGGCCGCCCTGCCCGAGGGGACCGTGCGGCTGGGCACCCCCGTCGAGCGGCTCACGGCCGACGGCGTCGCCACGGCCGACGGCCGGGAGGTCCCCGCGCGCGCCGTCGTCGTCGCGACCGGCCCCGGGCCCGTCGCCGAGCTGCTGCCCGGCGTGCGGGTGCCCGACTACCGCATGGTGACGACGTATTACCACGTCGCGCCCCGCTCCCCGCTCGGTGAGCCGACGCTGCTCGTGGACACCCGGCGCCGCTTCCTCGACACCTGCGTCCTCAGCGACGTCGTCCCCTCCTACGCCCCGCCCGGACACGCGCTCGTCGCCACCTCCGTCCTGGGCCGTGACGAGGAGCGCCGCGAACACGGGGTGCGGGAGGCGCTCGCCGAGGCGTACGGCACCGGCACGGACGGCTGGGACCTGCTGGCCGTGCGCACCGTGGAGGACGCCCTGCCGGCCATGCCCCCGCCGCAGCCGCTGACCCGCACCGCGCGGGTGTCCCCCGGGCGGTACGTGTGCGGCGACCACCGCGCCACCGGATCCGTTCAGGGGGCCCTCGCCTCCGGGGCGCGGGCCGCGCGCGAGGTGCTCCGCGACCTGCGGCCGTGACGCCCGGGATCACGGGGGGCCGTCGCCGCGCCGCCGCTCCTGGTCCAGCAGGTCGTCCAGGTCCCCGAGCCGGTCCAGGCCCCGGACCGCCTGCGTCGTCCGCGGATTGCGCTCCAGCCGCGCCCGGTGCCGGTGCAGGAACGCCCAGTACCCGGCGGTGTACGGGCAGGCCCGCTCACCGGTCCGGTCCCCGGGCCGGTGGACGCAGCCGCCGCACAGGTCGCTCATCCGGTGCACGTACGCCCCGCCGGACGTGTACGGCTTCGTCGTCATCCGGCCGCCGTCGGCGTACTGCGACATCCCGACGACGTTGGGCACCATCACCCAGTCGTAGCCGTCCACGAAGCAGCGGTGGAACCAGTCCGTCACCGCCTCCGGGTCCCAGCCGCGCTGGAGCGCGTGGCTGCCGAGCAGCATGAGCCGCGGGATGTGGTGCGTCCAGCCCGTGTCGCGGACCTGGGCGAGCGCCGTGGCCAGGCACCGGGCCCGCACGGCGTCGGCGTCCAGTTCCAGGAACCAGTCCGGGAGCGGGGCCCGGTGCCGCAGCTCGTTGCGGTGGCGGTAGTCGTCGCCGAAGTGCCAGTAGAGCTGCCACACGTACTCCCGCCACCCGGCGACCTGGCGGACGAACCCCTCGACGCTGTTGACCGGCGCCCGGCCGGCCCGCCAGGCGTCCTCGGCGTGCTCCACGCACTCGGCCGGGTGCAGCAGACCGAGGTTGAGGGACGACGACAGCAGGCTGTGGCTCATGACCGGGTCCCGCGCCAGCATCGCGTCCTCGTGCGGCCCGAACCCGGCGAGGCGGTGCTCGGCGAACCGGCGCAGGGCGGCCAGCGCCTCCCGCCGCGAGGCGGGGAAGAGACGCGGCCCGTCCCGGCCGACGAAGCGGACCTCGCCGTCCCGCTCCCAGCGGTCGAGGTCCTGGCGCACCTCCGCGTCGATGTCGTCCTCCCGCGGCCGGTACGGCGCCGGCGCCCCGAGGGTGGACGCGCCCCGGGGCGGCGGCTCGCGGTTGTCGTGGTCGTGGTTCCAGCGGCCCCCCGCCGGGCCGTCCCCGTCCATCAGCAGGCCGTGCGTGCGCCGCACCCACCGGTAGAAGTCCTCCTGCCGCAGCCGCTCACCGCCGTGCCCGTCCGCCCAGGCGCGGAAGTCCTCCCGCGCCACGAGGAAACCGCGCGCCGGCAGCACCGTGACGGCGTCGAGGGACCGCACCAGCCGCAGCGCGGCGTACGACGTCGGGTGGTGCACCGTCACCGGGCCGCCCCCGACGGCTTCGCGCAGTCCCTCCCGGTAGGTCTCGGCGCGGACGTAGCGCACCCGGTCGCCGAGCTCCGCGGCGCGGTGCCGCATGGCGGACAGCACCAGGTGCGCCTTCGCCCGGTGGAAGCGCCGGCGGCGGAACACCGAGCGGGTCTCGATCATCACCACGGGTGCGTCCCGTGCCGGCCCGCCCGGTCCCGGGGCCAGGAAGTGCGGCCCGAGCTGGTCGCCGAACAGCCAATGGGGAACCGTCACGACAGGGTCCTCCTCGCTCCCACAACAGGGTCCTCCTCGCTCTGACGGGTCCCCGTCCTCACCGCGGACGCGCGGGTGCCCCGGGCCCTCCGCGTCCGGCGGAGCCGGGGTGACCGGCACTGCCCCGGGGCCCGCGCTGATCGAGCCCGCGCCGTTCCGGTCCGCCCGCAGCCCGTCCGTCCGCGTGCTGTCCGGCCGGCCGCGCTGCCCGTCCGTCCGCCCGTGCGACCGAGCCGACCCCGGCCCGCTCTTCCGCGCGCCTCGCCCGGACCACGCCCCGGGCCGTCCGCCCCGGCTCCACGGCGACGGGACCGGCCCGCGCCGAGGCGTCCCAGGTCTGCTCCGGATGCTCCCCGCACGAGGTGCTTCACCCCGGGGACTCGCCGCGGATGCGTCCGCGGAGCCCCCGAACGGCCCTGCAACCGTTCACCGCGTCCAAGGAGAAAACGGGATGAAAGCGGATGCGGCATCGGCTGCGTCGCGGGGGCGCTTCCGAGCGACCGAGAGGACACGAGATGAGGCTGCGCGAGGAACTGCCCGTGGACCACCGGCTGGCCCAGGTGTACCGGTACGGGGCCGGGCTGTGCGGTGTGATCCTGCTGGTGTTCGGCTGCCTGGGTTTCGCGGACCGGCTGAGCCCCTTCGACACGGACGGGACCCAGATCGCGGGGATGACGACCAACGGCGTGCTCAGCCTGATCTCGGTCGTCGTGGGACTCGTCCTCGTCGGCGGGGCCGTGGTCGGCGGCAACGTCGCGTCGACCCTGAACATGACGGTCGGCACGCTGTTCGTGCTCAGCGGCTTCTACCACGTCTTCACCCTGGACCGCCCGGCCAACGTCCTCGACTTCGGCATGACCAACGTCATGTTCAGCTTCGTCATGGGCCTGGTCATCGCATGCTTCGGCATGTACGGGCGGGTGTCGGGCACGCTGCCGCACGACAACCCCTACTGGCGGCGGCGCCACCCCCGCGAGGCGGCGCGCGAGTCCCTCGCCGCGCGGCGCCAGGCCCGCCAGGAGGCCCTCTCCCGGGCGCCGGAAGCCCTGCCTGCGGACGCCGCGTCAGTCCGGGCCACGGACGCCGCCCGGGCCGTCACCTCGTCAGGCCGGGACTGACCCGTGCCGAGGACGCCGCGCCGGGACGCCCCGCCAGGCCGGCGGGCTCCCGGCTCCGGCCGGACCGAGCCCGCCCCGGCCGGTCGGCCTCCATCGGCCGGGGCGCCCTGCGGCCACGACGCCCGACGATCGCGAGGCCCGCGTCCGGGCCTCCGGCGCACGCCGCCCCGCGGCCCGGACGCGTAGGGCCCGCGGGCACGCCGCGACCGGGCCGCCCGGGGCGGGGACGCTCCGCTACCGGAACACACCGGCGAACAGGACCAGGAAGCAGGAGGCGGACCATGGACGTGAAAGGCGCGCGCATCCTCGTGCCCGGCGCGACGGGAGCCATCGGCGCCGCCCTGGCGCGGCGACTGCACGAGCGTGGGGCCGGCGTCGCGGTGGCGGGCCGCGACCCGGCCTCCCTCGCGCGGGTCGCCGCCGCCTGCGGTGGCGCGCCGGCCCGCCACTTCGACGCCTACGACCTCGACGGCTGCTCCGGCACCGTGCCGTGGGCGGTGCACGAGCTCGGGGGTCTCGACGCGGTCGTGGTCTGCGTGGGTGTGGCCGCCTTCGGCCCGGCCGAGGCGGTCGGCGACACGGTCGCCGAGCACCTGCTGACGGTCAACGCGCTGGCCCCCGTGGCCGTCCTCCGCGCGGCCCTCCCCGCCGTGCCGCCGGGCGGCGCCCTCGCCGCGGTGACCGGCGTCGTGGTGGACGCCGTACCCGCGGGCATGGCGGACTACGCCGCGTCGAAGGCCGCGCTGGCCGCCTGGCTGACCGCGGTGCGCCGGGAGCGGCGGCGCACCGGCCCGGCCGTCCTGGACATCCGGCTGCCGCACGTCGAGTCCGGGTTCGCGGAGCGCGCCGTGGTGGGCGCCCCGCCCGCCCTGCCCCGCGGGCGTACGGTCGACGAGGCGGTGCAGACGATCCTCGACGCCCTCACGGCGGCCGAGGCACCCGCGGGCCGCACGGCGCGGACCGCGGCCGCCTCGCCGTGAGGGCCCGGGCGGCGTCTCGGGGTGCCGGGCGCCGCCCGGCCCGCTCCCTCACTGCTTCGACAGGGTGCAGGTGTACGGGGAGGCACCGGACCCGCTGTACGCCTCGATGTCGACGTGGTAGGTGCCGGTGCCGGAGGCGGTGCGGGTGAAGGTCAGCGACTCGTCCGCGCCCCCGCCGTCGTTCACGGAGCGGGTCAGGGTGCTGCCCGCCGAGTCCAGCCAGTACACGTCCGCGTCGTAGGCGGCGGGAACGGCGCAGGTCAGCGAGGCGGTCTGCCCGGAGGCGAGGGAGACCCGGAAGTAGTCGCGGTCGTCGGTCTACTTCATGTCGCCGGTGAGGGTCGCGGGGGACGGCAGGGCGGTGGCGTCGTCGGCGGTGTCGCGGGTGTCGTTCGATTCGCTCTCCGCCAGCGCGGCGCCGCCGCTCGCGCCGCAGTCCGTGACGGGTGTGCCGTGGTAGAGGTCCGGGTCGGGCACGCCGGCGGTCACGCTGCGCAGGTAGTAGCCGCAGTCGGGGCGGTTCCTGAAGTCGAAGGTGGTCCCCGGGGCGAGGCGCCAGATCTTGAAGCCCTCGTACGTCAGCGGCTTCCGGGCGACGGCCTGTTCGGGCGTGTGGTCGGCGAGCACCACGTAGGCGTCCTTGCCGTACGGGGTGCCGAGGCCGTTGCGGTCGATGTGGAGGGAGCCGCCGCCCTCCTCGACGCCCACGCCCCAGGCCGCGCCTCCCGCGGTGAGGCCGTCCTGCACCGCACGGGCGACGAAGGCCAGGGTCCGGCCCATGCGGTCGCGGGCGACGAAGTGGGAGCCGTTGACGACGCCGCCGTAGTCGGCCCACTCGAACATGCCCGTCGTGAAGCTGATGTCGCGGTGGTACGGGTTGGCGAGCGCCTCGGAGCTGGTGACGCTGCCGCGGCAGGCGTCGTACACCAGGGGGCTGTTGATGTGGTGGCCGGCACTGCCGCCGCCCGCGCCCCCGCCCTTGGCGACGACGGACTCGACGGACGCTTCGAGGGCGGTGCCCTTCCAGGCCGCGTAGCGGCACTGGTCACCGCCTGCGAAGTACACGAACTCGGCGTTGCGGATGTCGGTGTTGACCTCGCTGTCGTCGCCGTCCTGGGGGCTGGTGAGCGTCCACGTCGTACAGGAGTTGACGCCCGCCAGGCCCATGATCGTGTCGCATTCCGGCGTCGGGCTTCCCGAGGTGGGCGCGGAACCGGCGAGGACGACGACGTCGAGGCTTCCCGTGCCGCCGCGGATCTCGTCGACGGCACGGCTCATCGAGGCCGTCACGACGCCCCCGGCACCGTTCATGGTGTACGCGGGACCCTTCCACGAGCTGCGGCTGACGTCGGCTGAGCTGCCGAGTCGGATGCGGTCCGTGGCGGCCTGGGCGGGCTGCGGGACGGCGAGGGGCAGCGCCACGGCGAGAAGCGCGGCGGCTGTGCGGGCGGTCCTGCGGGCAGGGCGTGTCGTCACGGGGGCTCCGAAGGGGGGAGCGGCGCCGTTCCGCCATGCGTCGGCGGTCGCCGCTGACGGAGAGGAGTCGCCTGGGGATT
This sequence comes from Streptomyces sp. CC53, assembly GCF_001865245.1. Taxonomy (GTDB): domain Bacteria; phylum Actinomycetota; class Actinomycetes; order Streptomycetales; family Streptomycetaceae; genus Streptomyces. The sequence goes on along the minus strand of NZ_MKXB01000227.1, from coordinate 20,056 downwards.
GGTAGCGGAACATACAAGCCGATCCGCTGGCGCGGAAGATGTATGACGTGGTGACCCGGTTCGTCGGTGGTCACGCGGCAGAAGCAGGTCGAATCGACGGTTTCCAACCGATGTGGGCGCCCATGACCGGGGGGAGGCGTTGGCGGCGCGGAAGCGTAACGTGCGATACATCTAGTCAAGTGGATGCGAGATCTGTACCTTCCCTGCTGTGCGCCGACGACAGGATTCCGTCGGCGAAGACTCCGAGAGGCTCCCCACCATGAACGCTCGTCCCGCCCAGCGCGCCGCGGCCGCCGCCGCGGCGGCCCTGGCGCTCACCGCGCTCTCCGCCTGCAGCTCCGGCGACGCCCCCGCCCCCGCGGCGGCCGGCAAGGTCTCCGTCGCCGGAGTGGAGATCGCAAAGGACCAGGCCCTGCACGACCTGCTGCCGGAGAAGATCAAGAGGACCGGCACGGTGCGGGTGGCCACCGACGTGCCCTACCCGCCCTTCGAGATGTTCGTGAAGGAGGGCGGGAGCGAGCTGACCGGCCTCGACTACGACCTCGGCCAGGCCCTGGGCGCGAAGCTCGGCGTGACGTTCGCCTTCACCCCGCAGAAGTTCGACGGGATCGTGCCCGCCATCCAGGCCGGCACGTTCGACGTCGCCATGTCGGCCATCACCGACAACAAGGAGCGCCAGCAGGTCGTCGACTTCGTGGACTACTCGCGGTCCGGCTCCGGCATCCTCGTCGCTGACGGCAACCCGTCCTCGATCGCCGACCTGGACGGACTGTGCGGCCGGAAGGTCGCCGTCCAGGTCGCCACCAACCAGCTCGACCTGCTCAGGAGCCACCAGGCGTCCTGCACGAAGGCCGGTCGGCAGAAGATCGACATCCAGACCTACCCCAAGGACTCCGACGCGCAGCTCGCCCTGCGGTCGGGCAAGGTCGTCGCGCAGGTGCTCACCAAGCCCGCCGCGGGCTGGGTGGCGAAGACCGCCGACGAAGGGAAGGCGTTCGACCTGGTGGAGGACCCCGCCGCCCCCGGCGGCTACGAGGCCTCACCCAACGGCATCGCGGTGAGCAAGCACCTGCCCGCACTCACCGACGCCATCCGGAAGGCGCTCCAGACCCTGATCGACGACGGCACCGTCACCAAGATCTACGACAAGTACGGGGTGGCCTCCATCGCCGTGGAGGAAGCCACCAAGAACGCCGCGGTGGACTGATGGCGACCGACACCGAGGCCGCACTCGCCGCGCCCCCCGCCGGCGCCGCCACCACCGAACCCGACGTGGTGCCCGTACGCCACTACGGGCGCTGGGCCGCCGCCGCGGCCTCCGTCCTGGCCCTGGCCGGCCTCGTCGGCTCGCTCGCGAGGAACGACAACCTGCGCTGGGACGTCGTCGGCGACTACCTGTTCGCGGACCTCGTCTTCGACGGCCTCGCCACCACCCTCTGGCTGACCGCCGCCGCCATGGCGCTCGGCCTGGGGCTGGGGACGCTCATCGCCGTCATGAGGCTGTCCACCAGCCCCGTGCTGTACGGCATCGCCAACGCGTTCGTGTGGGTCTTCCGCGGCACCCCCCTGCTCGTGCAGATCATCTTCTGGGGGTACGCGGGCGCCCTGTACACCCATGTGAAGATCGGCGTCCCCTTCACCGGCATCACGTTCTTCCAGGCCGAGACCAACAGCCTGCTCACCCCCGCGGTCGCCGCGCTGCTCGCCCTCGGCCTCAACGAGGCCGCGTACGCCTCCGAAATCGTCCGCGCCGGCATCCAGTCCGTGGACACCGGCCAGACGGAGGCGGCGCACTCCCTCGGCATGCGCCCGGCACTCACCATGCGCAGGATCGTCCTGCCCCAGGCGATGCGGGTCATCATCCCCCCGATGGGCAACGAGACCATCAACATGCTCAAGATGACCGCCCTCGTCTCGGTGATCTCCGCGCACGACCTGATGTCCAACATCCAGGACGTGTACGCGCAGAACTACCAGGTCATCCCCATGCTGGTGGTCGCCAGCATCTGGTACCTCGCCCTGGTGACCCTGCTCAGCGTCCCCCAGGCGTGGCTGGAGCGCCGCTACGGCCGCGGCTCGGTCCGCGCCGGGCACGTCTCCCCGCTGCGGCGCGCCTTCGGCGCGGCCACCGGGCTGATCGGCACGAAGGACAAGGAGGACCGCCGGTGACCGCCACGATGGTGCGGGCGGAAGGCGTCCGCAAGCGGTTCGGCAGGCTGGAGGTGCTCAAGGGCATCGACCTCACCGTCGAACGCGGCCAGGTGTGCTGCCTGCTGGGCCCGTCCGGCTCCGGCAAGTCGACGTTCCTGCGCTGCATCAACCACCTGGAGAAGGTCGACGGCGGCAGACTCACCGTCGACGGCGCCCTCGTCGGCCACCGCCTGCACGGGGGGAGGCTCCACGAACTGCGGGAGCGTGAGGTCGCCGCACGCCGCCGGGACATCGGCATGGTGTTCCAGCGGTTCAACCTCTTCCCCCACATGACCGCGCTCGACAACATCGCCGAAGCGCCCGTGCGGGTCCGCCGCGTGCCCAAGAGGGAGGCCCGCGAGCAGGCGCAGCTGCTGCTGGAGCAGGTCGGCCTGGGCGACCGGGGCCACCACTACCCGGCGGAACTGTCCGGCGGCCAGCAGCAGCGCGTAGCCATCGCCCGCGCCCTGGCGATGCAACCCACACTGATGCTCTTCGACGAGCCCACGTCCGCACTGGACCCCGAACTCGTCGGCGACGTCCTCGACGTGATGCGGCGGCTCGCCGCCGACGGCATGACCATGGTCGTCGTCACCCACGAGATCGGCTTCGCCCGGGAGGTCGGCGACACCGCCGTCTTCATGGACCAGGGCGTCGTCGTCGAGGCCGGCGACCCCCGCCGGGTGCTCACCGACCCGGAGCAGGAGCGCACCCGCGCGTTCCTGTCCAAGGTCCTGTGAGCGCCCCGCCGCGGCCCCGGCAGCTCACCGCGCGGTTCCTGCACCTCGCCCGCCGGCTCCAGCCCCGCTACCTCGCCGACCTGGAGGCCCTCGTCTCCGTGGACTCCGGCTCCCACGACGCCGAAGGCGTCAACGAGGTCGCCGACCGCGTGCAGGAACACCTGCGCGGCCTCGGCTTCACCGTGCAGCGGGTCACGCCCCCGGCGACCGGGCGGCACCGCACGGGAGACGTCCTGGTCGCCCGCAGGAAGGGCGCGCTCACCGCCGCCGAGGGCGGCCGCAGGATCCTCCTCGCCGGGCACATGGACACCGTCTTCGACCGGGGAACCGCCGCCGCGCGGCCGTTCACCCTCCGCGGTACCGTCGCGACGGGTCCGGGCGTCAGCGACGACAAGGGCGGCCTGCTGGCCGGGGTGTCGGCGCTCCGGGTCCTCGACGCGCACGGCCACCACGCCTACGACGAGCTCGTCTTCCTCGCCACGCCGGACGAGGAGATCGGCTCCCCGGCCAGCCGCGCCGTCACCGAGCGCGCCGCCGACGGCGTCCACTTCGGGCTCGGCCTGGAATGCGCCCGGGAGAACGGCGACCTCGTCATCGCCCGCAAGGGCGTGGCCGACTTCCGGCTCACCGTCACCGGCCGGGCCGCACACGCCGGGATCGAACCCGAACGCGGCGCCAACGCCGCGCTCACGGCCGCCCACCTGATCGTCGACCTCCAGGCTCTGAACGGGCGTTGGGACGGCGTCACCGTCAACGTCGGCACCGTCAGGGGCGGCAGCCGCACCAACATCGTCTGCCCCGAGGCCGAACTGCGCGTCGAGGTGAGGGCGGCCACCACCGTCGACGTCCACCGCGTCGCGCGGGCCATCCGGGAGGCCGCCGACCGGCCCGCCGTCCCCGGCACCGCGGTCGCGGTCGAGCAACTCGACCTGTGCCCGCCCCTGGAGGAGACCGCGGCCTCGCACCGCATGCTGGACCTCGCCCGCGGGGCGGCCCGCTCCGTGGGCCTCGACCTGGGGGCCGCGAGGACCGGCGGAGTCGGCGACGCCAACCTGATCGCAGGGACGGGCGTACCCACCCTGGACGGCCTCGGCCCCGTCGGGGGAGCGGACCACACCCCGCAGGAGTGGCTCGACGTGTCCACCGCCCCCGAGCGCATCGCGGTGCTGGCGGCGCTGATCGCCGAGCTCGGCGGCGCCCCCGCCTGACCCGCCCCCGCGGGCGCCGCGCCGGACGACCGGTGCCGCGCCCGCCCGTGCTCCGGCAGCCCCCTCCCGTCAGCCTGCCGGAACCGGCGGGGCCGCCGCCGACCACGTCCGGCGGCGGCCCCGCCCAGCCTTGTCCGCCCCACCCCGAGGAGACCGCACATGCGCGCCCACCCTGGACCCACCCGCCGCACCGCCCTCGCCGGCGGCCTCGCCCTCGCCCTGCTGGCCACCGCTCCCGCCGCACACGCGGCGACCACCGCGGAGCCCCGACCGAAGCCGGGCTCCCTGGTCCTGGTGGGCGGCGCGCTGAAGGAGGACAACACACGGGTCTACGGCGAGATCATCAGGCGCGCGGGCGGCGCCACCGCCCGCATCGGCGTCATCACCGCCGCCTCCGTGCCGGAGAGCCAGGACCCGTACGCGGACGACCCCGACCGGTGCAGCAACTCCGTCTGCAACGGCGCCTACTACGCCGATGTGCTCACGAGGCACGGCGCGGCCCACGCCGAGTGGCTCCCCCTCGACCTCGACCACGTCTCCCACGCCGACTCCGACGCGCTCGTCGCCCGGATCGAGTCCATGACGGGCTTCTTCTTCGGCGGCGGCGACCAGTACCGGTACGTGAGGACCCTGCTGCGCGGCGAGCGGCAGACCGACTCCAAGGTGCTCGCCGCCATCCGCGCCCGACTGGCCCGGGGCGCCGTCGTCGCCGGCACCTCCGCCGGCGCCCAGATCGCCTCGGGACCCCACATGGTGACCGGCGGCGAATCGTACGAAGGGCTGCGGGACGGCAGCGCCCCGGGGTACTTCGACGACCCCACCCGGCTCGGCCACCTGCCGCTCGGCGGCTTCGGCTTCCTGCGTTCCGGCCTCGTCGACACGCACACCGGGGCCGACGGCCGGGAGGGCAGGGCCTACCGCCTGGCTGCCGACACCGGGCACGACCGGGTCTACGGCCTTGAGGAGGACACCGCCGTCGTCGTCGACGACCCCGGCACCGCGCACGAGCGCCTCACCGTCCTCGGCTCCCAGGGCGTGGCCGTGCTGGACCTGCGCGGCGCCCGCGCCCGCACCTCCGCCGCCGGGTGGTCCCTGCACGGCGCGCGGTACAGCTACCTCACCGACGGGGACCGGTACGACGCCCGCACCCGGCAGGCCCGTCCCGCCGCGGACAAGCACCGGCTGCGGCCCGCCGAGACGGCCGCCGTACCGGTCAACACCGACGTCTTCTTCTCCACCGCGAACCCGGACGGCGTGCCCTACTCCTTCCGCACCACGGCCCGCGCGCTCGCCGCGACCCGGGCGCAGAGGTCCGCGACCGCCACCACCTTCGAGTCCGGGCCCCGCTTCCAGGTCACCTTCACCAAGCCCGCGGGCTTCGCCGCCTGGACCGGTGACGGCACCACCCCCCACACGTTCGTCGGTCTGCGCATCGCGATCGCGCCCCGCTGAGCGGCGGCCCCGCGGCCCCGCCCCGGGTCGTCCGCGTCGGCCCGTTCGCCTCGGGCGGTCCGCGTCGGGCCGTCGCCGCGGCCGCTCCCGGCGCCCGCCCGGTGGGTGAACCGCTCAGCGGGCGGGCCCGGCCCGGCGGTTCACAGCAGACCGGTCCGGCGGGCGATGCTCTCGCCGTCCTTCATGCGGGCGTGCGCGTCCGGCCCCAGCCGGTCGAGCACCGCGGAGACCAGCGCCTCGATGAGGGCGAGCGTCGGCGTGAGGCTGTCGTAGGGCGAGCCGGAGGAGACCTGGCTGGTCAGGACCACGTCGGCGTGCGCCGCCGCGGGCGACAGCCACGGGTCTGTGAAGACGACGACCTTCCCGCCGCGTTCACGCGCCAGTTCGGCGACGAGGGTCATGTCCTCCTCGTAGCGCCGGTAGTCGAACAGCACCGTCACGTCGCGCCGCGCGAGCTGGGTGAGGAACGAGGTCCGCTCGACGTCCCTGTCCGGCAGGAAGGAGACCTGGTCGCGGACCTGCATCAGATGCAGCCCCAGGTACCGCGCCAGCAGGTGCGTGAAGCGGCCGCCGGCCAGGTGGACCCGGCGGCGGGGGTCGCTCAGCAGTTCGGCCGCGGTCGCGAAGTCGTGCGGGGACACCTCCCGGAAGGTCCGGGACAGGGCCTGGTGCACCAGCGCCGGCTGAAGTTCCAGCGCCTCGTCCGCGCCGGACCCCTCCTGCCGCGGGGGCTCGGCGGACTCGTAGAGCGTGATGGGGGAGGCGTTGCGGGCGTCGAGTTCGGCGCGCAGTGCGGCCTGGAGGTCGGGGAACCCCCGGTACCCGAGCCGGGACGCGCAGCGCAGCACGGTCGGCGTGGAGACCGCCGCGCGCTCCGCGATCGTCGCGACCGTCTCGAACACCGCCGCCGGGTAGCCTGCCAGCAGTACCCGGGCGACCTTGCGTTCGGCCGGGCTGAGATCGCCCAGGCGGCTGCGGATCTCGTCGGCCAACGTGCCGCTCATGGCGCGGTCCCTCCGGGTGGTGCGGTGCGGATCCACGGGCTCGGGTCGCACGCCACGGCGGCACGGCCCTTCCGGGCGGTGGCGCCCCGAAGACCCGGCAGTACACATGGCGCCCGTGTCGAGCCCGAATGTACCGTCCGTTACGGGTGCGGGGAACCCGCCTCCGGCACGAGGAACCGCCGTCGACACGAGGAACGCCGGCGACACGCGGACGTGCCGCAGCGCGCCGCAGGCAGCCACCCGCGGCGCGCCCCGCCCCCGCGGTGCGTGCGCCCGCCCGGTCGGCCCCGACCGGGCGGGCGCACCGGTCCGTGCCGCTTCAGGCCCCGTCGGCGGCGGGGGGCGAGGAGCGGGCGACGAGCCGGGCGCAGACGAGGGCCGCGAGGGTCACCCCGCCCAGCGCCGCCGCAGCGCCCGCGAACCCGCCGAGGGCCAGGCCGACGCCGCCCAGCCCGGCACCGGCGAAGACGCCGAAGCTCATCCCGGCGGCGTTCACGCTCAGCGCCGTGCCGCGCAGGGACCCGCAGCGCCGTACCAGCAGGGTGGTGACGCAGGCCGCGACCGTGGCGTGTCCGGCGCCGACGAGCGCGGTCAGCGGCAGCGCCAGCCAGAGGGTGTGGGTGAAGAACACCCCGGCCAGCGCGGCCAGGGCGAGCAGCAGCGCCAGCGTCATCAGCGCCTCGGCGGGGAGCTTCGCCCGCTCGGCGCTCAGCAGCCGCCCCGCGAAGAGGTTGCCGAGGAAGAAGGACGTGCCGCTCAGCGTCCACACCAGCGCGAACGGCTCCGGCGCGAGCCCGAACCGCTCGTCGTAGAAGGCCGCCAGGTACGCGAGGTAGCCCATGAACGCCGCCGTGCGCAGCAGGGCGACCAGCAGGAGCGGCACCACCCCCGGCAGGCCCGCCAGGAGCCGGAACGACTCCAGGTAGCCGGGCTTGGCCGCGTCTCCGGACGTCTCCGCGGCGGGCCCCGCCGTGCGGCGGCCGCGCAGCAGGAAGTACAGGGCGAGCACGGAGCAGAGCGCCGCCACGGCCCACAGGTCGCCCTGCCACCCCCAGACCAGGGCCGGCAGGGCGACCAGGGGTGCCGCGAGGAGCGCGGTCAGCGACTGGGTCGCCGTGATCAGGGTCGCGGCCCGGCCCGCCGCCGCGTCGTCGTCGAACCGGTCGGCCGCCGCGGCCGTCAGCGCCGGGTTCAGCACGGCCGTCCCCGCCCCCACCAGCAGGCAGAACGCCGCCAGCAGCAGGAATCCGCCGCTCGCACCGAGCGCCGCCGACACCGCGAGCACGGCGAGGCCGCCCGCGGCCGCCCACTCCCGGCGGACGCGGTCGATCAGCGGCGCCAGCGCGGTGCCCACCGCGAGGGCGGCCAGCCCGCCGAGGCCGCGCAGCTGGCCCAGCGCCGCCACGCTTCCGCCGGAGGCGTCGGCGATGGGCACGAGGAACGTGCTGTAGACGGTGAAGGGCACCAGCCCCGCGGCGGAGGCCAGCATGAACGGCCACAAGGTGCGGGTCATCGCCAGGTCGCCGGGCACGGCGCCCGGCTTCCGGTCCGCCGCCCCGGTCTGCTCCGGCCCGGCACCGGAGGTCTGCGGGGCCGCGGCGGCCCCCTTGGTCTCGCTGCTCACACCCGCTCCGCCCGGTACCGGTACAGCGCGGTCGCGTCGGCGCTGAACTGGGAGAACGGGAACGGCTCCGCGGACAGGGCGGTCACTCCGGAGCCGAGGAAGGCCCGGGCGACGGCACTGCCGGTCTGGGCGTACACGACGAGGGGGATCTGCTGCTTGCGGCAGTGCTCCAGGATGTGGTCGAAGCTGCCGTTGGTGAGGGTCATGCCGGTGGCGACGACCGCGTCGGCCTGGGCGAGCACGTCCGCCATGTTGTCGGTGACGGGGTCGCCCCAGTTCGTCGTGCGCAGGTTGAAGTCGCAGGGCAGCGGGTGGCCGCCCTGCTCGCGTATCGCCGCGACCAGCGGGTTCACCACTCCGATCAGGGCGACCTTCGCGCCGGGCGCGATGTCGAGGAGACCGGCGACGGCCGTGTCCCTCGCCTGGGCACGGTCCTCCGGCGCACCGGTCGGCAGGACGACCGTCTCGGCGTCCGCCGCCTCCCGGTGCGGGCGCACACGGGCGAGGTAGGCGTCGAGGGCGGCGACGCGCACCGGCGCGGCCTCGTGGCGGATCAGGGTGTCGAGGGTGTGTCCGGAGGCGTCGGCGCAGAAGCCGGGGTCCAACTCCCCGGCTTCGAAGGCGCACGCGCCGAAGGCGTCGCCTGAGCGGAGCAGCACGTACTGGTTGTGGTACGTGACCTGGCTGCCGGCCAGGCGGGTGGTGTGGTGCAGCCAGAAGGCGCTGGTGACGGCCAGCTTGCTCGGGAGCGGACCGTGGGCGCCTTCCAGGACGGCCTGCTGGAGGTCCGGCACGGACTGCGGCGGGGCAGGAGACATGGGCGTACTTTCTCGGACGGGTACCGGCGCGGGATGCGCGGTACGAGGCGGGGGTGGGAAGCGAGGGGGTCAGGGGAGGTCGGCCAGGCGCTCGTGCCGGTAGGGCAGCCCGGCCAGCTCGGGCCGCCCCGCCGGCTGGAAGCACAGCAGCAGGGAACGCCGGTCGTGGGCCGTCCGGTTGGGGCCGGACCGGTGCACGACGAGCCCGGGGAACATCAGCACCGAGCCGGCGGGGGCCTCGACGGTCACCGCACCGCGCACGTCGGTGCGCGCGGTGTCGACGAGCAGGCCGGTCGGCTCGGCCCGGTCCCGTGGGGCGGGCCCCGCGAGGTGGCTGCCGGGCACGATCTGGAGGGCGCCGTTGGCGGCGGTGACGTCGTCGAGGAAGACCATCGCGGTGGCGACGTCCCGGGCGCCGGGGCCCGCGCAGCAGTACCAGTACGGGTAGTCCTGGTGCCAGCGGAACTCCGAGCCGACCCCGGCCCGTTTGAAGTTCAGCTTCGACGTGAACCTGCCCAGGTCCTCGCGGCCCAGGACCCGGCGCATGGGGGCGGTGATCCGCTCGTCGGTCCACAGGGCGTCCAGGACCGGGTCCAGATGGGTGACGGGGGCCAGGCTGCGCACGGCGGGCGGACGGGCGTCCGGCTCCCAGTGGACGGTGGTGCCGTCCACCTTCTCCAGCCGGTGCCCGTCCGGCCACACGGTCGCGTCGTCCGGTCCGGCCAGTGCCTTCCGCGTCACACGGGCGAGGACGGTCTCCGCGGCACGGGCCGCGGCCGCCGTCTCGGCGGGGCCGAGGAGGCGGGGGAGGAGCACGAAGCCCCGGGCGGTCTGCGCGTCGAGGGGCATGGGGGCGCCTTCCGGTCGGACGGGGGTGAGCGGTGCGGCGGTGTACGCCGCGGCGGAGGCTAGGCCGATTCGGCCACCAGCGCGGGACGGCCGCGCAGCGGCGTGTCGGCGGTCGGGGGCCAGTCCATTGCGGACCACGGGTGCCGCAGCTCGTCCTGCCCGGCCACCTCGTGGGGCCGCATGGAGCCGAGGCCCCGGGCGTCGGCGTGGTGGGCGTAGGCGCTGTCGACGTAGCGGTGCCCGGTGTCGGCGGCGAGGAAGACGTACGTGCGGTCCGCCTCGCGTTCCCGCTCCCACAGCGTCGCCAGGTAGGCGGCCCCGGCCGACAGTCCGGCGAAGATGCCGCTGACGCGGAGGAGTTCGACGGCGCCGGACATGGCGTAGTCGAAGTTCACCCAGTGGATCCGGTCGTACAGGTCGTGCCGCACGTTGCGGAACGGGATGGAACTGCCGATCCCCGCGATGATCATGTCGGGGTCGGAGACGTGCTCGGCGCCGAAGGTGACGCTGCCGAAGGGCTGCACCCCGACGAGCGTCACGTCGCGGCCCGCGTCGCGCAGGTACGTGGCGATGGCGCCGGTGGACGCGCCGGTGCCGACGCCCCCGACCAGGGACAGCGGCCCTTCCGGGACCTCCTTGCGGATGAGGTCGGCGACGTCCCGGTAGCCGAGGTAGTGGATGGCGTCGTGGTACTGGCGCATCCAGTGGTAGTGGGGGTTCTCCTGCAGCAGCTCGCCGATCCGCTGGACGCGCAGGTTCTGGTCGAGGCGCAGGTTCTTCGAGGGCCGGACCTGCTCCAGGGTCGCGCCCAGGATCTCCAACTGGACGCGCAGGGTGCGGTCCACCGTGGTGGAGCCGACGATGTGGCAGTTCAGGCCGTAGCGGTGGCAGGCCAGGGCCAGGGCGTGGGCGTAGATGCCGCTGGAGCTGTCGACGAGGGTGTCCCCGGGCTCGACCTGCCCGGTCTCCAGCAGGTGGCGCACGGCGCCGAGCGCCGAGTACAGCTTCATCGTCTCGAACCGCAGGCAGACCGCGCCCGGCGGGACGGTGACGACGTCGGGTTCCTTGACGGCCTCGGCTATGTGCTCGTGCATGTCGTCGTCCTCCCGGTCAGGCGGCGTCGTGCCGGGTGAGCTTGAACAGGTACGCCTGGCAGTTGTCGCCCTCCCAGGTCTGGCGGTGCAGCACGGCCGGCCGGAAACCGGCGTCCGTCCCGTAGGCCACGATCCGCTTGAGTTCCGCGGTGTTGGACACGACCAGGTGGATCTCGCCGTCCGGGGCGAGCAGGTCGCGGGTGGTGATCTGGTCGAAGAAGCGCAGCACGATCTCGGCGCCGACGCAGACGTTCCGCACCACCGTGGGGTCGTCGCTGGTCCGGGCGCTGACGGCGGGCGGGTTGAAGGTGACGACGTCCAGCCGCGCGGAGTCCGGGAACTCCTCGAAGAGGTTGGACACCAGGGGCCGGAAGACGGTGTCCGGGCGGTCCCCGACGATGCGCTCGTAATGGGCGGCGGCCGCGGCGACGCTGTCCGGGTGCACGTCGGCCGCGTAGACCTCCTTCGCCCCGAGGGTGCCGGCGATGACGGCCTCGACACCGAGGCCGACGCCCATCGCCGCGTACGAGCGGCCCTTGACGGGGATCGTGCCGTCCAGGAGCCGGTCGTGGATGATGCGGCTGGTGTCGCCCGGCTTGAACACGCCCGGCGGCAGGGTGAAGGCCCAGCCGTTGTAGTCGTACGTCCGCTCGGTGTGGATGTCGGACTTGGAACCGCTGTTGATGGCGAGGATCTCGTCCCGGGGCAGCGTGTCCGGCAGTGAGTCCAGCAGGGCGCGCAGGTCGTGCTGGGACGCGGCGGTACCGCCGGCGGTCCGGTCGGTCATGGGTCCTCCGTGGTCGGATACGGGAAGGGAAAGCTGAGGTTCAGGAGCCGGACGGGGCCGGCGCGGTCAGGTCCGCCGCCGCCCGGCGCGCACCGAGGTCCACGGCGTCGACGAGCCGCCGGGCCGACGCTGCTCGGGGCGCGCGCAGCACCTCGTCGGGCGCCCCGGTCTCGACGACGCGGCCGTCGTCGACGACGACGACGTGGTGGGCCACGGCCGCGAGCAGTGCGAGGTCGTGACTGACCCACAGGAGCGCCGTGCCGTGCTCCTCGCGCAGCCGGGCCAGTTCGGCGAGGACGGCGGCGGTGGCGGCGGGGTCCAGGGCCGTGGTGATCTCGTCGCAGACCAGCACGTCGGGGAGCGCGACGGCCGCCCGGGCGAGGGCCGCCCGCTGCAGTTCGCCGCCGGACAGCCCACCGGGGCGCCGGGCGGCGGTCGCCGCGTCGAGACCCAGGCGCTCCAGCAGCCCCAGCGCCTCGGCGCGGGCGTCGTCCGCCGCCAGTCCGCGGAGCCGCACGGCGGTGCGGGCCACCTGCTCGCCGACCGCGTGCCGCTCGTCGAAGGAGCCGCGCACCTCCTGCCACACGTACTGCACGCGCCGCTTCTGCTCGCGGGTCCGCTTCCGCAGGACGGGCAGCGCCGCGCCGTCCAGCAGCACCTGGCCGCGGTGGCGTTCGTGCAGGCCGGCGACGCAGCGCGCCAGGGTCGTCTTGCCGCTGCCGGACAGCCCGGCGACGCCGACGCACGCCCCCGCGGGCAGCCGCAGGTCCACGGCGTGCAGCACGGGACCGCGGCCCCGGCTGCGCAGGTGCGCGGACAGCCCGCGCACCTCCAGCACCGGCGGGCGGCCGGCATCGGAGGGGCCGTGCCGCGCGGTCTTCGGCGGGGAGCGGCGGGGGAGGGCCCCGGCCGCGCTGCCCGAGGCGGTGACCCTGCCGCCGCTCATGACGACCACGTGGTCGGCGAGCGCCCTGACGAGGTCGTGGTCGTGGCTGAGCAGCAGGATGCCGAGGCCCCGCCCGGCGAGCGAGGCCAGTTCGTCCGCCAGGCGCATGCGGGCCACGGTGTCCAGCCCGGTGCTGGGCTCGTCGAGGACGAGCACCCGGGGCCGGCACACCAGGGTCTGGGCGAGGGCGACCCGCTGGCGCTGGCCGCCGGAGAACTGGTGGGGGAAGCGCCGCTCGACGTCCCGCCCGGAGGGGAGCTGGGCGGCCTCCAGCGCCTGCGCCGCCGCGTCCCGCGGGACGGCCCGCGGGTGGTGCAGCCGGGCCAGTTCGGCGAGCACGGAGCCGGTGCGGCGCGCCGGGTTCAGCGTGCTCCCGGGGTGCTGGGGCATGTAGGCGACGACGCGCCCGAGGAGCGCGGCGGCCTGAGCGGTGGGGCCCCGGTCGTCGACGACGGGGGTGCCGCCGACGGTGACCCGCCCGGTCAGCCGCACCCCGGGGCCGGCCTCGCCGAGGAGCGACAGGGCGGCGGTGGTCTTGCCGCTTCCCGACGGGCCGACGAGGGCGGTGACGCGGCCCTCTTCCAGGTCGAAGTCCACCGCGTCGAGGAGCACGGCGTCCCCGGCGCGCGCGGTCAGCCCGCGGACGGTGACGAGCGCGGTCATCGGGCTGCCTCCTGCGTACGGGTGCGGGAACGGGCCAGCACGCGGTCGGCGAGCAGGTTCAGCCCCACGGTGAACATGACGAGCATCAGGGCGGGCGCCAGCGCCGCCCACGGCTGCAGCAGCAGCCCCTCGCGGCCGCGCGCGATGCTGACGGCCCAGTCCGGCGCCGTCGGACTCAGCCCGAGGCCGAGGAAGTTCGCCGAGCCGACCAGGAACACGGCGAGGGTGACGCGCGTCCCGACGTCGGCGGCGACCGGGCCGAGCGCCGAGCGCGCGACGAGGCCCAGCTGGATGCGCGCCCAGGACTCGCCCTGGAGCCGCAGGGCCTCCGCGACGGGACCGCTCGCCGCGTCGAGCGCGGCCGCCCTGACCAGCCGCGCCACCGGCGGGACGTTGACGGCCGCGACGGCGAGCGCGATGGCGAGCGGCGAGCCGCGCCACCCGACCGCGACCACACTGATGACCAGCAGCGTCGGCAGCGGCAGCAGCACGTCCAGCGGCCGGATCAGCAGTTCGTCCAGCCACCGCCTGCGGGCCGACGCCGCCACCAGGCCGACGATCCCGCCGACCGCGTACGCGAGGAGGACCGCGCCCACGGCCATGCCGAGCGCGCTGCGGCCGCCGTGCAGCAGCAGGGCCAGCACGTCGCGGCCGAGCGCGTCGGTGCCCAGCGGGTGCGCGCCGCCGCTCGCCGCGTACGGGGCGGCCAGCCCCGCGGCGGGGGCGTCGGCGAACAGCGGCCCGAGCACGGCCGCACCGCAGGGCACGGCGACCAGGAGCGCGCTGAGCGGCGCCCGCAGGACGCCGGCGGCCGCGGAGCGCTTCGGGGGCGTCACCGGAGGACCTCCGTCCGTGGTACGAGTCGGTGGCACAGCAGGTCCGCCGCGAGGCTGAACAGCAGCGCTGCGACGGCCACCACCAGGGCGAGGCCCTGCACGGTGGGCACGTCCCGCGCCTCGACGGCGCGGACGAGGGCGGTGGCCACCCCGGGCACGGCGAACACCGCCTCGACGATCAGGACGCCGCCGACGAGGTTGTCGCCGACGCGCGCCAGCTCCTGCAGGCCGGGGACGGCTGCGTTGGGCAGGACGTGGCGCAGCAGCAGCGTCCGGCGCGGCACGCCCAGCCGCCGCGCCTGGACGACGTACGGCGTGCCGAGCACGGCCACCACGCCCGCCCGCACCTGCCGGGACAGCAGGCACACCACACGGGCGGCCACCACCGTGACGGGCAGGACCAGCAGCGCGGGCTCCGCGAGCAGGTCGGCCGCCTCCACGCCCACCCAGGTGGCCGGGAGCAGTCCCAGCCTGAGGGACAGCCCGGCGACGAGCAGCAGGGCCAGCACGAAGTCGGGTACGGCGTTCAGCGCCAGGGTGGCTGAGGTGACGGCCCGGTCCAGGCGGCCGCCCTCGCGCAGCCCGGACACCACGCCGAGCAGCAGGGCGAGCGGCAGCACCAGGGCGAGGGTCACCGCGCCGAGCACCAGCGTCGTGCCGACCGAGTCGGCGAGGACGTCGCGCACCGGCCCGCCGCTGACCAGGGAGGTGCCGAGGTCTCCGGTCGCCAGGCCCGCCGCCCAGTCGGTGAACCGCTCCACGGCGGGCCGGTCCAGGCCGAGTTGCTCGCGCAGCGCCGCCACCTGGGCGTCGGTGGCGTCCTCGTTGTTGCGGACGTCGGCGGCGTCGCCCGGCAGGAGCGAGGTCAGGACGAAGACCAGCAGCGCCAGCAGGGCGAGCTGCGCGACGCCGAGCGTGAGGCGCTGGAGGGCGTACCCGCGCATCGTCAGGCCAGCCACACCTTGTCGAAGCGGGCGGAGTTCATGGTGTTGGGCGGGGCCGCCTCCATGCCGCGGACGCGGGACGAGACGGCGTTGAGCCAGTCCGGGTGGCCCCAGACGAGCAGCCCGCCCTCGTCGTGCACGGTGCGCTGCAACCCGCGGTAGAGCTCTGTGCGCTCGGCCTCGTCGGTGGTCGCCTGCGCCTTGGCGAAGGCCGCGTCGAAGTCCTTTCGGCGCCAGGCGGAGGCGTTGAACGGGGAGGTGCTGAGCAGCCGGTCGTTGAGGTAGTTGGGGATGGTCATCGCGCCGGAGCGGTGGCTGCCCATGACGCCCTTGGTGAGCTGGTCCTTGAAGTAGGTCTCGGCGGCGCCGGTGGTCACCTTGATCCTGAGACCGGCGTCGGCCGCCTGCTCGGCGAAGAGGGTCGCGGCCTCCACGAAGCCGTTGGCGACGGACGACGTGTAGATGGACAGCGTCTTGTTCAGCACGCCGGCCTTCTTCAGCAGGGCCCGCGCCTCCGCGACGTCCCGCGTCCGCTGCGGCACGTCCTCCGGGTAGTACTGGTAGCCCTTGCCGAACATGTCGTTGCCGACGACGCCCTGCCCGGCCAGCACCACCTGGACGAGCTTCTCGCGGTCGGCGAGCAGCTTGAACGCCAGGGTGACGTCGGGGTCGTCGAAGGGCTCCTGGTCGCACTTCATGACGAGGGCGTGGGCGGTGCTGCCCTTGGCGGCCAGGATCCGTACGGACGCGTCGGACTGGGCGGTCCGGGCGAAGGTCGGCGTCATCTCGTAGCCGAACTCGGCCTCCCCGGCCCGCAGGGCGTTGCCGCGGGCGTCGGCGTCGGCGGACAGGATCCGCAGCTCGTCGACGTACGCGCCGCCGTCCCAGTGATCGTCGAAGCGCTCGGCGACGAAGGAGCGGCCGGCCTGGAAGGACGTGAGGCGGAACGCCCCCGTGCCCACGGGCTTGGCCGGGTCGGCGTACCGGGAGCTGACGACGGCCGTGCCGAGCGTGCCGAGCAGGGCGGGGAACTCGGCGCCGGGCCGCTTCAGTGCGACCTCGACGACGTTCCCGCCGACGGCGCGGCTCTTCTTCAGGTCGATGACGGAGAGCAGGCCCTGCGCGAAGTGGCTGGTCGCCTTCGGGTCGAGGATGCGGGCGAAGGTGAAGAGCACGTCCTCGGGGGTGAGGGGCTTGCCGTCGTGGAAGATGGCCTTGCGGAGGGTGAAGCGCCACACCGTGGCGTCGGCGTTCGCCTCCCACTTCTCGGCGAGGCGCGGCACGGGCGCCATGCCCGCGTCGAGCTCCACCAGGCGGTCGAACAGCGCCTTGGTCCGCGCCATGTCGATGGCGAGGGACTCGGCGTGCGGGTCGAGGGTCTCCTGCTCGCCGCCGCCGGTGAAGAGTGCCCGGAACCGGCCGCCGCGGCGCGGCTGTCCGCCCTTGTCCCCGCCGGCGGACCGCTCGTCGCCGCCCGCTCCGCCACCGCCGCACGCGGTCAGGGCTATGGCGCCTGCGGCGGCGCCGGTCAGGGCGAGGAATTCTCGACGGTTACGGAAGATCGACATGCTGCTCCCAGGGCTCACGTGGCGGACCCCGCACCACGACCGCAGGACGGGGCGGAGGGATGCGGGGCGCTGAGCAGCATGGCCGAAATGAAAATGATTGTCAATCTCGTCTGATGATCAGTTAAGTGATGCCGCTGTGGTAGGTTGCGCAGGCCAGTCGCACTCCCTACGCCCCCGGGCGCGGGCGAGTCAGGGAATCCGGTGCGAATCCGGAACTGACGCGCAGCGGTGAGGGCGACGGGCGGGGCACGAAGCCACTGGGACGCACCACCGCCCGGGAAGGCGCCCCGCCCGGACGACCCCGAGTCCGAAGACCTGCTGGCGCACCCCGTACGGAAGGGCCCCGCGCCTGGGCCCGCGACGCCGAGGACCACGCCGTGAACGCCACGCGCTCCACCCTGCCCCTGCCCGCGCTCCTGTGCGGGGCGCTCCTCCTCACCGGCTGCGGCGCCTCCCCCTCCGACGCACCGGCCGAGACCGCGGCACGCACACTCGACAACTGCGGCCGCACGGTGCAGATCACGGGCGACGGCCCGCGCAGGGCCGTGTCGCTCAACCAGGGGACCACCGAGATCCTGCTGTCCCTCGGCCTCGCCGACCGCATGGCGGGAACGGCCACCTGGACCGACCCGGTCATGAAGGGCCTGGAGAAGCCCGCCGCCGACGTGCCGCGCCTCGCCGAGAACAACCCGTCCTTCGAGAAGGTCCTCTCCGTCGAACCCGACTTCGTCACCGCCTCCTTCGCCTCCACGCTCGGCAAGGGCGGCGTCGCCACGCGCGAGCAGTTCGAGAAGCTGGGCGTGCCCACCTACCTCTCCCCGTCCGACTGCGTCGGCAAGGACAACAGCGGCGACGGCGACGGAGTCCGCACGAAGCCCCTCACGATGGACACCGTCTACGGCGAAGTCCGGGACCTCGCGCAGGTCTTCGGCGTCGAGGCACGCGGCGAGGAGCTCACGGCCCGCCTCCAGGCCCGCGTCGCCAAGGCCAAGACCGGGCTGGACGCTTCCGACGTCACCCTCCTCTACTGGTTCTCCGACGCCGAGTCCCCCTACATGGCGGGCTGCTGCGGGGCACCGGGCGTCATCACCCGCGAACTCGGCGCGAAGAACGTCTTCGACGACACCACCGAGGAATGGCCCCAGATCAACTGGGAGACGGTGGCCGACCGGAACCCGGACGTACTGGTCATCGGCGACCTCACCCGCAAGGCGCAGAGCGGGGAGAGCGCCGAGAAGAAGATCGAGTTCCTGGAGTCCCACCCCGTCACCCGGAACATGGACGCCGTGCGCCACAAGCGGTACGTCCTCGTCAGCGGCCAGTCCATGAACCCCACCATCCGCACGGTGGAGGGCATCGAGCAGGTCGCCGCCGGCCTGCGCGCCTTCGGCCTCGCCGGATGACCACGGCCCTGCTGCGCACGGCGGCGGGGCTCGGCGTCCTCGCGCTCTCCGTCGCCCTCGCGATCACCGTCGGCCCCGCGGACATCGGCGTCACCGACGTCTGGTCCGTCGTGGCCGCCCACCTCGGCGGCGAACCCTCCGGGCTCACCCCGATCCGCGACGGCATCGTGTGGAACCTGCGGCTCCCGCGCACCCTGCTGGCCGCCGTGTGCGGCGCCGGGCTCGCGGTGTGCGGCGCGGTGCTCCAGTCCCTGCTGCGCAACCCGCTCGCCGACCCGTTCGTCCTCGGCGTCTCCTCCGGCGCCTCCACCGGCGCCGTGGCCGTGGTGGTCCTCGGCGCGGGCAGCGGCGTGCTGTCGCTGTCCGGCGGCGCGTTCGCCGGCGCCGTGTGCTCGTTCGCCGCGATGCTCCTGCTGAGCCACACCCTCGGCGGCACCACCGACCGCGTGGTTCTCTCCGGGGTCGCCGCGATGCAGCTGTTCTCCGCGCTGACCTCCTTCATCGTGGTGACGTCCGCCGACGCGGAGACCACCCGCGGCGTGCTGTTCTGGCTGCTCGGCTCGCTCGGCGGCGCCGGCTGGACCGACGTGTGGCTCTGCTCCGCCGTCCTGGTGGTGGCCCTCGGGATCTGCCTCGGCCACGCCAGGACGCTGGACGCGTTCGCCTTCGGCCAGGACGCGGCGGCGACCCTCGGCGTCGACACCGGCCGCGCCCGGCTGGTCCTGCTCTGCGCGACGGCCCTGCTGACCGCCGCCCTCGTCGCCGCCGCGGGCGCCATCGGCTTCGTCGGCCTGGTGCTGCCGCACGCCGCCCGCGCCCTGGTGGGACCCGGCCACGGCAGGCTGCTGCCCGCCTCCGCGCTCGGCGGAGCCGTCTTCCTGGTGTGGATCGACACCGCCGCGCGGACCGTCATCGACCCCCAGGAGGTCCCGGTCGGCGTCATGACCTCGCTCGTCGGTGTGCCGGCCTTCGTCCTCGTGCTGTACCGGACCAGGAGGAGCCGCCGATGACCCTCGCCGCCGACCGCGTCACCCGCACCGCCGACGGCCGGCTCGTCCTCGACGGCGTCGGCATCAGCCCGCCGCCGGGCGCCATGACCGGACTCCTCGGGCCCAACGGCTCCGGCAAGTCCACCCTGCTGCGCATCCTGTGCGGCGTCCTCGCCCCCGCCTCCGGCGTGGTCACCCTCGACGGGACACCGCTCGGCGCGCTGCGCCGCCGGGACGTCGCCCGGCGCGTGGCCGTCGTGGAGCAGCAGGCCGACACCCTCGTCGAGCTGACCGTCGCCGACGTCGTACGGCTCGGCCGCACCCCGCACCGGCGCGCCTGGGCACCGCCGTCGGCGGCCGACGAGCAGGCCGTACGCCACGCACTGGAGCGCACCGGTCTCGCCGACCGGGCCGACCGCGCCTGGCACACCCTCTCGGGCGGCGAACGCCAGCGGGTCCAGATCGCCCGCGCCCTCGCCCAGGAACCGCGTGAACTGCTGCTGGACGAGCCGACGAACCACCTCGACATCCAGCACCAGCACGACCTGCTGCACCTCGTCGGGACCCTGGACGTCACCAGCGTGGTCGCCCTGCACGACCTCAACCTCGCCGCCCGGTACTGCGACCACCTCGTGGTCCTGCGGCAGGGCCGCGTCGTGGCCGCGGGAACCCCCGCCGAGGTCCTGACCGGGGAACTGATCGCCGCCGTCTACGGGGTGCGCGTCACCGTCACCGACCCGGACGCCGACGGCCGCCCGCACATCCGGGTGCTGGGCACCCTCACGCACGACCGCGCCACCCCGGTCCGCTGAGCCCGGCGCGGCCCCGGCGGGGCCGGGCCGGCGGACCCGGCGGGACCGCGTCCCCCGTCCCGGGCCGGCCCCGCGGCAGCCCGCCGCCCGGAGCCGCGGGGGGCCGAACCACCGTCAGCCGCCCCGCAC
>NZ_MKXB01000226.1 GCF_001865245.1 Streptomyces sp. CC53 | reverse complement strand
GCCGACGACGGAGGCGACGGCGGCGACGGCCGCAGGGCGGCCGGCACCGGCGGCTGGGACCCGCACTTCTGACGCACGACGGCACGACGGGGCGCCCGCGTCCCGTACGACGGGGCCCGGCGCCCCCGAGGGGAGACGGAATGAAGATCTACCAGCCCATGCTCTTCGTCGGCCTGGGCGGCACCGGCGGACGGATCGGCAGTGAACTCGAACGGAGCCTGCGCCGCGAACTGTGCGGCCCCGACGGCACCCAGCTGGTCGACGGAGGCCGCCGCGCCCCCTTCCAGCTGCCGGACTGCCTCCAGTTCGTGTACGCCGACTTCAGCGAGGCCGAGCTGACGCGCCAGCCGCAGTTCCACGCGAAGGGTCCGGAGGGCGGCGCCTACGCGCGCACCTCCCGCATGGTCCGCGACCTGCTGCCGGGCGAGTTCGAAAGCTCACCCGAGGTCACCCAGATGCTCCGCATCGCCCTGCACGAGGAGACCCGCGACTGGCTGCCCTCGCAGGTCCGCCAGCCCCGCGTCGCCCCCCTCTACAACGGCGCCGGCCAGCTGCCGACCGTCGGCCGCGCCGCCCTGTTCGCCACCCTCCGCAGCGGCCTCGAACCCGTCCTGCGGCCCCTGCGCGCCGCCATCGGCGCCATCGGCAACTCGGCGGGAGACCTCCAGCGGGTCGGCGGCAGCCGCATCCGTGGCTGCGACGTGTTCGTCGCGTTCTCCGTCGCGGGAGGCACCGGGGCGGGCATCTTCTACGACTTCATCCACCTCATCGGGCACGAGTTCCGCAAGTCCAAGGTGCCCGGCGTGAAGATCTACCCCCTCGTCGTCATGCCGTCCGCGTTCCCGCCCGAGGCCGGCGGCGGCCGCGAGGCCGAACTCAACGCCGCCCGCTCCCTCGTGGACCTCTCCCGGCTGGTCGACGACCAGAACGTGCCCGACGCCCAGTCCGACGTCGGCGACGTCGAGCAGCGCGCCAGGATCAGCGTCCGCTACCCCGGCGACACCACCGTGGCGCTGCGCGCCTCCACCGTGCAGACGGCGTTCCGGTTCAGCAAACCGGCCGTCATCCGCACCGAGGACCTGCGCCGCTCCGTCACCGCCATGGTGATGTCCCTCATCGGCACCGAACTCCCCGACGACACCGGCAACGGCCGCGCCGACGACGACTACCAGTCCTTCGCCGCCAGCTTCATCAACAAGAGCGTCGAACGCTCCACGCCCGCCCGCTCCGGCATCGGCTACCGCGGCATGTCCACCAGCCTCGCCGCGTCCCTCACCATCCCCGTCGACGACCTCGCCGAGATCGTCGCCGCCCGCCTGCTCGCCCAGGCGGTCCGCGGCATGGAGGAACGGGCCCGCCACCCCGTGAAGGACGCCACCGACCAGGTACGGGAGATGTTCGAACGCTCCGGCATCGGGCCCCTGTGGAGCCGCGCCGCCCCCGACATCCCGGAGCCCCCGCAGCCGCCCCGCGGCAGCAAGGCCGTCACCCAGGCCCTGCACAACCGCCGCGGCGACATGGAGGACGCCCTCCTGCGCCTCGAACGGGACCTCGCCCGCGACGTGCCCCGCCTCGTCGAGGACTTCCACCCCGGCACCGCCGCCCGCGAACTCCTCGGCCTGACCGGCCCCTTCCACCTCGAACGGATCATCGCCGGACTGCCCGGACACCCCGAACCGGTCGCCGAAGCCGGCTTCACCGGCATGCTCGACAACCGCCGCAGCGAACCCCGGCGCCCCGAACACGTCCGCCAGTCCGCCCCCCAGATCCCCCGTATCAAGGGCAGCGCGGGCGGCCTCGTACCGGCCCGCTGGAGCGACTCCGACGTGCGCGGCGCCGTCGCCGACCAGGACGACTGGTACCGGTTGCGCGCCAACGGGCTGTGGCACCGCGCCTGGCAGGCCGGGGAACCGCAGTGGCGCCCGCCCCTGGGCCGCGCCCGCAAGGAGATCGACGAACTCGCCCGCGCCCTGCGCGCCCACGAGGAGGACGAGGGCAAGCTCTTCGCCGACCGCCGCCGCGAGCTGTACCGCGACGACCGCAAGGGCGTCTCCTACCTGCTGCCCCCGCAGAACAGCCTGCGCGCCTTCTACGACGACGTCGTCACCCGCCTCGTGCGCAGCGAGGCCCTCCCCGAGAACACCGACCCCGCCGGCCTGCTCGCCGCACTCGTCCGCCCCGAGGACTGGCTGCGCGCCCTGGACGCCGTGCGCCGCTCCCCGGGCGCCGCCGTCAAGGAGATCAAGCAGGTCGTCGAACGGCGCGTGAAACGCCTCTTCGGCGAGGCCGACGACGCCCGCTACGAGCGTCCCCTCCTGCCGTCCATGGCGCTGCTGCTGCGCGCCGCCGCCGGCGACGAGCACGCCGCGGCCACCGTCGACAGCCGCTGGCTCGGACAGTTCCGCTCCCAGCTGGCCGGTCTCCTCCCGGTCGGCTTCACCCCCGACGGCAGCGGCCGCCTCAAGGTCCTCATCGCCCATCCGGAGAGCGAGTCCGACGGCCGGGCCGCCGAGTACCTCGCCGAGGAGCTGTACCTGCCGCCGCACGCCGCGCACGAGTTCCGGGCCGTCGACACCGACTCCATCACCGTCGTCCTCTTCCGCAGCGGCATGAGCCTCACCGACATCTCCGAGGTCCGCGACGTCCTCAAGCTCTGGTCCGAGGCGCGCGACGCGGCCGGAGCGGACGACTTCCTGCACTGGCGGCAGCGGCTCGGCCACCGCGACGGCTGGCTGGTCAGCACCGAAGCGGACCGGCAGCGCATCCTGCACCGCGTCCTGTGCGCCATGTGGAACGGCCTGATCGTCCACGAGGGCGACGACGCCTCGCCCGACCTCGTACGGGTGCGCCTCCAGGACGGCGAGTCCGCCACGCTGACGCTGCGCCTGGAGGCGTTCGACGGGCAGCTGTCCAGCTGGGCGGGGATCCTGCGGGGCTACGAGCGGGCCGCGCTGCTCGACGAGGGCTCCGTCATCGAGGAGTTCTGCGACCGGTTGATGCGCATCCAGCCGCAGGGCCTGGCCACCACCCCCGTGGCGCCGGCGCCGCTGTTCCTCACGCTCGTCGAGGAGGTCGCCCCCCGCGAACTCGCCCGCATCGAGGAGCTCTCCGGACGGTACGGCGAGGAGGACGAGGAGTGGCTCGCCCCGCTGCGCCACTTCTGGGCCCGCACCCTGCCCGGGGCGCTGGACCTCCGCTTCGACGGCGCCTCCCTGCCCACCCGGCCCACCTTGCGCGCCCTGCACGAGCGCCACCGCCGCGAGGAAGCCGAACGGTACGAGGCGGAGCCCCGGCACGAGGCCGTCCCGGAGCCGCGCCCCGCGCCCCGTGCGGAGCCGTACGCGCAGCCGCTCCCCGAGCCGCTGCCGCAGCCCCGCACCTCCCCCGGGAGGGAACCGCGGACGGAGCCGTCCGGCCCCTCCGGAACGTCGCCGCGCTACCCGTGGGCCCTGGACGGTGACGACGAGTGAACGCCCGCGTGACCCCCGGCGCCACGCCGTACCACCGCCCGTCCGACCACGCCGTCGCCCTCGACCTGCGCCGCGTGCCGCCAGGCGGCGACGCCGTGCGGGCCGCGCTCGACACCCCGCAAGCCGGCGACGAGCGGCGTTTCGTCGTCGTCGACGACGCGGACCGGCTGGTCGCCCACCAGCTCCTCTACGAGCAGCTCTACTCCTACGGACCCGCCCGGATCGTCTGCCTGGCCGTCGGCAGCCCCGAGGACCGGGTCCTGCGCCGCCCCCTGACTCTGCGGCCGCCCGCCGCCGGAGTGCTGTGGCTCCTCGACCCGCTCACCGAGGGCGACCCCGACGGACTGCGCCCCCTCGTGGAACTCCTCGCGCAGCCCGAGGTGTTCGACGCCGTGCTGCGGGCTCTCGGCGACATCGTGCACGGCGTCGCCGTCCCGTCCGCCCGGGTCGTGGAGCACGGCCTGACCGACGAGGCCCGCACGCGTGCGTGGAGGCAGGCCCTCGACGCCCTGGCCGGCCAGGACGTCCCCGGCGCGCGCCCCGGCGACGCCGTGCCCGCCGAACTGGCCGTGCTGCTGGACGACTCGCTGCCCGACGCCGTGCAGGGCCACACGTGGCTGGAGCCCGCGAGCCCGGCCGCTGCCCGCCGCCGCGCCTGCGACGAGGCACTGGACGACGCCCGCGCCGGGTACCGCCAGGTGCGCGGCTCCGCCGGGCTGCTCGGCGCCGGGACCCGCACCGCCGACCTGCCGGGCCGGCTCGACGACCTGGGCCGCGCCCTGGAGAGGTACCGCGACACCGTGGCGGGGGCGTTCACCGACGCCGACGGCGTACGCCTCGCCCCCGAGCAGCGCGCCCGGCTCCTCGAACGCGGCATCGTCCTGCCCGACCTGCCCGCC
>NZ_MKXB01000225.1 GCF_001865245.1 Streptomyces sp. CC53 | reverse complement strand
CGCGGCACCCGCGCAGGGCGGCCACCGCGCAGCCTGCCGCCGGGCGCCCGCCGCCGGGCCGGCCGGGCGCGGGCCTCAGCGGCCGTCCGGGCCGCCGTGCCAGGACCGCCACAGCGCCGCGTACGCCCCGCCGGCCGCGACCAGCTCGTCATGGCTGCCCCACTCCGTGATGCGGCCGCCGTCCACCACCGCGATCAGGTCCGCGTCGTGCGCCGTGTGCAGCCGGTGGGCGATCGCCACCACCGTGCGGCCCTCCAGGACCCGGGCCAGCGACCGCTCCAGATGGCGTGCCGCACGCGGGTCGAGCAGCGACGTCGCCTCGTCCAGCACCAGCGTGTGCGGGTCCGCCAGCACCAGCCGGGCCAGCGCCACCTGCTGGGCCTGCGCCGGGGTCAGCGCCCGGCCGCCCGAACCCACTTCGGTGTCCAGACCCGCCGGCAGAGACCCCGCCCACGCGTCGGCCCCCACCGCGCGCAGGGCCGCCTTCAGCTCGTCGTCGTCAGCGTCCGCCCGGGCGAGGAGCAGGTTGTCGCGCAGGGAGCCGACGAACACGTGGTGCTCCTGGTTCACCAGCGCCACGTGCTCCCGCACCCGCTCGGCCGGCATCCGCGCCAGTTCCGCCGCACCGAGCGTGACCCGGCCGGACCGCGGCCCGTAGATGCCGGCCAGGAGCCGGCCCAGCGTCGACTTGCCGGCACCGGACGGGCCGACCAGCGCCAGCCGGGTGCCCGGGGCCACCGCGAGCGACACCCCGTGCAGCACGTCCACGCCCTCCCGGTACCCGAACCGCACCTCGTCCGCCCGCACGTCCCGCCCCTCGGGCCGCACGGCGCCGTCGCCGGGGTCCGACCCCACCTCGCGCACGCCCACCAGGCGGGCCAGCGACACCTGGGCCACCTGGAGCTCGTCGTACCAGCGCAGGATGATCCCGATCGGCTCGACCAGCATCTGCGCGAGCAGTGCGCCCGTCGTCAACTGGCCCACGTCCAGACGGCCGTGCAGCACGAGCGCGCCGCCGATCAGCAGGACGGCGACCAGGACCAGCGTGTGCGTCAGGCTGATGACCGGCAGCAGCACCGTCCGCAGGTACAGGGTGTACCGTTCCCACGCCGTCCACTCGGCGATGAGGCGGTCCGACAGCGCGACCCGCCGCGCCCCCAGCCGATGCGCCTCCACCGTGCGGCCCGCGTCGACGGTCTCGGCGAGCGCCCCCGCCACCGCGGCGTACCCGGCGGCCTCCGAACGGTACGCCTGCGGGGCGCGCCGGAAGTACCAACGGCAGCCCGCCAGCAGCAGCGGCGCGGCGACCAGCACGGCGAGGGCCAGCGGAGGGGCGGCCACGGCCATGCCGCCGAGCAGCAGCGCCACCCACACCACGCCGATCGCCAGCTCCGGCACGGCCTTGCGCATCGCCTCCGCCAGCCGGTCGACGTCGGTGGTGATCCGGGACAGCAGGTCACCGGTGCCGGCCCGCTCCAGCACGCCCGGCGGCAGCCGCACCGACCGCACCAGGAAGTCCTCGCGCAGGTCGGCCAGCATCTCCTCGCCGAGCATCGCGCCGCGCAGCCGCACGAGGCGCACGAACACCGCCTGCACCAGCAGGGCGGCCGCGAAGAGCCCCAGGACCACCTCCATGCGCAGGTTCCGCGAGCCCGCCGCGATCCCGTCCACGAGCCCGCCGAGCAGGTACGGGCCGGTCATCGACGCGACGACGGCGACCGTGTTCACCCCGACCAGCACGGCGAAGGCCCGCCGGTGGCGGCGCAGCAGCTCCCGTACGTACGCCCGCACGGTCGCGGGGGAGCCCACGGGCAGGGTGGTCGCCGACTCCGGGGCCGCCGGATCG
This sequence comes from Streptomyces sp. CC53, assembly GCF_001865245.1. GTDB lineage: Bacteria > Actinomycetota > Actinomycetes > Streptomycetales > Streptomycetaceae > Streptomyces. Next base: position 8,822 of record NZ_MKXB01000225.1, on the reverse strand, counting down.
TACTGCGGTGGCGCCATGCCGATCATGCGGACTCCTCGGTGTGCTCGACGTGCTCGGTGTGCCGGACGCGCCCGGATGCGAACGTCCCGTCCGGGGCGACCGGACGGGACAGGGGAGAACCGCCGGGGCCGTACGCACCGGACGCGGTGCCCGGGGCGGAGGCACCGGACGCGGTCCCCGGGGCGGAGGCACCGGACGCGGTCCCCGGGCCGGACGTGCCGGAGGGCTCGGCGGCGTCGGGTGCGCGGGAGACGACCGCCCGGTACAGGGGCTCCGTCAGCAGCAGCTCCCGGTGGGTGCCGGACACCGCGGCGCGCCCCTCGTGCACCAGCACCACCCGGTCAGCCCGGTCGAGCAGCAGCGGAGAGGAGGTGAACACGACCGTGGTGCGCCCGGCGCGCAGCCGCCGCACCCCCTCGGCGACCCGCGCCTCGGTGTGCGAGTCCACCGCCGAGGTCGGCTCGTCGAGGACCAGCACCTCCGGGTCCGCGACGAGGGAGCGGGCCAGTGCGAGCCGCTGCCGCTGGCCGCCCGACAGAGACCTGCCGCGCTCGGTGATCCGGACCCCCATCGGGTCGGCGTCCGGTTCCGGCGACGCCTGAGCCAGCGCGTCCAGCACGTCACCGCAGTGCGCCGCCTCCAGGGCCTGCCGGGCGCCCACCTCCCCGGACGACGGCACGTCGAGCAGCTCCCGCAGCGTCCCCGACAGCAGCACCGGGTCCTTGTCCTGCACCAGCACCGCCGTGCGGGCCGTCTCCAAGGGCAGCCCGTCCAGCGGCACCCCGCCGAGCCGTACGGGGGCGAGGCCCGCCGCGCCGTCCGCGGGGTGGCCGCCCAGCCGGTCGGCGAGCCGCCCCGCCGCGTCGGGGTCGCCGCACACCACGGCGGTCAGCAGCCCTGCGGGCGCCACCAGCCCGGTGGCCGGGTCGTGCAGCTCCCCCCGGGGCAGTCCGTCCGCGGAGGCGGGTTCCTCCGTGCGGGACAGCGCGAGCACCCGGGCGGTGCGCCGGGCCGACGGCCGGGAGAACGACCAGGCCATGGCGACCTCCTCGAACGCGCGCAGCGGGAACTGCGTCAGCATCACCACGCCGTAGACGGCGACCAGTTCACCGGCCGTGATCCGGCCGTCGAGTGCGAGCCGCGCGCCGTACGCCACGACGCCGATCAGCAGCAGTCCCGGCAGCACCACCTGGACGGCCGCGATCAGCGCCCAGGACCGTGCGCTGCGCACGGCGGCGGCCCGCACCTCCTGCGACGCCCGCCGGTAGCGGCCGAGGAACAGCTCCTCACCGCCGATGCCGCGCAGCACACGCAGCCCGGCGACGGTGTCGGAGGCCAGCTCCGTGGCGCGGCCCGCCTTCTCCCGCTGCTCGTCGGCGCGCCGCGTGGCTCGCGGCAGCAGCGGCAGCGGGGCCAGGGCGAGCACCGGCACGCACAGGGCGACGAGCAGGCCCAGCTCCGGCTGGTACAGCAGGAGGCCCGCGCACACCGCCAGCAGGGTGAGGGCGGCCGCCGCGAACCGCGACAACACCTCCACGAACCAGCCGATCTTCTCGACGTCGGCGGTGGAGACCGCGACGACCTCGCCCGCCGCCACCCGCCGGGTCAGCACCGCGCCCAGCTCCGCCGTCCTGCGGGCCAGCAGCTGCTGCACCCGGACGGCGGCGCCGATCCAGTTGGCGACCGCGGCGCGGTGCAGGAGCGCGTCCCCGGCCGCGATGGCCGCGCCCTGGGCGGCGAGGATCCCGCCGGCCGCGGCGAGCCCGGTGCCGGAGCCGTCCACGACCGCCTGCACGGCCAGACCGACGCCCAGCGGCAGCGTCGCGATGCCCACCTGCATGACGAGCGCCCACCAGAGGGCGGTGAGCTGGCCCTGCCACTGCTTGCGGCCCAGCCAGACGAGGAACCGGGTGCCCGAGCGGACGTCGGGTTCGCCGGGGTCGGCGTACGGAAGATGGCGGATCTGCATGACGTCCCAGGCTTGTCGTGGAGCGGCGGAGGCGGAGACGTGCCAGGCTCGCGCCGCCACGGGGCCCGGGGCAAACGGTTTTCGCTCCCGACGGCACGGAACCCGCCAGGACCGCACACGGCCGCGTTCCGGCGGCCCCGCGCCGGGCCGTCGCGGGCGGGCGCTTCCGCACGGCGCCCGCGGCCGCCGTCGACACCGACGGCTCCGGACCGTCAGGGGCGCGTCGCCCGCTCCAGTTCGAGCAGGACCGAGTGGTAGCGGCGTCCCGTCGCGTGCTCCATGCCGATCTCGCACATGCGGTTCGCCGACAGGTGCGCGTCGAAGGGCCGGGCCGTCACCTCCGCGGCCTCCCGGGCCGTCGCGGCCTCCGTCAGCTCCCGGTGCAGCAGCCCCCGGTCGCCCGCGAAGGCGCAGCAGCCGGCGTCGTCCGGCACGACCACCTCGTCGGCGCACGCCCGGGCCAGCGCGGTCAGCCGGTCCTCCGCGCCGAGCCGCCGGGCGGCGCAGGTCGGGTGCACCACCGCGGACGGCACCCGGCGCCGCACGGTCAGCAGCGGCAGCAGCCGGTCCGCCGCCCACACCGTCGCGTCCAGCACCGTCAGCTCCCCGTGCAGCTCCCGGTTGCGGTCGCCGAGGTACGGCGCCACGTCCCGCTCCAGCCCGAGGGTGCACGACGACGCGTCGACGACCAGGGGGAGCCGCCCGCCCTCGGTCCATCCCCAGGCGGCCTCCACGATCCGGTCGGCCGCCACCGCGGCGGCCTCCTCGTAGCCCTTGGAGGACCAGAGGGTGGCGCAGCAGGTGCCGCGGACGTCACCGGGGATCCACACCGGGAGCCCGGCCCGCTCGGACAGCGCCACGACGGCTTCCGGCAGGGACGGGCCCCGCTGCCCGGCGGGGCCGCCGAAGATCCGGTTCACACAGGCGGGGTAGTACACGGCGGCGGCCCCGTCCCGGCGGGTGGCGGGCAGCGCGGTGGCGGCCGCACCGGGCAGCTCCGGCAGCCACTCCGGTACGAGGTCGGGCCGTACGGCCCGGCGCAGGGCGCCGGTCACGGCCTGCGGCAGCCGGTCGCCCGCGAGCCGTCCCGCGTGGTGCGAGGCCGTCAGGGCGCGGCGGGCCGCCGCCTCCGCCGTCGCGAAGTGGCGTGCCGCGAGCGCCGCGGCCCGTTCCTCCCGCGGTGTGTGGCGGGCGTGCCGCAGCCGCTTCATCAGCGCGCCGGTGTCGATGCCGACCGGGCACGCCGACTGGCAGGAGCCGTCCGCGGCGCAGGTGTCGACGGCTTCGTAGCCGTACGTCACGGCCAGGGCGGTCTCGACGCGGGAGCCCGCGGGCTGCCGGGCCATCTCACGGCGCAGCACGATGCGTTGGCGCGGAGTGGTCGTCAGGTCGCGGCTGGGGCAGACCGGTTCGCACAGGCCGCACTCGATGCACGGGTCGGTCAGCGGATCGACGGCGGGGACGGACTTCAGGCCGCGCAGGTGGCCGCGCGGGTCGCGGTCCAGCACGATCCGCGGTGCCAGCACCCCCTCGGGGTCGAGCGCCTGCTTGGTCCGCCACATCAGGTCGGCGGCCTTCGCGCCCCACTCCAGCTCCAGGAACGGGGCGATGTTCCGGCCGGTGGCGTGCTCGGCCTTGAGCGAGCCGTCGAAACGCTCCACCGTCATCCGGCAGAACGCCTCCATGAACGCCGCGTACCGTTCCACGTCGGCCGGGTCCGCCGGGTCGAAGGCGAGGAGGAAGTGCAGGTTGCCGTGGGCGGCGTGGCCGGCGACCGCCGCGTCGAAGCCGTGCGCGGTCTGGAGGGCGAGCAGTGCCTCGCAGGCTTCGGCGAGGCGCTCCGGCGGAACGGCGAAGTCCTCCGTGACCAGGGTCGTGCCGGTCGGCCGGGAGCCCCCGACGGCGGTGACGAACGCCTTCCGGGCGGTCCACAGGCGGCCGATGGCGGCCGGGTCGCGGGTGAAGGCGTTGCTGACCGACGGGACCGGCGCGACGAGGTCCAGGGTGTCCAGCACCTCCGCGACCGCCCACTCCTGGGCCTCCAGGGCCGCGCCGTCGGGTGCCCGCAGCTCGACGAGCAGCGCGGCGCACTCCCGCGGCAGTTCCGCCCAGTCGGCGGGCACGCCGGCCACGCGGACGGACGCGCGCAGAGTGTTGCCGTCCATGAGCTCCACGGCGCCGGCCCCGGCACCGGCCAGGAGCGGCACGGCCGCCGCGGCGGCCGGGAGGGAGGGGAAGAGCAGCAGCCCCGTCGACACGGCACGGTCCAGCGGCAGCGTGCGGAACACCGCCTCGGCGACGAACCCGAGGGTGCCCTGTGAGCCGACCATCAGCCCGCGCAGGATCCCGGCGGGCGTCCGGCCGTCGAGGAAGGCGTCGAGCCGGTAGCCGTTGGTGTTCTTGATGCGGTGCTTGGCGCGGATGCGGGCGGTGAGCTCTGGATCGGCTTCGATCTCCGCCTTGAGGGTGAGCAGCGCCTCGCAGAGTTTCGGTTCGGCGCGCAGGAGTTCGTCGTCGGCGGCCGGGTCGCCGGTGTCCACGACGGTGCCGGACGGCAGGACGACGGTCACGGACGCCATCGTGCGGTACGCGTTGCGGGTCGTCCCCGCCGTCATGCCGGACGCGTTGTTGGCGACGACCCCGCCGACCGTGCAGGCCGCGGCGCTCGCCGGGTCGGGTCCGAGGACGCGGCCGTGCCGGGCCAGCGCGGCGTTGACCCGGGCGACCGTGGTGCCGGGGCGGACCCGGACGCGGGCGCCGCCGTCCAGCACCTCGACGCCCTCCCAGTGGCGGCGCACGTCCACGAGGATGTCCTCGCCCTGGGCCTGCCCGTTGAGGCTGGTCCCGGCCGCCCGGAAGACCACCTCGCGGCCCTTGCCGTGCGCGAACGACAGGATGGCGGACACGTCGTCGACGTCCTCGGGGACGAGGACGACCTGCGGCACGAACCGGTACGGACTGGCGTCCGACGCGTACCGCACCAGGTCCGAGACCTGCCACAGCACCTTCTCGGGTCCGAACACCGCCTGCAGCTCCTCGCGCAGCGGAGTGGGCGTGCCGTGCGCGGTCAGGTCGGCCAGCCGGTCGGGCAGCGGACTCCGCCCCGGGTCGCCGGGGCGGAGGGCGTCCGGCTTCGGCTCCAGCAGCGGCATGTCGCACTCCCCTCGACGTGGCGCGGGGCGTGCGGCGGGCTCAGCAGGGCCGCTCCGGCACTCCGTCGACCAGGGCGGACAGCAGCCCGCCCAGCAGCTCGCGCTGTTCGGCGGTCAGTGGAGCCAGGATCTCCTCTGCGGCGGCCCGGCGCGCGCTCCTCAGCTGCCTCAGCGTGGCGCGCCCCTCCTCCGTGAGCTCGATCCGCACGACGCGGCGGTTGGCGGGGTCCGGGACGCGCCGCACCCGGCCGCCGGCCTCCAGGCCGTCGACCAGGCTCGTCACCGCCCGGGGCACGACCTCCAGCCGGGCGGCGAGGTCGGCCATCCGGGGCGGCGCCTCGTAGTGCGCGACGGTGCGCAGCAGCCGGGACTGGGCCGGCGTGATGCTGACCTCCACGGCTTCCAGCTGCCGCTTCTGGCTGCGGTGGAGCCGTCGGGTGAGGCGCAGCAGCTGCTCGGCCAGGAGGCCGTCGGCGTCGGGAGCGTTCATAATCGGAAGCGTATCAGGACCTCGTTCATTGTGAAGTAAGGTAACAGTGAGCTATGCTCTTCGTCGACGTCCCCGTCGTGCGGCGTCCGTGGGCCGTCCCGCGCACCGCGTCCGCCTCCGGCCGACCCTGAGGAGCCCATGCGTATCCACGCCGAGACCGACTGGACCCCGCCGCCCCCTGACCCGGATCAGCCGCCGGCGCAGATCCGGCGCATCCTGCGGCTCTTCCGTCCGTACCGCGGGCGGCTGGCCGTCGTGGGTCTGCTCGTCTGCGCGGCCTCGCTGGTGGGGGTGGCCTCGCCGTTCCTGCTCCGCGAGATCCTGGACACGGCGATCCCCGAGGGCCGTACGGGGCTGCTGAGCCTGCTCGCCCTCGGCATGATCCTCACCGCGGTGGTCACCAGCGTGTTCGGCGTCCTCCAGACGCTGATATCCACGACCGTGGGCCAGCGGGTCATGCACGACCTGCGCACCGCCGTCTACGCGCAGCTCCAGCGGATGCCGTTGGCGTTCTTCACCCGCACCCGTACCGGCGAGGTGCAGTCCCGGATCGCCAACGACATCGGCGGCATGCAGGCCACGGTCACCTCCACGGCCACCTCCCTGGTCTCGAACCTGACGGCGGTGGTGGCCACCGTCGTCGCCATGCTGGCGCTCGACTGGCGGCTCACCACCGTCTCCCTGCTCCTGCTCCCGTTCTTCGTCTGGATCAGCCGCCGGGTGGGCCGCGAACGAAAGACGATCACCACCCAGCGCCAGAAGCAGATGGCCGCGATGGCCGCCACCGTCACCGAGTCACTGTCGGTGAGCGGCATCCTGCTGGGCCGCACCATGGGTCGTGCCGACTCGCTGACCCGGTCCTTCGAGGCCGAGTCCGAGCGGCTGGTGGACCTGGAGGTCCGCGCCTCCATGGCCGGGCGCTGGCGCATGGCCTCGGTCAGCATCGTCATGGCCGCCATGCCGGCCCTGCTGTACTGGGCCGCCGGCTTCGCCCTCCAGACCGGCGGCCCCGCCCTGTCCATCGGCACGCTCGTCGCCTTCGTCTCGCTCCAGCAGGGGCTCTTCCGCCCCGCCGTCAGCCTGCTGTCCACGGGCGTGCAGATCCAGACCTCGCTCGCGCTCTTCCAGCGGATCTTCGAGTACCTCGACCTGCCGGTGGACATCACGGAGTCCGAGCGGCCCGTGCGAATGGACCGGGTCCGCGGCGAGGTCCGCTTCGAGAACGTCTCCTTCCACTACGAGCAGGACGGCAGGGCCGACGGCGGCCCGGCCCAGGGGGTTCCGACGCTCGACGGCATCGACATCACCGTGCCGGCCGGCAGCAGTCTCGCCGTCGTCGGCGCCACCGGTTCCGGCAAGTCCACCCTGAGCTATCTGGTCCCCCGGCTGTACGACGTCACGGGCGGCCGGGTCACGCTCGACGGTGTCGACGTGCGCCACCTCGACTTCGACAGCCTCACCCGCGCCGTCGGCGTCGTCTCCCAGGAGACGTACCTCTTCCACGCCTCCGTCGCCGACAACCTGCGCTTCGCCCGACCGGACGCGACCGACGCGGAGATCGAGGCCGCAGCGAAGGCCGCCCAGATCCACGACCACATCGCCTCGCTCCCGGACGGCTACGACACCCTCGTCGGGGAGCGCGGCTACCGCTTCTCCGGCGGGGAGAAGCAGCGCCTCGCCCTCGCCAGGACCATCCTGCGCGACCCGCCGGTCCTCATCCTGGACGAGGCGACCAGCGCGCTCGACACCCGTACCGAACACGCGGTGCAGCAGGCCATCGACGCCCTGTCGGAGGGGCGGACCACGATCACCATCGCCCATCGGCTCTCCACCGTGCGGGACGCCGACCAGATCGTCGTCCTCGACCGCGGCCGCATCGTCGAACGGGGCAGCCACGCCCACCTGCTGGCGCAGGGCGGCCGGTACGCCGCGCTCGTCCACGGCGACACGCTCCTGGACACGACGGCGGCGCCGCCGCTCCCGTGGGACGGGGGAGCGACGGCGCCGAGCGAAGTGAGGGTCAGACCAGCCAGCCCACGAAGTGCATGAAGCCGGCGAGCAGGTCCGTGAGGATGTTCATGGGACGTGGTTCTCCTTGTACGTCGTGCAGTGTGGGACCGCGCAACCGAGGTCTGCAGCCCGTCGCTTGCGCACCGTAAGCATCATCTGCCGCGGGGCTGCTGCGGGGCGGATTCCGGTCCGGCCACACGTTCCAGCGAACACCCGCTCGTGCGTTCGTGTGTTCGTCCGGGGTGTCGCGAGGCGACCGCGCCGGGGATATGTCCGATTTTGTGAGAAGTTCCGGCTACTGTGCCCGGCATGAGGCGCGAGTTCTGGCGGCGCATCCGCGCGCCCCGCCACCGACGCGGACCGCGGTTGACCCGCCGCGGCCGGATCGTCCTGCTCACCGGCGCGTTCGCCCTGGTCGCAGCCGGTGTCCTGCTACCGCTGCTGCTCCTGAGGGAGCCCCCGCCGGTCGAGCCTCCCCCTACGGAGACCCGCACCCTCGTCATTCCGGAGGGCTGGCGGGCCACGCAGGTGTACGCCGCCGTCGACGAGTCCCTCGGCGTGCCCCCCGGCACCACTGAGGCCGCCGCCGTCATCCTGGCCGACCGCCTGCCGCCCGAGTCCGGGGGCAACCCCGAGGGCTTCCTGTTCCCGGCGACGTACCCGATCGACGACACGACCACCCCGGAGAGCCTGCTGCGGTACATGGTCAGGACCGCCGGGGAGCGCTTCGCGGGCGACCGCATCACCGAGGGCCTGCAGCGCGCAGGCCGGGGGCTGTACGACACGGTGGCCATCGCCAGCATCGTCCAGGCGGAGGCCGACAGCCCCGAGGACATGGGCAAGGTCGCCCGCGTCATCCACAACCGCATGGCCCTCGGCATGGCCCTCCAGATGGACTCCACGCTCAACTACGCGCTGCACCGCTCCACGCTGGACACGAGCCACGCGGACACCCGCATCGAGAGCCCGTACAACACCTACGCCAAGACGGGCCTGCCGCCCACCCCCATCGGCAACCCGGGCGAGGACGCCATGCATGCGGCCGTCGAGCCGACGCCGGGCGACTGGCTCTACTTCGTCACCGTGAAACCGGGCGACACCCGCTTCACCGCCAGCTACGCCGAACAGAAGAAGAATGTCGCCGAGTTCAACGAGCACCGCCGCACCGCCTCCTGACGCGCCGCCCGCCCTCCGCCGCGCG
>NZ_MKXB01000224.1 GCF_001865245.1 Streptomyces sp. CC53 | reverse complement strand
GAAGTGCGCGCCGCGCTCCAGCCGCTCCAGCCGCTCCAGCCGCGCCTGCAGCGACCGCTCGTCGTCGTACGCGGCGGGCAGCAGGACGCGCGCGCAGATCAGCTCCAGCTGGAGCCGCGGCGAGGTGGCGCCGCGCATCTCGGTGAGCCCGGTGTTGACGAGGTCGGCAGCCCGGCTGAGCTCGGCGGCACCGAACGTCGACGCCTGCGCCTGCATCCGCTCGACGACCTCCGCGGGCCCGTCGATGAGCCCCTTCTCTGCGGCGTCCGGCACGGCGGCGAGGATCACGAGGTCCCGCAGCCGCTCCAGCAGGTCGGCGACGAAGCGCCGCGGGTCGTTGCCGCCCTCGACGACCCGGTCGACGACCTCGAAGGCGGCCGCGCCGTCACCGGTGGCGAACGCCTCGACGACGGCGTCGAGCAGCGAGCCGTCGGTGTACCCGAGGAGGGAGGTCGCCATGGCGTACGTGACGCCGTCCTCGCCCGCGCCGGCGAGGAGCTGGTCCATGACGGACATGGAGTCACGGACGGACCCGGCGCCGGCCCGCACGACGAGCGGGAGCACGCCGTCCTCGACGGGGATGTCCTCCTGCGCGCACACCTGGCCGAGGTAGTCCCGCAGCGTGCCGGGCGGGACGAGCCGGAAGGGGTAGTGGTGGGTCCGCGACCGGATCGTCCCGATGACCTTCTCGGGTTCGGTGGTGGCGAAGATGAACTTCAGGTGCTCCGGCGGCTCCTCGACCACCTTCAGCAGGGCGTTGAAGCCCGCCGAGGTGACCATGTGCGCCTCGTCGATGATGTAGATCTTGTACCGGCTGCCCGCGGGGCCGAAGAACGCCTTCTCCCGCAGGTCGCGGGCGTCGTCGACGCCGCCGTGGGAGGCCGCGTCGATCTCGATCACGTCGATGGACCCCGGCCCGTTCCGCGCGAGGTCCCGGCAGGACCGGCACTCGCCGCAGGGCGTGGGCGTCGGGCCCTGCTCGCAGTTGAGGCACCGGGCGAGGATGCGGGCACTGGTCGTCTTGCCGCAGCCGCGGGGACCGCTGAACAGGTACGCGTGGTTGACCCGGTTGTTCCGCAGCGCCTGCTGCAGCGGGTCAGTGACATGCTCCTGCCCGATGACCTCCGCGAAGGTCTCGGGGCGATAGCGGCGGTACAGCGCGAGGGACGACACGCCTACGACGATATCGGGCCGCGCTGACAAACGGCCCGCCCAAGATCACACACGCAAGCGCCCCCCACGCACCCGCCAGAGCCGACCTACCCTTGCTGCCTTCCGGCCCTGGGGGAGTTCAGTCAGATAGCGCCACGTGAGGGGCTGCGCCCAGGGTACCCGATCCTCCGGCCTGGCAACGAGTTCGCGAGCACTCCCCGGAGTCATGTAATGTTCTCGGCGGAGGATTCGCCTAGAGGCCTAGGGCGCACGCTTGGAAAGCGTGTTGGGGGCAACCCCTCACGAGTTCGAATCTCGTATCCTCCGCAGCCGCCTGAACAGGCGAAACGAGAAGCCGAGCCGCACTATGCGGTTCGGCTTCTCGTCGTGTTCTGGTTGTATTTCTGGCTGCGTTTACACACTCCTGATTCGGATATCTCGGGTAGACCGGGCAGTCCCCTCCCGCCGCCTCGGGATCGGTGGCACTCGCCCTGCCGCAGCTCGCGCTGCCGCATCTCCAGGCCGCCGAAGCGCTGGCAGCGCTGCGTGCGCCCGCGTCGCGCGATGCCCTGGCAGAACTGCTGGGAGCGGCCGACGACGACACCATCCCCGAACTGGAGGCCGTACTGGAGGCTCTGGCCGATCATGCTCTGGTCTGGCCGGACGGCGCGGGGAAGCTCCGCATGGCCGGACCGCTGCGGCAGGCGTGGGACGCGCCGCTGGGTCTGGATGCCCGGCTGGAGGAACTGCTCGCCGGCACGACCTCCGACGAGCTGCGCGGAATGCTGGCGACACTGGGCATCAAGCCGCCGGGCAGCAAGGCGCAGCGGCTGTCCGCGCTGGTGGAACACCACAGCGACCCGGAGCGGATCCTCTCTGTGATCGCCAAGGCCCCTGCGGCGACTCGGGAGCTGCTCGAAGGCAGAGCGGGGGCCGGGCCAGCGGGGCCCACGCGGTTCATCATGTTCGGGAGTCCGGGCCCCGATCCCGAACCGGACAGTCGATGGGCACTGGAACGGGGGTTCCTGGTCCAGGACCGCCACCGCTACGGCCCGGCCCGTATGCCCGCCGAAGTGGCGCTCGCGCTGCGCGGGCGCGGCTGGCACGCCCCGTTCCAGCCCGTCCCGCCTTCCGTGGGATTGGCGCCCGTCGCCCCGAGAGAGGTCGACCACGAGGCGTCGGCCGCCGCCTCGGCGTTCACCGGAGGTGCCGCCTCGGTCCTGTCGGCCTGCGCGGCGACCGCGCCGGCCCGGCTGAAGTCCGGCGGGATCGGCGCACGCGACCTGGCACGGATCGGCAAGGCCGCCCAGGCCGACGACACCGTCGTACGCCTCACCCTGGAGACCGCGTACGCCGCCGGCCTGCTGGGCCGGGACGGCAATCGCGTGGCACCCACCGAGGCGTACGACGCCTGGGCGGGACAGGAACCCCCGGAGCAGTTCGCCGTACTGCTGCAGGCATGGCGGAACCTGCCGCTCACCCCCACTCAGGCGCGCGACGAGGACAACAAGGCTCTCCCTGCCCTCGTCGGCGCACCGCCTTGCAACGGCTGTGTGCAGGCCCCCCACGGGCTGCTGGATGCGGCCGCGCGGCTCCCGGCAGGACAGGGCGCGCGGGTTGCGTCACATCTGGGGCCCCTGGTCGCCTGGTACCGCCCGCTCGCCGACTCGTCGCCGGACGGACAGCCGTTCGCCACCGTGATCCGCGAGGCCGAACTCCTCGGTGTGCTCGCACGCGGTGCTCTGTCCTCCATCGGCATCCACGTACGGACCGGAGACGCGGAGGGGCTGGGCATCGAGTGCCGACGGCTCCTGCCCTCGGCCACCTCGACAGCCCGGATCGGCGCCGACCTCACTGCCGTCGTCACCGGCACCCCGTCCGCACGGCTGACCTCGCTCCTGGACTCCGTCGCCGACCGGGAGACCAGCGGCACGGCATCGGTGTGGCGGTTCAGCGCCGGCAGCGTCCGGCGGGCTCTGGACGTCGGCCGTACCCCCGAGGACATCACGGCGGACCTGGCCTCCGTCGCCGCCGGACCGCTGCCGCAGCCGCTGTCGTACCTGGTCGCCGACACCGCACGCGGCCACGGGCGGGTGCGCATCGCCCCCGCCGCCTGCGTCCTCCACGGCGACGAGCCCGCTCTCCTGGCCGAACTCGCCGCCCACCGCAGGCTGGCCAAGCTCGGACTCCGGCAGCTGGCGCCGACGGTGCTGATCAGCCGCAGCCCGCTGGACACGACCCTCGCCGCGCTCCGGGCCGAGGGATACGCCCCCGTCGCCGAGACCGACCAGGGAACGGTACGCATCGAAAAGGCCCGACCTCGGCGGGCAGCCGCTCCCGTTCCGGCTCCGCGCAGCTCCAGGGCGAGGGGCGGCGGTCGGACCGGTGCCACGAGCACGGCGAAGGAATTCGCCACCCTCGACCCGAGCGCGTTGGCGACCCGGCTGCTGGCCGCCCCTGCCACGACTCCCGAACCGACATCGTTCGACGGGGAAGTGCCCTTCGCCACGGACACCGAGGAGATCGTCGCGGGGTGGGCGAAGCGCCTGCCGTACAGCGACATCCGCCAGCTCGCCCACGCCATCGACACCGGTCAGGCCATCACCGTCGAGTACCTTGCCACCTCGGGCAGCCAGACCGTGCGCACCCTCAGCAGCCTGGACCTCGATCCGCCCTATCTCGAAGCCTGGTGCCACCTTCGGGACGCCGAGCGCGTTTTCACACTCTCCCGCATCCACAGTGTCATGAGCGCCACACTCGATTGAGGGAATTGGTATCGGCGACGATAGTATCTCTGTCGATACCATTGCTCGCGGGAGGCTTGAATGCGGCGTTTCATCGGTCGGGACCGCGAGCTGAACGTGCTCGTCAGCGCCCTGCGGTCGGTCCACGATGCCGTCGGCGCGGCGAAGCCGGGACAGTGCATCCTCATGCGCGGGCGGCGGCGGGTCGGCAAGTCCAGCCTCGTCGAGGAATTCCTCCGGCGCACCGAGGTGCCCTACGTGTTCTTCACCGCGGCGGGCGGCACGGCGGAGGACGAGCTGACGGAGCTGCTCGACGCCGTCGCCAGATCCACCCTGCCGGAGCGGGCACTGTTCGCGGAGGAGACTCCGGAGCAGTGGAACGCGGCATTCAGGCTGCTCGCGGAGATCCTTCCCGACGACAGCCCGAGCGTGGTCGTCATGGACGAGGTCCCGTACCTCATGGACCGCATCGACGCCTTCGAGGGCATGCTCCAGCGGGCATGGGACCGCCTGCTCAGCCGCAAACCCGTCCTCCTCCTCCTGGTCGGCTCCGACCTGTCGATGATGGAGGCGCTGAACAGCTACGACCGCCCCTTCCACCAGCGGGGCCGGGAAATGGTCGTGGGGCCGCTGAACCCAGCCGATATCAGCGAAATGCTCGACCTGGAGCCGGCCGCCACCTTCGACGCCGCCCTGATCACGGGCGGACTTCCGCTGATCTGCGCGGAGTGGCGGCCCGGAGCCGACGCCTGGGAGTTCCTCCGCGACTCGCTGGACAACCCCATCTCCGCGCTGCTCGTCTCCGCCGAGCGGTCACTGGCCGCCGAGTTTCCGCCGCAGGCGATGAGCCGGGAGGTCCTGCGGGCCATCGGAAGCGGGGAGAGAACCTTCACCAACATCGCTCGCGCCGCGGGCGGCATCGCCCACACCACTCTCACCCGAGCCACTGATGTCCTGACCGAAAAACGGGTGGTGGCAGCCGAGCTGCCCCTCTCGTTGAGACCATCGAAGGAACGCCGCTACCGCGTGGCCGATCCCTACCTCCGGTTCTGGCTCGCGTTCCTGGATCCGCACATGGCGGAGATCGAGCGAATGCGGGGAGACCTCACGCTGAGCCGGATCAAGGAGCGGTGGACGAGCTGGCGGGGGCGCGCGGTCGAGCCCCTCGTCCGGGAATCCCTCGCCCGCCTGCTGCCCGACGGACTCCTGCCCGCCGCACCCGCGATCGGCGGCTACTGGACCCGCAGCAACGACGTCGAGATCGACCTGGTCGGCGCAGACCGGCAACCGGTGGCCAAAGAACTGCTTTTCCTCGGCTCGGTGAAGTGGCTGGAGAACTCCGCCTTCGACAACCACGACCTGGCCGCGCTGCAGAAGCACCGGGCCGCGATCACCGATGAGCCGGTACCGCTCGTGGCGGTCTCGCGCAACGGGACCACCTGTTCCGGGCTCCAAGCGGCGTACGAACCCGAACAACTACTCGACGCCTGGCGCAGGGGGTGATCAGCGGCCGGACTCCCCTGGTTGCAGTTCTGGTTGCATTCACCCCCGTCCGGGGCTGTCCGGAGAGAGCTATCCAGAACGCTCCGCCGCAGGTCAGGACGAGTACGACCCCAGCCGGACACCCGTACGAACATGTGGAAGGCGCGTTGGGGGCAACCCCTCACGAGTTCGCATCGGGTGACCTCCGCCCGTGCCTCACCGGGCACTTTGTCGAAGGGCCCCACCGTTCGCGGTGGGGCCCTTCGGCATTCCTCAGATCCCGTTGTCCTGGTTCTTGTCCAGAGAGGGCTGTCCGGTGGCCCCCAGACGGCTTCAGCGATCTTCTGGGTCACGCCCTTGAGGCCAGCGGACCACACGTCCTGGTGGCCTCCCGGTCTGCGGACGCCCCCGCTGCCGCCCGCCCGCCCGCCAAGGGGCAGCCCACGACCTGCGTACGTGACGCGCCAGCGTCAGAAGCGTCGGTCTCCGGCGACCGGTCGGCACACCCGCCGAGAAACGCACTCGCCCACACGTCTCCCTCCACCGCTCCCGGTGCCGCCGGTCCCCTTGTCCCAGACCGTTCACCGCGCCGAGCGACAGCAACGAGGTCTCGTTGTTCCCGAGCCCCGGTGATCGCGATGCAGTCCGAGGACGCCGTTCTCCGTGGCGGACCTCTCCGCCGGCCCGCTGAAGGAAGTACGTCGTGGTCGCGATGACCGCCACACCGACCTCGAGGTGCACCTTCGCACCGAACAGGTCAAGGATCTCCCGGCTGGGGATCTTGCGCTTGGGCGTGTACCGCCTGCGCTGGATCACGAGCCGCTCCGGCGGGGCGGGGGTCGGCGGTGACGAGTACTCCCGCCCCACCGGGCTGCGTGCAGCGCGGGGTAAGTAAAAAACCTACCGCGTGGTTTTGTCAAGGGCTTCCTCTGCGCGGCTGGAGGGGGGCTGATGGCCAGCCATCCCGGAAGGCGAGTCGAGCCCGCTTCACTCCGAGGCCAGCCGCGAGGGGACCGCCCGACCTCAGATCCACCCTCCTTTGCCAGGTGAGCGCATGTCATCGGCGGCTGGAGTCGGAGACCCCCGGCGGACCCACACAGGCCGCCCACCGCCCGGCCTCTCGACCGACCGGCCGCGGCCGCCATTGACAAAACAGCTCAGTTGGTTTGTTATGGCGTCGGCTGATCGCGGGGACGGCTTCGCTTCGGAGGGATCGAGCATGCTCACACACGCGCCACCGAGGAGGGACACGGCCGCCCGGCTCGCCGTGGACATCCGGCGCCGGGTCGTCGAGATGAGCGGGGCGCCCGGCGGCGCCCGCCTCGGCGGCAGCCTGTCCGTCGCCGACCTGCTCGCCGTGCTGTACGGCGAGGTGCTGCGGCAGCCGACCGGCGACGGGGCCTCGTCCGGCGACCGCGACTACCTGATCCTCGGCAAGGGCCATGCCTCCGCCGCGCTGTACGCCGCGCTCGCCGCGACCGGAGTGATCCCGGAGGCGGAGCCCGGGACATACCGGCAGGACGGCAGCCGGCTCGCCGGGCACCCCCTGCGGCGGCTGCCCGGTGTGGACTTCGCGGCCGGCGGTCCCGGGTACGGCCTGTCCCTGGGCCTGGGGGTGGCCCTGGCCGGGCGGCGCTACGGCTACGACAACCGCGCCTTCGTGGTCCTCGGCGACGGTGAACTCCAGGAGGGCTCCACCTGGGAGGCGGCCATGGCCGCGGCCCACCTCGGCGCCGACAACCTCGTCGCCGTCGTGGACCGCAACGGCTGGCAGGGCGACCGCCGCACCGAGGACCGCGTGGCGCTGGAACCACTCGCCGACAAGTGGACGGGCTTCGGCTGGGACGTGCTGAGGATCGACGGGCACGACCACGGCCAGATCAGGCGGGCGCTCGACGGGCCCGTCCGGCCGGGGCGGCCGACGGTCGTGATCGCCCGCACCGTGGCGGCGCGCGGCGTCCCCGGCCTGCACGACACCAGGCGCGGCAACTCGGCGGTCCTCGACGCGGAGGCGCGCCGGCTGGCCCTCGCCGCCCTGGCGGGTGAGCGTCCGTGACGGGCACGGCCGCGGACACGAGCATGAGCACGGGGGGCGCGGGCTCCGGCCCGGGCAGATACGCAGCCACGGGCCTGGGCACGGGTGCAGCCACGGGCTCCGGCCTGGGCAGAGACGCAGGCACCGGCCCGGGCAGAGACGCAGGCACCGGCCCGGGCACAGGCACCGGCCCGGGCAGAGCCGCAGCCAGGGGCACGGGTGCGGGCAGGGGCGCAGGTGTCGCGGTCCGTGGCTCCGTCGAGGACGTGCTCGACCACGTCTGGGAGCACCGCTCGGTGCTGTCCGGCCGGGACGCCTACGCCTCGGCGCTGCTCGCGCTGGGCCGTGCGGACCCGCTGCTGGCCTGCCTTTCCGCGGGCACGGACCTGGAGGCGGAGTTCGCCGCGGAGCTGCCGCGCCAGTACGTGGACCTCGGCCTCGCCGAGCAGAACCTGATCGGGGTCGCCGCCGGGATGACGGTGGCCGCCCGGCCGGTGTTCGCGAGCGGGCTGAGCCCGTTCGCCGTCGGCCGGGCGTTCGAGCAGATCAGGACGGGCGTGGCGGGCGCCGACCTGCCCGTCAAGATCGTGGGGGCGTACGCGGGGTTCTCGGCCGGCTCCGAGGGCCCCGCCCACCATGCCCTGGAGGACCTCGGCGCGCTCCGCATGCTGCCGCACATGACGGTGGTGGCGCCGGCCGACGCCTGGGAGGCCGCGCAGGCGACGGTGGCCCTCGCCCGCACCCCGGGCCCCGCCTACCTGCGGCTGGGCGGGCCCGCGACGCCGTCGCCGTACGCGGAACGCACCCCGTTCGTGCTCGGCAGGGCGCGGGTGCTGCGGGCACCCGGCCGGGTGCTGTTCGTCGCCACGGGCCCGCACCCGAACCTCGTGGCGGCGGAGGCGGCCCACGAGCTGGCCGCGCGGGGCGTCAGCGCCGGACACGTCAACGTGCACACGGTCAAACCGCTCGACCGGGACACGCTGCTGGCCGCGAGCGCCCGCGCGGAGGTGGTGGTCACCATCGAGGACCACCGTGCCGTGGGCGGCCTGGGCAGCGCGGTGTGCGAGGTGCTCGCGGAGGCGGGCGGGCCCCGGGTGCGGCGCATCGGGGTGCCGGACGTCCATGTCGACCTCGTGGGCAGCGAACGGTACCTGCTGGGGCGCGCCGGGATCACCGTACGGAACGCCGTCGCCCAGGCGCTGGACGTCGTGGGGTGAAGGCCCCGGCGGTTCGGCCACCGCGCGACCACGCCCTCGCCCGGCCACGCACCTCCCACCTCCGTCCACCCACCCATCCGCGCGCGACGGTCACTCTGCTGCGGGTACTCGCCGCTGCGCGCCCACGTCCACCCATCCACGCGCGCGACGGTCACTCGGGCGCGCCCTGTGATGCCTCGACGACGCCTCGACGACATGAGAAGGAGAACCACCGTGCACAGTCCGGTAGTCGCCGTCCCCCCGGCGGCGGAAGCGATCCGCGTCATGAAGTTCGGCGGCACGTCCCTGGGCACCACGCCCGAGCGGCTGCGCGCCGTCGCCGAGCGGATCGCCGGCACCCACCGCGCCGGCCGTCCCGTGGTCGCGGTGGTGTCGGCACGCGGTTCCACCGCCGACGTCCTGGAGGCGGACGTCCGGGCCGTGTCGGCGGCGCCGCCCGCGCGGGAGGTGGACCAGTTGCTCGCCACGGGGCCGGGCGCGTCGGCCGCCCTGCTCGCGATCGCCCTCACCGGCATGGGCGTCCCCGCCGCGGCCCTGACGGGGGCGCAGGCCGGTGTGGCCGCGTCCGGTCCGCACGGCGACGGACGGCTCACCGCCGTGGACGGCACGCGGCTTCGGGAGCTGCTGCGCCGCCGCACGGTCGCGGTCGTGGCGGGCGGCCAGGCCGCGGACGCCGCCGGCGACGTGGTCACCTTCGGCCGCGGCGGTTCCGACACGACCGCCGTCGCCCTGGCGGCGGCCCTCGGCGTGACCACCTGCGAGGTCCTCACCGATGTCGCGGGCGTGCACACCGCGGATCCCCGGATCACACCCGAGGCCCGGCTGCTGCCCGTGATCAGCAGCGGCCTCATGGCGGAGATGGCCTACTCGGGGGCGTCCGTCCTGCACCCGCAGGCCGTCGAGATCGCGGCGGGGGCGGGCGTGCGCATCCACGTCCGCTCCGCGTTCTCCGACCAGCCCGGCACCACCGTCGTCCCTGAGGAAACCGGAGAGAACATGTGGGAAAGCGCCCAGTCCGCCACCGCGATCGCCCACGACACGGAGGTCGCCCGGGTGGTGATCCGCCCGGGCGGCCTGAGCCACCGGGGCCTGGAGCTGTTCGCCGCGCTCGCCGAGGTCTCCGTGCCCGTGGACCTCGTGTCCCGCGTCGGCGACGGGGACATCGGCCACGGCTGGGACTTCACCGTCGCCCGCCGCCACGTGGCCGCGCTCCGCGAGGTGCTGGGCCGGCTCGCCTGCCCCGCGGAGATCCACGACCCGGTGGCCAAGATCTCCCTGATCGGTACGGGGCTGCTGAGCCGGCCGCTCACCACGGGCCGCATGCTGGCCGCGCTCGGGCAGTCGGGGATCGACGCCTACTCGGTGTCGACCTCGCAGATCCGGACCGCGTTCACGGTGTCCAAGGTGCACTGCGCGCGGGCCGTGGAGCTGCTGCACCGCGAGTTCCGGCTCGACCAGCCGGTCCCCGCGCTCGGCCACCCCGTCGCCGTGTAGCAGTGACCGGCGCGGCGGCGCATCGCCGTGGGGGTGCGGCCGGGAGCCGGTGGGGCGGGACGGGGGTGCGGCGGCACGGCGGTACGGCCGGCAACCGGTGGCCCACCCCTCACCGCCCGCCGGCTGCCGACAGCCGCGCGTCACGGGGCGCGGTGTCCCGGATACGGGGTCAGCGGCGGAACAGGTCGCGGCCCACGTCCGCGGGCACCCGTTCCCTGACCGGGACGCTGCCGGGGCCGGGACGGCGGGTGCCCGGCACGGTCTCGGCCCGGGTGCGGTGCAGGAGGACGACGCCGTCGCGGCTCCAGGTCTCCGTGTACCCGTGGTCCCTGAGCAGGGCGATCCTGCGGCGCTGGTCGGCCGCGCTGAGGAACGGGAAGGACCGCCGGCCCTCCCGCATCAGGACCCAGTCGGCGCCCCTCGGGGTGGCGTCCGCGATCACCACGTCGGTACGGGACGTCAGTCGGGGCGCGATGTTGTTGTCCGCCTCGACCGTCGCCCCGTCGGGTATCAGCTCCGCTGCCTGCACCAGGGCCCGTGCTTCCGGGTCGGGCCGCCAGGACTGCGGGTTCAGCAGGACGCCCGCGCCCAGGAAGAGCGTGGCGGCCGTGCTGAGGGCGACCGCCGCTCCGGGCAGCGCGGCCGCGGCGGGGTGACCGGCCAGCCGGCCGGTCCCCCGCAGGCGCCCCGGACGCGGTGGCCGCTCCCCGCCGGACGGGAGTTCAGGGCCCGGCGGGCGCCCCAGGCCGGGGGGCTGCCCCGCTCCGGACGCGTGCTCCCGGCCGGGCGGGTGCGGCAGCCGGGAGCGGGCCCGGTGGACGCGGCCCGCGGTCTCCAGCGCCGCGGTCAGCAGGATCGGCCACAGGAACGCGTCGTAGTGGTGGATCGCCGGCCAGTGGTTGGGGTTGTCGGACAGCACGCGTTCCGCCAGCAGCGGCAGCGCCGGCAGGAAGGTCGGCGAGCCGAGCGGCAGCAGCGCCAGGGTGCCCAGCAGCCAGGCGAGCAGTGCCACCTTGACGGTGGGGGTGACGGCGACCAGCGCCACCGCCCACGGTTCCGTGACCAGCCGCACCAGCGCCTCGCCCGGGTCGGCGCCCACCCTTCCGTACGACCAGTAGTAGCCGGGCACCCCGCCCATGGCCGGCAGGAACCACCGAACCGCCACCGCGGTCACCGCGGGGCCCGCCACCATCAGGACCAGCCCGGTGGTCCGCCCGCCGCGGCTGCCCGCGCGGTGGGCGCGGACCGCGAGGAGCGCCCCGAACAGGCCGACGACCAGGCCCATGTCCTCCTTGACCGTGCAGAGCACCGCGGCCCACAGCGCGGCCGTGCCGTGGCGGCGGGCCAGGCCCCGCTCCAGCATCAGCAGGGTGACCGGCACCGCGAAGGCCACTTCGTGGAAGCCGGAGTAGGCGGCGTTCGCCAACGGCCAGCCGAGCGCGTACACGAGGCCCGCCGTGTCCGCCGCGCGGCGTACGGCCGCGGGCGCGGCGCCCGCGAAGCAGTGCCGGGCGATGCGGCGCACCACCGGCACCCCGGCGGCGAACAGCGCGGCCTGGGCGACGATCAGGGTGCGCGGGTCGTCCCACACCCAGTACAGCGGTGCCAGCAGCGCCAGCACCGGCGAGAAGTGGTCCCCGAGCACCGAGAAACCGGGCGGGAACTCGTGGTGCACGTTCTTGATGGCCGACCGGGGCAGCGCGAAGTCGGCGTAGGAGCGCACGGCCTGGTCGAATATCCCCAGGTCGAAGCCCGCGACCCGCAGGGCCGTCCAGGACTGGAGGCCGATCCCGCAGCA
This sequence comes from Streptomyces sp. CC53, assembly GCF_001865245.1. Classification (GTDB taxonomy): domain Bacteria; phylum Actinomycetota; class Actinomycetes; order Streptomycetales; family Streptomycetaceae; genus Streptomyces. Next base: position 558 of record NZ_MKXB01000224.1, on the reverse strand, counting down.
CACGAGGAAGCACAGCGCGGTGAGCACCGCCCCCCGCGGGGCCGCCGTCCCTTCCCCGGTCGGCCGCGGCGCGGCGCGGCCGGGCCGGCCCCACCGGGCGCCCCGCCCGTCCCGCACGCCTTGCCCGGCCCGTACGGACCGCTCTTCCCGCATCCCCGGCGGGGGTGTGCCGCCGCCGGTGCCGTCCGGTGTGCCCGGCCCGGTGGCTTCCGGTGTGCCCGGCCCGGTGGCGACCCCCGCCGCGACCGCCGCCGTCCCCGCCAACTCGCGCCGTGGTCGCGGCACATGGGCGTCTGTGCGGGACGGTGTCCCCTCTCCCCGATCACTCATGCGGCAGACGCTACGCCGCCGCCCCGCGTCACCGCCGCCGTGCGCGCACGGCGCCGACGGCCAGGAAGCCGGCGGTCACCGTGCCCCCTGCCGCGGCGGCGCCCCACCATCCCCCGCCGGGCACCGGCAGGGCCGCGGCGGCCACGGTGGTGGCGGCGGCCAGGCCGCCGGCCGCCCACCGGGCGAACGTGCGGGTGGGCGCGGGCGTCCGGGTGCGGGCGGCGGCCG
>NZ_MKXB01000223.1 GCF_001865245.1 Streptomyces sp. CC53 | reverse complement strand
TACTTCAGGCCGTGCGTGATGACGTTCGACTCCAGGGCGACGACCGGGCGGCCCTCGTACAGCACCTCGTACACCGCCTTGTCGGTCTCGTACGCGCGCAGCAGCGCCTCCTCCGCCCGCGGGTCGCGGCCGGAGCCCTCGGCGTAGCCGGTGCAGTACGCCTCGCGGCAGCGCTCCGCCCACTGCGGGTTGGCGGGGCGGCAGGAGCGGGCGGCGTAGTCGAAGGAGCGCAGTATCCCCGCCACGTCCCGCACGGGGGGCTGCGGGCGGCGGCGCTCCGCGAGCGGCTTGGTCGGCTCGCCCTCGAAGTCGATGACCGCCCACTCGCCGCCGGGTGTGCGCAGTGCCTGCCCCAGGTGCAGGTCGCCGTGGACCCGCTGGGCCCGCCAGGTGGTGCCCTTCTCGGCGAGCACGGCGACGGCCTCGAAGGCCGTGCGCAGCCCGGGCACGTACGGCTGGAGCACGGGCACCGCCTGCGCGGCGGCGTCCAGGCGGCGGCTCATCGCCGCCGCGAGCTCCTGGGCCTGACGGGTCTCCAGGGTGACGGTCGGCAGGGTCGCGGCGAGCGCGGTGTGCACCTCGGCGGTGGCGCGGCCCAGTGCGTGCGCCTCCGCGGCGAAGTCCCGCCCGTCGGCGAGCGCGTCGAGGGCGAGCTGCCAGCCGTCCTGCGAGCCCTGTAGATAGGGCTGGAGGACGCCCAGGGTCGAGCCGTCCGCCTGCCCGGCGCCCGCCTCGTACCAGGCGACGGGTGCCGGCACCCGGGCGCAGCCCGCGCGGGAGAGTGCGAGCGGCAGTTCCAGGTCGGGGTTGGCGCCGGTGTGGATGCGCCGGAAGATCTTCAGGATGTAGGCGTCGCCGTACACGAGCGACGTGTTGGACTGCTCGGCGTCGAGCACGCGGGGGGCCAGGCCCTCGGGGATGCGGACGGTGCGGTGGAAGCGCAGCGGGCCGATGGCTCCCGGGGTGCGCAGCCGCTCCAGCAGCAGCGCGGCGAGGCGCGGGTCGCTGAGCCCTTCGTAGACGGCGCGTCCGGCCAGCGGGCCGTCGGCGACGTGGCCGACGAGGGCGTGGGCGAGGTGCGGCGGCAGGGTCTCGTGGACACCCAGCAGCAGTTGGTAGCAGTCGCCGGGGTCGCCGTGGTGCGCGGGGCTCTCCCGGTCGGTGCCGGCGAGTCCGGACTGGCGGACCCGTACGAGCAGGTGCAGCAGCCCGGGGCCCGCCGAGTCGACCGGAAGGAGTTCGGTGGCCGAGACGAGCGTGAAGCCGGTCACCGGCCTGCCCTTCCCGGCGAACCATCTTCTGCGCGGCAGCCATTCGCGCAGCAGTGGCGCCAACGACGGCAGCAGGGCGACGGGTGCCCGGGCGGTGGATGCGGTCTCCGACATGGCAGCGCGTCCTTTCCCCGGGTACTACAGAATGCACGGAACGTGCAGAGTGTCCCGGAATGCGGCAAGTGCTGTCCGGCTGTGCGGGACGTGTCGGGCGGGGAAGATCCGGAAAGACCCGATTCGACGTATGAGGGGGACAGTGCCCAGGGTGGAGCGAGGGAAACGCGCCCCACCCGCCGGAGGGCGCCGCCGCCCGTGCGGCGGCGCCCTCCCCTGCCGGTGTCAGAGCGGCCGGGCGGCCTTGCCCGCGCGTCCGCCCGGCTGCTTGCGCAGCACCGTGTCCTTGCGCAGCCGGAACCAGTAGAAGCCGTGGCCCGCCAGCGTCAGCAGGTACGGCAGCTCACCGATGGCCGGGAAGCGCACCCCGCCGATCAGCTCCACCGGGTGCAGCCCGTTGAACCGGCGCAGGTCCAGCTCCGTCGGCTGCGGGAAGCGCGAGAAGTTGTTCACGCACATGACGAGGTCGTCGCCGTACTCGCGCAGGAACGCCAGCACCGCCGGGTTCGACGACGGCAGCTCCGTGTAGGAGCCGAGGCCGAACGCCGGGTTCTGCTTGCGGATCTCGATCATCCGCCGCTTCCAGTGCAGCAGCGACGACGGCGAGGCCATCGACGCCTCCACGTTCGTGACCTGGTAGCCGTAGACCGGGTCCATGATCGTGGGCAGGTACAGCCGTCCCGGGTCGCAGGACGAGAAGCCGGCGTTGCGGTCCGGGGTCCACTGCATCGGGGTGCGCACGGCGTCCCGGTCACCGAGCCAGATGTTGTCGCCCATGCCGATCTCGTCGCCGTAGTACAGGATCGGCGAGCCGGGCAGCGACAGCAGCAGCGCGGTGAACAGCTCGATCTGGTTGCGGTCGTTGTCGAGGAGCGGGGCCAGGCGACGCCGGATGCCGATGTTGGCGCGCATCCGCGGGTCCTTGGCGTACTCCGCGTACATGTAGTCGCGCTCCTCGTCGGTGACCATCTCCAGGGTCAGCTCGTCGTGGTTGCGCAGGAAGATGCCCCACTGGCAGTTCGCCGGGATCGCCGGCGTCTTGGCCAGGATTTCCGAGACGGGGTAGCGGGACTCCCGCCGCACCGCCATGAAGATGCGCGGCATCACGGGGAAGTGGAACGCCATGTGGCACTCGTCGCCGCCCGCCGCGTAGTCGCCGAAGTAGTCGACGACGTCCTCGGGCCACTGGTTGGCCTCGGCGAGCAGCACCGTGTCCGGGTAGGCCGCGTCGATCTCCTTGCGGACCCGCTTCAGGAACGCGTGCGTCGCCGGGAGGTTCTCGCAGTTGGTGCCCTCCTCCTGGTAGAGGTACGGCACGGCGTCGAGGCGGAAGCCGTCGATGCCCAGGTCCAGCCAGAAGCGCAGCGCCGACAGGATCTCCTGCTGCACCGCGGGGTTCTCGTAGTTCAGGTCCGGCTGGTGCGAGAAGAACCGGTGCCAGTAGTACTGCTTGCGGACCGGGTCGAAGGTCCAGTTCGACGACTCCGTGTCCACGAAGATGATCCGGGCGTCCTCGTACTGCTTGTCGTCGTCGGCCCAGATGTAGTAGTCGCCGTACGGTCCGTCCGGGTTGGCGCGGGACTCCTGGAACCACGGGTGCTGGTCGCTCGTGTGGTTCATGACGAAGTCGATGATCACCCGCATGCCGCGCTGGTGGGCGGCGTCCACGAACTCGACGAAGTCGGCCAGGTCGCCGAACTCCGGCAGCACCGCCGTGTAGTCGGCCACGTCGTAGCCGCCGTCCCGCAGCGGGGACTTGAAGAACGGCGGCAGCCACAGGCAGTCCACGCCCAGCCACTGGAGGTAGTCCAGTTTGGCCGTGAGGCCCCGGAGGTCGCCGATGCCGTCGCCGTTGCTGTCCTGGAAGGAGCGGACCAGCACCTCGTAGAACACGGCGCGCTTGAACCAGTCGGGATCGCGGTCCTTGGCCGGTGTGTCCTCGAACGTGTCGTGGACGGGCTCGTTCACGGTCATGATGTGGGTGACCCTCCGATCGGGGGAGACGGTCGCAGGACCACGAGTACGTGCGCGGGTGCGACCCCCGGCTCCAGGCGCACGTAGTTGGACCTGCCCCAGTGGTATGTCTCACCGGTGAGCTCGTCGCGCACCGGTACGGTCTCGTGCCAGTCCAGGCCGAGCTCCGGCATGTCCAACGAAACGGTGGCTTCCTGGGTGTGGTGGGGGTCGAGGTTCACGACCACCAGAACCACGTTCGACCCCTGCCGTTTGCTGTACGCGAGGACCGCGTCGTTGTCGGCATGGTGGAAGCGCAGGTTCCGCAGCCGCCGCAGCGCCGGGTGGCGGCGCCGCAGCCGGTTCAGGGTGGTGACCAGGGGGGCGATGCTGCGCCCCTCCCGCTCGGCTGCCGCCCAGTCCCGCGGGCGCAGCTGGTACTTCTCCGAGTCGAGGTACTCCTCGCTGCCCGGCTTCACCGGCGTGTTCTCGCACAGCTCGTACCCGGCGTACATGCCCCACGTCGGCGACAGCGTCGCCGCCAGCACCGCCCGCACCTCGAACGCCGGGCGGCCGCCCTCCTGGAGGTACGCGTGCAGGATGTCGGGGGTGTTCACGAACAGGTTCGGCCGCATGCAGGCGGCGGTCTCCTGCGACAGCTCCGTCAGGTAGTCGGTCAGCTCCTGCTTGGTGTTCCGCCACGTGAAGTACGTGTACGACTGCTGGAAGCCCACCGACGCGAGCGTCCGCATCATCGCCGGCCGCGTGAACGCCTCCGCCAGGAAGATCACGTCCGGATCGGTGCGGTTGATGCCCGCGATCACCTTCTGCCAGAACACCACCGGCTTGGTGTGCGGGTTGTCGACCCGGAAGATCCGCACCCCGTGCGCCATCCAGTGCCGCAGCACCCGCACCGTCTCCCGCACCAGCCCCCGCATGTCCTTGTCGAACGCGATGGGGTAGATGTCCTGGTACTTCTTCGGCGGGTTCTCGGCGTACGCGATGGAGCCGTCGGCCCGGTGGTGGAACCACGCCGGGCGCCGCTTCACCCACGGGTGGTCCGGCGAGCACTGCAACGCGAAGTCCAGCGCCACCTCCATCCGCAGCTCCCGCGCCCGCGCCACGAACGCGTCGAAGTCCTCGATCGTGCCGAGCTCCGGGTGCACCGCGTCGTGCCCGCCGTCCGCCGACCCGATCGCCCACGGGACCCCGGGGTCGTCCGGCCCGGCGGTGAGCGCGTTGTTCGGCCCCTTGCGGTGCGTCGTCCCGATGGGGTGGATCGGAGGCAGGTACACCACGTCGAAGCCCATCGCGGCGATCGCCGGCAGCCGCTCGGCCGCGGTCCGCAGCGTCCCGGACACCACGCGCCCGGTCGACTCGTCGACGTGCGCGCCCTCGGACCGCGGGAACATCTCGTACCACGACCCGAAGAGGGCCCGCTCGCGCTCCACCAGCAGCGGCAACTTCCTGGACGCGGTGACCAGTTCGCGCAACGGGTGGGCGGCGAGCGCCGCGCGGACCTCCGCCGCCAGCGCCGCGGCCAGCCGCGCCGCTGGTTCCCCGTGCACGTCCCGGAGCGCGTCCACCGCGGCGAGGACGGCTTCGCGGCCCTCGTCCTTCGGCACGCCCTCCGCGGCCCGTTCGTGCAGCGCCGCGCCCTCCGCCAGCACCAGTTCGGTGTCGATGCCCGCCGGGATCTTGATGCCGGCCTCGTGCCGCCAGGTGGCGACCGGGTCGCTCCACGCCTCGACGTGGTACGTCCAGTGCCCCTCGCCGGTGGGGGTGACGTCCGCGCCCCACCGGTCCGTGCCGGGCGCGAGCTCTCTCATCGGCGTGAACGGGCCGGGCCGCCCGGCCGGATCGGTGAGGACCACGTTCGCGGCGACCGCGTCGTGGCCTTCGCGGAACACCGTGGCCGAGACCTGGAAGGTCTCTCCGGCCACCGCTTTGGCCGGTTTTCTGCCGCAGTCGACGAGCGGGGACACATCCAGGACGGGAATGCGGCCGATCAGCGAGTTCACAGCTCCACCTGAGGTTTGTGTACGGGGTATCGCTCTTTGTAACTGCTCCGTTGGCGCATGGCGTGGCGCAGGCATCACCGCTCCTCTCCGGGTTCACTCGGGTGGGCGGGTACCGGATGAGCCTTCCCACGCCTCTCGGGTGGGCAATCCGGGGGATTCCTGCCGACCGGCACGAAGGGGTTCCGGCCAGACAGCCGAGAACCGACCCCGTTCGGTGGAATTACGGGGCCGGTTCGCGGTCGGGTGTGTCAAGCGGCCGTTCGGCCCTGCTCACAGGGTGACGCGGTGGTTCACGAGGTGGACGCCCCGGCCTGCGCCCACATCTGCCAGGGCCGCCGCGCCACCCAGTCCTCGATCGGCCCGGGCCGCGTCCCCAGCAGCCGCGCGGTGGTGCCGTCGTCGCCCGCCATGAGGTGCGGATCGGTGCCCGACGCCATGTGGTGGTAGATCCCCGCCACACCGGCCGCCGCCTTCGTCCCCAGCACCTCCGCGAGCCCCCGCTCGAACAGGGCGGGCTCCAAGGGCACATACCGCACGGACCGGCCGAGCCCCCGCTGGAACGCCGCGGCCAACTCGTCACCGGTCAGCGTCCCGGCGCCGCCGACGTCGAAGACCCTCCCCACCGCGCCGTCGGCCGTCAGCGCCGCGTGCACCGCCTCCGCCAGGTCGTCGTGGGACAGCCACGCCACGGGCGTGTGCGCCGGCAGCGGGTAGGCGAGGACGCCGTCGTCCACCAGGGCGGGCCCGTTCCACGGGCTGAAGAGGTTGTCCAGGTACACCGGCGGCCGCACCACGACGAGCGGGACACCGCTGCCCCGCAGGATCTCCTCCGCGAGGCGCCGCGTGTCGAACGCCGCCACCCCCGTCGCGGCTGCCGGGACACGGGTGTTGGCGTTGAACACCAGCCGCCGCAGCCCCGTCTCCCGGGCGGCGGCGGCGAGGTTGCCCGCGTACGCGGCCACGAGCCCCTCGTCGTACACGAGCGGCAGGGTCACCGCGGCGTGCGTGGCGCCCTCGAAGAGCGCGCGGACGTCCTCGGCCCGGGCCAGGTCGCCGGAGGCGCAGGCGATCCCCGGCAGCGGCGGGCGGTCGCCCTGCGGGCGCCGGCTGAGCGTGCGCACCCGGTGGCCCCGGCCGGCCAGCAGCCGGGCGATGGCACCGCCCTGGAAACCGGTCGCCCCCACCACGGCGACGCGCATCGGAATGTGTTCTGACATGTGCCTGAAAGCCCTTCGATAGGGTGTAGGACGCTGCCGATCCGGCACGTTCAGGCTGGCGGCGGCGGCTTTGGCCGATCAATTAACAAACCGGGGCGGGGGTTGAAGGATCGTCCATGAACACCATGCGCAACGACGGTGACGACCTCCTCAGCGAACTGCTGAAACCCCTCAGGCTCACCGGGGTGTTCGACAGCCGCTGGCACATGCGGGCGCCGTGGGCCATCGAGGGGGACGCGGAGCAGAGCTGCGCCGTCCTGCACTACGTGGTGGAGGGCAGTTGCTGGATCACGGGTGAGGACCAGCCGCCGCTGCAACTCCTCGCGGGCGACCTGGCGGTCTTCCCGACCGGGGCCGCGCACCGCCTGTCCGACCGCCCCGACCGGCAGGGCGTGCCCCTGAAGGCGGTCCTGCCGGAACGCGCACCCGGCACGTCCGGCGAGATCAACATCGGCGGCGAGGGCGAGGAGAGCCGCCTGCTGTGCGCGGGCCTGCACTACGACTCCAGCGCGGCGACGGGCCTCTACCAGGCGCTGCCCTGGACCCTGGTCCTGGACGACGCGCAGGTCGCCCGCGAACCCCTGCTGAGGGACACCCTGAACCTGCTGGCCTCGCCCCACCGCCCGACCGGCCCCGGCGACCGCCTCATCCACCTGCGGGCGTTCGAGATGGCCCTCGTCCTCGCCCTGCGCCCGCTGCTGCGCGACCTGACGGAGAACCCGTCGGTGCTGCCGGTGCTGCGCCACCCCGCCATCAGCCGCGCCCTGGTGATGATCGCCACGCGGTTCGCGGAGCCGTGGACCATCGAGTCCCTCGCGCGGGAGGTCGGCATGTCCCGCTCCGCCTTCACGGCCGCCTTCCGCGACCTCGTCGGGGAGGCCCCGGCCCGCCACCTCACCGGCCGCCGCATGCAGGAGGCGGCCCGCCTCCTGTGCGAGACGTCCCTGCCCCAGTCGGCGGTCCCCCAACGCGTCGGCTACCAGAGCGCGGTGGGCTTCCACCTGGCGTTCCGCAAGTGGTTCGGCAAGACCCCCGGCGAGTACCGCACGCACGCGGCGAGCCCGGCCTGACGCGTGGGGGTGGTGGGCCCCTTGGGCGGTGGACCTCGCCTGACGGGTGGATGCCGGTCCCGCATCCTGGCGGTGGGTCTCACCGGACGCGTGGCGGTGGATCGCCGGGCCCCGGAGGTGGGCCCCGGCTCGGGGTGGCGGACCGGCCGCACCCGTCCGGCCGGGCGCGCCGGGCGGGCAGGGGCGGGGCGCCCGCGGGGCGGGGCCGCCCGCACGACGCCACGCCGGCCCCGCTCGACCCCAAAGGAACGGCCGCACCCGGTGGGTGGCGGGCGGCTCCGCCTCCACGCGGCGAGCTCTGCCTGACGCGCGGCGGAAG
>NZ_MKXB01000222.1 GCF_001865245.1 Streptomyces sp. CC53 | reverse complement strand
TGCCAACCTGCTGTATTCTTTTACATGTCGGCAAGGGGAACGGCACCCCGCACCGGCACCACCAACACCCCGAAAGGACAACGCGCATGAGTAACCCGGACTTCACCCCGGACGAGATCGACAAGGCTACCAGCCAGTTCATCGCGTTCCATGTTGAGCCGCTGGCGCAGCGCACCGGTCGGCACCCCGTCGACATCCTCGCCGACCTCTCCGAGGAGGTGTTCAGCCTCTCCGTGCTGGCGTACATGCTCGGCAACCGCGCCGCGGCGAAGGACCCCGGCGTCAACGTCCGCGCTGAGGCGGCCGTGCTGTTCCTCGGGATGCTGCGCCAGACGCCCGGCCAGGAGGCCAACGCTGCCGCCCTGACGCGCCAGGTCTACGAGCAGGCCCGCGCCGAGGCCACCGACCAGCGCTGACCCGCCAACGCCGGGGGGCGGGAACGGCACCCGCCCCCCGGCGCCGCCACCCATCAACACCCAGCAGGAGAGGTCCACGTGAATCAGGTCATCGTCTGGAACGAGCAGTGCGCATGCGGCGGCAGCCTCTACGGCCGCATGGAGGAGCCGTGCGCCCCCGACTGCGCCAGATACCTCCCCAACCCCGTCGAGACGGCCCGCGCGACGCTCTTCGCCCACGTCGACCGAGGGTCCCGCCGCGACGCCACCACGGTGACCGTGCTCAACAACGGCGGTCGCAGCCGCCTGTTCGTCCAGGACGACGGCACCCCCGCGCCGCTCGCCCCCACCCCCCACCGCGCCATCGCCCACGACGTGACCGAGGCCGCCCACTACTACGCCCGCGCCGTCTACGGCCCCCGCCGAGCATGGCCCGCCCGCTTCACCGTCACCCGCTACTGACCACCCGTCACCACCACGGCCCCCGCCCCGGCGGGTCGAGTTGCCTATGGCGCTCTAATGCTGTATTCTTTTACGTGTCGGGAAGGGGAACGGCACCCCGCACCGGCACCACCAACACCAGCGAGAGGAACAGAAGCAATGGACGAGACCACCAACACGGGCCGCGCGGCGCGAGGAGCCGCCGCGGTCGCGGGCTTCCTGGCCGCCGCCGCCAAGGCCGGAGCGACGCTCACCCCGGGCGACCGCGCCGAGCTCGGCCGCGCGGCCGTCGAGGCATACGGGCCGGTCATTGGCGACCCCGATGACGCGCTGTGCCTGGCACTCTCTGACATCCTCGCCGACCTCTACCACCACGCCGACGACACGCAGGCCCCTCACGCACTGCTGGGCGCGGCCCTGATGGAGCTGTCCACCACGGTCAACATGCTGCCCGTGCTCGAAGCGCTCGGCGACGACGGCCGCCCCGGCATCCTCACCGCCACGATCGCAGCCGTACTCGCCTACGGCGACGAGCACGGCGTGTGCATCCACGCGGTCACCAGCCTGGCCTACGAGTACTGGGCCGAAGAGGTGGAGGAAGAGCGCTTCATGCGCCTCCGGGCCCAGCACGCCACCGAGTAGCCCTGTCCGTCGCCGGGGGCGGGAACGGCACCCGCCCCCGGCACCACTACCGACACCGACACCCCCGAAAGGACACAGCGCATGAACAACGCCCCGCAGACTCCGGACGCAGACATCACTGAGGCGGAGGTGGAGGAGGCCACCGCGCGCGTACATGGCCGCTTCCTGGAGCCCATGTCGAGGGCGACCGGGCAGGACGCGCGCTTCATTCTCCACACCATCCCCGACGACGTGCACGAGGCCGCCGTGATCGCGTACGTGATGGCTGAGCGCATCGCCCAAAGTGACCCGGCAGTGTCCGTCGACACGGCCGCCGCCGTGCTCTTCTTCGCTCAGCTCCGTGAGACGCCCGGCTGTGCCACCTTCCTGGCCCTTTATTACGGGCAGACCCGCGAGAGCTGACAGTGCCACGTGCCGGGGGCGGGAACGGCACCCGCCCCCGGCACCACTACCGACACCGAAACGAAAGACGGAAGGACCCGGCATGGACGACGTGACCAACGCCGACCGTGCGGCATGGGCCGCCGAGGCCCTGGCCGCCTACAACGACGCGTCCCCCGACCGGTTGTTGCCCGTGCCCGAGACGGCCGAACGGGTGCGGCTCGGCACCATCGCCGCCGAGGCCCTGGCCCGCGCAACCCGACGGAACCCCCGCGAGCACACCGTGACCGACGAGGAGAGCGCACACGAGGTGATCGGCGACCTTTTCGCCTATGCCTTCCTGCTGGCGGACGGCCGCGCCACCCCCGGCCAGCTCACCCGGGCCGCCGAGGAGATGCGCAGCACCGCCTACCCCGTGACGCTGAACGCCGTGTGCGAAGTCGCCGCCGCCGACGTCGAGCGCGTGGCCGCCATGCTCGCCGCCTGCATGGACGCCGCCGAACACTTCGGCTGCGATGTCCCCCGGATGCTGGAGAACGCGCGACGCTGGGCGGAGACGACGAAGGCTGAGGAGGCGTGCACGGCCGTCTGACGGCAGTAGGGGCCGGTGGGGACACCCCGAGGGGTGACGGCATCCCACCGGCCCAGCGCGTTCCACCAACACCGGCCGAAAGGCCGAACGGAAAGCAGCGCCAAGTGTAGACCCGATGCACCGGGCGCCGGCACCCACGCCGGGGCGCGAGGCGGTCCGGGGCGGCATCGAGCCGGCCCCGGACCGCGCTGCCGCCGGCCACCCGCGCCGCCGTCCTACCAGCCCACCCCACCCGCTTGCGGGGCCAGGCGACCCGCGGCCATACCCTCGCACCAACACCAGCCAGCCCCGAAGGAGAGCCCCTCGTGATCCCGCACGGCCGCACCACATTCGACATCCACGGCGTAGCCGAACGCGCCGGCGTCTCCCCGACAACATGGCGCCGCCGGCACCACGCCGCGTTCACCGCCGCAGTGCAGCCGCTCCCCGGATCGCTGAGGCCCGCCCTCTACGACGCCGCCCAGGTCGACGCCTTCCTGTCCGGCAAGCCCGTGCCCGCCCTCCCCGCGGAGCCGCACCCCGACGACCTGTTGACCGACACCGAGGCCGGCGCCATCGCCGCAGTCAGCGCATCCACGATCCGAGCCGATGCCGTCAGCGGCCTGATGCCCCGAGGCGAAGAGCGACACGGCCGCCGGTGGTGGACCCGCGCCGACGCCGAGGCCCGCGCCGCCCGCCCGACGCAGTACAAGGGCCGCACACCCGGCGCGAAGGACAAAGCCCCGCGCAAGCGCCGTCCGGACCACCGCACCGCCGAAGTCGTCACCGAGCTGGAGAGGGCGGAGGCCGGCCGACGCGGGCCCGTGACCGCCGTAGAGCTCGCCGAGCTCTACGAAGTCAGCACCCGCACCGCCGAGCGCATCCTGTCCAAGGCCCGCGCCGAGCGCAGTAAGCCCGCCCGCTAGCCATCGACCGGCAGCGGCCGGCCCACGTCAACCAGCAGGCCGGCCGGAACACCCTCGCGCATCCACGACAGAGCAAGCGGGCCCGCCAGCCCGTTTGCATGCAGCAGTGGCCCACCGTGCTCGCCCATCAGCGCCGCCGCAGCCTCAGCCGCAACAGGCAGTCCCAGATAGGCGGCACCAGGGCGAGGCCACGTCAGATCACGCACAACGCCGTCAGAGCCGGTGCACCAGGCGTGTTCCACAGGGAACGCGACATCCCAGGCCCACCCCTCCACATACGCCAGCTCGCCGCCGGACGCCCACGCCCACGACACCGCCTCAATGAAACACCTCTCCGGCTCCCCCGGCGGGGGCCCGCCATCCGGCCACGGCGCAGGCGTGAACAGCCGGCCGTGCGCCAGCAGGAGCCCGGACAGACAGCTGTGAACCCAGCCAGGCCGAGCACGACGGCACTCCGCATCACGCCGTAGCCAGTTGACCAACCAGCGATCAGCATCCGCCAGCCCCGCCGCGGCAGCATTTATCTCGGGTTCGAAGAACCCGTAAGGCAAGTCAGGGATGTAGGAGAACTGGTACATCCCTGACTGGTTATCTGAGGGAGTCAGGCATGTACGGCAAGGTGGCTCGGGGGTCAGCAGGGAACGGCGCGGGGACATACGCGAGTGCCCCGCACAGCGTCTACAGCCTCGGTCGGCCCTCGGCTTCCCACTCCTCGATCGCCCGGTAGTCGCCGGTCATCGCGTAGCGGCGCTCGGCCAGTTTCTCGACGATCTCGGCGCCCTCCGGATCGAGGCCGAACGCCTGGCCCAGGGTGCGCGCCGCAGCCCGGTCGGACAGGTGGGCCGGGGCCAGCTCCAGGAAGCGCTTGCCTGCCTCCCAGTGCAGCACCCGCAGGCGATGGGCCAGACGGCGCCCCTTGCCGATCTGTTCCTCCGGTAGCAGGCTCTCCGAGTCGACGTCGGCACCGGAGAAGTAGGCGTTCAGGGGCCCCGGGTCGCCATCGATGGCGTAGCGGCGGCACGCGAGGTCGTGGGCGAGCTGCACGGTGGTGAGTCCGGGATCGTGGGCGCACAGGGCCTCGGCGGCCTCGGCGTCGGTGAGGTGAGCGGGCGCAATGTCGAGAATCGTGGTGCCGAACCAGTACTCGAACCGCTTCTTGCGCTGCTCGACCGCGTGGGTGGCCGTCGCTGGCAGGGCAGGCGGCGGTGCCTTGCGGACCCTGTCCAGCGCTGCGGACAGCAGCTCGGCCATGGCCGGCGGCTCCAGCCCTGGGCCGCGTTCCGCGAGAAGGTCCGCGAAGACGCTCGCGACCTCCGGCACACGGCCCTTGACCTCCCGGGCCTGCTGACGGGTGAGCTCCATCGTGTCTCCGAGCGGAGACATCCCAAGGTCTGCTACGACCTGGTCGAGCTGTTCAAGAACAACCGCCATGTCGAGCAAGCGGTAGGCCGACGCCCGCGACACCCCGAACTCGGCTCGCGCGTACGCCTCCCACGTCGGTTGGCCCAGTGCGACCCAGACCCGCGCAGCGTGCGCCTGACGGACCTTACGGGCCAGGGCGATGCCGGTCCTGGCGTGCTCTCGAAGCGCGGCGCGCACTTCCTCGGTGATGGCGCGGGCCTCGGCGGCATCGGCTACGGGACGCTCAGGGGAAGAAGGGGGTTCAATCGCCATACCGGTTCAACGAGTCTCGGTACGCCCCGGAACGACCGCTGCTGGCGGCTCGCACATGCCTAACTTGCCTGCACTCACGATCACACCATTTGCGCAGCTCAGGCCGCACAAATGGGCGCCGCACCCTAGATAAACGGTGCCGGCCGCGCCACTCCACCGTTCATGCCGCCCAGTCTTCCGTGCGGCCGGCCTTGTGGGGGCGGGTGCGGGTCACTGCTGCGGGGGCGTTGCCTCCGGCGGCCCTCCGGGGGGCCACCGCTCCCAGAGGGGGGTGG
>NZ_MKXB01000221.1 GCF_001865245.1 Streptomyces sp. CC53 | reverse complement strand
CACAACACCCCAGGCCACCAACGACCCGGCACACCAACAAACCCCCCTCCGAGCGTTAGTCGGCACGGCGGCGAGATCAGCGCGGAAGACCTCGCGACGGAGACGGGGCTGACGCCGGAGCAGATCGAGGTCGGCGTGATGTGGAAGAACCTGGAATTCCTGCGGTTCAAGCGGCGGCAGGGCGGGGACGGCCCAGGTGCGACCGGGCCAGACGGCGGGTCATGAGGGTGACCGACGTCGCCATGCTGGGGCGGCCCCGGCCGTACTGCGTCCCGTCACCGGGGACCGGGGCCTTGCCCGCACACTCCATACCGGCACGGGCCAGGGCGAGCCTAACGGGCGACGGGCACACCGGACTTAAAGGGGATGCTGCGAGCCACTGCCCGAGATGGAGCCCAGACAGCCAGGGCACGCCATTGCCTCGTATGTGGGCGGCGGCCACCGTTCGGCGTTCCGTTGCGGAACCACCTGCTTCATGCCATTCGTCGTTCTTCCGCAGATGGTCTCTGTTTCGCCCCACTCCCTGCCGCGGAGGTCAGGCCACTCCACAGCGTGGGCCGCACGGATGAACCCCCGAACGTAGTCGTCCTTCATCGAGGGCTCTTTCCGGCTTTCCTGTTCCAGGGCGGTGGCGTAGGTGGTCACACCCCCACGCTAAGCGCCTATACGCAAGCAGGGGCCAATCCGTTAGGCCGACAGGCGCCGGTCCCTGCTGAGTGGGGGTACACCTACGTCTCGGCCGATGGCGCCTGTCTTCCGAGGACTCCGCGCCGCCGCCCGCACGGCCGCGCGTCACTCCCCTCTGGCCGGGCGTCATCGCGTTCTCGGGGAGCGCCAGCCGGGCCAACGCGTCCGCCCCGGACTGCGCGGGCTCCGCCGATACCCGGGCTGCCCTCGATGCGGCACGGGCTTGCTGTAACACCACCAGCGGTACGTCGAAGTATCCGGCGATCTGCGCCAGCCAGTACGGCCCCGGCGTTCGGCCGTCCCGTTCCAGCTCCCACCGGCTGATCTCCGTGGCCGTCAGCGTCGGCCGGCGAGCGTATCCGCCCAGCCTCTCGGCCGTCTCCGCCTCCGTCAGCCCGCGGGACTCCCGCAGCCGACGCAGCATCGGCCCGATCCGTCCACCGTGGTCGGGAGCATGCGACACGTGGTCCTCCGTTCCGGCTTCGACGCCAGGACGGTACCCGCCCAGGCGCGTGGGAACGGCGACGGCACGGCGCGCCGGGCAATGCGGGTACGGGCGTTCGCGGCCGCGCGCGGTGGTCCGACGGGCCCGCTGCGCCCGCAGCCGCAGATCCGGTGTCCCGGCCTACTCGGTGGTGCACCCGGGGTCGGGGAGGTCCGGCGGGAAATGCCGCTCCAGGATCCGCGCCCACGTGGGCAGGGTGACGAAGCCCGTGGTGTCGGCCTGCGCCTGGCCCAGCTCGGCCAGAGCGTCGACAAACGGCTGCAACGACAAGCTCACCGGGGCGGCGCAGGCGGCCGCCCCGGCGTTCTTGCTGCCGCGCCGGGCCCGCAGGCGGACGGGCAGTGGTCGCTCGGTGTTAGCGGCGCGTGCTGGGGATGTAGCCGTAGCAGGCCGACCGCCAGGTGCCGTCGTTCGTGAGGTTGTCCAGGATGCTGTTGCCGGTGTTCTTGCCCACGATGCCGTCGACGGACAGCCGGGACGCCCGCTGGAACTTCTTCACCCACGCCTCGGTCTTGGACCCGAACAGCTTGTCCTCCACGAGAGGCCGTCCCTGCCCGGTGCGCTGCGCCCAGTTGTTGACCCCGCGCTGGACGCACAGGACACCGGCGCGGTTGCCGCTGCCCTTACTGATGTTGGGTACGTTGGGCGCGGCCTGGGCCGGGCCGGCGGTGGCCAGAGTGCCCCCGACCAATGCCACGGTGGTCAGGACGGCGGCAAGGTGGCTGCGGTAGGTCATGGATCTTCCCCCTTCTCTTTCTCTGATGCGGCGCCACTGGTCTGATGGCGCCGCGCGTGACGAGGATCGTAGGACGGGGCCCTCGTCCGCTCACGGTCGCGAAGGGGGAAATGACGTGAAACATGCCACAGGTTGACACACCCCGCCCCCTCGACGCACGCGGCAGCCCAGCGGGGGGCTCCGCCCGAGGGCCGGGGAGACGGGGAGCACGCCCGGACCTCACCCGGGGGGTGATGGCGTGCGGGCGCCGGACGGGGCAGGCTGGAGGGGAGAGATCCGGCGAGGAAGGCGGAAGCAGTCTGTGGCGATCACGACCCCCGGTGCGGCGACACAGCTGTCGGTGCGGCCTTACCAGGACGGCGACGAGGCGGCGGTACTGGATCTGGTGGCTGCCGACCGGCTGGCCGGCCAGCCTCTGACCACACCGGCGATGCTCGCTGAGGCCCTGGCCGGTCGTTCACCGGTCGACGGCGGATGGTGGGCGGAGCTGGCGGTGCCGGTTACCGAGGTGATCTGCAACGCGGCGGGCACGGTGCTCGGCGCGGTTTCCTACTCCACCCGTCACAGCGACGGCGCGGGGTTCATCCTGTGGCTGCACTGCCGCGAGGACCGGGTCCTCGCAGCGGCCCTGATCGCCCGCGCGCTGGACCGGCTCGGCCCGCGCACGGTGCACGCCTTCGAGTTCGCCTCCGCTCTGGCCCTCGGGTTGGAGGGCCTGCCGGCCAAGCACCGCCCGGCGACCCGGGCTGCCTTGGAGGCGGCTGGGTTCGCCGGCCGTGACCTGTGGCGCTACATGCGCGCGGATCTGCCGATCGGCGGCCTGCCGCACGTCGCCCGGTACACCGTCACCGACTGCGAGGACCCGCCGGGCAAGCGCCTGGAGGTGCGTGAGGGCGGGGAGCTCCTGGCGGAGGCCACCATCGGGCGAGCGGTCGCCGGGATCGGGGTGCTGTGGTGGATCGGCGTCACCCCGGCCGCCCGAGGGCGAGGCCTGGGGCTGGCCCTGCTCGGCTCCGCTTTGGACGTGCTGGCCGGGCTCGGCGCCCGCGAGGCGATCCTCTACGTCGACGATGACGCCCTTGCGGGGGACCCGGAGCGGGACCGAACCGCCGCCAACGGCATGTACGACCGGGCCGGCTTCACCGAGGTCGACCGGCTCCATTCCTTCACATCCCGCCCCTAGCCAGTCCCCGGGACCCTCGGAGCTGCCCGGTGGCCGTGCGGTTCCCGAGCTGAGCGTGCTCCAGCGCCGCGACGACGCGGGGCCGGCCAGCGCCAGAGGTGGTCGGCGGCTGCGGTAAGCCGTCGCAGGGGTGGTCGGCGTCTTCAAACCCCGCCCGCCGCCGTGGGCGGCCGGCCGACGACTCCGCACTCGCGGTACGCGGCAACGTCGAGCTGCCCACCGGGCCGGTGGAGCGGAGCGGTGCCTGCGTCCGCCTGCGCGGACGTCACCCTGGGCACCTCCACCGGCGGCCGCGGGGCGTCGGGCGGCGCAGGCTTCGGTCCGTGGCCGAGCGGTCGGCGTGCGGTGCTGCTCATGACCGGTGATCGTACGGGCGCCGCACGCGCGGGCGGGGTGGAGGGGACGTGGCCGGGGCCCCGGTGATGGCGCCGTGCTCCGTGCGCGGCAGCGTGAGAGGGTCGGCCGAATGCCTCAGGATCCACCCGAACGGCCTACCCGCACGCGCGTCGTTCGCCCGTTCGGCTCAGCCTGGGTCCAGGAGTGCCCGCCGCGTTTCGCGTGAACACCGCTCCCGTCGGGAGGCGTCATGATCGTGGTCGCTCTGCTCCTGCCTGTGCTGATCATGCTCATGCTGTTCGGGCTGGACGCCCTGGAGAACCTCCTGTTCCCCCGGCCCGAGCAGCCTCACCGCGCCGACGCGGGAGCCTCGGGGCCGCAGGTGGGCCCAGCGACGACGGGCCCGGTGCGGCCCGTGCCGCCGAAAGACTCCGGCTAGGCACCACCGGCTCTTCGCCTGCCCCTGGTCGTCGCCGGCCCGGGGCAGGTGGCGGCTGCAGCAAGGGCCGCCTGTTCGGGAAGCGGCCCCGAGAAGCCGGGGCGCGGGGTATCGCCCGGCGCCCCGGGGTACCCGGCGCAGGGGAAGAGGGTTCCCCGCCCGTCACCGACAGGGCTGCCCGGTGGCGGGCACCCACCCCGCGGCCCCCGGAGGTGACACGCGCGGCACGCCTGCGCAAGAGGGGTGAGCGGTTTCGCAGACGGCACGGCCCACCCCCGGGGGGGGCGTTTACCACCCTGCGCCAGCGCAAGGGCCCGCGCACACCGCAACAGGGCAGGGCCCCGAGTCCACCCGGACGGCCGTGCGCAAGGGAGCACATGTTGTCCCGCAGCCTTCGCCACCGCCATGCCCTGACGCCGCCCCAGCCGGGCGGGTGCCGCCCCTGGACCGGCCACGGCGAGCATCCAGAGCGCCGCAACCGCGGCCGCGTCCGCCTGGCGCCGGAACTCCCCGGAGGCGCAGCCGCCCGGGCACGCCCTGAGGGGCCAGAAGGAACGCGCCGGGCGGGATACCGCCCCCGGAGAGCCGTTCCCACCCTCCGCCAGGCCAGACCCGCGCGCACCCGGGGCGAGGCCACCAGAGACACAACCACCAGGGCGGGAGCGGTGTGGGGCCGCACCGCGCAGCGAACCGCGGCAGGGCCGGGCGTCGTGAAGGCCGCCGGGCACGCCCTTCGGAGGTGAAGGGTCACGTGTCGCCGCTCCCCCAGACTCCACGAAGGACGCGGCAGGCTCGCCGGGACGGGTAGCTATGGCCCGGCGATCAGCCACAAGATGAGCGCCGCATCGAGATCGGCCGCGTACCGGTACACGACGCTGATCCCGCGGCCGCCGGTGCGCTGGGGGAGCAGCTCG
>NZ_MKXB01000220.1:83341-104309 GCF_001865245.1 Streptomyces sp. CC53 | reverse complement strand
GTAGCGGTCCACCCGGCACACCGACAGGCGCCAGCCGGGGAGCTCGGCCCGGTCGCCCACCGTGGGGATGCGGCCGAGGAGGTCCGCGACGAGTCCGGCGACCGTCTCGTACGGGCCGTCGGGCACCTCGAATCCGCTGCGCTTCAGCTCGTGGACGCGGCAGCTGCCGTCCGCCTCCCACGCGGGTCTGCCGTCCTCCGGGGCGACGGCGGCCAGGTCGGGCCGCTCCCGCGCGAACGCGTCGTGTTCGTCGCGCACCTCGCCCACGAGCTCCTCGACGATGTCCTCCAGGGTGACCACGCCCGCCGTGCCGCCGTACTCGTCGACCACCACGGCGATCGGCTGCTCGCTGCGCAGCCGTTCCAGCAGGGTCTGCGCGGGCAGGGTCTCCGGGACCAGGAGCGGAGGCACGGCGATGCGGCCCACGCGGGTACGCGCGCGCTCACCGGCCGGGACGGCCAGGGCGTCCTTGAGGTGGACCATGCCGGCGATCTCGTCGATGCGGTCCCGGTACACGGGGAAGCGGGACAGGCCCGTGGCACGGGTGAGGTTGAGGACGTCGGCCGCCGTGGCGTCGCTCTGGAGGGCGCTGACCTTGATCCGCGGGGTCATGACGTGCTGCGCGGTCAGTCCGCCGAGCGACAGGGTGCGGACGAAGAGGTCCGCGGTGTCCTGTTCGAGTGCGCCGGCGCGGGCGGAGTGCCGGGCGAGGGAGACCAGCTCGGCGGGGGTGCGGGCGTAGGCCGGCTCCTCCGCCGGCTCGACGCCGAAGAGCCGTACGAGCCGGTTGGCCACGGCGTTCAGCAGAGCGATGGCCGGGCGGAACACCGTGGAGAAGGCGTACTGCGGGCCGGCGACGAAACGGGCGACCTGGAGTGGCCGGGACACCGCCCAGTTCTTCGGCACGAGCTCGCCGATCACCATCTGCAGGGCCGACGCGGCCAGCATGCCGACGGCCACGGCGGTGCCGTGCACCGCTCCCGGGGGCAGTCCGGTCGCGGTGAGGGGGGCGCTGAGCAGCCGGGCGAGCGCCGGTTCGGCGAGCATGCCGACCACCAGGGAGGTGAGGGTGATGCCGAGTTGGGTGCCGGAGAGCTGGAACGACAGCTCCCTCAGCGCCTTGACGACGGTGACCGCGCGGCGGTCGCCGTCGGCGGCGGCGCGTTCGGCGTCCGCCCGCTCCACCGTGACGAGGCCGAACTCGGCGGCCACGAAGAAGCCGTTGGCGAGGATCAGCAGGAAGGCCGCGCAGAGCAGCAGGAGTGCGGTGGTCATGCCGCCGCCTCCTCGTGTGCGGGGAAGGCGGCGCAGGTACTACCGGACGGTCCGTCCATTGCCGGAGGGAGTCACTCCTCGGGTCGCTGGTGCCCCGCCGGCGGTCCGGGCGGTGCCGGAGGGGTCCCGGCCGTGCCGGGCCGCCGCCGTGTGCGCGGGGCGGGGCGCGCTCGGCGCCGCCGCGACAAGAGTAGTCACGGCAGGGCCGGGCGGGGCAGAGGGCGGGTCCGACCGGGCGAACCGCGCCCGGGGCGGGCCGGTGCCCGGCCGCTGCCCGGCGTGGGTGCCGGGGGTGAACACCTGGGAGCGTCGATGCGGCCGGCCCGGCGGCGGGTGCCCGCGGGAGCGGGAACGGTCAGTGCCCGCCGGTACGGTCAGTGTCCGTCGGTGCGACCGGTGACCGCGGGTGCGGCTGGTGGCCGGGCGTGCGGCCGGTGCCCGTCGGTGCCGACTGCTCCCGCCGGTGCGGTCAGTGCCCGCCGGTG
Organism: Streptomyces sp. CC53; assembly: GCF_001865245.1. Classification (GTDB taxonomy): domain Bacteria; phylum Actinomycetota; class Actinomycetes; order Streptomycetales; family Streptomycetaceae; genus Streptomyces. The sequence continues at coordinate 102,549 of NZ_MKXB01000220.1, read as the reverse complement.
CCGGTGCCGCGGGCCTCGGCCAGGGCGCGCAGGGCCTGGGCGTCGCGGATGGCCTGGGCCTTGCCGATGCCGGGCTGGATGCCCAAGGCGGGCAGGCTGGTGCCGTCGCTGAGGTCGAGGAACACCCAGGGGTCGCCGACCCGGAGGTTGACCCGGAGGATCTCCGCCCAGGCGAGGCGGCGGGTCCGGGTCAGGTTGACGACGGTGACGCCCTCGTCGTCCGCGACGACCTTGGGCCGGCTGAGCAGGATCAGCACGCCGTAGAAGAGCGCCGCGGTGAAGACGAAGCTGACCCGCTCCGCGGAGCTGAGCCGTTCCAGCGTCAGGGCGACGACCGTGATGACGGTGAACATGACCGCGCCGACGGCCAGCAGGACGGCGCGGGTGCGCCGCGGCCGGAAGGTGACGGGGAGGGCGGGCGGTACGGGGGCTGCGTCAGACATGGAACAGGGGGCTTTCCGGCTCAGAGGCGGCAGGCGTGGATCGCCGTCGTGAGGATGGCGCGGGCCCCCAGCGCGTACAGGTCGTCCATGATGCGCTGGGCGTCCTTGGCGGGGACCATCGCCCGGACGGCGACCCAGCCCTCGTTGTGGAGGGGCGAGATGGTCGGCGACTCCAGGCCGGGGGTCAGGGCGACGGCCTGCTCCAGGTGCTCCGCGCGGCAGTCGTAGTCCATCATCACGTAGCTGCGGGCCACCAGCACGCCCTGGAGGCGGCGCAGGAAGCGCTCCACCTCGGGGTCCTGGGCGGGGGCACCGGTGCGGCGGACGACCACGGCCTCGGAGGTGAGGATGGGCTCGCCGATCACCTCCAGGCCGGCGTTGCGCAGCGAGGTGCCGGTCTCCACGACGTCCGCGATGACCTGGGCGACACCGAGCTGGATCGCGGTCTCGACGGCGCCGTCGAGGTGGACGACGGAGGCGTCGATGCCGTGGTCGGCGAGGTGCTTGGCGACGATGCCCTCGTACGAGGTGGCGATCGTCATGCCGGAGAAGTCGGCGGGGCCGCTCGCGGTGCCGGGCCGGGTGGCGTAGCGGAACGTCGACCGGGCGAAGCCGAGCTCCAGGATCTCCTCGGCGTTGGCGCCGGAGTCCAGCAGCAGGTCGCGGCCGGTGATGCCGATGTCGAGCTTGCCGGAGGCGACGTAGATGGCGATGTCCCGGGGGCGGAGGTAGAAGAACTCGACCTCGTTGCCCGGGTCGACCAGCACGAGCTCCTTGGACTCCTTGCGCTGCTTGTAGCCGGCCTCATGGAGCATCGCCGACGCAGGTCCGGAGAGAGAACCCTTGTTGGGGACGGCGATGCGCAGCATGGGGCGGGCTTCCTTTGCTCGGAGTGCGGCGGGTGGGTGCGGTGGTGCGGTGCGGCGGACGGATGGCTCAGAGGTGGGCGTAGACGTCGTCGAGGGTGATCCCGCGGGCGACCATCATCACCTGGACGTGGTACAGCAGCTGGGAGATCTCCTCGGCGGCGGCTTCCTTGCCCTCGTACTCGGCGGCCATCCACACTTCGGCGGCCTCCTCGACGACCTTCTTGCCGATGGCGTGCACCCCCTTGTCCACCAGTTCGGCGGTGCGGGAGGTGGCGGGGTCGCCGGTCCTGGCCTTGAGCTCCAGCTCTGCGAAGAGCTCTTCGAAGGTTTTGTTCGCCATGATGGTCCTAAGCGTACGGGGTGTGCGGGACGGGGCGTGCAGCGCGTCCGGTCGGTGGACGACCGCCGCGCCCCCGGGCACCCGCGGGCGTGGCCCTGCGGGGGCTCCGGGCGGGGCCTGCGGGCTGCCCGGGGGAGCAGGCCCGGTCACGCCAGGGCCCGTAGCCGGCCGGTTCCCCTCCGGGGCGGCCGAGCCCACACGGGGCCGGCCCCACCACCGCGGGGCGCCGTCGCCGCAGGGTCCCGTCGCGGGCGGGCCCACCCGCCTGGTCGTGCGCGGACCCCGGGGCCCGTCGGCCTGCCGGGGTACCGCCCGCCTCACGGGACGGTCAGCGCCAGGGTTCGCTGACCGTGCGCAGCGTCAGGGCGGTGGCGACAGCGGCGGTCACCGCTTCGTGGCCCTTGTCCTCGTTCGAGCCCTCGATGCCGGCGCGGTCGAGGGCCTGCTCCTCGGTGTCGCAGGTGAGGACGCCGAACCCGACGGGGACGCCGGTGTCCACGGAGACCTGGACGAGGCCCTGGGTGACGCCCTGGCACACGTAGTCGAAGTGCGGGGTGCCGCCGCGGATGACGACGCCGAGGGCGACGACCGCGTCGTAGCCGCGGCCGGCGAGGACCTTGGCGACCACGGGCAGCTCGAAGCTGCCGGGCACGCGCAGGACGGTGGGCTCGTCGATGCCGAGCTCGTGGAGGGCGCGCAGGGCGCCGCCGACCAGACCGTCCATGACCTTCTCGTGCCACTGTGCCGCGATGACGGCGACACGCAGGTCGCCGGCGTTCTTCACGGTCACTTCGGGTGCGCCCTTGCCGCTCACGTTGCTCCTCGGTGCTGTACGGGTGGGTGGGATGGGTGGGGTGTCACTGGGCCGCGCAGGTGGGCACGCCGGCCGGCTCGTCGAGCCAGGGCAGGTCGTGGCCCATGCGGTCGCGCTTGGTGCGCAGGTAGCGCACGTTGTGCTCGCCGGCCTGGACGGCCATGGGGTCGCGGCCGGTCACGGTGATGCCGTGGCGGGTCAGCGCGTCCGTCTTGTCCGGGTTGTTGGTGAGCAGCCGGACGCTGCGGACGCCGAGGTCGGCCAGCATCCGGGCGCCGGCGGCGTAGTCCCGGGCGTCGGCGGGCAGGCCGAGCTCCAGGTTGGCGTCGAGGGTGTCGCGGCCCTGCTCCTGGAGTTCGTACGCGCGGAGCTTGGGCAGCAGGCCGATGCCGCGGCCCTCGTGACCGCGCAGGTAGACGACGACGCCGCGGCCGGCTTCGGTGATCCGGTCCATCGCGGCGCGCAACTGCGGCCCGCAGTCGCAGCGCAGGGAGTGGAAGACGTCACCGGTGAGGCACTCGGAGTGGACGCGGACCAGCACGTCCCGGCCGTCGCCGAGATCGCCGTGGACGAGGGCGACGTGCTCGACGCCGTCGGCGGTGGAGCGGTAGCCGTACGCGGTGAACGCGCCGTGCGCCGTGGGGAGGGTGACCTCGGCCTCGCGGCGTACGACGGGGGCGTCGGCGGGGGTCGCGGCGTCGGCGTCGGAGGGGTCGGCGTGGGCGGCCGGGGCCTCGGTGGCCCGGCGGTGGGCGATGAGGGCCTCGATGGAGACGATCGTCAGCCCGTGCTTGCGGGCGAACGGCACGAGTTCGGGCAGCCGCAGCATGACGCCGTCCTCACCCGCGATCTCGACGATGGCGCCGGCGGGGCGCAGTCCGGCGAGGCGGGCGAGGTCGACGGCGGCCTCGGTGTGCCCGGGGCGGACGAGGACGCCGCCGCTGCGGGCGCGCAGCGGGAAGATGTGGCCGGGGCGGACGAAGTCGGAGGCCCGGGCGGTGCCGTCGGCGAGGAGCCGGAGTGTGGTGGCGCGGTCGGCGGCGGAGATGCCGGTGGTGACGCCGTGGGCGGGGCCCGCGTCGACGGAGACGGTGAAGGCGGTCTTCATCGACTCGGTGTTGTCGTCGACCATCTGCGGCAGTTCGAGGCGGTCGAGTTCGTCGCCCTCCAGGGGGGCGCAGATGAGGCCGCGGCACTCGCTCATCATGAAGGCCACGATCTCGGGGGTGATCTTCTCGGCGGCGATGACGAGGTCGCCCTCGTTCTCGCGGTCCTCGTCGTCGACGACCACCACGGGCCGGCCGGCGGCGATGTCGCGGACGGCCTGCTCGACGGAGTCGAGGGTGAGGTCCTCGGCGTCCCAGTCGGGGAGCGTGGCGAGCTGTGGTGCGGTGGTCATGCGGGTGCTCCTTCCAGGGCGGGCTGCCGGGAGCGCAGCCACCAGTCGCGCATGCCCCACAGGACGAGCGCGCCGTAGAGGACGTAGACGAATCCGGAGAACGCGAGGCCGCTGCTGAAGGCGAGCGGGACGCCGACCACGTCGACGAGGAGCCAGGCGAACCAGAACTCGACGAGGCCGCGGGCCTGGGCGACCATCGCGGCGAGGGTGCCGACGAAGATGTAGGCGTCGGCCCACGGGCTCCAGGAGAGCGACGGGAAGAGGGTGAACAGCCCTCCGACGGCGAGGGTGCCGAGGGCGGCGCCTCCGGCGAGCAGCGCGCGTTCCTTCCAGGTGGCGAACCGCACGGCGAGGGAGCCGTCCTGGGCCTGCTGCTTGCCGAGGGTCCACTGGCGCCAGCCCCAGACGGCGACGGCGATGACCAGGAGCTGCTTGCCGACGCCGCCGCTGAGCTGGGCTGAGGCATAGGCGGCGACGAGGACGAGGCCGGAGAGCAGCTGGGCGGGCCAGGTCCAGATGGAGCGGCGCCAGCCGAGGGCGAGGGCGGCGAGGCCGATCACGTTGCCGATCATGTCGGACCACTTGATGGCCTGGCCGAAGGCGGTGAAGGCGACGGAGTTGAGCGTGTTCACCGGGCGTCTCCCGGTGCTCGGTGGCCGAGGAGGCGCTCGACGTACTTGGCGATGACGTCGACCTCCAGGTTCACCGGGTCGCCCGGCTGCTTGGTGCCGAGGGTGGTGAGGGCGAGGGTGGTGGGGATGAGGCTGATGGTGAAGTGGTCGGGTCCGGCCTCGACGACGGTGAGGCTGACGCCGTCGACGGTGATGGAGCCCTTCTCGACGACGTAGCGGGCGAGTTCCGCCGGGAGGGAGACCTTGACGATCTCCCAGTTCTCGGAGGGGGTGCGGGCGAGGACGGTGCCGGTGCCGTCGACGTGGCCCTGGACGATATGCCCGCCGAAGCGGCCGTCGGCGACCAGGGGCCGCTCCAGGTTGACGCGGGAGCCGGCGGTGAGGGCGCCGAGGCTGGAGCGCTTGAGGGTCTCGGCCATCACGTCGGCGGTGAACTCGTCGCCCTCGTGGTCGACCACCGTGAGGCAGACGCCGTTGACGGCGATGGAGTCGCCGTGCTTGGCGCCCTGGGTGACGACGGGGCCGCGCAGGCGGAAGCGGGAGGAGTCGCCGAGGTCCTCGACGGCGGTGACCTCACCCAGTTCTTCGACGATTCCGGTGAACACTCAGCGCTCCTTGGGGGTGGCGGCGGGAGGGGCGGGGACGGCCGTGACGCGCAGGTCGGGGCCGATGCGGACGGTCTCGGTGACGTGCAGCCGCAGCGCGTCGGCGATGGTGGTGACGCCGGCGTCGCCGAGGGCGGCGGGGCCGGCGCCGAGGAGTACGGGCGCGAGGTAGCCGACGACCTCGTCGACGGCTCCGGCGGCGGCGAACGCCCCGGCCAGGGTGGCGCCGCCTTCGAGCAGGACGGACCGGATCTCCCGCTCGTGGAGGGCGGCGAGGAGGGCGGGGACGTGCAGGCCGCGGCCGGTCGCCGCGCGCGGGAGCCGTACGACGTCGACACCGGGCAGGTGGTCGGTGGCGGCGTCCTCGGCGACGGCGATGAGGGTGGGCGCGGTGCCGTCCAGGACCCGGGCGCCGGGCCGGACGGCGGTGGCCTCGGTGTCCACGACGACGCGGAGGGGCTGGACGGCCCCTTCGACGCCGCGGACGGCCAGGTGCGGGTCGTCGGTGCGGGCGGTGCCCGAGCCGACGAGGACGGCGTCGGACTCGGCGCGCAGCCGGTGGACGTCGGCGCGGGACTCGGCCGAGGTGATCCAGCGGCTGGTGCCATCGGCGGCGGCGGTGCGGCCGTCGAGGGTGGCGGCGTACTTCCAGCGCACCCGGGGCCGGTGCAGGCGCACGGCGGTGAGCCAGGCGGCGTTGCCCGCTTCGGCCTCGTCGGCGAGAAGGCCGCCCTCGACCTGCACCCCGGCGGCCCGCAGGGTGTCGGCGCCGCCCCGGGCCTGCGGGTTCGGGTCGGCGACGGCGTACACGACGCGGGTGACGCCGGCCTCGACGAGCGCCTGGGCGCAGGGGCCGGTGCGGCCGGTGTGGTTGCAGGGTTCGAGCGTGACGTACGCGGTGCCTCCGCGGGCCAGGACACCGGCCCGGCGCAGGGCGTTCACCTCGGCGTGCGGGCCGCCGGCGCGTTCGTGGTGCCCGGCGCCGACCTCGTGTCCGGAGGCGTCCAGGACGACGCAGCCGACGACGGGGTTGGGGCGCGTGGAGCCGAGTCCGCGGGCGGCGAGCGCGATGGCTCGGCGCATGGCGTTCACGTCGGCTTCTGTGGCCACCGGGTCCTCCTGCCTCCTCGGGCACGGACTCCGGGGCCTGCCGTCGGTGGCGACGGCAGAGAGCGGGAACGGCACCGCCGGCAGGGTGCGCCGACACCGCGTCGCACCGGCCCCGGGATGCCCGGCGACCGGCAGACGGCAGGTGTGGCCCCTGGGGGCTCCGCCCGCCGCGCACTGCCTCCCATCCGGACTTTCACCGTCGGTCCAGGAGTTTCACCTGGTCAACCGGCCACTGGATGCGGCCGGGTCGCGGACTGTAACCGCCGGTTCGGAATTACACCGACCCCGGAGTGCGCTGCTGCTGATACAGGCCCCAGTGTGCCACGGCGACGGACCGGCCATACGGGTGATCCACTGTGGGCTCACTCACAGACGGGGACGGAATGCCGCCGGGGGCGGGCCGCCGGAACCCGCGAAACCCTATTGGTCCAGACCTATTGACGCTCTGGTCTAGTCCTCTTAGTGTCTGCGTCACCTCTCCGCGGAGGCGGCCCGACGGCGTGCGCACGCCAGGGCCCGGCACGACCAACCCCCTGCCAGAAGCCGCACGTTGTGTGAAGCCCGACTCCCCAGAAGGAGCCGACCGTGCTGTCAACCCCCCGTGCGAGAGCCTCGTTGCTCGCATCCGGCGCCGCCGTCGCCGGAATGCTGCTGACCTCGCTCTCCGGAGGCGTCTCGCACGCCGCCGACCACGAATCCTGCCGCCCCGACGGCCTGTACACGACGCCCGGCGTCGACGTCCCCTACTGCTCCGTCTATGACGCCGAGGGCCGCGAGAAGATGGGCGCCGACCACCAGCGGCGCGTCATCGGCTACTTCACCGGCTGGCGCACCGGCAAGGACGGCACCCCCGCGTACCTCGCCAAGGACATCCCGTGGGACAGGATCACCCACATCAACTACGCCTTCGCCCACGTCGACGGCAACAACAAGATCTCCGTCGGCTCCGACAGCCCGGACAACGCCGCCACCGGGATGACCTGGCCCGGCGTGGCCGGGGCCGAGATGGACCCGGCGCTGCCCTACAAGGGCCACTTCAACCTGCTGAACAAGTTCAAGAAGCAGCACCCGGACGTCAAGACGCTGATCTCGGTCGGCGGCTGGGCGGAGACCGGCGGCTACTTCGACGACAGCGGCAAGCGCGTCGCCTCCGGCGGCTTCTACAGCATGGCCACCAACGCGGACGGCTCGGTCAACCAGGCCGGCATCAACACGTTCGCCGACTCGGCGGTCGAGTTCATCCGTGAGTACGGCTTCAACGGCGTCGACATCGACTACGAGTACGCCACCACGATGAAGGACGCCGGCAACCCGCTGGACTGGCACATCTCCAACCCGCGCCGCGCGGGCCTGGTGCAGGGCTACTCGGCGCTGATGAAGACCCTGCGCGAGAAGCTCGACCGGGCGGGCGCCGCCGACGGCCGGCACTACATGCTGACCGTGGCCGCCCCGTCGTCGGGCTACCTGCTGCGCGGCATGGAGACGTACCAGCAGCAGAAGTACCTCGACTACGTCAACATCATGTCGTACGACCTGCACGGCGCCTGGAACGAGTACGTGGGGCCGAACGCCTCGCTGTTCGACGACGGCAAGGACGCCGAGCTGGCGGCCGCGGGCGTCTACGGCGCCCAGCAGTACGGCGGCATCGGCTACCTCAACACCGACTGGGCCTACCACTACTTCCGCGGCTCGATGCCGGCCGGCCGCATCAACATCGGCCTGCCCTACTACACGCGCGGGTTCAAGAACGTGCAGGGCGGCACCGACGGCCTGTGGGGCAAGGCCGCCACGACGGACTGCCCGGCCGGCTCCGGCCTGACCAAGTGCGGTGACGGCGCCGTCGGCATCGACAACCTCTGGCACGACAAGGACGACAACGGCAAGGAGTCCCCTGCGGGCTCCAACCCGATGTGGCACGCCAAGAACCTGGAGAAGGGCGTCGTCGGCGACTACCTGACCAGCTACGGCTTCCCCTCGGACACCCGGCTGACCGGCACCTACGCCCGCAAGTACAGCTCCACGCTGGTCGCCCCGTGGCTGTGGAACGCCGACAAGAAGGTCTTCCTGTCCACCGAGGACGAGCAGTCCGTCGCCGCCAAGGCCGACTACGTGGTGGACCGCGGCATCGGCGGCACCATGGTCTGGGAGCTGGCGGGCGACTACCAGTGGAACGCCGCCAAGGGCCAGTACGAGCCCGGCTCCACGCTCACCGGCCTGATGTACGACAAGTTCAAGTCCGCGGCGCCGTACGGCGCGAAGGTCTCGAACACGGCCCTGCCGACCAAGGCCGTCGACATCGACGTCCAGTTCGGCGAGTTCAAGCTCGGTGACTCCAACTACCCGATCACGCCCAAGCTGAAGATCACCAACAACACGAAGACGGCGCTGCCCGGCGGCACCGAGTTCCAGTTCGACTACGCGACCTCGGCCCCCGCCAACGCGTCCGACCAGTCCGGTTTCGGCGCCAAGGTGATCAGCAGCGACCACACCGGCAACAACATCGGCGGTCTGAAGGGCGACTTCCACCGCGTCTCGCTGAAGCTCCCGGCCTGGCAGTCGCTGGCCCCGGGCGCCTCGGTGGACCTGTCCTTCAACTACTACCTGCCGTTCTCCACCCCGTCGAACTGGACGGTCAAGATCGACGGCACCACCTACGCCCTGGCGGGCGGCCTGGCCCGCGGCACGACCGTGGTCGAGCCGGGCACGGGCACGGACCCGTCGCCCAGCCCGGACCCGACCAACCCGTCGCCCACGCCGACCCCGACCCCGGGCGTCTGCACCGAGCCCGCCTGGGACCGGGCGGCCTCCTACACCGGCGGCACGGTGGTCTCGCACAGCGGCCGCACGTGGAAGGCGAAGTGGTGGACGCAGGGCGAGGAGCCCGGCACGACCGGCGAGTGGGGTGTCTGGCAGGACCTCGGCACCTGCGGATGACGCACGGCGGATCAAGCTGACGCCCGAAACCTGACGGAGCGTCAAGAACGGGACCCGGTGGCGGCGAACGGCCCTTGCCCGCCACCGGGTCCCTCGCTGTCCGCGCCCGGTCGCGCGGGCCCGCCTCCGCCCCGGCCTCCTGCCGGGCCCCGCGCCCGGACGACGGGGCCCGCGCCTCCCGGTCGGCGCGCCGTGTGCCGGTCAGGCCCCTGGACGCGGCCGGCCCGGGCGCGGATGGCACGCTGGTGCCATGAGCGGCGCGACAGAGACCACCGACGAGTTCGAGAGCCACCGCCCCCGCATGTTCGGGCTGGCCTACCGCATGCTGGGCCAGGCCGAGGAGGCCGAGGACGTCGTGCAGGACGCGTTCCTGCGGTGGAGCGGCGCCGACCGTTCCACCGTCGAGCGGCCCGGGGCGTGGCTGGCCAAGGTCGTCACGAACCTGTGCCTGAACCGGCTCACCTCGGCACGCGCCCGGCGCGAGCAGTACCCGGGCCCCTGGCTGCCCGAGCCCGTGGCCACCGGCGACGGCACGCTCGGCCCCCTGGAGTCGGCCGAGCAGCGGGACACGGTGTCGACCGCGCTGCTGATGCTGCTGGAGCGGCTGACACCGACGGAACGGGCGGTGTACGTGCTGCGGGAGGCGTTCGCGTACAGCCACCGCGAGATCGCCGGGGTGCTCGACGTCAGCGAGGCCAACAGCCGCCAGCTGTACCGCAGGGCCGCCGCGCGGATCGCCGAGGCGGAGCCCCGGCGGACGGACGCGGCGGACGAACGGCGGCTGCGGGAGCTCGTGGAGGCGTTCGTCGCGGCGGCCCGCGAGGGCGACATGGCGGGCCTGGAGAAGCTGCTGGCCGCGGACGTGACCTTCTGGAGCGACGGCGGCGGCGTCGTCACGGCGGCCCGGCGGCCGATCGAGGGACGGGACAAGGTGCTGCGCTTCCTCATGGGCACGCCGATGCAGGCCACCGCGGCACTGCGGCTCGCGGTCGCGGAACTCAACGGCGTGCCCGCGCTGGTGGCCTGGGCGGGGGACACGGTGGCCGCGGCGGCGACGTTCGAGGCACGGGGCGGAGCCGTCACCGCCGTGCGCTCGGTGCTCAACCCGGAGAAGCTGACGTACGTGGGGCGCCAGCTGTCACATCCGGGGGCGCCCGCCGGTTCGTAGCGGAAAGGGCGTCCACCGGGGGCGCCCCGTGATGATAGGGGCGCGGGCCATGGGCACGATCCTGGTGACCGGCGGCACGGGCACACTGGGGCGCCACGTCGCGGAGCTGCTGCGGGCGGGCGGACACGAGGTGCGGGTGCTGAGCCGCCACGCGTCGCCGTACGCGGTGGACCTGCGGGACGGCAAGGGCCTCGACGCGGCGCTGGCAGGCGTGGACACGGTCGTGCACTGCGCCAGTTCGCCGCGCGGCGGCGACGACACGGCGGCACGCCACCTGATCGACGGCGCGCAGCGGGCCGGCGTCGGACACGTCGTCTACATCTCGATCGTCGGGGTGGACCGGGTGCCGCTGCGCTACTACCGGACGAAGCTGGCCGTGGAGCAGCTGCTGGAGAGATCCGGGCTGGGGTGGACCGTGCTGCGGGCGACCCAGTTCCACGATCTGGTGCTGAAGGTGCTGGAGGCGTGCGCGAAGCCACCCGTGATGCTCGTCCCCGCGGGCCTCCCGGACCAGCCGATCGAGGTGACGGAGGTCGCGGCCCGGCTGGCCGAGCTCGCCGCGGGGGCGCCGGCGGGTCGGGTGCCCGACCTGGCCGGCCCGCAGGTGCGCCCCCTGGAGGACCTCGCCCGGTCCTACCTGCGGGCGACGGGCCGCCGCCGCCGCGTGCTGCCCGTGCCGCTGGCCGGCCGCACCTACCGCGCGTTCCGCGCGGGCGGCCATCTGGCGCCGGACCGGGCGGTCGGCCGCGCCACCTTCGAGGACTTCCTGGCCCGGCACGTGGGCCCGGGCACGCGATAGCCGCGGGCGACGGCTCCGGGCTGCGGTCGCGTGGGCGGCGGTCCGCGCGCACGGGGTCGCAGACTCCACTTCTCGGGCTGCGTGACCCCGCCGAGCCGGCGGTCCGCGCGCACGGGTCGCAGGAGCGCACTGGCCGAAGGACCTGCCGTGAACGGCGGTCCGCGGGCGTACCGCGTGGCGGCCAGGCCCCTGCCCTGGCGGCGGCGCGGGTGCCGGGAGGTGGCGCGGAAGCCGCGGCCGACGCGGAAGCCGGTGATGGCGCCGCGGCGGGCGCCCCTCCGGAGGCGGGTGGCGACACGGGCCGACGACGCCGGGGAGCCCGTGGCGCACCGGAACGCAGGGCGGCTCGGGAGGAGGCGGCACGCGAGTCCGCGGCGCCGGGGAGCCCGTCGGGGCGCGCCGGCCCGTGGCGGGAGGCGGGGCCGCGCGGAGGCCGGGGCGCCCGTGGGCGGGGGTGGGCGGAAGCGGGCCCCGGGGGCGCGGAAGCGGAGGTGAGCAGGGGTTACGGGCGCCGTGTCTGCGGGGGTGCGCCGAAGAGGTCGTCCTGGGCCGCGTCGCGGGCGGTGAGGAGGGCCCCTCGGAGGACCGCTCCCCCGCCCAGGCGGCCGGCCCGGACCTCGGTGCGCAGCGGGGACAGCGCGGCCAACCGCGCTTCGACCCGCGCGGCGAGCTCGGGTCCTCCCGCGTGGCCGGTCTCGCCGCCGAGCACGACGCACCCGGGGTCGAGCACCGCGCTGACGGCCGCCGCGCCGAGAGCGATGCGCTCGGCCAGGGCGTCCAGGAAGCCGTCCGCCGCACGGTCCAGCGCGGCGCGGACCAGGCCCGCGCTCGCCGGTTCCCCCTCACGCCCTCGGGCGGCGGGGGTGTCGGCCGGGCCCGCGAGACCGTACCCGTCCGCGAGGGCCTGGACGGCCGTGGAACCGGCGAGGTCGTGGAAGCCGCCCGCGCAGTCGGAAGCCGACGGCAGACCGCCCGTACCCGGCACCGGAAGGAAGCCGATCTCCCCCGCGCCCCCGGAGGCACCGCGGCGCAGGGCACCGTCCAGGACGACGGCCGCTCCGACGCCGTGTCCGAGCCACAGCAGCACGAACGTGTCCCGGTCCCGGGCAGCACCCTCACGCGCCTCGGCGACCGCGGCGAGGTTCGTCTCGTTCTCGACCAGCACGGGTGCCGGCAACCGCTCGCGCAGCACGGCGACCAGACGGCGGTGCCAGGCGGGCAGCCCCGCGGAGTCGCGCAGGACGCCGGCGGAGTCGATCAGGCCGGGAGCGCCGACGCCGACCGTGTGCAGCCGCGTCGCGCCCGCCTCCGCCACGGCCTCCTCCAGCAGCGCGGCGGCCCGCTCCACGGCCGGTGCCGTGTCGAGGTCGCCGCCGATGGGTGCGGACGCCTCGGCGAGCACGGCGCCCAGCAGGTCGGTGACGGCGACCGTCACGCTGCGCAGCCGCACGTCCAGTGCGGCGAGGTGGGCGCGGCCGGCGACGATCCCGTACACGCGGGCGTTCGGGCCGCGCCGCTCGGCGCCGGTCTCGCCGACGACCTCGACCAGCCCGGCGCGCTGGAGGCGTTCGACGAGGTCGGCGACGGTGGGACGGGACAGCCCGGTGAGCTGCTTCAGCCGGCCCGCGGTCAGCGGCCCCTCCTCCTGGAGCAGTCGCAGGGCGAGCCGGTCGTTGATGGCCCGGGCGGTGCTGGGGGAGGCGGGGGCGGTGGGCATGCGGCCGATCCTTTCAGATCTATCTTTCAGGAAGCCTTCCTGTTAACTTACTCCGCGTAGGTCGGGGACGATGAGCGGGGAGGGTCCTGTGCCGTTCAGCAAGGAGCGGGTGAGGCGGGCACGGTACGCCGTGGCCGCGGTGTTCTGTGTGCACGGCGCCGTGACCGGCAGCTTCGCCACGCGCATCCCGTGGATCCAGGAGCACGCGGGCGTGAGCCCCGGCCAGCTCGGGCTGGCCCTGGCGTTCCCTGCGCTCGGGGCGTCCCTCGCGATGCCGCTCGCCGCGGCGGTCAGCCACCGCTTCGGCGCCCGGACGGCCCTGCGCGGCCTGCTCGCGCTGTGGACGCTGTCGCTCGTCCTGCCGTCCCTCGCGCCGAGCCTGTGGACCCTGTGCGCCGCACTCCTGGTGTACGGCGCCACCGCGGGCATGTCCGACGTGGCGATGAACGCGCTGGGCGTGGAGGTCGAGAACCGGCTCGGGCGGTCGGTCATGTCCGGACTGCACGGCATGTGGAGCGTGGGCGCCCTGGTCGGCTCGGCCGCCGGCACGCTGGCCGCACACCTGGGCGGTGACGCGCGGCTGCACCACCTGCTGGCCGCGGTGACCCTCACCGCCCTGGGCCTGGCCGCCTGCCAGGGCGTGCTCGACGTGCGCAGCGCCCCGGACGAGGAGCCGCCACCGCGCTTCACCCTGCCGCCGCGGTCCGCGCTGGTGATCGGGGCGGTCGGCTTCTGCGGGGTGTTCGCGGAGGGCGCCAGTCTGGACTGGTCGGCGGTGTACCTGAAGGACCAGCTCGGCACGTCTGCGGGGCTGGCGGCGGCGTCCACGACGGCGTTCGCGCTGACGATGGCGGTGGCGCGACTGGTGGGCGACCGGATCGTGGACCGCTTCGGCGCGGTGCGGACGGTACGGGTCGGCGGCGTGGCGGCCACGGCGGGCGGCGTGCTCGTGGTGACCGCACCCCATCCGGCGGCCGCCATGACGGGGTTCGGCCTGCTGGGCCTCGGGGTGGCCGTGGTCGTCCCGCTCGCCTTCGCGGCGGCGGCCCGCAGCGGGCCGAACCCGAGCCAGGCCATCGCCGGCGTGGCCACCATCACGTACACGTCCGGGCTGATCGCCCCGTCGGTGATCGGCGGGCTCGCCGACCTGACGTCCCTGGTGGTGTCCTTCGGCGTCGTGACGCTGCTGTGCGCCGGGCTGGTGGCGGGTGCGGGGGTGCTCGGCCCCCGGAACCGGCCTCCCCGTCTCGGCGGCCGGGCCACGGCGGCGCCGCGCGCGGGCCGCGGGAAGGGCTGAGCGCGGGAAGGGCTGAGCGCGAAGCCCCCGGGACGTACGTCCGCGCGGCCGGGAGCCGCGGCCGCACCGGACGCGGGCGTGCGCCGCACCGGCCGGGCGGAGGCCGGCCGGGCCGAGAGCACCGACGGCCGGAGGCGGCCACGCCCGGGCCGGAGAAGGGGCGCCCGCCGCGGAGAAGGGGGCCGGCGGCCCGGAGAACGGGGCCGACAGGCCGACGGGAGAAGGCCGGCGAGCGGGAGAGCGGACGGGCAGCGCCGGAGGGGGCGACCGGGCCGGAGGAGGGGGCCGCGGTGCCGCACAGCCACCCCCTTAGCATGGCGTCGATCGTTTTCGGCCGCGGCACCGCACCCCGTGCGCGCCGTGTCGGCCCCTCCCCCGCCTTCGGAACGACTGGAGCAGCACCATGAACCTCGGCGTGCGCTGGACCCTGCACGGCGACGGGCGGACACCCGCGCCGGGCGCCGTGGTGCGGCCGGACGAGCGGCTGTCGTGGCCGCGGACGGCGGGCCTCGGGGCGCAGCACGTCGTGGCCATGTTCGGGGCGTCGTTCGTGGCGCCCGTCCTGATGGGCCTCGACCCGAACCTCGCCATCATGATGTCGGGCGTCGCGACGATGGTCTTCCTGCTGGCGACGCGCGGCAGGGTGCCGAGCTATCTGGGCTGCTCGCTGTCCTTCGTCGGCGTCGCCGCCGCGATCCGGGCGTCGGGCGGCGACAGCGCCACCGTGACGGGCGCGATCCTGGTCGTCGGCCTCGCGCTGCTGCTGGCCGGACTGGCGGTGCGGTACTTCGGGGCGCGGATCATCCACGCGGCGATGCCGCCCGTCGTGACCGGCGCCGTCGTCATGCTGATCGGGTTCAACCTGGCGCCGGTGACGGCCTCCGTCTACTGGCCGCAGGACCAGTGGACCGCCCTGCTGGTGATGCTCTTCACCGGGCTCGCGGTCGTCGGGCTGCGCGGCTTCTGGTCGCGGATCGCGATCTTCCTGGGGCTGGTCTTCGGATACGGCATCTCCTGGTTCTTCGACCTCGTCCTCGGCAGGATCCACTCCCCGGTCGGCGGGGCCGAGGCCGTCGACCACTGGCGGCTGGACCTGTCCGCGGTCGCCGAGGCCGACTGGATCGGCCTGCCCTCGTTCCACGGGCCGAGCTTCGAATGGTCGGCGATCCTGGTGGCGCTGCCGGTGGTCATCGCGCTGATCGCGGAGAACGCGGGCCACGTCAAGGCCGTCGGCGAGATGGTCGGCGACCCGCTCGACGACAAGCTCGGCACCGCCATCGCAGCCGACGGCGCGGCGTCCGTGCTCTCCACCGCGGTGGGCGGCCCGCCGAACACCACGTACTCCGAGAACATCGGCGTCATGGCCGCGACCCGCGTGTACTCCACCGCCGCCTACTGGGCCGCCGCCTGCTTCGCGCTGCTCTTCGGCCTGTGCCCCAAGTTCGGCGCGGTGGTCGCCGCCATCCCGGGGGGCGTCCTCGGCGGCATCACGGTCATCCTGTACGGCATGATCGGCCTGCTCGGCGCGCAGATCTGGATCAACGCCGGGGTGGACCTGCGCAACCCGCTGAACCTCGTCCCCGCCGCCGCGGGCATCATCATCGGCGTCGGCGGCGTCAGCCTGAAGATCACCGACAGCTTCGAGCTCGGCGGCATCGCCCTCGGCACGCTCGTGGTCATCACCGGCTACCACGCCCTGCGCGCCTTCGCCCCGGCCCACATGAAGCAGCAGGAGCCGCTGCTGGACTCGGGCACCTCCTCGTACGACGAGGAGGAGGCCGCCCCGAAGGCGTGACCCCCGCCACACCCCTCGCGCGGCCGCCGCACGAGGGGCGTAGCCGTGTCCCCGCTACCGCTGGGCACCGCCCGGCACCCGCCTTCTGGCAGCCACTCGGCGTACGGCGCCCGCGCCCACGGCTCACCGCGCGCCGCCCACCGCCCACAGGCAGGCGACAAACGATGCGGCCGCCGACCGCGTCGACCGCGAGGCACCCGCCAGGCGCCGCACGGAAGGGCGGCCGGGCGCCCGTAGCAGCGGAGGCGACCGAAACGGCCGAGGAGCCGGCCGGAGTGTTCGTCGAACACTCCGGCCGGCTCCTCGGCTGCACGGGGGAAGGCCGCCGGAGGCGGACCCGCCGGGTCAGTCCTCCGGCAGTTCCACCGGCGCGATCTCGTCGAAGAGGTCGCCCGGGCCGGGGTTGGACGGGTCGGTCGCGCCGCCCAGCTGGTGCATGACGCCCCACACCGCGTTCAGCGCGGTCTGCACGGCGCCCTCGGCCCAGCCGGCCGTCCAGGAGATGTCGTCGCCGGCGAGGAAGATGCCGCGCTTGTCCTCGGGCAGCCGGTCCTGCATGAAGTGGGTGTACAGGCGGCGCTGGTACCGGTAGTGGCCCGGCAGGTTCGCCTTGAACGCGCCCATGAAGTAGGGCTCGTTCTCCCAGGACACGGTCACCGGGTTGCCGATGATGTGCTTCCGGATGTCGACCTTCGGGTAGATCTCGCCGAGGGACTTCAGCATGACCTCCATCCGCTCGTTCGCGGACAGCGGCAGCCACTTCAGGCTGTCGTCGCACCACGTGTACGACAGGCAGATGACGGCCGGCTTGTCGGGCCCGTTGTCGAGCAGGTACGTACCGCGGGTCATCCGGTCCGTCAGCGTCATCGACATGACGTCCCGGCCGGTGTCCTCGTCCTTGTCCAGCCAGAACGGGCGGTCGACCGGCACGAAGAGCTTGCTGGACTCCATGTAGTGGGTGCGCTCGATGGCGGTCCAGTGGTCGATCGGGAAGAGCGAGTCGTCACAGTCGATCTTGGACAGCAGCATCCACGACTGGGCGGTGAAGATCACCGCCTCGTACGTGCGGATGTCGCCGTTCGCGTCGGTGACCGTGACGCGGTTCCCGGCCGTGCGGTGCAGGCGCGTCACCGCGGGCTTCGGCTCACCACCGTGCAGGGACCGCAGCGAGGTGCCGAGCGGCCAGTGGACGATCTTCTCCGGCTCGCGCTCCCACAGCCGCAGCGGGAGCTGCTGGCTGCCGCCGACGATGCCCCGGTGGTGGTCGTCGGCCTCCGTGTAGACGACGCGGAGGATCTCCAGGATGGAGTTCGGGAAGTCGGTGTCCCAGCCGCCGGTCCCGAAGCCGACCTGGCCGAAGATCTCGCGGTGCCGGAAGGACTTGAACGCCTCGGACTCGCAGAGGAAGCCGTAGAAGGTCTGGTTGTCGAGCTTCTCGACGAGCTTGGCCCAGATCTCGCGGATCTTCGGCACGTCCCGCTCGCGCAGGGCACGGTTCATGTCGGAGAAGTCGGCGCCCTCCTCCAGGCAGGCGTTCCAGGCGGCGGCGACGTCGCGGTAGACCTGCGGCAGGTCGTCGACGGTCTCCGCGTAGTGGGTCTCGCCCTTCAGGTCGATCACCGTGGAGGGGGTGGACTCGGCCAGCGGGTTCGGGAAGGGCGTGGTCTCCAGGCCCACCAGGTCGATGTAGTACTGGAGCGCGGTGGAGGACGGCGGGAACCGCATGGCGCCCAGCTCGCAGTTGAGCTCCGTCGCGTCGCCCGCGGCGTCGCAGCCCTCGAAGCCGACGGTCCGCAGCCGGCCGCCGATCTGGTCGGCCTCGTACACGACCGGCTTGAGGCCCATCTTCATCAGCTCGTACGCGGCGATGATGCCGGACAGACCGCCGCCGATGACGGCGACCTCGGTGCCGTGCTCGGTCGCGGGTATCTGGCCGAGCCCGGCGGGGTGGGCGAGGAAGTCGTCGTACGCGTAGGGGAAGTCCGGCCCGAACATGGTGATCGGCGGCTGCTGCGCGTCGGCGTGCTGGACGGCGTTGGGCACCGTGGACGTCATGGGGTACGGACTCCTTGCGCGGATGACGAGAAACGGGGGGGCTGAGCGGGGAGGCTCAGGAGAGGGAGGTGTACAGGGCCGGGCGGCGGTCGCGGAGGTAGGGGTTGGCCTCGCGCGAGGCCCGCAGCAGCCCGGGGTCGACGTCGCCGACGACCAGCTCCTCGCCGTGGCCCGCGCGGGCTCTGGCGGTGCCGTCGGGACCCGCGAGCGCGGACAGCCCGACGAACTCGAACCCGCCCTCGGGGCCGGTGCGGTTGGCGTACGCGATGTAGAGCTGGTTCTCGAAGGCGCGCACCGGCACGACGGACCGGGCGACGACCTGGGCGGGGTGCATGAGGGCGGTGGGGACCAGCAGCAGGTCCGTGCCGGCCAGGGCGTGGGCGCGGACGTTCTCCGGGAACTCCACGTCGTAGCAGATCATCAGGCCGATCCGGAGGCCGCCGAGCTCGGCCTGGACGACGGGCTGGTCACCGGGCGTGAACCAGGCGAGCTCGAAGTCGCCGTACAGGTGCGTCTTGCGGTAGGCGGCGAGGCGGGTGCCGTCGGGGCCGATGAGCTGGGCCGCGTTGTACACGGTGTCGCCGTCCCGCTCGGGGTAGCCGTAGGCCACGGCGACGCCGTGGCGCTCGGCGATGTCCGCGACCGCGTCGGCGGCCTCGCCGTCGGCGGGCTCGGCGAGGCGGTGGACGTCGGCGTCGATGGCATAGCCGGTCAGGAACATCTCGGGGGCGACCAGCAGCCCGGCGCCGTTCGCGGCCGCGCGGGCGGCGGCCTCGTCGAGGGCCTTGAGGTTGGCGGCCACGTCACCGAGCTGTCCTGAGCTCTGGAGCAGGGCGGTGCGCAGCGGTGGCATGGGCGGGACCTCGTCAGTGCGGAAGGGGGACGGGGAGATGCCAAAAAGGTACGGTTCGGCGTTCATTCCGGACAAGGCGCGACCGTTGCGGACCGACCACCGATCCGTTGCGGCATTGCGCGCCTGCCCGGTGATTCGTTGCGCGGCTCCCGGGCGCGGGGCTCGGCAGTCGGCGCGAAGCCACGAGGGGGCTTCCGGGAAGGCGGCGGACACCTGGCCGAGAGAGGCGGAACCGGGCGCGCATGTGGCTGCCAGGGGTGAGACCGGTCGGAGGGCCGGGCCGGCCCCCCACGAGGTCGTGCCCGGTCCACGCCCGTCGAAGGACGGGGCGCCGGCCGGGGGCGCACCTGACGTGGATACGGGCCGGGCGACGAGCGC
>NZ_MKXB01000220.1:0-83104 GCF_001865245.1 Streptomyces sp. CC53 | reverse complement strand
GGGGGGGAGCTGCGGCGTACGAGCCGGAGCAGCGGGTGCGGGCCGACGCACGGGCGTCTCCGGGCCGCGGGCCGGTGACGGGCTTCCGCCACCGGACGTGCGCGGGTCAGCCGCGCGCGGGCTACGCGGGCGAGCCGGAGGAGAACCGCCGCAGCAGCGGCGACAGCACCAGCACCGACTTCGTGCGCTCGACGAACGGCTCTCCCGCGATGCGCTCCAGCACGCGCTCGAAGTGGCGCATGTCGGAGGCGAAGACCTGGACGATCGCGTCCGCCTCCCCCGTCACGGTGGACGCGGACGCGATCTCCGGGTAGCGCTCAAGACCGCGCTGGATGGTCTCGGGCGAGGTGTTGCCCCGTGCGTAGATCTCGATGAACCCCTCGGTCTCCCAGCCGAGCGCCGCCGGGTCCACCCGTACGGTGAAGCCGGTGATGGCGCCCTCGGCCCGGAGCCGGTCCACGCGCCGCTTCACCGCGGGGGCGGACAGTCCGACGAGCGAGCCGATGTCGGCGTAGGAGCGTCGGGCGTCCTCCGCGAGGGCGTGGACGATGCGTTCGTCGAGGTCGTTCAGTCGCACGGGCGGTGGATCACTTCTCTGCGGGGGTGGCCAGTCTGGAGCGGCGCATGCCGTACAGGAAGTAGAACACGAGGCCCGCGGCCATCCAGAGACCGAAGGCGATCCACGTCGCCGTGCCGAGCTCCGTCATGTTGAAGACGCAGAAGCCGAAGCCGAGCACGGGGAACAGCGGGCCGAACGGCACCTTGAAGGAGCGCTCCATGTCGGGCCGGGTGTAGCGGAGCACGACGACCGCGATGTTGACCAGGCCGAAGGCGAAGAGGGTGCCGATGCTGGTGGCGTCGATGAGGTGGCCCAGCGGGATCAGGCCGGCCAGGACGGCGCAGAACACGGACACAATGATCGTGCCGACGCGCGGCGTGCCGGTCTTCCGGTCGACCTTGCCGAACGCCTTGGGGACGAGTCCGTCGCGGGACATCGCGAACAGGATGCGGGTCTGGCCGTAGAGCACGGCGAGGACGACGCTCGCGATGGAGATGACGGCGCCGGCGGCGAGCAGCGTGCCGAAGAACGTCTGGCCGCTCACGTCGTTCATGATCGCCGAAAGGGAGGCCTCGGAGCCCTCGAACTTCGTCCAGTTCCAGGCGCCCACGGCGACCCCGGCGACCAGCACGTACAGGACCGTCACGATGAGCAGCGACAGCATGATCGCGCGGGGCAGGTCGCGCTTGGGGTTCTTGGCCTCCTCGCCGGCCGTGGAGGCGGCGTCGAAGCCGATGTACGAGAAGAAGAGCATCGCGCCGGCGCCGGTGACGCCCGCCATGCCGAGCGGCATGAAGTCGGCGTAGTTGCCGGACTTGAAGCCCATGAAGCCGACGGCGCAGAAGAGCGCCAGCGCGCCGATCTTCACGACGACCATGATCGTGTTGACGCGGGCGGACTCGCGGGCCCCACCGAGCAGGAACACCATGGCGAGGAGGACCACGAGCACCGCGGGGACGTCGATGATGCCGCCGTCGGTGGGCGCCGAGGAGAACACCTCGGGGATGGTGACGCCGATGGTGCCGCTGAGCAGTTCGTTGAGGTAGTCGCCCCAGCCGACGGCCACGGCGGCGACCGACACGCCGTACTCGAGGATCAGGCACCAGCCGCAGACCCAGGCGACGAGTTCGCCCATCGTTGCGTATGCGTACGAGTACGAGGAGCCGGAGACGGGGATCGTGCCGGCCAGCTCGGCGTACGACAGGGCCGAGAACAGCGCGGTGAGGCCGGCGATGACGAAGGAGATCGTGACGGCCGGTCCCGCGACGGGGACGGCCTCGCCGAGGACGACGAAGATCCCGGTGCCGAGGGTGGCACCGATGCTGATCATCGTGAGCTGCCACATGGTCAGCGAGCGGCGGAGGGAACCGCCCTCGCCCTGGCCACCCTCGTTGACCAGGGCTTCCACCGGCTTGCGTCGCCCGAGAGCGGCGAGCGGGGAGGCCGCGGGGGGCTTGGAGGCGGATGGCTCGGTGGCCGGTGGGGCTGCGCCGTGGTCGAGCACTGCGTGGCTCCTTCATCGCTGCGGGGGTCGGGACAACGGCGACCGACGGCGGTGCGGGCAGCGGGGAACAGCCCACGGAAGAGCCCAGGGGAAGGGGGGACCGCCGAGCAGGCGGTCACCGCCACTCCAGGTACGAGCCCAGAGCCTAAGCCCCGGAGCATCGCAGTCGTAATGCATCGTTGTTGCGTATCAGCGGATGATCATTGCACACTTCGGGCACAGACGGGAAAACATTGCGCGCTGCTGCACGAAACAGCACATTGGGGCGCTGAACGACGAAATCGCCGGGCCCCTCCGCGCGCGCTCGACAGCCCGGAGGCCGGTCGCGGCGGCGCGGGGCGCCCGCCACCGCGGGCGGACGGCCGGCTCCCGCCGGAGAGGGCGCGGGGCTTCGGCCACGTCGGGGCGGCCGGTTCCGGCCCGGGACGCGACGAGGAGCCGCCCCCGTACGTGGACGGGGGCGGCTCCTCGGGACGTGCGCGGGCAGGGCCCGGGTGCTCAGCTCCAGCTGGCGTGCAGCGGCTTGCCCTCGGCGTAGCCGGCGGCGCTCTGGACGCCGACGACGGCCTTCTCGGCGAACTCCTCCAACGACCCGGCACCGGCGTAGGTGCAGGACGAGCGGACGCCCGCGATGATCGAGTCGATGAGGTCCTCGACGCCCGGTCGCGTCGGGTCCAGGTACATCCGGGAGGTGGAGATGCCTTCCTCGAACAGGCCCTTGCGGGCGCGGTCGTAGGGCGACTCCTCGCTGGTGCGGTTGCGCACGGCACGCGCGGACGCCATACCGAAGGACTCCTTGTAGAGGCGGCCGTCGGCGTCCTGCTGGAGGTCGCCGGGCGACTCGTACGTACCGGCGAACCAGGAGCCGATCATCACGTTGGACGCGCCGGCGGCGAGGGCCATGGCGACGTCGCGCGGGTGGCGGACACCGCCGTCGGCCCACACGTGCTTGCCGTGCTTCCTCGCCTCGGCGGCGCACTCCAGGACGGCGGAGAACTGGGGGCGGCCCACGCCGGTCATCATGCGGGTGGTGCACATCGCGCCGGGGCCGACACCGACCTTGATGATGTCGGCGCCCGCCTCGACGAGGTCGCGGACCCCCTCGGCGGAGACGATGTTGCCCGCGACGATCGGCACCTGCGGGTCGAGGCCGCGCACGACCTTGATCGCGTTGATCATCGACTCCTGGTGGCCGTGCGCGGTGTCGATCACGAGCGTGTCCGCACCGGCGTCCAGCAGTTGCTTGGCCTTGCCGGCCACGTCGCCGTTGATGCCGACGGCGGCGGCGACGCGCAGCCTGCCGCGGTCGTCGACGGCCGGGCTGTACAGGGTGGCGCGCAGCGCGCCCTTGCGGGTCAGGATGCCCGCGAGCCGGCCGTTCGCGTCCACCGCCGGGGCGTAGCGGCGGTTGTGGTGGTCGAGGGTGTTGAACGCCTCGCGTGGGTCGATGTCGGCGTCCAGGAGCAGCAGGTCCTTGGACATGACCTCGGAGAGCTGGGTGAAGCGGTCCACGCCGGTCAGGTCGGCGTCGGTGACGACGCCGACGGGCCGCTGCTCGCCGTCCACGACGACGCCGGCGTTGTGCGCGCGCTTGGGCAGCAGCGACAGGGCGTCCGCCACGGTCTGATGGGGCTCCAGCACGATGGGCGTGTCGAGGACGTGGTGACGGCTCTTGACCCAGGTGACGACGTCGGTGACGACGTCGATCGGGATGTCCTGGGGGATGACGACGAGGCCGCCGCGGCGGGCGACGGTCTCGGCCATGCGGCGGCCCGCGATGGCGGTCATGTTGGCGACGACCAGCGGGATGGTGGTGCCGGTGCCGTCGGGGCTGGAGAGGTCCACGCCCTGCCGGGAGCCGACGGCCGAGCGGCTCGGCACCATGAACACATCGTCGTACGTGAGGTCGTACGGCGGCTTCAGGTCATTGAGGAAACGCACGTGCTGAACATCCCAGTCGTTCGGAGGTGGCCCCCGGGCGTCTCAGCCAGGGGGAGAAGCACGTACTTCATTCTCCCATGCCGACGGGCGTTCGAACCCCAGGCGAAACCTCCAGGTCACAGCGGGTGACCTGGGAGGTTCCTCCAAGCCTGGTGGCGGGCGGCCGGTCCGGGCGGGTCAGGCGTTGTCCGGGTCGAAGCGCTCCAGCGCGGGGCGGGGGCCAGGCTGCGACTGGGTGAGCAGGTGGTCCGCGGCGACGGTGTCCGTGACGAGGCTGGTGACGAGGCCGGAGCGCAGGACGGCGCCGATGGCCGCGGCCTTGCGGCGACCGCCCGCGATGGCGACGACCTCGGGGATGCGGCGCAGCCGGTCGGCCTCGACGGTGATGCAGCGCTCGCCCAGGTCGCGGCCGACGCGGCGGCCCGACGCGTCGAAGAGGTGCGCGGACATCTCGGCGGCGACACCGAGGGACGCGTAGTGGGCGCGCTCCTCGTCGGACAGCATGTCGTGGACGGTGGAGATGCCGGGTTCCCAGGAGCCGATGGACACCGCGGCGACCGTCACCTTGTCGAAGTACTCGAAGGCCCGGGCGATGCCGGTCTGCTCGCGCAGTGCGGCGGCGGTGGCCGGGTCGGGCAGCAGCATGGGTGCGTAGATGGGGTGCGCCTCGCCGCCGGAGACCTGGGCGGCGCGGCGGACGGCCTCCACGGAGCCCCGCTCGGCGGTCCCCGCGTCGTAGACGCCGGTCAACTGGACGACGGTGCAGGGGGGCAGCCGGTCGAGCGCGGCGGCCATGTGGATGGTGGACCGGCCCCAGGCCAGGCCGAGGACATCGCCTTCGTTCACCAGCTCGCCGAGCAGGTCGGCCGCGACCTCGCCGAGGTTCTCGGGGTCGGGCGACTCGTCCTCGCCTTCGGCGGGCGACTCGACCACGACGGCGTGGCGCAGGCCGTAGCGGGCGCGCAGCGCGTCGGAGCGCTCCGCGTCCAGTTCCGCGGGGACCCGGATCTCGATGCGTACGAGGTCCCGTTCCAGGGCGGTCTCCAGGACCCGGGCCACCTTGAAGCGGCTGACGCCGAACTCCTCGGCGATCTGGATCTTGGACTTGCCCTCCAGGTAGAAGCGCCGGGCCATGGCCGCCGCCTGCACCAGCTCCGCGGGTCCCATCCGCAGGGCTGGACGTCCCGCCGACATTGCAGACACCGCGTTCTCCTCACTGCTGTTCACACTCCGGATCGCCCATACTCGCAGATCCGATGGCCGTTGATCAGTCCTGTTGGTTTGCGTTCATCTGCCGGTGACCAACCGGTGGCCCGGCGTGTTCAGTGGCCGCAGGCCCAGGCCGCTCCGGCGATGGTCCGGCGGGCCTGGTCCCGCAGCTCGCGCACGGCGGCGCCCGGGTCGTCGGCACCGTACACGGCGGATCCGGCGACGAAGACGTCCGCGCCCGCCTCGGCGCACCGCTCGATCGTGGAGGCGGACACACCGCCGTCCACCTGGAGCCAGAGCTCCAGACCGTGCTTGGAGATCAGCTCACGGGTGCGGCGGATCTTGGGCAGCATGATGTCGAGGAACGCCTGCCCACCGAAGCCGGGTTCAACCGTCATGATCAGCACCATGTCGAGTTCGGGGAGCAGGTCCTCGAAGGGCTCGATGGGGGTGGCCGGCTTGAGCGCCATGGAGGCCCGGGCGCCCTTCGCCCGGATCTCGCGGGCCAGTCGCACGGGAGCGGCCGCGGCCTCCACGTGGAACGTGACGGAGCCGGCGCCCGCCTCCACGTACTGGGGCGCCCAGCGGTCCGGGTCCTCGATCATGAGGTGGCAGTCCAGCGGGGTGCCCGTCGCCCTGCTGAGCGACTCGACGACCGGCACGCCGAGGGTCAGGTTGGGCACGAAGTGGTTGTCCATGACGTCGACGTGGAGCCAGTCGGCCCCGTCGACGGCACCGGCCTCCTCGGCAAGCCGGGCGAAGTCGGCGGACAGGATGCTCGGATTGATCTGGGCCATGTGCCAAGCCTGCCATGCTCGACGGCGCCTGTTCGACGCGATCCCGCGCGAGGACGGGACGAGCCATAGACAGACCTCCCCTTTCCCGGCATATCGCCACCCTGCCGCCCAGGGGCCTGTTCCCCGCCTCATCCTTCGCGCGCCTCCTGCGCGATCTCGGCCCCCACTTCGCCGTACGGGCCGTCGAGGAGGCCCCCGGCCACCGGGAAGATCCACGCGGCGGCGGCCAACGGCGGCAGCCCCACTCCTCCGGCTCCCTGACGGGTGGGTCGGCGGCGGTACCTGCGAGGGGCTCCGGCTCCACTGGTGGCCCGGCCGGCAGAACAGTGCCTCGTGGGGCGGCAGCAGGTCCCACCACTGATCGAGAGCCGCGGAGCGTGTGGGCCCCCCACGCCGCGGCGCGCAGCGGCGGGCGGCGGGCGCCCTTCGGAGCGCCGGTGGGCGCGGCTCCACCACTGCCGCCTTCCCCAGCTCCGGGCCCCGCCGTACACACCGCCGTGACCCCCGCGTGGAGGCGAAGGGCCTGCCGGCCGGCGCCCGCGAGCAGCGCGCCCGGCGCTGTGCCGCCGAGGCCGGCGGGGGCGGAGCGCTCGGGATACCGGCCGGTCCGTGACGAACGGTCGCCTGCGGCCGAGCGCCACGGCAGACGGAGGCACCGTGCGCCCGCCCGCACGGGTCCTGCGGCGCAGGCCGTGCCCGCCGCCACCCGGGCTCCGGCGACCGCGCCCGCCTCCGCGTAGCCCCCCGTGACCGCCGCCGTGCACGGTCGGGCCACCGCACCGGTGCCCGCCTCGGCTCAGGGGCCGGCCGCCGCATCCGTCACGCGCACCCGAGGCCGGGCCGCGCTGCTTCCCCGGCCGGTGGCGTCACGCGGTGCGGCGCAGCAGTGCCAGGTACATCGCGTCCGTGCCGTGCCGGTGCGGCCACAGCTGCACGTCGGGGCCGTCACCGAGGTCGGGCACGCCGGGGAGCAGCGGCCGGGCGTCGATCCACTCGGCCCGCAGGCCCTGAGCCGCTCCGCGTCCCTTCAGGACGTCGTCCACGACGGCGCGGGTCTCCGCCAGGTGCGGCGAGCAGGTCGCGTATCCGACGACGCCTCCGACCCGCGCCGCCCGCAGGGCCTCGGTGAGGAGGGAGCGCTGGAGCGGGGCGAACCCCTCCAGGTCCTCGGGGCGCCGCCGCCACCGGGCCTCGGGGCGGCGGCGCAGGGCGCCCAGACCCGAGCACGGCACGTCCACCAGGACCCGGTCGAAGGAGCCGGGCCGCCACGGCGGCCGCGTGCCGTCGGCGGCGATGACCTGGTACGGCCCGGGGTTGCCGGCCAGGGCCCGTTCGACGAGGCCCGCACGGTGCGGCTGCTTCTCGGAGGCGAGCAGCACGGCACCGCGCTGCGCGGCGAGCGCGCCCAGCAGGGCCGCCTTGCCGCCGGGGCCGGCGCAGCCGTCCAGCCACCGCGTGTCGGGGCCCTCCAACGGCGCGCCGGCCAGGGCGATGGCCACGAGCTGGCTGCCCTCGTCCTGGACGCCCGCCCGCCCCTCCCGCACGGCGTCGAGCGCACCGGGCTCACCGCCCTCGGCGAGCCGCACGGCGTACGGCGACCAGCGGCCCGGCAGGGCGGCGTCCTCACCCAGCGCGCCGACGATCTCCTCGGGCGTGGCCCGGCCCGGCCGGGCCACGAGGGTGACCTCGGGCCGGTCGTTGTCGGCGGCGAGCAGCTCCTCGATGCCGGCGCGGCCGCCACCCAGCGCGTCCCACAGGGCGGAGACGACCCACCGCGGGTGGGAGTGGACGACGGCGAGGTGGTCCTCGGGGTCCTCGTCGTACGGCGGGGCGACCCGTTCCAGCCAGCCGTCCAGGTCGTCCTGGGCGATCCTGCGGAGCACGGCGTTGACGAACTTGGCGCGCCCGTCGCCCAGCACGACCCGGGCGAGCTCGACGGTCGCGGAGACGGCGGCGTGCGTGGGGATGCGCGTCCCGAGCAGCTGGTGGGCGCCGAGGGACAGCACGTCCAGGACCGGCGGGTCCACCTCGCGCAACGGCCGGTCGACGCAGGCGGCGATGACCGCGTCGTACGTCCCCTGGCGGCGCAGCGTCCCGTACACCAGCTCGGTGGCGAGCGCGGCGTCCCGCGCCTCGAAACCGTCCTTTTCCCGGGCCTTGCGCAGCAGCGGGGGCAGGACGAGGTTGGCGTAGGCGTCACGCTCGTCCACGGCGCGCAGCGCCTCGAAGGCGAGGACCCTGACGGGGTCCTTCTTGGGGCGCCGGTACTGCTTGGGGGGACGGCGACGGGCGGCCTGCTCGCTCAAAAGGTGCTCCGCGATTCGTTTCGGTAGAACCGTTCCAGCGTAGTCCCGGCGGTACGCCGCCGAACGGCCGGGCGCAGCACCCCCTCGGACCGGCCGTACGCACGCCGGCCACCGGACCGGCGGTACGCACCACGGCCACCGGGACCGGCCGTGCGGCTGCGCCGCCGGTGCCCCCGGAGGGCGGTGCGCTTCGGTACGGACGACGGGCCGCCGCGGGCCCTGCTGCAAGCGGCCGGCCCCGCACCGCCGCCCGGGGCGTCGGCCGTCAGCCGCCCAGCCGCTCCCCCGCCGCGATGCGCACGCCCCGGGCCCAGTCGGCGCCGTTCATCGGCTTCTTGCCCTGGGCCTGGACCCAGAGCAGCTCCACCGCGTGGGAGCCCGTCCCGACGTGCACGCTCTTCTTCCCCGCGGCGATCTCACCGGGAGCCAGGTCGTCGCGGTCGGGCACCGGCCGCACCTGGACCAGCTTGAGGCGCTCCCCCCGGAACGACGTCCACGCGCCGGGCGCGGGCGTGCAGCCACGCACGACCCGGTCGACGCGCAGCGCGGGCGCCGCCCAATCCACCCGGGCGTCCTCCACCGTGATCTTCGGGGCCAGCGTGACGCCCTCCTCGGGCTGCGGGACCGCCTTGAGGGTGCCGTCCTCGATCCCGTCCATCGTGGCGGCGAGCAGCCCTGCGCCCGCGAACGCCAGCCGCGTCAACAGGTCGCCGCTGGTGTCGGTGGGCCGGACCTCCTCGGTGAGCACCCCGTAGACGGGGCCCGAGTCCAGCCCTTCCTCGATGAGGAAGGTCGACGCGCCGGTGACCTCGTCGCCCGCCATCAGCGCGTGCTGCACGGGGGCGGCGCCGCGCCACGCCGGCAGCAGCGAGAAGTGCAGGTTGACCCAGCCGCGTGCGGGGATGTCCAGGGCCGCCTTGGGAAGCAGCGCCCCGTACGCGACGACAGGGCAGCAGTCGGGGGCGATCTCCCGCAGTCGGGCGAGGAATGCCTCGTCGCGGGGCCTGGTCGGCTTGAGCACCTCGATGCCGGCCTCCTCCGCCCGTTCGGCCACCGGGCTGGCGACCAGTCGCCGGCCGCGCCCGGCCGGCGCGTCGGGCCGGGTGACGACGGCGGCGACCTCGTGGCGGTCCGAGGCGATCAGGGCGTCCAGGGCGGGCACGGCGACCTCGGGGGTGCCTGCGAAGACGAGCTTCAAAGGGGGTTACCTCACTTGTGGCCACGGCAGGTCGGGCGGTTGGGCAGCACACCAGTCTAGGGGTGCGGGTGCACCGGGGGGCGTACGTATATCCGTGCGCCCTGCGCATATGCGGATACGCCCCTGGTGCGTGACCCTGGGACGGGTGGCGCGTTGTCAAGAGAGATTGACCGAATCGGGCCGCCCTCGGATGCGGCCCGCCCCTTTTCCACGCCGGTTCGAGAGGCTTGTCAATGGCCGACCACGCAACCCATGACGCCCAAGCCCGGGCAAGCCTGCACCTGTTGGTGCGGGACATCGAGCGGGTCCGCCGGCAGGTGGACGCCCTGCGCACGCTCACCGCGCAGTTGGGCAACGTCTACCGCCCGCGTCGCTCCGGCCCGTCGACGGGCTTCGTCGTCTACGGCAGGGCCCCCGCCCCCACCGTGCGGCTCGCGCAGGAGCTGCGGGACAGTGTCGAGACCCTGGTGACCGCCGCGGTGGACTTCGACCGCTCGCTGGGCTTCTCGTGGGACGCGGTGGGCTCGGCTCTGGGCGTCACCAAGCAGGCGGTGCACCGCCGGTACGGCTCGCGCCGCGCGGCGGCCCAGCAGGCCGCGGCCCCCGCCGCCGACCACGGGACGGAGCCGGGCGCCACACGGACCATGCCGGTGGCGTCGGTCCCGGCAGCGCGGTCGATGCCGCCCCAGCCGACGTCGGGCGCCTCGGCGGCGCTGCGGGAGAAGTCCCTGCGGGACGACGTGCGCCCGGGGGTCCTTCCCGGCCCGCGCAACGGCTGACCCTCCCGCCGGTCCGCACCCCGGGCGGACGAGGGTCCCCCTGCGACGGCGAGCGGCACGTGGCCGAGCCGCCCGCGGCCGCACGGTGACCCCGGCTTCCCGTCCAGTGCCGGTCCCCCCGCTCGACGCCCTTGGCCGCACAGCTCCCGCAGCGCGCCCCGCCTCCCGGCCCGCGGCTCCAGGCGGCCTGTACCGCTGGTTCCGGCGGGCACGAGCGGCCCCCGCAGAGAGAGATCCGGGCACAGGCAGACGCGCACAGGGCTCCCGCGCGACGGGCCGGCGAAGGCCTTCGCGGCTTGACGCGCCGTCACGCCCCCGGTGGGGCTCAGCCGATGTCCAGGGGATCGATGCGCACCCGCACCGGACCGCCCTGCTCACCGCGGCGGGCGGCCAGCCGGGCCGCCTGCGCCTTCTTGAGGGCGGCCGCCAGGGCCTGGCCGCTGCCCGGAGGAACCCGAACCAGCGCGCGCTCCCACCGCTCGCCCGGAGGCGGGCCGCCCGGTCTGCGCGGCCCGCCCGCCGTCTCGACCCGCAGGGGGACCGGCCCCAGCACCTCGGCGTCGGCCGGCAGCTCCACGCCGGCCAGGAAGTCCACGACGGCCTCGGGCGCCCCCGCGACGGAGGCCATGCGGGAGACCGGGGGAAAGCCCAGCTCGGCCCGCTCGGCCAGCTCCCGCTGGGCGTGCCCCACCGGGTCCCACCGCACGAGCGCCTGCACCGGCCGCAGCGTCGGTTCCGCGACCACCACGACCGTGCCGCCCTCGCTCTGCCCCCGCACCAGCGACGCCGCGTCCATCCAGCGCCGCAGGGCCTCCTCCGCGGCCCGCAGGTCGGGGCGCCCCAGCAGGGCCCAGCCGTCCAGCAGCAGGGCGGCCGCGTACCCGCCCTCGGCGACCGGCTCCGCGCCGGGGGTGCACACCACCAGAGCGGGCCTGCCGGGCACGGACTCCAGGATGTGGTCGCGTCCTGAGGTCCGCACCGGCACCGCGGGGAAGGCCCGGCCCAGTTCCTCGGCGGTGCGGCGCGCGCCCACCACGGTGGCCCGCAGACGAGCCGAGCCGCATGCGGCGCAGCGCCAGTCGGGCTCGTCCCGCCCGCACCACGTGCACCGCAGCGCCCGCTGCTCCGGAGCCTCCAGGGGGCCTGCGCAGTGCGCGCAGCGGGCGGGCTCCCGGCACCGCTCGCACGCCAGCCGCGGCACGTAGCCGCGCCGCGGCACCTGCACGAGGACCGGGCCCGTCGTCAGCCCCTCCCGCACCGTCCGCCAGGCCAGGGTCGGAAGCCGGGCGGCGCGGGCGGCCTCGTCCCGCGCGAGTTCGGCGTCCCCCACGGTCCGCACCAGCGGTGCCACGGCCCGTACCTGCTCCCGGGGCGCGAGGAGGGGCTTGGCCCAGCCGCTCTCGACGAGCTGCGCCGCCTCCACGGTCGTGGTGACCCCGCCGACGAGGAAGGCGCACCGGTCGTGCGCGGCGCGCAGCAGCAGCACGTCGCGGGCGTGCGGCTGGGGTGCGTGCGGTTCGCTGTGGGCGGTGTCCCCGTCGTCCCAGACGGCGACCAGCCCCAGGTCCCGCACCGGCGCGAACATGGCGGCGCGGGTGCCGACCACCGCGCGGACGGAGCCGCGGCGGACGGCGAGCCACTGGCCGTAGCGCCTCTCCGGCCCGGCCTCGGCGGTGAGCAGGGCGTGCCTCCCCTCCCCCAGCACGGCGGTCAGGGCCGTGTCCACACGGGCGGCGGCCCGCCCGTCGGGGACGACGACGAGGGCGCCGCGCCCGGAGGCGAGGGTCGCGGCGACGGCGCGGGCGATCTCCTCCGCCCACGAGGGGCCGGGCAGCGCGTTCCACACGGCGCGGGGAGCGTCCCCACGGGCGAGGGCCTCCAGGAAGGCCGGTCCGTGCGCGTACCGCTCCCACGGGCCGGGGTCCGGTGCGGGTGGCGGCGGCAGCGGAGGGGGGGACGGCTTGCCCTCGGCACGGGCGCTGCGCGGCGGCACGGCGAGCTGCAGCACGTCGGCGAGGCTCCCGGCGTACCGGTCGGCCACCGCGCGGGCGAGCCCCAGCAGCTCGGGGCCCAGCACGGGCTCGGGAGACACGACGTCGGCGAGCGCGGCGAGGGGACCGGCGTAGTCGCTCTCCGCGCGCCGCTCGACGAGGTACCCGTCGATGAGCCGGCCGCCCTCGCGACGCCCGTCGCGGACCCTCCCTGCGCCGGCCCCGAACCGGACACGCACCCGCACACCGGGCTGTGCGGCGGCGTCGAGCTCGGCGGGCACGGCGTAGTCGAAGTACTGGTCGAGGTGCAGGACGCCCTTGTTGACCACGACACGGGCGACCGGCAGCCGGGCGGCCAGGGCCGCGCCGCGCCACGTCCGCGGTTTGGCCTTGGGCACCTTGGCCTTCCGCACGGTCTCCCGGATGAGCGCGAGCTGCTCGGGCGGCCGCCCTTCCGGCTGCTGCCCTTCCTGCTCCCCGTCCGTCCCGCTCACAGCCCCATGAGTACCAGACCGCACTGACACGGGCCCCGCCGGAGGCCGGTGTCGGCGCCTGAGGCGGCCCACTGCACCGCGGCCCTCCGGCCGCGGGCCGCCGCCCGACGGGTCGGTGGAACGGCGGTGCGGCCTGCTGCGCCGCACCCGCCCGGGCCGACGGCGGGTCGACCGCGCCCGGTCCGCGGGCCGCCGGGAGGCAGGGCCGGGGCACCCGGCCCGCGGCGCTGCCCCGTCACCGCCTTCTTCGCGGTCCCGCAAGAGGGCCGCCGGCCTCGGGCACGGCATGACCGTGACCCCCGTCGAACGGACGACCCGGGGGTGGTGTCACCGGGCCCCGAGGGCTGCCGTCACCCCCGGCTGCGCAGGGTACCGAGGTGGCGCTGCGAACCGTTGCCGTTGTGCGGGGCGCGGGGGCGACGCCGGAGCCCCGGCGCCGTACGGGACGGTGCCGGGGCTCTCGGGGTGCGGGACGCCTTACAGCCCGGCCGCCTTGCGGAGTGCGTCGACGCGGTCGGTGCGCTCCCAGGTGAAGTCGGGCAGTTCGCGGCCGAAGTGGCCGTAGGCCGCGGTCTGGGAGTAGATCGGGCGCAGCAGGTCGAGGTCGCGGATGATCGCGGCCGGGCGCAGGTCGAAGACCTGCGAGATGGCCCGCTCGATCTTCTCGGCCTCGACCTTGGCGGTGCCGAAGGTCTCCACGAAGAGGCCGACGGGCTCGGCCTTGCCGATGGCGTAGGCGACCTGGACCTCGCAGCGCGCGGCGAGGCCGGCGGCGACGACGTTCTTGGCGACCCAGCGCATGGCGTAGGCGGCGGAGCGGTCGACCTTGGACGGGTCCTTGCCGGAGAAGGCACCGCCGCCGTGGCGGGCCATGCCGCCGTACGTGTCGATGATGATCTTCCGGCCGGTGAGGCCGGCGTCGCCCATCGGGCCGCCGATCTCGAAGCGCCCGGTCGGGTTGACCAGCAGGCGGTAGCCCTCGGTGTCCAGCTTGATGCCGTCGTCGAGGAGCTGCTTGAGGACGTGCTCGACGACGAACTCGCGGATGTCCGGCGCGAGCAGCGAGTCGAGGTCGATGTCGGAGGCGTGCTGCGAGGACACCACGACCGTGTCGAGGCGGACGGCCTTGTCGCCGTCGTACTCGATGGTGACCTGCGTCTTGCCGTCCGGGCGCAGGTAGGGGATCGTGCCGTTCTTGCGGACCTCGGTGAGGCGCTTCGACAGGCGGTGCGCGAGGTGGATCGGCAGCGGCATCAGCTCGGGCGTCTCGTCCGACGCGTAGCCGAACATCAGGCCCTGGTCGCCCGCGCCCTGCCGGTCGAGCTCGTCCTCGTCGCCCTCGACGCGGTTCTCGTACGCCGTGTCGACGCCCTGCGCGATGTCCGGCGACTGCGAGCCGATCGAGACCGACACGCCGCAGGAGGCGCCGTCGAAGCCCTTCTTCGAGGAGTCGTAGCCGATCTCCAGGATCTTCTCGCGCACGAGGGTGGGGATGTCGGCCCAGGCCTTGGTGGTGACCTCGCCGGCCACGTGGACCAGACCCGTGGTGATCAGCGTCTCGACGGCGACGCGGGAGGTCGGGTCCTCCCGCAGCAGCGCGTCGAGGATCGTGTCGCTGATCTGGTCAGCGATCTTGTCGGGGTGACCTTCGGTCACGGACTCCGAGGTGAAGAGGCGACGGGACACAACGCTCCCTGGGTTTGCAGCGGCTGCTGGCTGATCATTGACGGACCGGCAGGGGGCTGCGCCCCGCGTCGTTCCGTGGACAGTTTATCGGTCGGGCCCGGTCATGGGACCAGGTGTCTCGCACGTCGGGCGGCTGTCGGGCGGATGTTCGGCCATAACCGGGGCTCCCGGGGCCGATGATCGCCCGGCGCGAAAGGGGTGAACGCCCGGATCCGGGCACGGGAGGCGCGCTGGGCGCATCGGGTGAGAGATACGTCCCATTCGGCGGGCCCCGGGCCCCCGGGCCTGCCGCGAGCGGTCCGCGAGCCCGCCCGGCCGGTGCGCGGGCCGGCGTCCGCGCTCAGTCACCCGTGCCGGTCGTCCCCGTACGGGCCCGTCCGTCGTGCCGTCGGGCAGGACGGGACGGGCCTGCGCCCGAGGAGCCCGCCGGGTGGCGTTCCCTCGGGCGCCGGGGGGTGTCACGCTGCGGCGGCCGCCCCCGCCCCCTGGGCAGCGGAAGCACGGTGCCCTTCCGGCGCCCCTCAGCCCAGGCGGGGGGCCACCAGGTCCCACACGGTGTCCGCGAGGGCCTCCTTCGGCCCGTACGGGACGGGGGTCTCGGTGCCGTCCGCGCCCAGCACCACGGCCTCGTTCTCCTCGGAACCGAAGGTCTTCCGCTCGCCGACCTCGTTCACGACGAGCAGGTCGCAGCCCTTGCGGCGGAGCTTGTCGCGGCCGTGGGCCAGCACGTCGTCGGTCTCCGCGGCGAAGCCGACGACCACCTGGTCCGGGCGGGCCCGGTCGGCGGAGATCTCGGCGAGGATGTCGGGGTTGCGGACGAGGGTGACCGGGGCGGGCTCCTGGCCCTCCTTCTTCTTGATCTTGCCCTCGGCGTACGCGGCGGGGCGGAAGTCCGCGACGGCCGCGGCCATGACGACCGCGTCCGCGTCCGCCGCCGCCTTCAGGACCGCCTCGCGAAGCTGGACGGCCGTGCCGACGTGCACCACGTCGACGCCTGCCGGGTCGGGGATGCCGGTGTTGGCCTCGACGAGGGTGACGCGGGCGCCGCGGGCCGCCGCAGTGCGCGCCAGTGCGTAGCCCTGCTTGCCGGAGGAGCGGTTGCCCAGGTAGCGGACGGGGTCCAGGGGCTCGCGGGTGCCGCCCGCGGTGACCACGACGTGCCGGCCTGCGAGGTCGGGTTCCGCGGCGCCGCGGGCCAGGACGCGGCGGCAGACCTCGAAGATCTCGGCGGGATCGGGCAGTCGCCCCTTGCCCGTGTCGACGCCGGTGAGGCGGCCGACGGCCGGCTCGACGACCAGGGCGCCGCGGCGGCGGAGGGTCGCCACGTTGTCCTGCGTCGCCGGGTGCTCCCACATCTCGGTGTGCATGGCCGGGGCGAAGACCACCGGGCAGCGGGCGGTGAGCAGCGTGTTGGTCAGGAGGTCGTCGGCGAGGCCGTGCGCGGCCTTGGCGAGCATGTCGGCGGTGGCGGGGGCGACGACGACCAGGTCGGCGTGCTGGCCGATGCGGACGTGCGGGACCTCGTGCACCTCGTCCCAGACCTCCGTGGAGACCGGGTTGCCGGACAACGCCGACCAGGTGGGCGCACCCACGAACCTCAGGGCCGACGCCGTCGGGACGACCCGCACGTCGTGGCCCGACTCGGTCAGCCGGCGCAGCAGCTCGCACGCCTTGTACGCGGCGATGCCCCCGCTGACTCCGAGGACCACCCTGGGCTTGGACTGGGACGCGGACTGGGACTCGGGCACTGGACTTGCGCCTCCCGCTCTGACGGAACGACTGGTAGACACGCCTCAGGCCCGGCGGACACCCCGCCGGGCCTGTGATGATGCTGGGGAGCGCTTACTGCGCCGGGCCCTCGACGGCCTCGGAGGTCAGCAGCCCCGCGTTGATCTCCCGCAGGGCGATCGACAGCGGCTTCTCGTGGACGTGGGTGTCCACCAGCGGGCCGACGTACTCCAGCAGGCCCTCACCGAGCTGCGAGTAGTACGCGTTGATCTGACGCGCACGCTTGGCCGCGTAGATCACGAGGCTGTACTTGGAGTCCGTGGCCTCAAGCAGCTCGTCGATCGGCGGGTTGATGATGCCCTCGGGCGCGGTGATGGAAGAGGACACGCTCTACCTTCCGAAAAAGTGGACAGAGTAATTCAGACAACGTCCATCAAGGCTAGCAGCTCACGCGCCACGTCCTCGACGGAGGTGTTGACCAGCGTCACGTCGAACTCCGACTCGGCCGCCAGCTCGATCTTGGCGGTCTCCAGTCGGCGCTCGATGACCTCGGGGGACTCGGTGCCGCGCCCGGTGAGCCTGCGGACCAGCTCGTCCCAGCTCGGCGGCGCCAGGAAGACGAGCTGCGCCTCCGGCATGGACTCGCGCACCAGGCGTGCGCCCTGGAGGTCGATCTCCAGCAGGACGGGCTCGCCGCGTTCCAGCCGCTCCTGCACGGCGCCGCGCGGCGTGCCGTAGCGGTTGCCGGCGAACTCGGCCCACTCCAGCAGCTCGCCGTTGGCGATGAGCTTGTCGAACTCGTCGTCCGTGACGAAGTAGTACTGGACGCCGTCCTGCTCGCCGGGTCGCGGCTTGCGGGTGGTGGCCGACACGGAGAGCCAGACGTCCGGGTGGACCTTGCGCATGTGGGCGACGACCGTGCTCTTCCCCACGCCCGAGGGGCCGGAGAGCACGGTCAGCCGCGGACGGGCGTCCGGGGGCTCGGGGGTCGTCCCCCGGGATGTTGCTGCCATGGGGCGATTATTCCAGCTTCCCGGAGCGCCCCGGACGCCAGGTGTCGGCCGTCAGGCGCCGGAGCCGCCGAACTCCCGCTCCAGGGACGCGATCTGGTTGGAGCCGAGACCGCGCACACGGCGGCTCTCGGAGATGCCCAGCCGCTCCATGATCTGCTTGGCGCGGACCTTGCCCACGCCCGGCAGGGACTCCAGGAGGGCGGAGACCTTCATCTTGCCGATGACCTCGTTCTCCTGGCCCTGCTTGATGACCTCGTGGAGGGAGGCGCCGGAGTGCTTGAGTCGATTCTTGACCTCGGCCCGCTCCCGGCGAGCCGCGGCGGCCTTTTCGAGCGCGGCTGCGCGCTGTTCAGGGGTAAGGGGCGGAAGAGCCACGCCTACGTCACCTCGGATGTCGAACTGTCGGATACGGACCGGTGAGGAACCTATGCGGCCCACACCAAGGGAGCAACGAGCAACGCAGGGACCGTCGCGAACGCTGACTCTCGTCGGAGACTAGCGGCCAGGGCCGCCTGAGTCAGCGAGAACGAAGGAAAAGTCCTGGTCAGGATCGAGCTTGCCAGACAAACCAGGCATAACGCACCTGTTTGGGTGGCGATTGCGTCAACACCCGTCACGGCCCGTCCCGAGGGCGTCACACGAGGCCAGGAGCAGGACCCGCGCGGTGGCACGCCGGAGGATGCGTGAAGTGCATCACATCTCGGGGTCGGGTCCCGCTCCGCACGGACTCAGGCGGAGGCGACCGCGGCCCGGACCTCGTCCGCGTAGCGCTCCGCCGCGTCGCGCAGGGACGCCGGGTCAGGCCCCCGGCCGAGCACCGCCCGGCTGACGTTGGGGACGACGTTGCGGACCGCGGGGCCGAACACCGTCGGCAGGTCGGCGGGGGTGGCTCCCTGCGCACCGATGCCCGGAGCGAGCAGCGGCCCGTTGACGTCCAGCTCGAAGGAGGACAGGTCGCCGAGGGTGGCGCCGACGACCGCGCCGAAGGAGCCCATGTGCGCCTCCCCCGCGTTCTCGGCCGCCAGGTGGGCCAGCATCGTGGCGGCGACCGTGCGCCCGTCGGCGCGTACCGCCCGCTGGACCTCGGCGCCCTCCGGGTTGGAGGTCAGGGCCAGCACGAAGAGTCCCGCGCCGCTCTCCCGCGCCAGGTCCACGGCCGGGGCCAGGGACCCGTAGCCGAGGTACGGGGAGACCGTCAGCGCGTCCGAGAACAGCGGGGAGTCCGGGCGCAGGTACGTCTCCGCGTAGGCGGCCATGGTGGAGCCGATGTCACCGCGCTTGGCGTCCATGACGACGAGCGCGCCCGCCTGGCGCAGCTCGGTGACGGCCTGCTCCAGGACCGCGACGCCCCGGGAGCCGAAGCGTTCGAAGAACGCGCTCTGCGGCTTGAAGACGGCCACGGTATCGGCCAGTGCCTCCACGACCGTGCGGGTGAAGACCGTCAGGCCCCGCACGTCGTCGGTGAGGCCCCAGGCGGAGAGCAGGGAGGCGTGCGGGTCGATGCCGACGCAGAGCGGTCCGCGCTCGTCCATGACGCGGCGGAGACGGGCGCCGAAGGGTTCGGGGCGGCTCATGCGGCGGCCTTCCGGGTGTCGGCGCCGACGGCGTCGGCGAGCGTGGCGTACGGGGAGTCCTGGAGGAGGGCGGCGAGTCCCCGGTTGACGGCGCGGGCGTAGCCGGGGCCCTCGTAGATGAAGGCGCTGTAGCCCTGGACCAGCGTGGCGCCGGCGAGGATGCGCTGCCAGGCGTCCTCGGCGTTCTCGATGCCGCCCACGCCCACCAGGACGAGGCGGTCGCCCGCGCGGGCGTACAGGCGGCGCAGCACCTCCAGCGAGCGGGCCTTGAGCGGCGCCCCGGACAGTCCGCCGGTCTCGCCGACGACGTCCGGGCCGGACCGCAGGCCGAGTCCCTCGCGGGCGATCGTGGTGTTCGTGGCGATGACGCCGTCCAGGCCGAGCTCGACGGCCAGGTCGGCGACCGCGTCGACGTCCTCGTCCGCCAGGTCGGGGGCGATCTTCACCAGGAGGGGGACGCGCCGGCCGGTGACCGCGCGGTCGGCGGCCTCGCGGACCGCGGTGAGCAGCGGGCGCAGGTGCTCCACCGCCTGGAGGTCGCGGAGTCCCGGGGTGTTCGGCGACGACACGTTCACGACGAGGTAGTCCGCGTGGGGGGCGAGCCGCTGCGTCGACTTCACGTAGTCGCCGACGGCCTCGGACTCCGGCACGATCTTGGTCTTGCCGATGTTGACGCCGAGGACGGTGCGGAACACCGGGCGCCGCTCCTCCAGGCGCCGGGCCACGGCGGCCGAGCCCTCGTTGTTGAAGCCCATGCGGTTGATGAGCGCCCGGTCCGGTACGAGGCGGAAGAGGCGCTTCTTGGGGTTGCCGGGCTGCGGCTCGCCGGTGACCGTGCCGATCTCGACGTGGTCGAAGCCCAGCATGGCCAGGCCGTCGACGGCGACGGCGTTCTTGTCGAAGCCCGCGGCGAGTCCGAAGGGGCTGTGGAAGCGCAGGCCCAGGGCCTGGGTCCGCAGCTCCTTGCGGCGCGGGGCGAACCAGGCCGCGACGAAGGTGCGCAGGACGGGGACGCGGGCGGTGAGGCGGATCCAGCGGACGGCCGCGTGGTGAGCCCGCTCGGGGTCCATCCACCGGAAGACGAGCCGGAAGAACAATGCGTACATCGAAGTGGTGTCCTCATGAGGAGGGGGACACCGGGTTCCGGTGTCCCCCTCGGGTCGGGCTGCTAGGAGCGGGCCGCGTTCAGGTGTTCCGCGTGCTCCTGGAGGGAGCGGACTCCGACGCCCTCGTGGCTGAGGGCGTCGATGCCCTGGACGGCCGCGGCGAGCGCCTGGACCGTGGTGAGGCAGGGGACGCCACGGGACACGGCGGCGGTGCGGATCTCGTAGCCGTCGAGGCGGCCGCCCGTGCCGTACGGGGTGTTGACGATCAGGTCGACCTCGCCCGCGTGGATGAGCTGGACGATGGTCTTCTCGCCGTTCGGCCCCTCGCCCTCGGACTGCTTGCGCACGATCGTCGCGTTGATGCCGTTGCGCTTGAGGACCTCGGCCGTGCCGGAGGTGGCGAGCAGCTCGAAGCCGTGGGCGGCGAGCTCGCGCGCCGGCAGGATCATCGAGCGCTTGTCGCGGTTGGCGACGGAGATGAAGGCACGGCCCTTGGTGGGCAGCGGCCCGTAGGCGCCGGCCTGCGACTTCGCGTACGCGGTGCCGAAGACGGCGTCGATGCCCATGACCTCGCCGGTGGAACGCATCTCCGGGCCGAGGACGGTGTCGACGCCGCGGCCGTGGATGTCGCGGAACCGCGACCACGGCATGACGGCCTCCTTGACGGAGATCGGCGCGTCCATCGGCAGCTCGCCGCCGTCGCCGTTCTTCGGCAGCAGGCCCTCCTCGCGCAGCTCCGCGATGGTGGCGCCGAGCGAGATGCGGGCGGCTGCCTTGGCGAGCGGCACGGCGGTGGCCTTCGAGGTGAAGGGCACCGTGCGGGAGGCGCGCGGGTTGGCCTCCAGGACGTACAGGATGTCGCCGGACATGGCGAACTGGATGTTGATCAGGCCGCGCACGCCGACGCCCTTGGCGATCGCCTCGGTGGAGGCGCGCAGCCGCTTGACGTCGAAGCCGCCGAGGGTGATCGGGGGCAGGGCGCAGGCCGAGTCGCCGGAGTGGATGCCGGCTTCCTCGATGTGCTCCATGACGCCGCCGAGGTACAGCTCGTGCCCGTCGTAGAGGGCGTCGACGTCGATCTCGATGGCGTCGTCGAGGAACCGGTCGACGAGGACCGGGCGGGTCGGGGAGATCTCCGTGGACTCGGCGATGTACGCCTCCAGCCGGGCCTCCTCGTACACGATCTCCATGCCGCGGCCGCCGAGCACGTACGACGGGCGGACGAGGACCGGGTAGCCGATCTCGTCGGCGATGGCCTTGGCCTCGGCGAAGGTGGTGGCCGTGCCGTGCTTGGGGGCCGGCAGACCGGCCTCCTTCAGGACGCGGCCGAAGGCGCCGCGGTCCTCGGCGGCGTGGATGGCCTCCGGGGAGGTGCCGACGATCGGCACGCCGTTGTCCTTCAGCGCC
Organism: Streptomyces sp. CC53; assembly: GCF_001865245.1. Classification (GTDB taxonomy): domain Bacteria; phylum Actinomycetota; class Actinomycetes; order Streptomycetales; family Streptomycetaceae; genus Streptomyces. The sequence goes on along the minus strand of NZ_MKXB01000220.1, from coordinate 61,812 downwards.
TGGGCGAGGCCCAGCGGGGTCTGGCCGCCGAGCTGGACGACGACACCGGCGACGGGACCGGCCTGCTGCTCGGCGTGGACGATCTCCAGGACGTCCTCCAGGGTGAGCGGCTCGAAGTACAGCCGGTCGGAGGTGTCGTAGTCGGTGGAGACGGTCTCCGGGTTGCAGTTGACCATCACGGTCTCGTACCCGGCGTCCGCCAGCGCGAAGGAGGCGTGGACGCAGGAGTAGTCGAACTCGATGCCCTGCCCGATGCGGTTCGGGCCGGAGCCGAGGATGATCACGGCGGGCTTCTCACGCGGCGCCACCTCGGTCTCCTCGTCGTACGAGGAGTAGAAGTACGGCGTCTGCGCGGCGAACTCGGCGGCGCAGGTGTCGACCGTCTTGTAGACGGGGCGGACGCCGAGGGCGTGGCGGACCTCGCGCACCACGTCCTCGCGCAGGCCGCGGATCTCCGCGATCTGCTGGTCGGAGAAGCCGTGGCGCTTGGCGTCGGCGAGCAGCTCGGGGCCGAGCTTGTCGACGGCGGCGATCTCGTCGGCGATCTCCCTGATGAGGAAGAGCTGGTCGACGAACCACGGGTCGATCTTCGTGGCGTCGAAGACCTCCTCCTGGGTGGCGCCGGCGCGGATGGCCTGCATGACCGTGTTGATCCGGCCGTCGGTGGGCCGGACCGCCTCGCGCAGCAGCTCCGCCTTGTCGCCGGGCTCGCCGGTGAAGGTGAACTGGCTGCCCTTCTTCTCCAGGGAGCGCAGCGCCTTCTGGAGGGCCTCGGTGAAGTTCCGGCCGATGGCCATCGCCTCGCCGACCGACTTCATCGTGGTGGTGAGGGTGGAGTCGGCGGAGGGGAACTTCTCGAAGGCGAAGCGGGGCACCTTGACCACGACGTAGTCGAGCGTGGGCTCGAAGGACGCCGGGGTCTCCCGGGTGATGTCGTTGGGGATCTCGTCGAGCGTGTAGCCGACGGCCAGCTTCGCGGCGATCTTGGCGATGGGGAAGCCGGTGGCCTTCGACGCCAGGGCCGAGGAGCGGGAGACGCGCGGGTTCATCTCGATGACGATGACCCGGCCGTCCTCGGGGTTGACGGCGAACTGGATGTTGCAGCCGCCGGTGTCGACGCCGACCTCGCGGATGACGGCGATGCCGATGTCGCGCAGCACCTGGTACTCGCGGTCGGTGAGGGTCATCGCCGGGGCGACGGTGATCGAGTCACCGGTGTGGACGCCCATGGGGTCGAAGTTCTCGATGGAGCAGACGACCACGACGTTGTCGTGCTTGTCGCGCATCAGCTCCAGCTCGTACTCCTTCCAGCCGAGGATGGACTCCTCCAGGAGCACCTCGGTGGTCGGGGACAGGGTGAGGCCCTGGCCGGCGATGCGGCGCAGTTCCTCCTCGTCGTGGGCGAAGCCGGAACCGGCGCCGCCCATGGTGAAGGAGGGGCGGACGACGACGGGGTAGCCGCCGAGCTCCTCGACGCCCCGCAGGACGTCGTCCATGGAGTGGCAGATCACGGAGCGGGCGGACTCGCCGTGCCCGATCTTCGCCTTGACGGCTTCGACGACCAGCTTGAACTGGTCGCGGTCCTCGCCCTTGTGGATGGCCTCGACGTTGGCGCCGATGAGCTCGACGCCGTACTTGTCGAGGACGCCGTTCTCGTGGAGGGAGATCGCGGTGTTGAGCGCGGTCTGGCCGCCGAGGGTGGGCAGGAGGGCGTCGGGGCGCTCCTTGGCGATGATCTTCTCGACGAACTCGGGGGTGATCGGCTCGACGTAGGTGGCGTCGGCGATCTCCGGGTCGGTCATGATCGTCGCCGGGTTGGAGTTCACCAGGACGACCCGCAGGCCCTCGGCCTTGAGGACGCGGCACGCCTGGGTGCCGGAGTAGTCGAACTCGGCGGCCTGGCCGATGACGATCGGGCCGGAGCCGATGACCAGGACGGACTGGATATCGGTGCGCTTAGGCACGCTCGGCCTCCATCAGGGCGGTGAAGCGGTCGAACAGGTAGGCGGCGTCGTGCGGGCCGGCGGCCGCCTCGGGGTGGTACTGGACGCTGAAGGCCGGCTGGTCGAGCAGCCGGAGGCCCTCCACCACGTTGTCGTTGAGGCACACGTGGGAGACCTCGGCGCGGCCGTAGGGGGTGTCGGACACCGCGTCGAGCGGCGCGTCGACGGCGAAGCCGTGGTTGTGCGCGGTGACCTCGACCCTGCCGGTGGTCCGGTCCTGCACGGGCTGGTTGATGCCGCGGTGGCCGTACTTCAGCTTGTACGTGCCGAAGCCGAGGGCGCGGCCGAGGATCTGGTTGCCGAAGCAGATGCCGAACAGCGGCGTCTTCCGCTCCAGCACGGCCCGCATGACGGAGACCGGGTGGTCGGCGGTGGCGGGGTCGCCGGGGCCGTTGGAGAAGAACACCCCGTCGGGGTTGACGGCGTAGACGTCGTCGGCGGTGGCGGTGGCGGGCAGCACGTGCACCTCGATGCCGCGCTCGGCCATCCGCTGCGGGGTCATGCCCTTGATGCCGAGGTCGATCGCGGCGACGGTGAACTTCTTCCCGCCGATCGCGGGGACGACGTACGGCTCGGAGGTGGCGACCTCGGCGGACAGGTCGGCGCCCTTCATCTGGGGCTGCGCCTGCACCTTGGCGAGCATCTCGTCGTCGCCGAGGACGGCGTCGCCGGAGAAGATGCCGACCCGCATCGCCCCGCGCTCACGCAGGTGGCGGGTGAGGGCGCGGGTGTCGACGCCGCTGATGCCGACGACGCCCTGCCGCTCCAGCTCCTCGTCGAGGGAGCGCGTGGCGCGCCAGTTGGAGGGGGTGCGGGCGGGGTCGCGGACCACGTAGCCGGAGACCCAGATGCGGGCGGACTCGGGGTCCTCGTCGTTGACGCCGGTGTTGCCCACGTGCGGGGCGGTCATGACGACGACCTGGCGGTGGTACGAGGGGTCGGTCAGGGTCTCCTGGTAGCCGGTCATGCCGGTGGAGAAGACGGCCTCACCGAAGGTCTCCCCCACGGCCCCGTAGGCGCGGCCGCGGAAGGCGCGACCGTCCTCCAGGACGAGTACGGCGGGGGTCCTGGTCCCCCTAGAGGAGGTCGTCATCGTGCGGCGCCTTCCGTGTCGTTCTTGGTGTGCGTGTCGGTCATGGAGTCGAGGGCCTCGACCCAGTCGGTGTGCTCCGCGGCCCGGTCGGAGCGGAAGCCGGAGTCGATCAGCTGTCCTCCGTGCTCCCAGGTGACGACCAGCAGGCCGCCCTCGGCGAGGACCTTGCCCGCGATGCCCTTGTCGAGCCGGGCCCCGCGCAGCCGGCCGGCGGGGACGAAGAAGTCGTCCGCCCCGGGCCGTGCCACGTGGAGGCCGGCGTCGGTGAGCGTGAGCTCGGCGCGGCTGCGGGTACCGAGCCCGTGGGCCACGATCCGGTCGAGCCACTGCCCGGCGGTGGTGGACCCGTGGTAGCGGCCGCTCATGCTCAGTCTGGCCTCGCCGGGGGCTTCCGGCATGCCCGGGAGCTCCGGCAGGGCGGACTGGAGGCTGCCGCGCCACTTCCAGCCCTGGCGCATCAGCCAGTACACGAGGGCGATGAAGAGCAGCAGTCCCGCGACCCAGCCGAGCCGGGCGGCCCAGTCGGTCACCTCCGCCGAGCGGGGTTCGTCGGCGGCGAGCAGGAGGAGAGTGGTGGTCACGCGAGCTTCCCGTCCATGAGCGTGGCGCGGCCCCGCAGGAAGGTGTGGGTGACGCGGCCCGGCAGCTCGCGCCCCTCGTAGGGGGTGTTGCGGCTGCGGGACGCGAAGCCCGCGGGGTCCACGGTTCCACGGTATGCCGGATCGACCAGCGTCAGGTTGGCGGGCTCACCAGCCGAGACGGGCCGTCCGTGGCCGGTGGCGCCGCCGATCCTGGCGGGGCTGAAGGACATGCGGTCGGCGACACCGGACCAGTCCAGCAGCCCGGTCTCGATCATGGTGTGCTGGACGACGGACAGCGCGGTCTCCAGGCCGACCATGCCCATGGCGGCGGCGGCCCACTCACAGTCCTTGTCCTCGTGCGGGTGCGGGGCGTGGTCGGTGGCCACGATGTCGATGGTGCCGTCGGCGAGGGCCTCGCGCAGTGCCATGACGTCGCGCTCGGTGCGCAGCGGCGGGTTCACCTTGTAGACCGGGTTGTACGTCCGGACCAGCTCGTCGGTCAGGAGGAGGTGGTGCGGGGTGACCTCGGCGGTGACGTCGATGCCGCGGGACTTGGCCCACCGGACGATCTCGACGGACCCGGCGGTCGACAGGTGGCAGATGTGGACGCGGGAGCCGACGTGCTCGGCGAGCAGCACGTCGCGGGCGATGATCGACTCCTCGGCGACGGCGGGCCAGCCGCCGAGTCCGAGCTCGGCGGAGACGACGCCCTCGTTCATCTCGGCGCCCTCGGTGAGGCGGGGCTCCTGGGCGTGCTGGGCGATGACGCCGCCGAACGCCTTCACGTACTCCAGGGCACGGCGCATGATCTGGGCGTCGTCGACGCACTTGCCGTCGTCGGAGAAGACGGTGACGCCGGCGGCGGACTCGTGCATGGCGCCGAGCTCGGCGAGCTTCCTGCCCTCCAGGCCGACGGTGACGGCGCCGATGGGCTGGACGTCGCAGTAGCCGTGCTCGCGGCCGAGGCGGTAGACCTGCTCGACGACGCCGGCGGTGTCGGCGACGGGGAAGGTGTTGGCCATGGCGAACACGGCGGTGTAGCCGCCGGAGGCGGCGGCGCGGGTGCCGGTGAGGACGGTCTCGGAGTCCTCGCGGCCCGGCTCGCGCAGGTGGGTGTGCAGGTCGACGAGGCCGGGCAGCAGGATCAGGCCCTCCGCCTCGACGACGGTGGCGCCGTCCGCGTCGAGGCCGGTCCCGGCCTGGGCGATGGTCTCGCCGTCGACGAGGACGTCCTGGGCGTCGCCGCCGAGGACCTTCGCACCACGGATCAGGGTCTTGCTCATGGGTCGTACGTCTCCTCGGTACGGGGCGGGCTAGGCGGAAGGGCTGGTGACTGCGGGCTCGTTGCCGCCCAGCAGCAGGTAGAGGACGGCCATGCGGATGGACACGCCGTTGGCGACCTGCTCCACGACGGTGCAGCGGGGCGAGTCGGCGACCTCGGCGGTGATCTCCATGCCGCGGACCATGGGGCCGGGGTGCATGACGACGGCGTGCTCCGGCATCCGCGCCATCCGGTCGGCGTCGAGGCCGTAGCGGCGGGAGTACTCGCGCTCGGTCGGGAAGAACGCCGCGTTCATGCGTTCCCGCTGGACGCGCAGCATCATCACGGCGTCCGACTTCGGGAGGACGGCGTCGAGGTCGTACGAGACCTCGCACGGCCAGGCGTCGACGCCGACGGGCACGAGGGTCGGCGGGGCGACGAGGGTGACCTCGGCGCCGAGCGTGTGCAGCAGGTCCACGTTGGAGCGGGCGACCCGGCTGTGCAGGACGTCGCCGACGAGGGTGATGCGCTTGCCGGAGAGGTCCTGGCCGAGCCCGGCGTCCGGTCCGACGAGACGGCGGCGCACGGTGAAGGCGTCGAGCAGGGCCTGCGTGGGGTGCTGGTGCGTGCCGTCGCCCGCGTTGATGACGGGGGCGTCGATCCAGCCGGAGGTGGCGAGCCGGTAGGGCGCGCCGGAGGCGCTGTGCCGGATGACGACGGCGTCGACGCCCATGGCCTCCAGGGTCTGCGCGGTGTCCTTGAGGGACTCGCCCTTGGAGACGCTGGAGCCCTTGGCCGCGAAGTTGATGACGTCGGCGGAGAGCCGCTTCTCGGCCGCTTCGAAGGAGATGCGGGTGCGGGTGGAGTCCTCGAAGAAGAGGTTGCAGACGGTCCGGCCGCGCAGGGTGGGGAGCTTCTTGATCGGCCGGTCGGCGACCCGGGCCATCTCCTCCGCGGTGTCGAGGATGAGGACGGCGTCGTCGCGGGTGAGGTCGGCGGCCGAGATGAGGTGGCGCTTCATCGGGGGTCTCTCTGGGTGGGAGGTCGCTCGGTTCCGTGGGCCGGTCGCGGCAGGGCCGGGTGGCCGCGGTGGGGCCGTCCCGGTCCGGGGCGCACGGGGGCGCTGTCCGGGGCGGGAGGGCGTGGGCGGTCGGGGCGGGCGTGCGGCCGGGTGCCGGACGGCGTGGGGCCGGAGCCATTCCGCCGACCGGGATCGGTGGTCCGGGGCGGGCGCGCCGGTGCGGCGAGCCGCCGCTGCTAGTTCCCGCCGGGGGCGGCGGGTTCGCGCAGCCCGAGCAGTACGGCGTCGCGGCCGTCCTCCTCGGTGAGCTGGACCTTGACGGTCTCCCGCAGCGAGGTGGGCAGGTTCTTGCCGACGTAGTCGGCGCGGATGGGCAGCTCCCGGTGGCCGCGGTCGACGAGGACGGCGAGCTGGACGGCGCGGGGGCGGCCGATGTCGCCGAGGGCGTCGAGGGCGGCGCGGATGGTGCGGCCGGAGAACAACACGTCGTCGACGAGGACGACGAGGCGGCCGTCGATGCCGTCGCCGGGGATCTCCGTGCGGGCCAGTGCTCGCGCCGGGCGCATCCGCAGGTCGTCGCGGTACATGGTGATGTCGAGCGAGCCGACCGGCGTCGTGCGGCCGGTGATCTGCTCCAGCTTCCCGGCGAGGCGCCGGGCCAGGAAGACACCCCGGGTGGGGATGCCGAGAAGGACCACGTCGTCGGCGCCCTTGGCGCGCTCGACGATCTCGTGGGCGATGCGGGTCAGCACACGGGCGATGTCGGGGCCCTCGAGAACGGGGCGGGCGGCATCGGCCTGCTGGATGGTGTCCATACGGAAAGGACCTCCTTCTCCGCCTCACGGGACGGACCTTAAAGGACGTCTGGGTTTGCGCCGCCCACCGTACCAGGGTCAGGAAGGTGGTCGGTACGGACCGTCCGGCTTGACGGGTCCAGGTAACGCTGCGTAACCTCACAGTGAGTTACGAAAGCGCGGCGGAGCCGCCACGTCGTCACAGTGTCCAGGGAGCTCTATGTCCAGCGAATACGCCAAACAGCTCGGGGCCAAGCTCCGTGCCATCCGCACCCAGCAGGGCCTCTCCCTCCACGGTGTGGAGGAGAAGTCCCAGGGCCGCTGGAAGGCCGTCGTGGTCGGTTCGTACGAGCGCGGCGACCGTGCCGTGACCGTGCAGCGCCTCGCCGAGCTGGCCGACTTCTACGGCGTCCCGGTGCAGGAGCTGCTGCCGGGCACCACGCCGGGGGGCGCCGCCGAGCCGCCGCCGAAGCTCGTCCTGGACCTGGAGCGCCTGGCCCACGTGCCCGCCGAGAAGGCCGGCCCGCTGCAGCGCTACGCGGCGACGATCCAGTCGCAGCGCGGCGACTACAACGGCAAGGTCCTGTCGATCCGCCAGGACGACCTGCGCACCCTCGCGGTCATCTACGACCAGTCGCCGTCGGTCCTGACCGAGCAGCTGATCAGCTGGGGCGTGCTGGACGCGGACGCACGCCGCGCGGTCGCCCACGAGGAGAGCTGAGGCCGTTCGGCCTCTGCCCCGCACCAGCAGAAACGTTGCCGCCGGAGGGTGGTCCCGGAGTGTTCCGGGACCACCCTCCGGTGTTTCCCGCCGGGTGCTGCCGCCCCACCGCCCACCGGGCCCCCGCGCCCTCGGACGGCCGGGCCGCAGTACGCCTGCCGGGATCTTCGGGTCGGCCCGGCGCCACGGGCCGGCATGCTCCCGGCGGGTGTCGCAGCCGCCGGTGCTCGTCGTGGGGGTCGCCCTGGTCGTGCGCGGCTCGGGCGTGACTGCCGGAGTGCGGGCGCAGCCGCTGGGACGGGCCCACAGGAGGGCTCCTGCGAGCAGCACGGCGCCTCCCAGCAGCCCAGGGCAACGGCCCCGGAGACAGGGCGCTGATGACCAAGCCCGTGAGGGCTGCCGCCAGTTGCAGGGCGAGGGACTGGACGGTCAGGGCGGTGGCCCGGCCGGAACGCGTGACACGACGGTGCAGGAGGTCGTTCCCGCTCGGCTTCGCCGCGCCGGGCCCGGGGCACACCAGGCCGTAGCCGACGACGGCGAGGGCCGTCGGACCGACTCCGGTGAATGCTGCGGTGACGCCGAGCAGAAGCAGGCCGCTCGCGCTCGTACCGAGGCTCACGAGGACCGCACGCTCTCCGCCGCCCGACAGCCGGGCCGTCCACGGGGCGAGCCGACTGCCGATGCCCGAGCAGACGAACCCTGCGCGGGCGAGGCCGTACCGTCAGCGGGCCCGCCGCGGCCCGTGGGACGTCCACTGGGCCGCTCTGTGACCCCTGGGGCTGCCTGGGGCGCTGTGGGGGCACCGCAGGGCGCCACGGGCCGGCCGGGTGCCCGCATGAGGGACCGGTACGCCGAAGGGCCCGCTGGCGCGATGCGCGGCGGGCCCTTCGGGCGGGTGCGGGCCTGGCCGGTGGGCGGGCCGGGCGCGGCGGTCAGTCGCGGCGGATGCCGGGCTTCAGGTCCTTGAACCGGGCCAGGAGTCCGTTCACGAAGGACGGCGACTCGTCCGTCGAGAACTCCTTCGCCAGCTGCACCGCCTCGTCGATCGCCACGGCGTCCGGCACCGTGTCGACCCAGACCAGCTCGTACGTGCCGAGGCGCAGGATGTTGCGGTCGACGACCGGCATCCGGTCCAGCGTCCAGCCCACCGCGTAGGTGGCGATGAGCTCGTCGATGCGCCGCGCCTGCTGCGCGTATCCCTCGACCAGCTCCATCGTGTACTCGTTGACCGGCGGCTGCCGGTCGTCGGACCGCGCGTGCCGGATCCAGTCCGCGAGGACCTCCTGCGCGGAGGCCCCGCGCTGGTCGGCCTCGAAGAGGATCTGGAAGGCGCGCTTGCGGGCCTTGTTGCGGGCAGCCACGGTTAGCTGTTCACCCGGCCGAGGTAGTCGCTCGTGCGGGTGTCGACCTTGATCTTCTCACCGGTGGTGATGAAGAGGGGGACCTGGATCTGGTGGCCGGTCTCCAGGATGGCGGGCTTGGTGCCGCCGGTGGAGCGGTCGCCCTGGACGCCCGGCTCCGTCTCCTTGATGACGAGCTCGACGGCGGCCGGCAGCTCGACGTACAGCACCTCGCCCTCGTGGGTGGCGACGGTGGCGGTGAAGCCCTCGATGAGGAAGTTCGCGGCGTCGCCGACGGCGGCGCGGGCGACGTGCAGCTGGTCGTAGGTCTGCATGTCCATGAAGACGAAGTAGTCGCCGTCCATGTACGAGAACTGCATGTCACGGCGGTCGACGGTGGCCGTCTCGACCTTGACACCGGCGTTGAAGGTCTTGTCGACGATCTTGCCGGAGAGCACGTTCTTGAGCTTGGTGCGCACGAAGGCCGGGCCCTTGCCGGGCTTGACGTGCTGGAACTCGACGACGGACCAGAGCTGGTCGTTGTCGAGCTTGAGCACCATGCCGTTCTTGAGGTCGTTCGTGGTGGCCACGGTTGCGGAATCTCCTGGACTGACGCTGTGGACGACCGAGGAAAAGGTCTCTCGTGCGGCGCGCCGGCTACAGCGCGAGCAGCTCCTTGGTCGTGATGGTGAGTAGCTCGGGTCCGCCGTCCGCCTCCTGGCGCACGACGAGCGTGTCATCGATCCGGACTCCGCCCCGTCCCGGGAGGTGGACTCCTGGTTCGACGGTGACCGGCACACAAGCGTCCAGTTTACTCATGGCGGACGGGGAGAGCTGCGGGTCCTCCTCGATTTCCAGCCCCACCCCGTGCCCGAGGGAGTGCGCCAGGCCCTCCCCGTATCCGGCTCCGTCCAGGATCTGCCGGGCGGCGCGGTCCACGTCACGGCAGGGGGTCCCGGGGGCGAGGGCCTCCCGGGCGGCCCGCTGCGCGGCGAAGACGAGGTCGTACAGCTCGATCTGCCAGTCGGCGGGAGTGGAGCCGATGACGAACGTGCGGCCGATCTCGCAGCGGTAGCCCCGGTAGTTGGCGCCCAGGCACACGGAGAGGAAGTCGCCCTCCTCGACGCGCCGGTCCGAGGGCCGGTGCCCGCCGCGGCCGGAGTTCGGGCCGGTGGCGACGGAGGTGGGGAAGGCGGGACCGTCGGCGCCGTGGTCGACGAGGCGGCGCTCCAGTTCCAGGGCGAGGTGCCGTTCGGTGCGGCCCACGAGGATGGACTCCAGCAGCTCCCCGAGGGCCTGGTCGGCGATCTCGGCGGCGATCCGGAGGCAGGTGATCTCCTCGTCGTCCTTGACGATCCGCTCCTGCTCGATGGCGGTGCCGAGGTCGGCGAGGCGCAGGCCGTCCGCGACGGAGCCGAGCGCACGGTACCGGGCGACGCTCAGGTGGTGCTCCTCGACGGCCAGCACGTCGGCCCCGCTGCCGGCGGCGAGGTCGGCCGCGGCCACGGCGGCGTCCCCTCCTGCCTGCGGCAGGACGGTGACGTGCAGCGCCTCGTCCACGCGGCCTTCGGCGGGGTCCCCCACGGGCGGCCGCGGGCACAGCAGCACGTCCCGCTCCGCGCCTCCCGCGTGCAGCAGAAGGGCGGCGCCGGGCGGGGCCCCTCCGGCGAGATAGCGGACGTTGGCGGGGCGGGAGACGAGCACCGCCGCGGATCCGCCGGCCGCGCAGCGCTCACGGAGCCTTTCACGGCGGGGCGCATACACCTCGGACATGTCCCGAGCGTACGAGCCCCGCGGCGGCCCGGCAGGTCCGGCGCGTCCGACCGGGTTCCGGCCGCCGCGGCGGCCGGAACCGGCGCCGGCCCCGAACCGCCCGCGCACGGCGGGCCGGGCCCGGGGGGCTACCAGTTCGGGGGGCTGGCGACGGCCCGGCCGAGGATCTCGTCGAGGACGCGGGCCGTGGTCTCCACGTCGTACGTGGAGTTGTCGATGATCGGCAGGCCGGAGGCGTGCCAGCCCGCCATGCGGCCGTGGATGCCGGCCACCTCCTCGTCCGACAGCCGGCGGTTGCCGGAGCGTCGGGCGTTGCGCTCCAGGACGACCTCCAGTCCGGGCAGCAGCACCACGGGCAGCAGGCCGGGCCCCACGTGGCGCTTCCAGCCGCCCAGCCCGACCACCGGGCGGTCGGGGAAGACGGCGTCGTCGAGGATGCAGGAGATGCCGTTGGCGAGGAAGTTGCGGGCGGCGAAGCCGCAGGTGCGGCGAGCCAGGCGGTACTGCGCCTCCGAGCGGTCGTTCCAGCCGTCCTGCGGGTCGGCGAAGCCGGCGCACACCCATTCGCGGACGTCGTCGAGGCTGATGTGGGCGGTGGGCACCTGGCGGCGCTGCGCCCAGTGGCGGGCGACCGTCGTCTTGCCCGCGCCGGCCGGGCCGATGAGGAGGACGGCGAGGGTGGCGGCGCCCGTGCCGTGGCCGTTCTGGGCCGGGGCCGCGGTGGGGGCCGCGACGGGGCCGCCGGGCGGCAGTCGGACGTGCCCGGTGGCGTCGGATCCCGCGGGTGACGGAGGCGGCGCGGGCGGGAGGTGCGGGACGGAGCCGGAGCCCGGGGGCGGGGCCCAGCCGGGCGGGGCCGGCGGGCGGGCCGCGGCGTGGGCCGACGGTGGGGCCGGCGGATGGGCCGGGGGCGGGCCGGGCACGTGAGCCTGCTGCGTCCACCCCGCCGCTGCGTGCTGCATCCGGTGCCACTCCGTCTCGTCCGACTGACGCTGTTCGTGCGGCCGTTCGGGTCCGCCGTTACCAAACCGTACCCTCCCGCACCGGAAGACGGGGAACGGTGCGGGAGGGTTCCCGGCGCGGTGTGGCCGGTTCGTCAGTCCGTCAGTTCGTCGGCGAGCGCGCGCAGCGCCAGCCGGTACGAGCCGACGCCGAAGCCGGCGATGGTGGCGGTGGCGACCGCGGCCACGACCGAGGTGTGCCGGAACTCCTCGCGGGCGTACGGGTTCGAGATGTGCACCTCGATCAGCGGCGCCGTGCGCTGCGCCGCCGCGTCCCGCATCGCGTACGAGTAGTGGGTGAACGCGCCCGGGTTGAGGACGACCGGGACCGATCCGTCGGCCGCCTCGTGCAGCCAGCGCACCAGCTCGCCCTCGTCGTTGGTCTCGCGGACCTCCACGTCGAAGCCGAGTTCCTCGCCGAGGGCGCGGCAGGTCTCCACGAGACCCGCGTAGGAGGTGGCGCCGTACACGTCCGGCTCCCGTGAGCCGAGGCGGCCCAGGTTCGGGCCGTTCAGGACGAGGACGCGGCGGCTCACGCGGAGACCTCCCCGTACGCGGCGAGCAGGACCGCCGGGTCGGGGCCTTCCAGGACCGCGGGCTTGCCGAGGCCGTCGAGGACGATGAAGCGCAGCAGGTCACCGCGGGACTTCTTGTCCACCTTCATGGTCTCCAGCAGCTTGGGCCACTGGTCACCGCGGTAGGTGAGCGGGAGTCCGACGGACTGGAGGACGGTGCGGTGCCGGTCGGCGGTCGCGTCGTCGAGCCGCCCGGCGAGCCGGCCCAGCTCGGCGGCGAACACCATGCCCACGGACACGGCGGCGCCGTGGCGCCACTTGTACCGCTCGTTCTTCTCGATGGCGTGCGCGAGGGTGTGCCCGTAGTTGAGGATCTCGCGGAGACCGGACTCCTTGAGGTCGGAGGACACCACGTCGGCCTTCACCCGGATCGACCGCTCGATCAGCTCGGCGGTGTGCGGGCCGGCCGGGGTGCGGGCACCCTGCGGGTCGGCCTCGACGAGGTCCAGGATCACCGGGTCCGCGATGAACCCGGCCTTGATGACCTCGGCGAGACCGCTGACGTAGTCGTGCACGGGCAGCGAGTCCAGCGCGGCCAGGTCGCACAGGACACCGGCGGGCGGGTGGAAGGCCCCGACGAGGTTCTTGCCCTCGGCGGTGTTGATGCCCGTCTTGCCGCCCACGGCGGCGTCCACCATGGCGAGCACGGTCGTCGGCACGGCGATCCAGCGGACCCCGCGCAGCCAGGTCGCGGCGACGAACCCGGCGAGGTCCGTGGTGGCGCCGCCTCCGACACCGACGATCACGTCGGTGCGGGTGAAGCCGGTCTGGCCGAGCGCCTTCCAGCAGTAGGCGGCGACCTCGACGGTCTTGGCCTCCTCCGCGTTCGGCACCTGGACGGCGACGGCCTCGTAGCCCTGTTCGGCGAGGTCGGCGCGCAGCGCCTCGCCGGTCTCGGCGAGCGCCTCGGGGTGGATCACGGCCACCCGCTTGGCCCGGTCACCGATCAGCCCGCCCAGTTCTCCGAGCAGCTGCCGGCCGACGAGCACGTCGTACGGTTCCGAGCCGGCGCTGCCGCCGACGTGGATCCGGGTCACTTCGGTCATGCGTCCTTCAACTCCAGGGCGTCGACGATCGCGTCCGCGACCTCGTCCGGGGTCTTGTCGTCGGTGGCGACGACGAAGCGGGCGACTTCGGTGTACAGGTGGCGGCGGGCCTCCATGAGTTCCCGCCACTGGCGGCGCGGGTTCACGGCGAGCAGCGGCCGGGCGGCGCCGAGCCCGACGCGGCGCACCGCCTCCTCCACGTCCATCGACAGATAGACGACCGGCAGCCCGGCGAGGAGCCCGCGCGTGCCCTCGTCCAGGACGGCGCCGCCGCCGAGGGCGAGGACCCCGGTGTGCTCCGTGAGCGCCGCGCGCACGGCCGCCCGCTCCAGGTCCCGGAAGTACGGCTCGCCCTCGTCGACGAAGATGTCGGAGATCTCGCGGCCCTGGGCCGCGACGATGTCGGCGTCCGTGTCCCGGTACGCCACGCCGAGCCGCTCCGCGAGGAGCGCGCCCACCGTGGACTTGCCGGAACCCATCGGGCCGACGAGGACGATCAGCGGCCCGCTGCTCACCGGATGGTCAGGTGGTCGAGGTAGGACCGCACGTTGCGGCGGGTTTCGGCCACGCTGTCGCCGCCGAACTTCTCCGCGACGGCGTCCGCGAGGACCAGGGCGACCATGGCCTCGGCGACGATGCCGGCGGCGGGAACGGCGCACACGTCGGAGCGCTGGTGGTGCGCCGCGGCGGCCTCCCCCGTGGTCACGTCGATGGTCCTCAGGGCACGCGGCACCGTCGCGATGGGCTTCATGGCGGCCCGGACGCGGAGCAGCTCGCCGGTGGTGAGTCCGCCCTCGGTGCCGCCGGAGCGGCCGGAGGTCCGGCGGATGCCGTCGTCGGTGGGGACGATCTCGTCGTGCGCCTTCGACCCGGGCACGCGTGCGAGGTCGAAGCCGTCGCCGACCTCCACGCCCTTGATCGCCTGGATGCCCATGAGTGCGGCGGCGAGGCGGGCGTCGAGGCGCCGGTCCCAGTGCACGTGGGAGCCGAGCCCTACGGGCACGCCGTAGGCCAGGACCTCCACGACGCCGCCGAGAGTGTCCCCGTCCTTGTGGGCCTGGTCGATCTCGGCGACCATCGCCTTCGACGCGTCGGCGTCGAGGCAGCGCACGGGGTCCGCGTCGAGCCGCTCCACGTCGGCGGGCGTCGGGTAGACGCCGTAGGGGGCCTTGGCGGCGGCCAGTTCCACGACATGGGAGACGATCTCGATCCCGGCGGTCTCCTTCAGGTACGAGCGGGCCACCGCGCCGAGCGCGACGCGCGCGGCGGTCTCCCGGGCGGAGGCCCGCTCCAGGATGGGCCGCGCCTCGTCGAAGCCGTACTTCTGCATGCCCGCCAGGTCGGCGTGGCCCGGTCGGGGCCGGGTCAGCGGGGCGTTGCGGGCGAGTTCGGCGAGCCTCTCGGGGTCGACCGGGTCGGCGGCCATGACCTGCTCCCACTTGGGCCACTCGGTGTTGCCCACCATGACCGCGATCGGGGAGCCGAGGGTGAGCCCGTGGCGGACACCGCCCAGGAAGGTGACCTCGTCGCGCTCGAACTTCATCCGGGCACCGCGGCCATAGCCCAGGCGCCGCCTGGCGAGGTGGTCCGCCACCATCTCGGTGGTGATCGGGACGCCGGCGGGAAGACCCTCCAGCGTCGCCACCAGGGCGGGGCCGTGCGACTCCCCCGCCGTCAGCCAGCGCAACCTGCTCAACGGTGCTCCTTGATTACCTGGGCCTGCGACGTACTCATCCCCGATCCTCCCACGAGTCCCGCCCCGGACCGCGCCCGCGTCCGCTGTGCGGACGCTCCGGTGGTCACGGACGGCCGCGGGTCCGCGGTGGTGCGCCGGACAGCCTGCCGCCGCCGCGGTGCCGCGCCCGCCGGAAGGGACCACCGGGCGGCCCCGCGGACCTGCACCCCGCCCGCGAACAGGCGGAGCCGCCCGGGGCCCCTCAGCCTCTCCCCGGGCCGCCGCAGCGGCACGAACCTCTCGCGGTCCACCGCGCCCGGACGGCCCGTTGCGTGCGCTCGGCCGCACCGCGCGCCGGGGAGCCGCCGGGCACCCGGGCGGGGGACGGCGCCGGCTACCGTGCCGCGAGGGCGTCCTCGCCGGCCGTGCGCATGGCGGCGAGCGGGGCCGGGGTGCGACCGGTCATCTGCTCGACCTGGAGGACGGCCTGGTGGACGAGGAGGTCCAGGCCGCCGACGACCCGGCCGCCGCCTTCCGCCCAGGCGGCCGCGAGCGGCGTGGGCCACGGGTCGTACAGCACGTCGAAGAGGGTCCCGGCGTGCTCCGGTACGTACGGGGCGAGGGCGTCGGTGGTGCCCGCCGGGGTCGTCGCGATGACGAGCGGCACGTCGAAGGCGTGCGCCGCCTCCTCCCAGGGGGCGGTGTGCACCTCGACGCCGAGACGCTCGCCCCAGCCGCGCATCTCCGCCGCCCGCGCCCCGCTCCGTACGAACGCGGTGACCGGGCCCGTGCAGATCCGGGCCAGCGCGGCGAGGGCGGAGGAGGCGGTGGCGCCCGCGCCGAGGACGGCGGCGGCCTCCACCTTGTCGACGCCCCGCTCGCGCAGCGCGGCGACCATGCCGGGGATGTCCGTGTTGTCACCGACGCGGCGGCCGTCGTCGGTGACGACGACGGTGTTGACCGCCTCGACGGAGCGGGCGGTCTCGCTGACCCCGTCGAGCAGCGGGATCACCGCGCGCTTGAGCGGCATGGTGAGGGACAGCCCCGCCCAGGAGGCGTCCAGCACCGACGCGAAGAAGTCGGGCAGCGCCGCCTCGTCCACCTCGAACCGGTCGTACGTCCAGTCCGCCAGGCCCAGCTCGGCGTAGGCGGCGCGGTGCAGCACCGGGGAGAGGGAGTGCGCGATGGGCGAGCCGAGGACGGCGGCGCGCCGGGGCTCAGTCGTCCAGGTTCTCATTGAGCTTGGCCTTCAGCTTCAGGAAGTCGTCGTGCGTCCTCGCGAACTCGGTCTTGTGGGCCCCGTCGGTCGCCACGAAGTACATCCAGCCTTCCGACGTGGGGTTGACGGCGGCCTCCAGCGCCTGCCGGCCCGGGTTGCCGATCGGGCCGGGCGTGAGCCCCTTCCGCGTGTACGTGTTGTACGGGTCCTTGTTGCTGTTGATCTCGGACTCGCTGATCTTGATCTCGCTCTGGCCCTTGAGGTAGTTGAAGGCAGAGTCGAACTGGAGCAGCTGGTTGGTCTCGGTGTTGGTGGGCTTGAGCCGGTTGTAGACGACCTCGCTCATCTTGCGGAAGTCGTCTTCCGTCTTGCCTTCCGCCTGGACCAGGCTCGCGACCGTGAGCAGTTCCCACGGGCTCTTGAGGCCGAGGGAACGGGACTTGGCCTCCATGTCGTACTTCGCGTACTCGCTGTTCGCCCGGGCCACCATCTTCTTGAGGACGTCCTCGGGCTTGCCGCCCTTGGCGGCGGGGTACGTCGCCGGGTAGAGGAAGCCTTCAAGCGGGTCCTTGACGTCCTTGTGGCCCGTCGCCCACTTCGGCAGACCGAGTTCGCCCGCCTTCTCCTTGGCGACCTTCGCGGTGGTACCCGCCTCCAGGCCGAGGCGCTGGTCGATCTGCTCGTACACCCAGGCGTTGCGCCTGCCCTCGGGAATGCTGAGCGCGTTGCGGCTCTTCGGGTCGAGCAGCGCCTCCACCGCGGCGGCGGCCGACATCTCCTTGTTGAGGACGTAGATGCCGTCCTGGATGAAGCGGCCCTTGGGGTTCTTCTCCTGGGCGGTGACGAAGGCTTCCACGCTCTTGACCACGCCGGCCTTCAGCAGTCGCCGGCCGATCTCGGTGCCGCCCGCGCCCACCGGAATCTCGATCTGTGCCGTCTCCTTGGTACCCGTCCCCGAGTAGTCCGGTGCCGGCCCGAACTGGCCCTGGTAGAACTGGTAGCCGAAGTAGCCGACGCCGCCCAGGCCGCCCACGAGGACGGCGGCGACGAAGAGGCAGGCCACGCCGTTGCGGCTCTTGCGCTTCTTCGTGCCTGCGGACTTCCCGCCGCGTCCGCCGCGTCCGCGGCCCCGGCGGCCGGGGGTCGCCCCGTCGCCGGCACCGTCGTCCTCGGGGCCGTCGGGCGCGTCGCGCTCCGGGCGGTCGTCGTCCGTGTCGGCGGGTCCGTCGAAGAACGGGTGCCGCTCCTCCTCGGGGACCTGCGCCTGCCAGTCCTCGGGTTCCGGCTCGGGCTCCGCCCGCCGCTGGCCCGGGGGCTGCGGCGGTGGGTACGCCTCGGGGGTGCTGTACGGGTCGGCGCCCTGCGTGCCGTACGGGTCGGGGTGCGGGGGCTGCGCCCCGTAGGGCATGGCCGCCTGCTGGCCGGTGCCGGTGTCCCAGTGTCCGGCACCGTACTGTTCGGGGGCCGACGGCATCTGGCCGGTGGCGTACCCCTGGCCCGCGTACTGGCCGCTGCCGTATGCCTGCTGCTGGTAGGGGTCGTGCCCGGCGGCGTACGGGTACTGCTGCGGTGACGTCTGCTGCTGGTGGTACTGGTCCTGCTGCTGGTGGTAAGGGTCGCTGCCGGGCTGGTGATGCGCACCCCAGTCCTGGTCCCCGTACAGGGGGTCCTGGGGGTGCCAGGGCTGGTGCCCGGGCGTGCCGCCGTACTCAGTCATCGATCCCCAAACCGCCGCGAGGCTTCCGGGACGTCCACCTCTACGTTGTGCGGCAGCTGTTCGAACGCCACCGCATTGCGCGGAACGTTACCGTATCGCGATCAGATGACCACTTCGACGCCCTCACCGGGCGGATTACCTGATACCCGTTCGGACTCAAGAGCGTTCTGCAGGATGATCACAGCGGCTGCCTGATCGATGACCGAGCGGCCCTTCTTCGCCTTCACCCCCGAGGCGCGCAGCCCGTGGCTCGCGGAGACCGTGGTCATGCGTTCGTCGACCAGGCGCACCGGCACCGGGGCTATGCCCCGGGCCAGTTCCCGCGAGAAGGCGCGGACCTTGGCGGCCGCCGGACCCTCGCCCCCGCTGAGGGAACGGGGGAGGCCGACGACGACTTCGAGGGGCTCGTACTCCTCGACGAGTTGCTTCAGCCGCCGGTGGGCGGCCGGGACGTCACGTCCCGGCACGGTCTCCACCGGGGTGGCGAGGACCCCGTCGGGGTCGCACGAGGCGACCCCGATGCGGGCGTCCCCGACGTCGATCGCCAGTCGGCGTCCGCGTCGCATGGCGTGCATCAGGCCGTCTCGGCGACCAGGCGCTCGACGGCGGCGATGGCCTCGCCGACGGCCTCCGGGTTCTGGCCGCCGCCCTGGGCGACGTCCGGCTTGCCGCCGCCACCACCACCGAGGGTCTTGGCGGCGGTGCGGACGAGGTCGCCGGCCTTGAGGCCGCGCTCGCGGGCGGTCTCGTTGGTGGCGATCACGGTCAACGGGCGGCCGCCCGCGGTGGTGAACAGGGCGACGACGGCCGGGCGGCTCGCGGGGATACGGCCCCGCACGTCGAGGACCAGCTTGCGCAGGTCGTCGGCGCCGGTGCCGTCGGGGACCTGGCCGGTGACCAGGGACACGCCGTGGACGTCCCGGGCGGAGTCCGCGAGGCCGGCGGCGGCCTGGAGGACCTTCTCCGCGCGGAACTTCTCGATCTCCTTCTCTGCGTCCTTCAGCTTGCCGAGCATGGCGGAGATCTTCTCCGGGAGCTCCTCCGGGCGGCCCTTGACCAGCTCCTGGAGCTGGGCGACGACGGTGTGCTCCCGGGCGAGGAAGTTGTACGCGTCGACGCCGACGAGGGCCTCGATGCGGCGCACACCGGAGCCGATGGAGGACTCGCCGAGCAGCTTCACCAGGCCGAGCTGGGCGGTGTTGTGCACGTGGGTGCCACCGCACAGCTCCTTGGAGAAGTCGCCGATGGTGACGACACGGACCCGCTCGCCGTACTTCTCGCCGAACTCGGCGATGGCGCCCTGCCGCTTGGCCTCGTCGATCGGCATGACCTCGGCGTGCACGTCGAGCTCGCGGGACAGGACCTCGTTGATCTTCTGCTCGACGTCGGTGAGGACCGTGCCGGGCACGGCGGCCGGGGAGCCGAAGTCGAAGCGGAAGCGGCCCGGGGAGTTCTCGGAGCCGGCCTGGGCGGCCGTGGGGCCGAGGGCGTCGCGCAGCGCCTGGTGGGTGAGGTGGGTGGCGCTGTGGGCGCGGGCGATGGCGCGGCGGCGCCGGACGTCGATGGTGGCGTAGGCGGTGGCGCCGACGGTGACCTCGCCGACCTGCACGGAGCCCTTGTGCACGGACACCCCGGGGACCGGCTGCTGGACGTCGCGGACCTGGATGACGGCGCCGCTGTGCAGCTTGATGCGGCCCTGGTCGGCGAGCTGGCCGCCGCCCTCGGCGTAGAACGGGGTGCGGTCGAGGACCACCTCGACGTCGTCGCCCTCGGAGGCGGCCGGGGAGGGCACGCCGTTGACGAGGAGGCCGACGACGGTGGTCTCGCCCTCGGTGTTGGTGTAGCCGGTGAACTCGGTGGCGCCGGAGGAGTCGGCGATCTCGCGGTACGCGGTGACGTCGGCGTGGCCGGTCTTCTTGGCCTGGGCGTCGGCCTTGGCGCGCTCGCGCTGCTCCTTCATGAGGCGGCGGAAGCCGTCCTCGTCCACGGTGAGGCCCTGCTCGGCGGCCATCTCCAGGGTGAGGTCGATGGGGAAGCCCCACGTGTCGTGGAGCAGGAACGCCTTGTCGCCGGCGAGGACGGTGGAGCCGGCCTGGCGGGCCTCGGCGACAGCGCCGTCCAGGACGTTCGTCCCGGCGTTGAGGGTCTTGAGGAAGCGGGCCTCCTCGGCCAGGGCGACCGCCTCGATGCGCTTGCGGTCGGTCTCCAGCTCCGGGTACTGCTCGCCCATGGTCGTGATCACGGTGTCGACGAGCTCGCCGACGACCGGGCCGGTGGCGCCGAGCAGTCGCATGTTGCGGATGGCGCGGCGCATGATGCGGCGCAGCACGTAGCCGCGGCCCTCGTTGCCGGGGGTGACGCCGTCGCCGATGAGCATGACGGAGGTGCGCATGTGGTCGGCGACCACGCGCAGGGACACGTCGGAGTCGTCGGTCCGGCCGTAGGCGACACCGGTGAGCTCGGTGGCCTTGTCGATGACGACCTTCAGGGTGTCCGTCTCGTACATGTTCCGGACGCCCTGGAGGATCATCGCCAGGCGCTCCATGCCGAGGCCCGTGTCGATGTTCTTGCTGGGCAGGTCGCCGAGGATCTCGAAGTCGTCCTTGCCGGTGCCCTGGCCGCGCTCGTACTGCATGAAGACCAGGTTCCAGATCTCCACGTACCGCTCGTCGTTGACGGCGGGGCCGCCCTCGGCGCCGAACTCCGGGCCGCGGTCGTAGTTGATCTCGGAGCAGGGGCCGCAGGGGCCGGGCACGCCCATGGACCAGAAGTTGTCCTTCTTGCCGAGGCGCTGGATGCGCTCGGCGGGCACGCCGACGACGTCGCGCCAGATCTGCTCGGCCTCGTCGTCGTCCTGGTAGACGGTGATCCAGAGCTTCTCCGGCTCCAGGCCGTAGCCGCCGTGCTCGACGGAGCTGGTGAGCAGCTCCCAGGCGAGCTTGATGGCGCCTTCCTTGAAGTAGTCGCCGAAGGAGAAGTTGCCGCACATCTGGAAGAACGTGCCGTGCCGGGTGGTCTTGCCGACCTCTTCGATGTCCGGCGTGCGCACGCACTTCTGCACGCTGGCGGCGCGCGCGAACGGCGGCTTGACCTCGCCGAGGAAGTAGGGCTTGAAGGGCACCATGCCCGCGGGGACGAGGAGGAGAGTCGGGTCGTCCGCGATGAGCGACGCCGAAGGCACGACGGTGTGCCCGCGCTCCTCGAAGAAGCTCAGCCAGCGGCGGCGGATTTCAGCCGACTCCATCAGTGGTCCTCATTCCGGTCGTACGGGTGGGTGGGGTGGGTGCGGTCTCGGTGGGCGGGGACGGCGCCTCGGGCGGGGCCGAGGGCCGACCGGCGGGGGGCGGGCAGGGCGTCGACGGGCGCGTCGATCCCCAGTGCCTGCTCCAGCTCGGCCTCGCGCTGCAGCATGCCGGCGCGCACGTCGAGTGCGAAGTCCTTGAGCCGGTGGCCCGCCTCGACGGCCTTGTCGGCCGCCTGTGCGGCGAGGCTCTCCGGGGTCAGCTGCCGGAGCTTGCGGTGCGCCTTGTTGGTGGCCCACACGCCGGCTGCCGCGCCGGCGGTGAACCAGAACGCTCGGCGGAACATGTGTCGCGTCAGCCCTTCCGGTTGCGGCCGCGCGCCTTGGGCACGGTGCGGCCGACGATGACGGTGCGCCGCGCCGCGGGCGCCGGCCGGTCGGGCCTGTCGGTGCGGTCCTCCGTGTCGCGGCTCATGGCCCGGCGTACGCCGTAGCCGAACGCCGCGACCTTGACGAGCGGGCCGCCGAAGGTGGAGGCCACGGTCGTGGAGAGCGCGGACGCGTTGGAGGTGACCTCCTGGACGTCCGAGGCGATGGCGTCGACGCGGTCGAGCTGGGTCTGCGCGGAGCGGACCGTCGCGGAGGCGTCGGCCAGCAGGGGCACCGCCTGCTCGGTCACGTCCGCCACGAGACGGGTGGTCGCCTTGAGCGTCTGGGCCAGCCTCACCAGCACCACGGCCAGGAAGGAGACCAGGATCGCCCAGAAGACGGCCACCAGGATCCCGGCAACCTCTCCACCGGTCACTGTGCACCGCTCTCTGCTCGTCGAAGTCCGTTGGTTCGCGTGTATCTCAGTCGCTGAAGGTCGTCCTCCGAGCCTATCGCGCCCGTGGTGGCGCCCCGTACCGGATTGTGGGCCGCGCGGTGCCGGCCAGGGACGGCGTTTGTACGGAGAGCAGCCCGCTCGGTACGCTCCGTGTCCTATGCGACGGAGCAATCTGCCCGCCGAGCTGAACCGGTTCGTCGGGCGCGACGCGGAACGCGGTGAGCTGGACCGGCTGATGTCGGACTTCCGCCTGGTGACGGTGGTGGGGGTGGGCGGGGTCGGCAAGACCCGGTTGGTGGTGCAGGCGGCGCGGGAGGCGCAGAAACGCTACTGCGACGGTGTCTGCCTGGTGGAGCTGGCAGGGCTGCGGGATCCGGAGCTGGTGGACCACGCGCTGGTGGAGGCGCTGGGGTTGGCCGACCAGACCAGCCGCCCGCCGGGCGAGGTGCTGGCGGACCACCTGGCGGGGCGCCGGGTGCTGCTGGTGCTGGACGGCTTCGAGCACCTGGTGGGGGCGTGTGCCGCCGTGGTGCGGCGGCTGCTGCTGAGCGCGCCGGGGCTGACGGTGCTCGCGGCGGGGCGGCGGCCGTTGCGGGTGGACGGCGAGGCGGTGCTGACGTTGGCGCCGCTGCCGGACGAGGACGCGGTGCGGCTCTTCACGGACCGCGCGGCGGCGGTGTGCCCCGGCTTCGGTCCCGGCGACCCCGAGCCGGTACGGGAGCTGTGCCGGCGCCTGGACGGGATCCCGCTGGCGCTGGAGCTGGCCGCGGGCCGGCTGACCGCGCTGTCCGTGCAGCAGGTGCTGGTGCGGCTGGACGACCGGTTCCGGCTGCTGACCCGGGGCAGCCGGGGGGCGACGGCGCGGCACGGGACGCTGCGCACGGCGATCGGGTGGAGCCACGAGCTGTGCACCCCGGAGGAACGGCTGCTGTGGGCGCGCCTGTCGGTGTTCGCGGGCCCCTTCGACCTGGAAGCGGTGGAGTACGTGTGCACCGGTCCCGACCTGCCGCCGGAGCGGGTGCTCGACGTGCTGGACGAGCTGATCGCCCAGTCGGTGGTGCTGCGGGACGGCTCGGGCCCGGCGGGGCTGCGCTACCGGATGCTGGACACGGTCGCGGCCTACGGCGCCGAGTGGCTGGCGGCGCTGGGTGACGCGCAGCGGCTGCGGCGGCGGCACCGCGACTGGTACGTGGGGCTGGCCACGTGGTGCGAGCTGGAGTGGTTCAGCCCCCGGCAGGCGGAGGTGGCGGGGTGCGCGGAGAGCGCGCTGCCGAACCTGCGGGCGGCGCTGGAGCTGTGCCTGGAGGCGCCGGGCGAGGCGCATCTGGCGCAGCACCTGGCGGGGACGCTGTGGTTCTACTGGGTGGGCTGCGGGCGGCTCTCGGAGGGGCGGCACTGGCTGGACCGGGCGGTGGCGCTGGAGTCGGGCCACGAGGACGCCCGGCTGAAGGCCCTGTGGGTGCTGGGCTACGTGGCGATCCTGCAGGGTGACGGCACGGCGGCGGTGGGCGCGCTGCACGAGTGCGGGGAGCGGGCGGAGCGCGTGGGCCACGCGCTGGCCCGGGCGTACACCACCCACCGGAAGGGGTGCCTGGCGCTGCTGTCGGACGACATGCAGGGGGCGGAGGAGCTGCTGGGGCGGGCGCTGGCGGAGTACCGCGAGCTGGGCGAGCTGAACAGCCAGGTGCTCATGGGTCAGGTGGAGCTGGCGATCACGAAGGTGTTCCAGGAGGACCTGGAGGCGGCGGTCTCGCTCTGCGGCGAGGTGCTGGAGGTGTGTGAGGAGCGGGGCGAGCGGTGGACTCGGGCGTACGCCCTGTACGTGCTGGCGTACGCGGCGTGGACGCGGGGCGACCTGGTCGCGGCGCGGGAGCTGCTCGACGAGTGCGTGGTGATCGACCACGCGTTCCACGATCTGGTGGGTCTCGTGCTGGCCGTGGAACTGCTGGCGCTGGTGACCGCGGGTGAGGGCGATCCGGTGGAGGCGGCTGTGCTCCAGGGTGCGGCCGGCCGGATGTGGGAGTCGGTGGGGCCGCCGCTGTTCGGCTCGGCGTACTTCGGGGCGCCGCGGCGGTGGTGCGAGCAGCAGGTGCGGGAGGCGTTGGGGAGGGAGGCGTTCCTGGCGCACGTCGCGGAGGGCAGGGCGCTGGGGCTGGACGCGGCGGTGGAGCGGGCCTTGTCGGGGCGTCCGTGCCGGGCGGCAGCCGCGGTGGAGCGGGCGGGCGGCGGGCGCGGCCCGCTGCCGGAGATGCGGAAGCCCGCCGGCTCCCCCACCGTGAAGGGCGGGGAGCCGGCGGGCTGAACGCACGCCGTGGCGCTGCGGGCGGCGCGTCCCGGTCCCGTGCGGGGCAGGGGCGCGCCGTGATCGCGGTACGGGTACCGCGCCCGGGTCAGCGGGCGTAGTACTCGACGACGAGCTGCTCGTCGCAGACGACCGGGATCTCCTTGCGGTTCGGGTCGCGGTCGAGGCGGAAGGCCAGGGCCTTCAGGTTGACCTGCAGGTAGCGCGGGGTCTCGCCGTCGGGGGCGAAACCACCCTCGCGGGCGACCTGGAACAGGGTCTTGCTGCGCGAGCGCTCGCGGACCATCACGACGTCGTCCGGGCGGACCCGGAAGGACGGCTTGTCGACCTTCTGGCCGTTGACCTGGATGTGGCCGTGGACGACCATCTGGCGGGCCTGGTAGATGGTGCGGGCGATGCCCGAACGCAGGACCAGGGCGTCGAGGCGGCGCTCGAGCTCGACCACCAGGGCCTCACCCGTCTTGCCCTCGGCCTTCTTGGCGCGGTCGTAGGCGCGGGCCATCTGGCGCTCGCTGATGTCGTACTGGGCGCGCAGGCGCTGCTTCTCCAGCAGACGGACCTTGTAGTCCGAGTTCTGCTTGCGTCCACGGCCGTGCTCGCCCGGCGGGTACGGACGGGCCTCGAAGTACTTGACGGCCTTCGGCGTCAGGGCGATGCCGAGCGCACGGGACTTCTTGACCTTGGGACGCGACTGGTTAGGCACGTTCTCCAGACCTCCGAAATAGGTTAGGTTAGGCTCACCTTACTCAAGGAGATCGTATGTCTCGCCCTGGGAACACCACACGCATCACGGACGGCAACACGAAGAACGATGCCTCTCAGCAGGGCATCGACGTGACGGAGGTCCGATCAGCTCATGGTCAGCCGCGTCCCGGCGGGCTGGAAACCGCTCGGATGCCGTCAGCAGCCGAGCGCACACGAACTCTCGTACAGGGTACATGCTCCGCGGAGCTGCTCGTCCCGGGGGCCGCTGCCCCCGGCCCGGAGCAGCAGCTTCCCGACCGGCTCCGCCTCCAGCCCGACGCCCGCGCCGTGGGACCGGACGGCGAGATCCTGCTGCTGTACCCGGCCGACTCCCCGGCCGTACGGGCCGCCACCCACGCCCAGGACGACGAGCTGCCCGCCGTGCTGGAGCTCACGGACGTGGCGCCGGTCGCCGTCCCCCACCGCATCCGCGCCCGGGCCTGGGTCCGCGGCTGGCTCACCTGCGTACCCGGCCTGGCCGCACCCGGCCACATGATGCTGCGCCTGGAGGTCGGCGAACTCTACGTCGACGACCTGTGGGGGGACGGGCCCGTCGACCCCGAGGACTTCGCGCGCGCCGCCCCGGACCCGCTCAGGCAGCACGAGACGGAGCTGCTCCAGCACCTGGCGGCCGCCCACGGCGACCGGATGCACACGCTGGCCTCCCTGCTGGGGGACCGCGCGGGCGACGCGGACGCGGCGGCGCTGCGGAGCACCGTCCCGCTGGCCCTGGACCGGTTCGGGCTGCGGGTGCGCTGCCGGGACACCGCGGGGCACACCTTCGACGCGCGCTTCGACTTCCCCGACCCGGTACGGGACGTGCACGGGCTGCGCCGCACCATGCACCGGCTCTTCGACGAGGCCGCCGCCGCACACCAGGCGCGGCCGCACGCGGGCGGGGAGGCGGACGGCGGGGCGGAGCAGCGCGCCTGAGCCCCGCGGGCGGCGCAGCGGGGCACCTCAGCCGCCGGCCTCGCCGCGCAGCCGCTCGCGCACCTTCTCCACCACGTCCGCGTACCGCGCCTCGGCGCCGTAGCGGGTCGGCCGGTAGTACCGGCGGTCCTGGATCGCGTCGGGTGCGTACTGCTGGGCGGCGATGGCACCCGGCACGTCGTGCGGGTACACGTACCCCTGCGCGTGACCCAGCGAGGCCGCACCCTTGTAGTGGCCGTCCCGCAGGTGCGACGGGACCGGCCCGGCCAGCCCCTCCCGCACGTCCGCCCGGGCCGCCTGGACGGCCAGCGTCGCCGCGTTCGACTTCGGGGCCAGCGCGAGGGCGATCGTGGCGTGGCTGAGGGTGAGCGCCGCCTCGGGGAAACCGATCATCGCGACCGCCTGCGCCGCGGCGACCGCCAGCGGCAGCGCCGTCGGGTCCGCGAGCCCGATGTCCTCGCTCGCCGAGATCATCAGCCGCCGCGCGATGAACCGAGGGTCCTCCCCCGCCTCGATCATGCGCGCCAGGTAGTGCAGCGCCGCGTCCACGTCCGACCCGCGGATCGACTTGATCAGGGCGCTCGCCACGTCGTAGTGCTGGTCGCCGTCCCGGTCGTACGCCACCGCCGCCCGGTCCACCGCCGTCTCCAGCGTCGCCAGGCTGATCTCCGGCTCGCCGAGGGCGAGGGCGGCCCCCGCCGCCGCCTCCAGCGCCGTCAGCGCCCGCCGCGCGTCCCCGCCCGCCACCCGCAGCAGGTGCGCCTCGGCGTCCTCCGGCAGTGTGACGGCGCCCCCCAGCCCGCGCTCCTCGGCCAAGGCCCGGCGCAGCAGTCCGCGCAGGTCGTCGTCGGTGAGCGGCTCCAGGGTGAGCAGCAGCGAGCGGGACAGCAGCGGCGAGATGACCGAGAAGTACGGGTTCTCGGTGGTCGCCGCGATCAGGGTGACCCAGCGGTTCTCCACGGCCGGCAGCAGCGAGTCCTGCTGCGCCTTGCTGAAGCGGTGGATCTCGTCCAGGAACAGGACGGTCTCCCTGCCGAAGCCGCCCGCCGCGCGCCGGGCCCCGTCGATCACGGCCCGGACCTCCTTGACGCCCGCGGTGATCGCGGACAGTTCCACGAACCGCTTGTTGGTGGCCTTGGACACCACGTACGCCAGGGTCGTCTTGCCGATGCCCGGCGGGCCCCAGAGGATCACGGACGAGGAGCCGGCGGGTCCCCCGCCGCCCTCGCCGACCAGCCGCCGCAGCGGCGACCCGGGCTTCAGCAGGTGCCGCTGGCCGACGACCTCGTCCAGGGTGCGCGGGCGCATCCGGACGGCCAGGGGACTGCTGGACGGGTCCTTCTCCTGGCGTTCCTCTGCTGCTGCGGTGAAAAGGTCGGGCTCCACGCCATGAAGCCTAAGCGAGCCCGCCGACAGTCCCGCCCGGCCGGCTCCGGCCCGGGCGGAACTCCGGGGTCAGCTCGTCCAGAGCAGGTCCCACCAGCGGGTCAGGATGAGCATCACGATGATCCCGATGTGCAGGACCGGCACGACCCACGTGAACTCGTCGAAGAAGCGCCGCAGCCATCCCGGCGCGGGCAGCACGCCCTTGCGCACGTTGAACGAGGTGACGTACCAGAACATGACGATCGTCGCGGCCCAGGCGAGGCAGCACCACAGGCACAGCGAGTTGATGACGTACAGGGACTGCTGCATCAGCCAGGTGCAGAAGCCCACGCCGAACAGCATGCCGCCGTTGAGGCCTAGCCAGTACCAGCGCCGGTAGCGGGCTCCGGCGAGCAGGCCGACCCCGATCGCGACGACCATGCCGTACGTGACCAGGCCGAGCATCGGGTTCGGGAACCCGAAGACCGACGCCTGTTCGCTCTTCATGATGTTGCCGCAGGACACGATGGGGTTCAGGCTGCAACCGGGGACGAAGTCCGGGTCCTCCAGCAGCTTGAACTTGTCGAGGGTGATGATCCACGCGGC
This sequence comes from Streptomyces sp. CC53, assembly GCF_001865245.1. Lineage (GTDB taxonomy): Bacteria > Actinomycetota > Actinomycetes > Streptomycetales > Streptomycetaceae > Streptomyces. The sequence goes on along the minus strand of NZ_MKXB01000220.1, from coordinate 33,975 downwards.
GAGCAGTCCCGCGGCACCGGTGACGACGAGCATCCAGGCGAACGCCCTGCCCGCGCCGAGCGTGCGCGAGTCGGGGGACACGGTGTCAGCAACTGCTTTCGTCATCACGGCCGTTCCGTCGATGGGGGTCTGCTGCGGGCGTCGCGGCGCCGTGGTCATTGTGCCGGACGCGGCGCGGTGCGCGCCGTTCGGTGTGGATAAAGAGCGGCCGGAAACAGCCGCGGAGGGCGGACGCACCGCTTCGGGCGCCCGCCCTCGCATGCCCGTGGGGCACGGCGGCCCGCACGCGGGTCAGGCCAGCTTGCCGCGCAGCGTGTCCGTGAGCGCGTCCAGCGCGACCGCTTCCTGCTCGCCCGACTCCATGTCCTTGAGCTGCACCACGCCCTCCGCGAGGTCGCGTTCGCCCGCGATCACCGTGAAGCGGGCGCCCGAGCGGTGCGCCGCCTTCATACCGGCCTTCATGCTCTTGCCGCCGTACGCCATGTCCGTGGCGACGCCGGCCTTGCGCAACTCCGTGACCAGCGCGAACACGCGCCGCTTGGCGTCCTCGCCCAGTGCCACGGCGAACACGTCGGTGGCGGCCGGGATGTCCAGCCCGACGCCCTCCGCCTCCAGCGCCAGGACCGTGCGGTCCACGCCGAGGGCCCAGCCGACGGACGGCAGCGCCGGGCCGCCGATCATCTCGGACAGCCCGTCGTAGCGGCCGCCGCCGCCGACCGCGGACTGCGAGCCGAGGCCGTCGTGGACGAACTCGAACGTCGTGCGCGTGTAGTAGTCCAGGCCCCGGACGAGCTTCGGGTCGTCCTCGAAGGCCACGCCCGCCGCCGTCAGCAGCTCGCGCACCTCCTCGTGGTACGCCTTGCACGCGTCGCACAGGTAGTCGCGCAGCAGCGGCGCGCCGACCAGCTGCTTCTGTACCTCGGCGCGCTTGTCGTCGAGGACCCGCAGCGGGTTGATGTCGATGCGGCGCCGGGTGTCCTCGTCCAGGTCGAGGCCGCGCAGGAAGTCCTGGAGGGCCGCGCGGTAGACCGGGCGGCACTCCTGGTCGCCCAGCGAGTTCAGCAGGATGCGGAACCCGCGCAGACCCAGGGAGCGGTACGCCTGGTCGGCCAGGATGATCAGCTCGGCGTCGAGCGCCGGGTCCTCGGCGCCGATCGCCTCGGCGCCCACCTGGGAGAAGTGGCGGTAGCGGCCCTTCTGCGGGCGCTCGTAGCGGTAGTACGAGCCGGAGTACCAGAGCTTGACGGGCAGGTTGCCCGCCTTGTGGAGGTTGGCCTCCAGCGCGGCCCGCAGCACGGACGCCGTGCCTTCCGGACGCAGGGCCAGCCTGTCACCGCCCTTCGTCTCGAAGGCGTACATCTCCTTCGTCACGATGTCCGTGGACTCGCCCACACCGCGGGCGAACAGCTCGACGTTCTCGAAGCCGGGCGTCTCGACGTAGCCGTAGCCGGACCTCCGCAACGGGGCGGCGATGGCCTCGCGCACGGCCAGGTACGTGGCGGAGTCGGGGGGCAGGAGGTCGTACGTGCCCTTGGGGGCCTTGAAGGTGCTCACGGAAGTCTCTCGTCACATTCCTCGTCGGGGAGCCTGGGCGCTCCCGAGGCCGGCGGCCACCTGCCGCAGATACGGGTTGGTGGCGCGCTCCCGGCCGATGGTCGTCTGGGGGCCGTGGCCGGACAGGACCACGGTCGAGTCGTCGAGCGGCAGGACCACGCGGCCCAGCGAGTCGAGCATCTCGGCCATGTCGCCGCCCGGCAGGTCGGTGCGTCCGACGGAGCCGGCGAAGAGCAGGTCGCCCGAGAAGAAGACCGGCGGGATGTCCGCGGCCTCGGGCAGCCCGAAGGTCACCGACCCCTTGGTATGTCCGGGCGCGTGCGCGACGGTGAGTTCCAGCCCCGCCAGCTCCAGGCGGGCGCCGTCGGTGAGCTCGTGGACGTCGTCCGGCTCCCCCACCGTCAGCTCCCCCATGAGCGGCATGCCGATGGAGCGGCCCAGGGCCTTCTCCGGGTCGCTCATCATGTAGCGGTCGGACGGGTGGATCCAGGCGGGCACGTCGTGGGCCCCGCAGACGGGCACGACGGAGGCGACGTGGTCGATGTGGCCGTGCGTGAGCACGACGGCGACCGGCTTGAGCCGATGCTTCCTGAGTGTCTCCTCGACTCCCTGCGCGGCCTGGTGGCCCGGGTCGATGATCACGCACTCCTCACCGGCGGCGGGGGCGACCAGGTAGCAGTTGGTCCCCCAGGCCCCGGCGGGGAACCCGGCAATAAGCACGATCGTCCTCGGATTGTCGTCGGCGGGTCGGCCGTCGGAAGAGAAGGCAGCAGATCAGAGCCTACCGGCGCTGCTCATTCCCCGGCCAACCCGTATACGGTACGGGCACACCAGCCCCAGTCCCGCACATGAGACGTACGAGGAGACAGACCCGGTGGTCAGCAGCGATCAGCGACGGCGGCAGGCCGCGAGGAAGAGGTACGAGCGCCAGCAGCAGCGGCGCAGGGAGGCCCAGCAGAAGGCCAGGCGGCGCAACGCGGTGATCGCCGGCGCCCTCGCCGTCGTCCTCGCCGCGGGCGCGGGCGCCTACGCGACGGGCGTACTGGGCGGCGGCAAGGAGGACAAGGCGTCGGCCGGTGCGAGTGGCGAGCCCACGCCGAGCGCTCCGGAGAAGTCGCCGGAGCCGTCGATGGCCATCGACACGAAGGCCGCCTACACCCTGGCGCTCAAGACCAACCACGGCGACATCGCCATCGCCATGGACGCCGCCAAGGCCCCGCGCACGGTGAACTCCTTCTCGCACCTCGCGGGCAGGAAGTTCTTCGACGACACCCCCTGCCACCGCCTGACGACCAAGCCGGCGAGCATCTTCGTCCTGCAGTGCGGCGACCCCGAGGGCACGGGCTACGGCAACCCGGGCTACGAACTGCCCGACGAGAACCTCGACTCCCTCGGCAAGGCGGGCGCCGACGGCATGGTCACGTACAAGGCCGGCACGGTGGCCATGGCCAACAGCGGGCCGAACACGGCGGGCAGCCAGTTCTTCCTCGTGTACGAGGACAGCAAGCTGCCCCCGGGCTTCACGCCCTTCGGCACCATGGACGAGGCAGGGCTGAAGGCCGTACGGAAGATCGCCGAAGGCGGAGCCGAGGGCAGCGCCGGGGACGGCGCCCCGAAGAAGCCGGTCACGATCGAGAAGGCGACCGTCACCGGGAAATGACCTGCGTCCGCCGCGTCCCCGGCGACAGCCGGGGAACACGGGGGCCAGGGGAATTGTGTTCCGACGAGTGCGGACAGCCGGGCGGCGGTTCGCCTAGATTGGCGTTGTGCAGCGCGTACGGGGTCCCCGGGACCCGGTGCGTGCGCCGTGGAGGACGGGCGAGGCCCGTCCGGGACAACCGTGGACGATGCCCAGGGGGGAAACCCCTCATCGGCATCATGTGGAGGAGGCGCTGTGAGCAGCGACCCGTGGGGCCGCGTCGACGAGACGGGCACCGTGTACGTGCGTACCGCCGACGGGGAGAAGGTCGTCGGATCGTGGCAGGCGGGCACCCCTGAGGAGGCCCTGGCCTACTTCGAGCGCAAGTACGAGGGCTTGGTGGTCGAGATCGGCCTCCTCGAGCGACGCGTGAAGACCACCGACCTGTCCGCAAAGGACGCGATGGTCGCGATCGAGCACCTGCGCACGCAGGTGGACGAGCACCACGCGGTCGGTGACCTCGACGCGCTCGCCAAGCGGCTCGACCGGCTCGTCGAGCGGGTGGAGGCGCGCCGCGAGGAGCGCAAGGCGAAGAAGGCCCAGCAGACCGAGGAGGCGCGGCGCGCCAAGGAGGAACTGGTCGCGGAGGCCGAGCAGCTCGCGCAGAGCGAGCAGTGGCGCGCGGCCGGTGAGCGGCTGCGGGCGCTGGTGGACACCTGGAAGGGTCTGCCGAGGCTGGACCGGAAGTCCGACGACGAGCTGTGGCACCGGTTCTCGCACGCCCGGTCGGCGTTCTCGAAGCGCCGCAAGGCGCACTTCGCGGCGCTGGACGCGCAGCGTGAGGACGCCCGGCGGGTCAAGGAGCGGCTGGCCGCGGAGGCCGAGGCGCTGCAGGACTCCACCGACTGGGGTGCGACGGCCGCCCGCTACCGCGAGCTGATGGCGGAGTGGAAGGCCGCGGGCCGGGCGCAGCGCGAGCACGAGGACGCCCTGTGGAACAGGTTCCGCGGTGCGCAGGACGTGTTCTTCGCGGCGCGCGGTGCCGTGTTCGCCGAGCGGGACGCGGAGCAGGCCGAGAACCTCAAGCTGAAGGAGGAGCTCGCCGCCGAGGCCGAGAAGCTGGTGCCGGTGTCGGACCTGAAGGCGGCGCGGGCCGCGTTCCGGGACGTCAACGAACGCTGGGAGGCCATCGGCCATGTGCCGCGCGACGCCCGGTCGAAGGTCGAGGGCCGGATGCACGCGGTGGAGCGGGCGCTGCAGGAGGCCGAGGAGGCCGAGTGGCGCCGCACCAACCCGGAGGCCCGGGCGCGTGCCGCGGGCCTGACGGGCCAGCTCCAGGACGCCGTGGACAAGCTGCGGGCGCAGGTCGACGCGGCGCGCGCGGCCGGCAACGACGCGAAGGCCGACAAGCTGGCGCGTGAGCTGGAGGGCCGGCAGGCGCTGCTGGACCAGGCGCTGAAGGGCCTGCGGGAGTTCGGCGGCTGAGCGGTTGCGCCGGGGGCTCCACCACCGGAGCCCCCGGTACGCGGCGTGCCACGGGCGGGTCGGACGTGTCGTCCGGCCCGCCCGTCGCCGTCAGGGCCTGCGGGCGGACGTCACGCGGTACACGTCGTAGACGCCCTCCACTCCCCGGACCGCCTTCAGGACGTGGCCCAGGTGCTTGGGGTCGCCCATCTCGAAGGTGAAGCGGGAGGTGGCCACCCGGTCGCGGGACGTCTGGACGGCCGCCGACAGAATGTTGACGTGCTGGTCGGACAGGACGCGGGTGACGTCCGACAGCAGCCGGGAGCGGTCCAGCGCCTCCACCTGGATGGCGACGAGGAAGACGGACGACTGGGTGGGCGCCCACTCCACGTCGAGCATCCGCTCGGGCTGCTGCGCGAGGGAGTCGACGTTGACGCAGTCGGCGCGGTGCACCGACACACCACTGCCGCGGGTGACGAAGCCGATGATGGGGTCGCCGGGCACGGGGGTGCAGCAGCGGGCCAGCTTCACCCACACGTCGTCGACGCCCTTGACGACGACGCCCGGGTCGGCCTTGGAGCGGCGCTTGCCGCGGCCGCGGGCCGGGGGCGACGTCTCCGCGATGTCCTCGGTGGCGGCTTCCTCTCCGCCGAGGGCCTGCACAAGCTTCTGGACGATGGACTGGGCCGTGACGTGGCCCTCGCCGATCGCCGCGTACAGCGAGGAGATGTCGCTGTAGCGCATCTCGTGCGCGAGGGTGACCAGGGAGTCGCCGGTGAGGATGCGCTGGATCGGCAGGTTCTGCTTGCGCATCGCGCGGGCTATGGCGTCCTTGCCCTGCTCGATGGCCTCGTCGCGGCGCTCCTTGGAGAACCAGGCGCGGATCTTGTTGCGGGCCCGCGGGGACTTGACGAAGCCGAGCCAGTCCCGGGAGGGGCCTGCGCCGGCGGCCTTGGAGGTGAAGACCTCCACCAGGTCGCCGTTGTCGAGGGTGGACTCCAGCGGCACCAGGCGGCCGTTGACCCGGGCCCCTATGGTGCGGTGGCCGACCTCGGTGTGGACGGCGTACGCGAAGTCGACGGGGGTGGCCCCGGCGGGCAGGGCGATGACGTCGCCCTTGGGCGTGAAGACGAAGACCTCGTTGCGGGACAGGTCGAAGCGGAGGGACTCCAGGAACTCGCCGGGGTCCTCGGTCTCCTTCTGCCAGTCGAGCAGCTGCCGCAGCCACGCCATGTCGTTGACGGCGGCCGCGTCCTTGCCGCCGCGGCCGCCGGCCCGCGGGGTGTCGGTGCGCACCTTGGAGGCACCGGCGACGGCGTCCTGCTTGTACTTCCAGTGCGCGGCGATGCCGTACTCGGCGCGGCGGTGCATGTCGAAGGTGCGGATCTGCAGTTCGACGGGCTTGCCGCCGGGGCCGATGACCGTCGTGTGGAGCGACTGGTACATGTTGAACTTCGGCATCGCGATGTAGTCCTTGAACCGGCCGGGGACCGGGTTCCATCGCGCGTGGATGGTGCCGAGGGCGGCGTAGCAGTCGCGGACCGTGTCGACGAGGACGCGGATGCCGACCAGGTCGTAGATCTCCGCGAAGTCCCGGCCGCGGACGATCATCTTCTGGTAGACGCTGTAGTAGTGCTTGGGGCGGCCGGTGACGGTGGCCTTGATCCGGGCGGCCCGCAGGTCGGACTGCACCTCGTCGGTGACGATGGCGAGGTACTCGTCCCGCTTGGGGGCGCGCTCGGCGACCAGGCGCACGATCTCGTCGTACATCTTGGGGTAGAGGATCGCGAAGGCGAGGTCCTCCAGCTCCCACTTGATGGTGTTCATGCCCAGTCGGTGGGCGAGCGGAGCGTAGATCTCCAGGGTTTCGCGGGCCTTCTGCTCCTGCTTCTCCCGCTTGAGGTAGCGCATGGTGCGCATGTTGTGCAGGCGGTCCGCGAGCTTGATGACGAGGACGCGGGGGTCCTTGGCCATGGCGACGACCATCTTGCGGACGGTCTCCGCCTGCGCGGCCTCGCCGAACTTGACCTTGTCGAGCTTGGTGACGCCGTCGACGAGGAGGGCGACCTGGTCGCCGAAGTCGCGGCGCAGGTCCTCCAGGCCGTACTCGGTGTCCTCGACGGTGTCGTGGAGGAGGCCTGCCATGAGCGTGGCGGGGTCCATGCCGAGTTCGGCGAGGATCGTGGTGACGGCGAGGGGGTGCGTGATGTACGGGTCGCCGCTCTTGCGCTTCTGTCCGCGGTGCCAGCGCTCGGCGACCTGGTAGGCCTGCTCGATCTGGCGGAGCGTGGCCGTCTCGATCTTCGGGTCGTTGCTGCGGACTATGCGCAGCAGCGGTTCGAGGACCGGGTTGTACGTCGTGGAGCGCTGCACGCCGAGCCGGGCCAGGCGGGCGCGGACGCGGCTGGACGAGCCGCTGGTGCGGCTGGGCGCGGTCGGCGCGGGCTTGGCGGGAGGTGCCGGCTTCGGTGCCGGGGCGCCCGGCTTGGGTGCGGGTGCGGAGCGCGTGCCGCCGCGGGAACCGGCTGCGGGCGGCTTGGCGTCGGCGCCCCTGTCCGGCGGCGTGGCGGAGGTTGCCGCGGCATTCTGTGCCTGGTCGGCCCGCTGATCGGGGGTCGCGGCGGAGAGTGGCTTGACCTCGTCTGGCAAGGGCGCTCCTCGTGCGGGTCCGGGTCCCCCGGTGAGTCCCGGAAATCCCATGGTATCGACCCCGGGCGCCCCTCTCGCCCCGGGCGGGTCCCCCGACAACACGGGACGGGCACCCGGGGATTCCCGGATGCCCGTCCCGTGGCCCGTCGGCCGGGTGAGCGGCCGCGGTGGTGTCAGACGGTGATCAGCGCCTCCAGGGGCGCCCCGCGGAGCGCGGGCTCCAGTCGGCTGCGGCCGGCGAGGAAGCCCAGCTCCATCAGGACGGCTACGCCGGCGACGTCGGCGCCGGCCCGCCGGATGAGTTCCAGAGACGCCTCCGCCGTGCCGCCGGTGGCGAGGACGTCGTCGATGACGAGGACGCGGTCGCCCGTGGCCAGGTCCTCGGCGTGGACCTCGATCTCGGCGGTCCCGTACTCCAGCTCGTACGCCTGCCGGAGCGTGGCTCCCGGGAGCTTGCCCGCCTTGCGGACCGGCACGAACCCGACCTGGGCGGTGACGGCCACGGGGGCGGCGAGGATGAAGCCGCGCGCCTCCAGACCGACGATCTTCGTGGCGCCGTACCGGGTGCACAGCTCGGCGAAGGCGCCGGTGAGGGCGGCGAAGGCGACCGGGTCCGCGAGCAGCGGCGTGATGTCCTTGAACATGACGCCGGGCTTGGGGTGGTCGGGGATGTCGCGGATCCGGCTGAGCAGCAGGTCGCGGGTGGCGGTCGTCATCCACGGCTCCCGGTGGGGCGTCCGCCGCGGCGGGCGCGCTGGCCGGCGAGCGCGGTGGCGGCGCCCTCGGGCAGCTCGCCGCCGTCGGCACCGCCCTGCTCGTCGTTGTCCTTGGCGGCGCCCGCGGCCCGCTTGGCGAGGACGCGCTTGCGCAGGGCCTTCATCTGCGGGTCGCGCTCCTTGAAGTCCGCGACGAGCGGGGTGGCGATGAAGATCGACGAGTACGCGCCGGCGGCGAGGCCGACGAACAGCGACAGGGAGATGTCGTTGAGCATGCCCGCGCCGAGGAAGCCGCCGCCGATGAAGAGCAGGCCGGCCACCGGCAGCAGCGCCACGACGGTGGTGTTGATGGAACGGACCAGGGTGCCGTTGAGGCTCCGGTTCGCCATCTCGCTGTAGGTGTAGCGGGTCTGCTTGGTGATGTCCTTCGACCCCTCCTTGAGCCCGTCGAAGACGACGACGGTGTCGTAGAGGGAGTAGCCGAGGATGGTCAGCAGACCGATCACGGTGCCGGGGGTGACCTCGAACCCGACGAGGGAGTACACGCCGACGGTGATGGTGAGGTCGTGGACGAGGGCGATGAGCGCGGCGAGCGCCATGCGCCACTCGAAGGCGATCGCCAGGTAGATCACCACGAGGATCATGAAGACCCCGAGGCCGGTCCATGCCTTGTTGGCGATCTGCTTGCCCCAGCTGGGGCCGACCAGCTCGGCGGTGATGCTCTTCTCGGAGACGCCGAGGCCCTCGGCGATCTCGCCCTTGATCTCGTTGGCCCGCTGGGTGTCCAGGTCGGAGACCTGGATGCGCATGGTGCCGTTGCCGAGCTTCTGGACGATGCTGCCGTGCCCGGCGGCCTCCTCCGTGATCTCCTGCGCCTGGGCGACGGAGACCGGGGTGGACGGGGTCGTGAAGACCGCGCCGCCCCGGAACTCGATGCCCATGTTCAGGCCGCGCACGCCGAGGGCGACGATGGCGGTGATGGTGATCAGGATCGAGACGCCGTACCACAGCTTGCGCTTGGCGACGAAGTCGTAGCCGACCTCACCGCGGTAGAGACGGGCGCCGAGATTTCCGAGTCGCGACATCTCACGCCTCCTTCGGTTCGGTCGTGACGGACACGGGGCGGCGGGTGCGCCGCAGCGGCGGCTGGGCGCCGAGCCGCTTCGGGTCGAGGCCGGACCACGGGTGCTGTCCGCCGAAGAACTTGCCGCGGGCCAGGAGCGTCATGAGCGGCTTGGTGAAGAAGAACACCACGACGACGTCCAGGGCCGTGGTCAGACCGAGGGTGAAGGCGAAGCCCTGCACCTTGCCGACGGTGACCACGAACAGCACCGCGGCGGCCAGGAACGACACGAAGTCGGAGACCAGGATCGTGCGCCGGGCGCGCGGCCAGGCCCGCTCGACGGCGGGGCGCAGGGTGCGGCCCTCGCGGATCTCGTCGCGGATGCGCTCGAAGTACACGATGAAGGAGTCCGCGGTGATGCCGATGGCGACGATGGCGCCGCAGACCGCGGGCAGGTTCAGCGCGAACCCGATGGCCGGGCCGAGCAGCGCCATGATCGTGTAGGTGAGGACCGCGGACACGCCCAGCGAGGCGATGGCCACCAGGGACAGGCCCCGGTAGTAGACCAGCAGGTAGATGATGACCAGCGCGAGGCCGATGGCGCCCGCGATGAGACCGGCCCGCAGCTGCTCGCTGCCGAGCGCGGGCGTCACCGTGTCGACGGACTGCTCGTGGAAGGTGAGGGGCAGGGCGCCGTAGGACAGGATGTTGCCGAGGTCCTGGGCGCTCTTCTGGTTGAAGCTGCCGGAGATCTCCGCCTGGCCGCCGGTGATCGGCTGGTCCACGGACGGCGCGGAGACCACCTCGCCGTCGAGGACGATCGCGAACCGGTTGTTCGGGTCGCCCTGACTGGCCAGCTTGGTCGTGGTGTCGGCGAACTTCTTGCTGCCGGCGCCGCTGAACTCCAGCTGCACGATCCACTGGCCGCGGGTCGGGTCGAGGACGCCCTGGGCGTCGTCGACGTCCTTGCCGTCCACCTCGGCCGGGCCGAGGAGGTACTTCTCCCACAGGCCCTGCGGGGTCTGGCCGCAGGCCACGATCGGCTGCTCGGGCTTGACGCCCTTGCCCGCCTCGACACGCTGCCTCTCGTCGGTGCACTTCAGCTCGGCGAACCGGGCCTGGAGGGCGGCGTCGGCGGTGGGGTCGGCGCTCGGGGAGACCGCGGGGGCGGGCAGCTGGGGCGCCGACGCGCTGGGGCTGGGCGCGCCCGCGGACGCGCTGGGGCTGGGCGCCTTCGCCAGCGCGTCCGTGACGGCGCGGCCCTGGGTGGTGGCACCGGCCGAGGGCGCGGCGGACTCGTCCTTCTTCGCGCCCTCGTCAGGCGACGAGGCGCTCGGGGAACCACTCGCGGACGGGCTGGGAGAACCGCTGGTGGAGGGGCTGGGAGAGCCGCTGCCGGAGGGCTTCGGGGCCTCGGGCTCGCTGAGGGCGACCGCCAGGACGGGGCGGAAGTAGAGCTGCGCGGTGGTGCCCACCTGCTGGCGCGCCTGCTCCTGGTCCGTCCCCTTGGGGATGTTCACGATGATGTTCTCGCGGCCCTGGGTCTGGACCTCGGCTTCCTGAACACCCAGACCGTTGACGCGGCGCTCGATGATGCCGACCGCCGTGTTCATGTTGGTCTCGTTGACGGCGCTTTCCTTGCCGGGCTCGGCCTCGGCCTTCAGCGTGATCGTCGTACCGCCGGCGAGGTCGATGCCCAGCCGCGGCGTGGTGTGACCGGACCAGAACATGCCGCCGGTCAGCGCGACCATCGCGATCAGGATCAGGACCAGGACGCGCCCTGGCCTCCCCTGGCCCCCCGACGGCCTTCTGCCCTTCTTCGGTGCTGCCACCTTGTCGTTTCTCCCTGTCCAACCGCCCCGCGCCGGTGTGCGCGGGGCGGCCACGAAGTGTGTGTGGGGACCTGCCCCCGCAGCTGCAGATGTGGACGCGATCAGGGGGACCCGGGGCGCCCTGGCGCCCCGGGTCCCCGTCCGCGCCTACTTCGCGTCGGTCCCGCCGTCGCCCTTGCCGTCCTTGCGCGCTGCGTCGGCCTCGTCGGCGTCCGCCTTCTTCGTCAGGTCCGGCTTGGCGTCGTCCTTGGTCTCGGCGTCGTCGGAGGACTCGATCAGCGAGGAGGCGTCGTCCGGCACGGCGGGCAGGTCGTCGGTGCTCAGGTCACCGCCGGTGGCCGAGTCCGTCTCGCCGTGGACGATGCGGTTGTACTCCTCGTCGTCGAGGACCGCGCCGATCGCGTTCTTGGCGAAGACGGCGTGGACGCCGGGGGCGACTTCGAGGAGGACCGTGTCGTCGCCGACCTCCTTGACGGTGGCGTACATCCCCCCGATGGTCCGCACACCGGTTCCGGGCTGCATGCTGTTGCGCATCTCCACCGCCTGCTGCTGCTTCCTCTTCGCAGAGCGGGTCATCAGGAACATGGCCCCGATCAGCACGATGAAGGGGAGAAGGGTGACGAGATTGTCCACGGGACGGATTTCCTTCGCACGACCGCGCTGGTGAGCGGCCTGGTCTACGGGGGTGGGCACGCCGACCTGAAAGGGCGGCATCGGCGGAGTCTAGGCGAGTCCGCATCGATGGAACAACGCCCAGCATCGCACCACGGTTCCCGACCGGGCGAGCGTCCGCGCCGTCACATGAGGGTCACGCTCCGGTCACCCCGTCCCGGCGCGGGCCGGCCGTCACGCTCCGAACAGTCCCTGCTGACCGCCGGGCGCCTGGCCCTGCGGGGGCACGAGTCCCAGGTGGGCCCAGGCGGCGGGGGTGGCGACGCGGCCCCGGGGCGTGCGGGCCAGCAGCCCCTCCCGTACGAGGAAGGGCTCTGCGACCTCCTCGACCGTCTCGCGCTCCTCCCCCACGGCGACGGCCAGGGTGGACAGGCCGACGGGCCCTCCGCCGAACAGCTTGAGCAGGGCCTCCAGGACGGCTCGGTCGAGCCGGTCGAGGCCGCGACCGTCGACCTCGTACACGGCGAGGGCGGTCGCGGCGACCTCGCGGGTGATCACCCCGTCGGCCTTGACCTGGGCGTAGTCGCGGACGCGGCGCAGCAGCCGGTTCGCGATGCGGGGGGTGCCGCGGGAGCGCCCGGCGATCTCCGCGGCGCCCTCGGTCCCGATCTCGACGTCGAGGAGCCGGGCGGAGCGGTGGATGACCCGCTCCAGCTCGGGTGGCGTGTAGAACTCCATGTGGGCGGTGAAGCCGAAGCGGTCACGCAGCGGCGGCGGCAGCAGACCGGCCCGCGTGGTGGCGCCGACCAGGGTGAACGGCGGCAGTTCGAGGGGGATGGCGGTGGCGCCGGGGCCCTTGCCGACGATGACGTCGACGCGGAAGTCCTCCATCGCCATGTACAGCATCTCCTCGGCGGGCCGGGACATGCGGTGGATCTCGTCCAGGAACAGCACCTCGCCCTCCTGGAGGGAGGAGAGGATCGCGGCGAGGTCGCCGGCGTGCTGGATGGCGGGGCCGGAGGTGATCCGGATGGGAGCGCCCATCTCCGCGGCGATGATCATGGAGAGGGTGGTCTTCCCGAGGCCCGGGGCGCCGGAGAGCAGCACGTGGTCGGCGGTGGCGCCGCGGGCGCGAGCTGCCTTGAGGACGAGGTCGAGCTGCTCGCGCACCTTCTCCTGGCCGATGAACTCGTCCAGGTCCTTGGGGCGCAGTGCGGCCTCGACGGCCTGGTCCTCACCGTCGGCGACAGAGCCCACCAGCCGGTCGGCGGCGGGGCCGACGGACCCCTCGGTGGCGGTCGTGTCGTCCCAGTTCACGGAAGTTCTCCTCGCAGTGGCGGGGCGGGGTGGTGCGGGGGCGGGCGGCTCAGCGGGCCCGGTTGAGGGTCTGCAGCGCCGCCTTGAGGAGCTGGCCGACCTGCGGTGCGCCGCCCTCCGCCTCGGCCTGCGGCGCCACCGCGACGACTGCTTCCTCCGCTTCGCGCGGCGCGTAGCCGAGGCCGACCAGAGCGGCGTGCAGCTGGTCGCGCCAGGGCGGCGGCGCGGTGGCGACCGGGGTGCCCGCCGTGCCGACGGGGGTGCCGAGGGGGGACCCGAGCCGGTCCTTCAGTTCCAGCAGGAGTTTCTGCGCGCCCTTCTTGCCGATGCCGGGCACGGCGGTCAGCGCCTTCTCGTCGCCTGACGCGACCGCGACGCGCAGGGCGTCCGGGCTGTGCACGGCGAGCATCGCCTGGGCGAGGCGCGGGCCGACGCCGCTGGCGGTCTGGAGGAGTTCGAAGGCCTGTCGCTCGTCGTCGTCCGCGAAGCCGTACAGGGTGAGGGAGTCCTCACGCACCACCAGGGAGGTGTGCAGCACGGCCTGCTGACCCACCGTCAGGCGGGCGAGGGTGTTCGGGGTGCACTGGACGGCCATGCCGACGCCGCCGACCTCGACCACGGCGGCGGTGGGGGCGAGGGCGGCGACCTGGCCCTTCACGAAGGCGATCATGCGGTGCGGCCTTTCGGAGCTCGGTGCGCGGCGACCGCCTGCTGGAGGCGGTTCTGTGCGGGGGCCCGCCAGATGTGGCAGATGGCGAGGGCGAGGGCGTCGGCGGCGTCCGCGGGCTTCGGTGGCGTGTCGAGGCGCAGCAGCCGGGTCACCATGGCCCCGACCTGTGCCTTGTCGGCGCGGCCGGTGCCGGTGACGGCGGCCTTGACCTCGCTGGGGGTGTGCAGGGCGACGGGGATGCCGCGGCGGGCGGCACACAGCATGGCGACCGCGCTTGCCTGGGCGGTGCCCATCACCGTGCGGACGTTGTGCTGGCTGAAGACGCGCTCCACGGCGACCCGTTCGGGCCGGTGGGCGTCGAGCCACTCCTCGATGCCCCGTTCGACGGCGACGAGGCGGTCGGGGGTGTCGGCGTCGGCGGGGGTGCGGACCACTCCGACGCCGAGCATGGTCAGCGGCCGCCCGGCGACGCCCTCGACCACGCCGATCCCGCAGCGGGTCAGGCCCGGGTCCACCCCCAGCACACGCACGTCAGCCTCCCTGGTCCTTCTGTTCGTGCAGGCTATCGGGTGGCACTGACAACGCGGCGGGCCGACGGGGTGTGTTCCCGTCGGCCCGCCGCGTCGCGCCGGTGACCGTGTCCGGTCGGCCGGCCCTGTCTGCCTCCGCTGGTCGGCGCCGCGTGACGCCGACCGCCCCCGGCCGTGCCGGGCGCCGCGGTCCGGCGGCCTCAGTCGATGGCGGCCATGACCTCGTCGGCCACGTCGAAGTTCGCGAAGACGTTCTGCACGTCGTCGCTGTCCTCCAGGGCGTCGATGAGCTTGAAGATCTTCTTCGCGCCCTCCTCGTCCAACTGGACCTGCATGGTCGGGACGAAGCTGGACTCTGCCGAGTCGTAGTCGATCCCGGCTTCCTGGAGGGCGCTGCGGACCGCGACCAGGTCGGTGGCCTCGCTGATCACCTCGAAGTTCTCACCGAGGTCGTTGACCTCCTCGGCACCCGCGTCCAGGACCGCACCCAGCACGTCGTCCTCGGCCAGCTCGCCCTTGGGGACGATCACGACGCCCTTGCGGTTGAACAGGTACGACACGGAGCCCGGGTCGGCCATGGAACCGCCGTTGCGCGTCATGGCGACACGGACGTCCGAGGCGGCGCGGTTGCGGTTGTCGGTGAGGCACTCGATGAGCACCGCGACGCCGTTCGGGCCGTAGCCCTCGTACATGATCGTCTCGTAGTCGACGCCGCCGGCCTCAAGGCCGCCGCCGCGCTTGACCGCGGAGTCGATGTTCTTGTTCGGGACGGACTGCTTCTTCGCCTTCTGGATGGCGTCGAAGAGCGTGGGGTTGCCCTCGGGGTCGGCGCCGCCGGTGCGGGCCGCGACCTCGATGTTCTTGATCAGCTTCGCGAAGAGCTTGCCGCGCTTGGCGTCGATCACGGCCTTCTTGTGCTTCGTCGTAGCCCATTTAGAGTGGCCGGACATCTGCCTGTCTCCTTCGCGTAACCAAATTCCGAACGAACCCCAGAGATCCTACCGGGATCTCGTCACAGGGCGGCGCGCACCATGTCGACGAACAGCGCGTGCACCCGGTGGTCGCCGGTCAGTTCGGGATGGAACGACGTGGCGAGGGCGTTGCCCTGGCGGACGGCGACGATGTGGCCGTCGTACTCGGCGACGACCTCGGCCGCGGCACCGACCGACTCGACCCACGGGGCGCGGATGAAGACGCCCTCCACCGGGCCGCCCTCGATGCCGGCGACGTCCACGCCCGCCTCGAAGGACTCGTTCTGCCGGCCGAACGCGTTGCGTCGGACGATCATGTCGATGCCGCCGAAGGTCTCCTGGCCCGAACGCGGGTCGAGGATCTTGTCGGCGAGCATGATCAGGCCGGCGCAGGTGCCGTACACGGGCATGCCGGCCGCGATGCGCTCGCGGAGGGGCGCGGCCATGCCGAAGAGGTCGGCCAGCTTGGAGATGGTGGTGGACTCGCCGCCGGGGATGACGAGGCCGTCGACCTGGGCGAGTTCCTCGGGGCGCCGGACCGGCCTGGCCACGGCGTCCGCCGCGGCCAGGGCGATCAGGTGCTCCCGTACGTCGCCCTGGAGGGCCAGGACGCCGATCACGGGGGTGGTGCTCATGGCTGCTTACCAGCCCCGGTTCGCGTAGCGCTCGGCCTCGGGCAGGGTGTCGCAGTTGATGCCGACCATGGCCTCGCCGAGGTTGCGGGACGCGTCCGCGATGATCTTCGGGTCGTCGTAGAAGGTGGTGGCCTTCACGATGGCGGCGGCGCGCTTGGCCGGGTCGCCGGACTTGAAGATGCCGGAGCCGACGAAGACGCCCTCGGCGCCCAGCTGGCGCATCAGCGCGGCGTCGGCCGGGGTGGCCACACCGCCGGCGGAGAAGAGGACGACCGGCAGCTTGCCGAGCTCGGCGACCTCCTTGACGAGCTCGTACGGGGCGCGCAGCTCCTTGGCGGCGGCGTACAGCTCGTTGTTGTCGAAGCCGCGCAGCCTGGCGATCTCGTTCTTGATCTGGCGCAGGTGACGGACGGCCTCGACGACGTTGCCGGTGCCGGCCTCGCCCTTGGAGCGGATCATGGCCGCGCCCTCGGCGATGCGGCGCAGGGCCTCGCCCAGGTTGGTGGCGCCGCAGACGAAGGGGGTGGTGAAGGCCCACTTGTCGGAGTGGTTGACCTCGTCGGCCGGGGTGAGCACCTCGGACTCGTCGATGTAGTCGACACCCAGGGACTGCAGGACCTGCGCCTCGACGAAGTGGCCGATGCGGGACTTGGCCATGACCGGGATGGAGACGGCGTTGATGATGCCCTCGATCATGTCCGGGTCGGACATGCGGGCGACGCCGCCGTCCTTGCGGATGTCGGCGGGCACGCGCTCCAGCGCCATGACGGCGACGGCGCCGGCGTCCTCGGCGATCTTGGCCTGCTCCGGCGTGACGACGTCCATGATCACGCCGCCCTTGAGCTGCTCGGCCATGCCGCGCTTGACGCGCGCGGTGCCAGTCGCCGGGGACTCGGTGGACTGCGGGGTGGTGGGCGTGGTGGACACGGAGGACCTCACTCGGAAAACGGGGCGGGGTCCCGACGGTTCGGGGCCCCAGACAACACAGCGAGCAAACAGGGCGGGACCGGTCCACATCAAGGGCCAATGGTGAGCCGGTGGCTCGTTTTGCGGGAAGTGCCAGGTGAGGGCCTACGCGGCACCGCCCGGCAGCACCGCTGGAACCAGGCGCACCACCGGGCCGAGGCGGCCCGCGGGGCCGACGCCCCGGCGGTCACCCCTGGGCGGCGCGGTCGGCCAGGGCGTGCGGCGGCTCGTCGTCCATCTCGAACGCCAGGGGGAACGGGGCGTGCCCCGCCAGCCGGAACCAGCGCACCTTCCGGTGCCTGCGCAGCGCCCGCGCCGCGCGCACCGCGTCGTTGTGGAAGCGCCGCGCCATGGGCACCCGGCGGACCGCGGCGGCCAGCTCGCCGGCCGCCTCCTCGCCTCCCGGCACTCGCCGCACGGCCTCCACCTGCTCCGGTTCGCCGAAGACCGCGCGCAATGCCTGGCTGAGCTCGCTCTCGGCGACCTCCCGCTGCTCCTCCTCGGCCTGCCGGGCGGCGTGCGCGGCCTGGTAGAGCACGATCGACGCCGCCGGGTCCAGCATTCCGGAGGTGGCCACCTCCTGCGCCACCGACGCCCGCCGCAGCAGCTGCGCGTCGAGCGCGGCCCGGGCCGCGTCGAGCCGGGCGTGCAGGCGGTCGAGGCGTCCTGCGGTCCAGCTCAGGTACAGGCCGATCGCGACGAGGGCGACGGCGATCCAGATCAGGGTGGTCCACACGGACCGACAGGCTACCCGGGTGCCGGCGTGCGCCCCGCCCGCACGGCGCCGTCCCGCGGGTGCCCCGCTGTTCCGCCCCGCGGGGCGGTCGCGCCGAGGAGGGCGGCGGCGCGTGGGCCCGCGGTGACCGCATCGCTTGTTTCGCGCGGGCCCCGCAGCCGGTCACGGCTCGGTGCCCGAAGCCCCCGACGTCCCCACCGCCTGGCAGTGGCTCCTGGAGCGCAAGCCGCGCACCCGCGGCGCCGCGTACGACGAGGTGGCCGCCGTCGCCGCGGCCGCCCACGTCGAGCCGAGGGCGTGCGCCCTCTACCCCTGCTTCCCCCACGGCACCCTGCGCTTCCTGCGCAGCGGGCCGCCCTGGGGCGCGGACGGCCACGACGGCCTTCCGCTGATCGTCTGCGGCGGACCGCCGCACGTGGTGTTCCCCTTCGGCTACGAAGGGCCGGGCAGCGCCTTCCCGGCACCGGAGGCGGCAGTCGCCTTCGCCACGCGCCACGCACCGCCGGCGGGGGGCGGTCGACCTGCCGGCCAGGACACCACAGGGGACGGGGGCCTGGGCGGACAGCCGGCCAGGGCGGGTGGTCGGATCGGGGCACGGAAGCCTGAGCAGGCAAGGAGACCTGGGGAGGCGCCACGGCCGGCCGCCTACCGCGGGGAGGTCCGCAGCGGCCGCGCCCGTCACCGGGAGGGCCGCGCGGCCGCCCGTCACTCCCGCACGAGCCCCCAGCGGGCCCTGAGCCCGGTCGTCCGCTCGTCTGCCGCCACCGAGGCCGCCCCGTCCGTCACCGTCTCGTACACCGCGAGGACGTCCGCGCCCACCGTCGACCAGTCGAAGCGCCGCACGTGCGCCCTGCCCCGCGTGCGCAGTTCCTCGCGCCGGGCCGGGTCGCCCAGCAGCCGGACCGCGGCGTCCGCGAGCGCGTCCGCGTCCTCGTTGGCGAACAGCTCGCCCGCGGCACCCCCGTCGAGCACCTGCGCGAACGCGTCCAGGTCGCTGGCCAGCACCGGTGCGCCCGCGGACAGGGCCTCCACCAGGATGATCCCGAAGCTCTCGCCGCCCGTGTTCGGTGCCACGTACACGTCGACGCTGCGCAGCAACCGGGCCTTGTCCTCGTCGCTGACCATGCCGAGGAACTCGACCCGGTCGCGGTACTCCGGCGGCAGCGTGGCCACGGCCTCCTTCTCGTCGCCGCGCCCCGCCACCAGCAGCCGGGCCTCCGGGCGGGCCGCGAAGATCTTCGGCAGGGCCCGCATCAGCACGGGCAGCCCCTTGCGGGGTTCGTCGATCCGGCCGATGAAGCCCAGCGTCCCGCCCTGCCACGCTTCCTTGGGCTCGGCCCGGGCGAAGAAGTCCACGTCCACGCCGTTCGGGATGACCACCGCGTCCCCGCCGAGGTGCTCGACCAGGGTGCGCCGGGCATACTCGCTCACCGCGATCCGCGCGCTGATCTTCTCCAGCGCCGGCTGCAGGATCGGGTAGGCCGCGATCATCGCCCGCGACCTGGGGTTGGAGGTGTGGAACGTCGCCACGATGGGTCCCTCGGCCGCCCAGCACGCGAGCAGCCCCAGCGACGGGGACATCGGCTCGTGGATGTGGATCACGTCGAACGTGCCCTCGTGCAGCCACCGCCGCACCCGCGCCGCCGACAGGAACCCGAAGTTCAGCCGCGCCACCGACCCGTTGTACGGCACGGGGACCGCGCGCCCCGCAGAGACCGCGTACGGCGGCAGCGGCGTCTCGTCGTCCGCCGGGGCCAGCACCGACACCTCGTGCCCCCGCCGGATCAGGTCCTCGGCCAGGTCCCGGATGTGGTACTGGACGCCGCCCGGCACGTCCCACGCGTACGGGCAGACGATGCCGATCCTCACGGCTGCCGCCCCTCCGCGCCGCGCGGCGCCTTCGCCGGGTCCAGGTCCGCGAGCCACAGCCGCTGCAGCATGTGCCAGTCCTCCGGGTGATCGGCGATACCGCCGGCGAACGCGTCCGCCAGCGCCTGCGTCATGACAGACGTCTTCTCCACCCGGCTGCCTGACTCCGGCACCTCGACGGGCGGGTGCACCCGCCCCCGCATCACCGGCGAGTCGTCGTACCACAGGGTCACCGGCAGCAGCAGCGCCCCCGTCTGCTGGGCCAGCAGCGCCGGCCCCGCGGGCATCCGCGCCCGCTCCCCGAAGAAGTCGACCTCCACGCCCGACGCCGACAGGTCGCGGTCCGCGACCAGGCACACGAGGCCGCCGGAGCGCAGCCGCCGCGCCAGCGTCCCGAACGCCGCGCCGCCCGTGTGCGGCAGCACCTCCATGCCGAGCGACTCCCGGTACGCCACGAACCGGTCGTACAGCGACTCCGGCTTCAGCCGCTCGGCGACCGTCGTGAACGGCACGCCGAGTGCGCGCGTGACCCACACGCCCGCCAGGTCCCAGTTCGCCAGGTGGGGCAGGGCGAGCACCACACCGCGCCCGGACTCCAGGCCGTCCGTCAGGTGGTGGAGGTCCTTGGGGCAGAAGGAGTCCGCCACCCGCTCCCGGCTCCACACAGGCAGCCGGAACGACTCCATCCAGTAGCGCATGTACGAGCGCATGCCGGCCCGCGACAGTTCCGCGAGCCGCGCCGGGCCGGCGTCCGGCACGACCCGCGCCAAGTTGGCCTCCAGCCGCCGCACCCCCGCACCGCGCCGCTTCCACGCGCTGTCGGCGATCCGCCGCCCGAGGCCCGCCGCGGCCGGCTCGGGCAGCTTCTTCACCGCGCCCCAGCCCAGTCCGTACAACCCGTCCGTCAACCGCTCGCTCACACGGCTCATGGTGTGGCCTCGCTCCCCCTCTGCGTCCCTCCATTGTCCGCGGCGTCCGCCTCCGCCGCCTCACGCCGTACCGTGACCATCCGCTGCCCCAACGTCACCAGGCTGCCGACGGCCACCAACCACAGCGCGACCGGCAGCAGCACGTCGACGCCCGGCACACCGAAGGCGTGCAGGCCCGCCAGACCCGCCGCGACCAGCGACACGACCAGCCGCTCGGCCCGCTCCACCAGCCCGTTCACCGCCACCGGCAGCCCGATCGACTCGCCGCGCGCCTTGGTGTAC
The DNA here is from genome assembly GCF_001865245.1 of Streptomyces sp. CC53. Taxonomy (GTDB): domain Bacteria; phylum Actinomycetota; class Actinomycetes; order Streptomycetales; family Streptomycetaceae; genus Streptomyces. Next base: position 13,541 of record NZ_MKXB01000220.1, on the reverse strand, counting down.
GAGACCACCTGGCCGCTCGCTAGGCAGAAGATCGACACCGCGCACAGCACGTCGTCGTTCCCGCCCCCCGCGTACCACAGCGCGAACCCGCCGAAGATCGCGCCGTCCGCGACCCGGTCCAGCGTCGAGTCGAGGAAGGCGCCCCAGCGGCTGGACACCCCCGCCTGCCGTGCCATGTTCCCGTCCACGAGGTCCGAGAACACGAACAGCGTGATCACGATCGTGCCCCAGAAGAACTCCCCCCGCGGGAAGAACACCAGCGCCCCCGCCACGACACCCGCCGTCCCGACGAGCGTCACCGCGTCGGGGCTCACCCCACGGCGGAGCAGAAACGCGGCGAACGGCGTGAGAACACGCGTGAAGAATGCACGCGCGTACTTGTTCAGCATGGCCTTCCCGAGGGTCCGGAGGTGCCGGGCGGCCCCCACGGCCACCGGCGGGCCCATCGTAGCCAGGCACCGCACCGCGGCACCGCCGGGCACCCGCACGACACCCCGGCCGGACGCGGCCGCGCGAGGTGTCCGCCGTATGGACGCGGACCCGACACAGTGGAAAGCTCGAAGGACGACCGCGGGCACCGCCGGAGCTGCCCGACCGGGCCGGACCCGTGCCCGCCGCGCCCGGGACCGCACCCGCACCGCTCCCCCGCGCCCGCGCCCCCCACCTCACCGTCCAGCAGCGATCGGGAGGAAGAACCATGGGCGACAAGGCGAACACCAACCCCGGGGCCGCCGGCAGGGCTCCGACGGTCGACCAGCCCTCATCCCTCAGGAACGTGGTACTGGTCGGCCACAGCGGCTCCGGCAAGACCACCCTCGTCGAGGCGCTCGCCCTCACCGCCGGCGCCGTCAACCGCGCCGGACGCGTCGAGGACGGCACCAGCATCTCCGACCACGACGACATCGAGCACCGCCAGCAGCGCTCCGTCCAGCTCTCCCTCGTGCCCCTCACCTGGGACGGCTGCAAGATCAACCTGCTGGACGCCCCCGGGTACGCCGACTTCGTCGGGGAGCTCCGCGCCGGACTGCGCGCCGCCGACGCCGCGCTGTTCGTGGTCTCCGCGGCGCAGGAAGCCGACGCCGTCGCCGGGTCCACCCGCCTCCTCTGGGAGGAGTGCGCCGCCGTCGGCATGCCCCGGGCCATCGTCGTGACCCACCTCGACACCGCCCGCACCGACTTCGAGCAGCTCACCCGCATCTGCGCCGAGATCTTCGGCGGCGACGACCCCGACGCCGTACTCCCCCTCTACCTTCCCGTCCTCGGCCCCGAGGCCCCCGACGGACACGCGCCCGCCACCGGGCTCGTCGGGCTCCTCACCCAGAAGATCTTCGACTACTCCACCGGGGAACGGCAGGAGAACCTCCCGGACGAGGCACAGGCCCCGCTCCTCCAGGAGGCGCGCAACCGCCTCATCGAAGGCATCATCGCCGAGAGCGAGGACGAGTCCCTCATGGACCGCTACCTCGGCGGTGAGGACATCGACCTGAAGACCCTCGTCGACGACCTGGAGAAGGCCGTGGCCCGGGGCACCTTCCACCCGGTGCTCGCCGCCGCCCCCGCCGCCCCGGGCACCCCCCACGGCCTCGGCACCGTCGAACTCCTCGACCTCATCGTCCGCGGCTTCCCCACCCCCCTCGAACACCCGGTCCCCGAGGTCACCACCCCCGACGGCCGGCCGCGTCCGGCCCTCACCTGCGACCCCGCGGGCCCGCTGGCCGCCGAGGTCGTCAAGACGACCTCCGACCCGTACGTCGGCCGCATCTCGCTCGTCCGCGTCTTCTCCGGCACCCTGCGCCCCGACGACACGGTCCACGTGTCCGGGCACGGGCTCACCGACCGGGGGCACGAGGACCACGACGTCGACGAGCGCGTCGGCGCGCTCTTCGCCCCCTTCGGCAAGCAGCAGCGCCCTCTCGGCCAGTGCGTCGCGGGCGACCTCGCGTGCGTCGCCAAACTCACCCGCGCCGAGACCGGGGACACCCTGTCCGCCAAGGACGACCCGCTCCTCATGGAACCCTGGGCCATGCCCGACCCGCTGCTGCCCGTCGCCATCCGGGCCCACAGCAAGGCCGACGAGGACAAGCTCTCCCAGGGGCTGGCCCGGCTCGCCGCCGAGGACCCGACCATGCGGCTCGAACAGAACCAGGACACCCGGCAGGTCGTCCTCTGGTGCCTCGGCGAAGCCCATGTGGAGGTCGCCCTGGAACGGCTGCGCAGCCGCTACGGCGTCCACGTCGACGCCGTCCCCCACAAGGTCGCCCTCCGCGAGACCTTCGGCGGCAGGGCCTCGGCGCGCGGCCGCCACGTCAAGCAGTCCGGCGGCCACGGCCAGTACGCCATCTGCGAGATCGAGGTCGAACCCCTCCCCCAGGGCTCCGGCATCGAGTTCGTCGACAAGGTCGTCGGCGGCGCCGTCCCCCGCCAGTTCATCTCCTCCGTCGAGAAGGGCGTGCGCGCCCAGGCCGCCCGTGGCGTCACCGCCGGCTACCCCCTCGTCGACGTCCGCGTCACCCTGCTCGACGGCAAGGCCCACTCCGTGGACTCCTCGGACGCCGCCTTCCAGACCGCCGGCGCCCTGGCCCTGCGCGAAGCCGCCGCCGACACCGCCATCCGCCTGCTGGAACCCGTCGCGGACGTGCAGGTTCTCATCCCCGACGAGTACGTCGGGCCCGTGATGAGCGACCTGTCGGGCCGCCGCGGCCGGGTCGTCGGCACCGAGCAGGCCGCCCCCGGCAGGACGCTCGTCCGCGCCGACGTCCCCGAGTCGGAGATCGACCGGTACGCCATCGACCTGCGCTCCCTGTCCCACGGCACCGGCCGCTTCCACCGCACCTACGCACGCCACGAGGCCATGCCCCCGCACCTCGCCGAGAAGGTGCGCGCCGACGCCGCCTCCTGACCGCACGCAGCCGGTCGTGCCGCCCGCGGAGGGCGGTACGACCGGCTGCGCCGCATGTGCCGGGAAGCGCCCTGCCGCGCGGCCCGTGTCCCCGATAGGCTGGAGCGCCCAGCTCACCAGGTGTGCGCCGCCACCGAGTTGGGAAGGCCGCAAGGCGGAGCACGGCAGGCAAGGGCAGCGGTGGCGGCACAGGCGTCGATGGGGGCGGCAGTGACAATGGACGGATTCGGCCCCGGGGCACAGGTCCCGCTCCAGGGCTCGGCAGCGCAGACGGTGGCCACCAACGCCCTGGCGTCCGCCGCCTACCGCGACAGCCCGGTCGAGGACATCCTCAAGGCCAACAACGACTGGTACGAATCCACCGTCAAGAAGGGCAAGTTCAGCCTCTTCGAACCCAACCTCGGCGAGGCGTTCTGCCGCGCCGTGACCGTGCGCATGCTCGGCGGCGGCCGCGCACCCGTCATCCAGTCCTTCGGCACCGAGCCGCAGCCCGTCGTCGAGCACTGCCTGGCCGCGAACCGCATCCGCAAGCAGCGCGACACCCGCCTCACCCTCATCACCCTGCTGTGCGGCGTCGCCTTCCTCCCCGGGCTCCTGCTGTGGCTGGTCGTCTTCCAGCTCCGCCGCAGCATGTCCGGCGCGGACGGCAAGAAGGCCGGGGCCCTCAGCACCGCCCTCCTGATCGGCGCCGGGATCCTGGCCGTGCTCGTCCTGGTCAAGCTCCCCGTCACCGGCTTCTGGTCGCTGTACGTGCGCGCCATGGTCATCGCCCCGGTGATCGGCTGGTACCTCGCGAAGCACGTCTGCGAGAAGACCGCGAAGGACCTGCGCGCCCGCTGGGACGGCCTCCTCAGCGGCGGCGGCGTCGCCGCGAAGATCCCCGAGGCGGTGCCCCGCAACCCCGGCGAGACGGCTGCCGAGGAGCTCCGCCAGAACCTGGAGAAGCTCACCGCGGAGCAGCGCTCCAACGTCGTCTTCTACGCCGGCCCCCGGGGCATACTCGGCATGGGCACCCGCTGGGGCGGCTGGCACCTCGCGGAGGAACTGAAGCCCCGCGACGGCAAGGAGATCCACGCCTTCCGCACCTGGGACGTCATACGCCCCATCCACGACCAGCTGAAGCTCCTGGAACGCGGCTCGCTCAAGAGCGGCTTCCCGGTCCCTTCGGTCAACCACTGGATCGTGGTCCCCGTGGGCGACGGGGCGAAGGCGGTGTCCCGGCCCGACGGCGAGGACGTCGTCGCCTTCCAGGTCAAACCGCACGAGATCCAGCGGGTCTGCAACGAGAACCAGTTCGGCAAGGGCAACCGCCACTATCTGGGCGTCCAGTTCGTCCTATGGGACGGCCAGCTCGTCCTGACGATGCTGGTCACCGTCACGGCGCTGCTGCACACCCTCCGCATCGAGGTCTCCGGCCACGCCCTCGGTCCCGTCCACGGGCTCTTCTTCGACAAGCCGGCGGGCAGGTCGAAGTCCGTCCCGAAGACGTTCCGGTTCTGGGAGACCAAGGAGGTCAAGCTCCCCCTGATCGAGACGAACGAGGTCGTCCGGCTGGCGGTGCGCGCCCCCCTGACGTGGTTCCCGCCGGTCCTGGACTTCCTCGGCGGGAAGCTGGTGCTGCCCGAGCCCTTCGGTCTGCGCCACGTGTGGGCGGAAGCCCCGTGGAAGCACCGGTTCATGGCCGACGACGCCATCCGCGCGGCGACTCCGGTGATGCGCGCGGTCCACGCGGCGACCGTGAAGATGCTGGAGGAGCACGGCGTGGACACCAGCTCGATGGCGGGCAGCAGCTTCTCCGCGGACCCGGCCCCGAAGAAGGCCGACGTGTACGACGCGTGAGGCCGGGGGGTCGAGGACCGACGCGGCCGGGGGCCGGGCCTAGTGCTGTGACTGACAACGTTCACCGGGGTGGCGCCGGCGCGCCCTCGGCCGGTTGGATGTCGCGAGACGTGCAGCTCGGAGGGCGCCACGGCAGAGCCGGTCAGGATCCGCAATCTCACCGATCATGAAGGTCAGCAGTTACAGCGGATCGTGCGTCGGGGTAGCGCGAACACAGTGCGCTACCGGCGGGCAATGATGCTGCTCGCGTCGGCCGGTGGCAACCGGGTGCCGGTGATCGCCCGGCTCGTGCAGGCGGACGAGGACACGGTGCGGGATGTGATCCACCGGTTCAACGAGATCGGCCTGGCCTGCCTGGACCCTCGGTGGGCGGGAGGCCGTCCCCGCCTGCTCACACTGCGCTGGCGCAACGCCAACGCCCGCCACCCGGACGTGCTCGCCGCCCAGCGCTGCGAACGCGCCCGCATCCGGAGCGAGAAGGGCATCCGCTGGGGCGGACGCTCCCGCGCCGCTGCAGCCTGACCGCCCCGCCCGTCCCCGGGCCCCGGCATGGGCAGCACGGCCCGAGTGCGCTACCCGAAGTGACCGTGACCTCCGTCGGCTTCGGCGCGGAGTTGATTGCGGGTGCGCATCAGGATCCGGCCCAGCATGTTCTTGCCGGTCCCGGTCCTGCCGCGGCCCCAGTAGTGGTCGGTGCCGGTGTCCTCGACGATCTCCTCGTCGGCGGTGGACAACAGGATGCCGCGGATGTCCGCATGCGCTCGGAACTTGGCCGCCACGGCACGGCGCATCACGTCGTCCTTGACACGCTCCCAGTCCCGCCGCAACGGCCTGGAAGAGTCCCGGCCCAACTCGGCGGCACGCAGCGGCGTGCGAGCCCGACGGATGAGATCGGCATGACGGGTGCCGATGAACTTCTGGGCCTGGAAGTAGTGCTCCGAGGTCGGCCACATGTGCCCATCGAGTTCCAGGTCGTGCGCAGAGAAGTTGGAGAAGCAGCCGTAGGGGACTTCGTCCGCGCCGTAGAAGTAGATCGTCATCCAAGCCTCGTCGCAGTTGCGGGAACCCACACGCTCTCAGGCACCGGTCCGCACCCGCAACCGGTTTCGCTCGCCCCTCACGGCCCTCGACTCATCCCACGGGGCGGGAACCCCCACCGTTTCGCGCGCCGGCATCGCCAAGCCGGTGAACCTATGCGGTCACAGCACTAGACGGCGGGCCACGCCTCCGCGAGCATGCGCCGGGTGTCGGCGAGGAGCTGGGGCAGGACCTTGGTGTGGGCGGTGACGGGCATGAAGTTGGTGTCGCCGCCCCAGCGGGGGACGATGTGCTGGTGGAGGTGGGCGGCGATGCCGGCGCCGGCCGCGTCTCCCTGGTTCATCCCGAGGTTGAAGCCGTGCGCGCCGGACGCGGCGCGCAGCGCCTTCATGGCCCGCTTGGTGAACTCGGCCAGCTCGGCGGTCTCGGGCCCGTCGAGCTCCGTGTAGTCGGCGACGTGCCGGAACGGGACGATCATGAGGTGCCCGCCGTTGTACGGGTACAGGTTCAGCACCGCGTAGACGCTCTCGCCGCGGGCGACGATCAGACCGTCCTCGTCGGACTTGGCCGGGATCGAGCAGAACGGGCAGCCGTCGTCGGCCCCCGAGCCGGTGGGCTTGTTCTCGCCCTGGATGTAGGCCATCCGGTGGGGCGTCCACAGGCGCTGGAACGCGTCCGGCGTCCCCACTCCGATCTGCTGCTCCGGCTCATTCGTCATGCGGATCAGCATATGGGCTCACGGGGACGGCGGATGCGCCGAGGGGCGGTACCCGGCCGGGTACCGCCCCCTACGACCCCCGCGTGTGAGGGGACCGGACTGCGTCCCACCCGACGGCCTTCTCCGGGCCGGGATCACCCCCGCTCACACGGGGACAGCGTCACACCTGAATGCGGCGCTCGACAGCGTCGACGAGCTCCTGCAGCGCGAGGTCACGCGGAATGCCGTTCTTCTGCGAACCGTCGCGGTAGCGGAAGGAGACCGTGCCCGCGCTCATGTCGTCGTCGCCGACGATGATCATGAACGGGACCTTCTGCTTCTGCTGATTGCGGATCTTCTTCTGCATCCGGTCCGACGAGGCGTCCACCTCGACCCGCAGGCCCTTCCGCTTAGCCTCGGCGGCGAACTCCTGGAGGTATGCGACGTGCGCGTCGCCGACCGGGATGCCGACCGCCTGGACCGGGGCCAGCCACGGGGGCATGGCGCCCGCGTAGTGCTCCAGCAGCACGGCGAAGAACCGCTCGATGGAGCCGAACAGCGCACGGTGGATCATGACCGGGCGCTGTTTGGTGCCGTCGGCCGCCGTGTACTCCAGATGGAAACGCTCCGGCAGGTTGAAGTCGAGCTGGATGGTCGACATCTGCCAGGTGCGGCCGATGGCGTCCCGCGCCTGGACGGAGATCTTCGGGCCGTAGAAGGCCGCGCCACCCGGGTCGGGGGTGAGGGGCAGGCCCTGCTTCTCGGCGACCTTGCGCAGGGTCTCGGTGGCCTCTTCCCAGACCTCGTCGCTGCCGACGAACTTCGTCTCGTCCTTGGTCGACAGCTCCAGGTAGAAGTCGGTCAGACCGTAGTCCCGCAGCAGGTTCAGGACGAAGGTCAGCGTCCTGTCGAGCTCCTCGGCCATCTGCTCGCGGGTGCAGTAGATGTGCGCGTCGTCCTGTGTGAAGCCGCGGGCGCGGGTCAGACCGTGCACGACGCCCGACTTCTCGTACCGGTACACCGTCCCGAACTCGAACAGCCTCAGGGGCAGCTCGCGGTACGAGCGGCCCCGCGCGTCGAAGACCAGGTTGTGCATGGGGCAGTTCATGGGCTTGAGGTAGTAGTCCACGCCCTCGTCGAGCTGCATGGGCGGGTACATGCCGTCGGCGTACCAGTCCAGGTGACCCGAGGTCTCGAAGAGCTTCCCCTTGGTCGCGTGCGGGGTGTAGACGAACTCGTACCCCTCCTCCTCGTGCCGGCGGCGCGAGTAGTCCTCCATGACGCGGCGGATGATGCCGCCGCGCGGGTGGAAGACCGCGAGGCCGGAGCCGATCTGCTCCGGGATGGAGAAGAGGTCCAGCTCGCTGCCGAGCTTGCGGTGGTCGCGCTTCTCGGCCTCGGCGAGGAAGTCCAGGTACGCCTTCAGCTCGTCCTTGGACGGCCAGGCGGTGCCGTAGATCCGCTGGAGCATGGGGTTCTTCTCGCTGCCGCGCCAGTAGGCGGCGGCGTTCCGCATGAGCTTGAACGCCGGGATGTTCCTGGTGGTGGGCAGGTGCGGGCCCCTGCACAGGTCCTTCCAGCACAGGTCGCCGGTCTTCGGGTCCAGGTTGTCGTAGATGGTCAGCTCGCCGGCGCCCACCTCGACGTCCGCGCCGTCCTCGCTGGAGGCGGAGCCCTTGAGACCGATGAGCTCCAGCTTGTACGGCTCGCCGGCCAGTTCCTCGCGGGCGGCCTCGTCGGTGACGACGCGGCGGGAGAAGCGCTGGCCCCGCTTCTGGATCTCCTGCATCTTCTTCTCGATGGCCTTGAGGTCCTCGGGCGTGAACGGCTTCTCGACGTCGAAGTCGTAGTAGAAGCCGTCCTTGACCGGCGGGCCGATACCCAGCTTGGCCTCGGGGAAGAGCTCCTGGACGGCCTGGGCCATGACGTGCGCGGTGGAGTGGCGCAGGATGGCGAGGCCGTCCTCGGAGGAGATCCCGACGGCCTCGACGGTCTCGCCGTCCTTCAGCTCGTACGCGAGGTCCTTCAGCTCGCCGTCCACGCGGGCCGCGACGACGGTGCGCTCGCCGGGGAAGAGGTCGGCGGCCGTAGTGCCCGTCGTCACCACGCGCTCTTCCCGCTCGGAATCGCGTTGGATGATCACACGGACGTCTGACACCGGTCTCTCCTGACTGAAGGGGGGCAGCGCGGCCGTTCCCACGGCGCGCGCGATACGTCCTGGCATGGTACCGAGCCGCGCTCCTCCTCCGCGAAACCGTTCCGCCCCGGCCCTTCAGTCCTCGTCGTGCGCCTTGAGCAGCCGCTCCCGCTCCGCCGCGTCCACCTGCACCGGTGCGACGCCGTGGGCGCCGGTGAGCCTGCGGAAGCCGCCGCGGCTCTCCAGCCGGCCGGAGACGCGCAGGGGCAGCCCGGCGAGGTGGGCGCGGACGGCGGTGCGGTAGCCGTCCTCGTCGAGGGTGACGCGCAGGTGGGCCACGTCGGCGCCGGCCAGCACGCGGAGCCGGACGGTGCCCGGCCCGCTCGGGGCGGCGCGGCGGAGGCGTACGACGGTGCCGGTGATCCTTGCCGGTACGGCGGGTTCGTCGTTCAGGTACCGGCTGGAGGCGCGGCGCAGGGCGGGGAGGTCGCCGGGGGTGAACTCGACGGGCCCGGGGCGGGCGGCGCAGTCGCGGGGAGGGCCGGGCGCGGGGGCCCAGGCGAGGGTGACGGCGGCGCCCTGGGTGCCGTGGACGAGGGCGATGAGGGCTTCGGTGAGTTCGCGGCTGGCGCCTGCGGCGACGGCGGTGTCGAAGGCGTCGGCGCGGCCGGTGGCGCGCTGGTAGTCGACGGCGTCGCGGGTGGCGTGGAGGGCGTGGTGGAGGCGTTCGGTGAGGGGGCGGCCGGGGTCGACGGGAACGAAGGCGGTGAGGGCGCGGGAGGCGGGTGCGGTGCCGACGAGGACGGGGTCGAGGAGGCGCCGGGCGCTGCGGCGGTGGCGGGCGCCGTGGTGGCGGGCCGGTCCGTGGACGGCGAGGGCGGCGGCGAGGAGGAGTTGCCGGGCGGAGGCGCGCAGGTGTGCGTCCGCGGTCCAGGGTGCGGCGTCATGGGCGGCGGGGTGGGGGGTGTCGCGGGTCCATCGGATCTCGTCGCTGGGGGTGGTGAGGCCGGTGAGGATGTCGCGGGCGGTGGGGTCGGGGCAGCGGACGAGGGCGGCGACGGCTTCGGCGAGGAGGTCGCCGGAGTCGGGGAAGATACGTCCGGCGGGCACCAGGAGGCTGACGGGGCCTGCGGTGTGGCCCGGCGGCGGGGTCCAGCGGGTGCAGGGTCCGGTGCGGCTGCCGTGGGGCTGCCAGCCGTGCCGGTGGAGGAGGGCGGTGAGGACGCGGGGGTCGGGGTCGGCCGGTCCGGTGGGCCGGTGGTGCATCAGGGTCTCCCTCCCGCGCCGACCCGGGTCATGATCGCGCAGAGGGCCCGGTCGTCGAAGATCCGTGAGGTGGGGATGCGGACGGTGGTGCGGTGCCGTCCGGTGACGGGGTGGCCGGCGAGGTTGGTCCAGTAGCAGCAGTGGCGCAGGTCGAGCCGGTCGTGGTGGGCGCGCAGCCAGTCGTCCTGGGTGCGGGGGACGAGCATGACGACGAGGATCTTGTGGACGGCGACGGGCGTGCGGGCCAGTTTGGCGAGGTGGGCGTTGTCGAGGGTGAACGAGAAGGCAGGTCCGGGGGGTTGCGGTGGTATCTGGTACGTGGCCTTGAGCTGGATCTTTATGGTGACTTCGTCGTCGACGGTGTGACCGGGGGCGCTGTGGCTGACGTGCCAGTCGATGCCGTTGTCGGGGAAGGGTTGGGAGAGCGTGCATCCTGCTGCGGCTGCGACGGCGTGGAGGTAGCCCACCTGGAGGGTCTCCATGCAGGCGGTGGGGGCGAGGGAGCCGCGCGCGTGAGGAACGTGGGGTGCCGGTGCGGGGGGCGGGGTGCTGTCGGTCGCCGTGGTGGGTGGGGCGTGGGGGGTGGCGGGGTGTTCCCGGGCTCTTGAGCCTCCCGGGTCTGCGGGGTCAGGGTACGCCGCGAGCGCCATGGCTCCTTGTGCCTTCCGGGCTGGCTGAGCGTCAGTTGCGTGCTCTTTCAGGGTTGTTGTGACCGGACGGCGTACGGGGCAAACGGTCCGGGTATCACCGGTTCGGCAGGGGATCGGTCCATCTGCCGGTGATGTGCGAGGAGTTCGGGCTATGGCGCACTGGTACGAGGGTCCTCTGGCCGCGTTCGACACGGAGACGACGGGTGTGGACGTCGAGCGGGACCGGATCGTCTCGGCGGCGGTGGTGGTGCAGGACGTGCCGGGGGGCCGGCTGCGGGCGACGCGGTGGCTGGTGAACCCCGGTGTCCCGGTGCCCGCCGCGGCGACGGAGGTCCACGGTCTGACGGACGGGCACCTCCAGCGGTTCGGGCGGTGGCCCGCGCCGGTGATGGAGGAGATAGCGCGGCTGCTCGTGGAGCAGTGCGCGGCGGGGCGGCCGCTGGTGGTGATGAACGCCCCCTTCGATCTGACGCTGCTGGACCGGGAGTTGCGGCGGCACCGGGCGTCCTCACTGGGGCGGTACCTGCAGAACGTGTCGCTGTGCGTGCTGGATCCGCGGGTGCTGGACAAGCACCTGGACCGGTACCGCAAGGGGCGCCGCACGCTGACGGACCTGTGCGCGCACTACGAGGTGGTGCTGGACGGGGCGCATGACGCGGCGCAGGACGCGGCGGCCGCGCTGGAGGTCGTACGGGCGGTGGGGCGGCGGTTCGCCGAGCGGGTCGCGGAGCTGTCGGTGGCGGAGCTGCACGCCCGGCAGGCGGTCTGGCATGCCGCGCAGGCGCGGGGGCTGCAGGCGTGGTTCGCGCGGAACGGCTCGGAGGAGGCGGTGGATCCGGCGTGGCCGCTGCGACCCGAGCAGTCGGCGGCGGCCGCGTGATCGCGTACCGGTACCGGGGTCCACGGCGCACGGCCGGGAACGGCCGAAGGCCGACCCGGTGAAACGTGGGCCGGCCTTCCGGTCGGTGGGCGATACTGGGTTCGAACCAGTGACCTCTTCGGTGTGAACGAAGCGCTCTCCCGCTGAGCTAATCGCCCGGGAACGCACTGAACCATACAGGCCCCGGGCTGCATCGATCAAACCGCGCGGAGCCGGGCGGTGAGGCCGCGCCGGCCGGCGCGCATCATCCAGGCGTGGTTGGCACGGAAGAGGGGTCGTCCGGGCAGGGCGAGGCGGCGGAGCAGGGGGGCGCGGGCGTGGACGTCCTGTTCGTAGACGGCACGGGTGCGGTGGCCGCGGCGGGGGGTGAGCGTCCAGCGGGCCCAGCCCTCCAGGTCACCGGTGAGGGCCGCTTCGAGGACGCGCGCGGGGCCGTCTCGGCGGCGCTCGGTCAGGGACAGGTGCACGGTGAGGGTGTACGGCAGGACGGAGCGGACCCGGGCGGTCGCGGTGTCGCCGTGGACGGCCACGTCGCGCACGGGGGGCCACCACCGCGGGTAGTCCTCGGGAGCGGCGAGGATGGCGTGGACGGTGTCGGGCGCGGCGGGAAGGGTCCAGACGCTGCGGAAGCGGTAGTGGCTCCAGTCCATGGGGGAAGTGTGCGCCGGGGAAGGCGTACTCACCCGGATCTGAGTAGGCGCGCGCATGTCGCGCGGGCGTGACGGGCCCCACACTGCCTGGCATGGACAGCCTCCCTTCACCGGCTCAGGAGCTGGTGCTCATCGATCGCGAACTGGAACGCCTGGACGCACGCCGCTCGTGGCTGCTGGCACGCCGCACGTGGCTGCTGGGGGTTCTGCGGGTGGAGGGTGCGCAGGCACCGGACGCCCCGGGGTGGGGCGGCCGGGCGGGTGGTGAGGCGTCGCCGCGGGGTGTGCGGACGGCGCTGCTGACGCTGGGCGGGACGCTGCTGGCGGTCGCCGCGCTGGCGTTCACGCTGGTGAGTTGGGGGGCGCTCGGAATCGGTGGCCGTACGGCGGTGCTGAGCGTGGTGACGGTCGTGGCGCTCGGTGTCCCGGTGCTGCTGCTGCGGCGCGGCCTGTCGGCGACGGCGGAGGCGGTGGCGGCGCTGGCGCTGGTGCTGACGCTGCTCGACGCTCTGGCGCTGTACCTCGTCGCGGAGCCGTGGGCGTGGGGCGCTTCGGGGTACGCGGCGGTGGCGGCGGCGCTGCTCGCCGTGGTGTGGGCCGGGTACGGGCTGCTGGTCCGGGGCCTGCGGGCGCCGCTGCCGGCGGCGGTCTGCGCGGGGCAACTGCCGCCGGTGCTGGCGGTGGTGGCCCTCGGGGGCGACGGGCAGGCGGTCGCGTGGGCGCTGCTGGCGACGGGTGCGGCGGATGCGGCGCTGGCGCTGCGGGTGCGCTCGGCGGCGGTGGGCGCGTCCGCGTGGGTGGCGGCCGCGCTGACCGCCGGGCCGGCCCTGCTGACCGGTGCGGAGGCGTCGCTGCGGGGGGGTGTGGAGCCCGCCGTGCTGCTGCTGGCGGGCGCTGTGCTGGGTACGGCGGTCGCGTGGCGGGTGTCGGGCGTCGGGGCGGTGGCGTGCGCGGTCGTGGCGGCGTCGGCGTGGACGGCTGCGGGCGGCGGGCTGCTGCGCGCGGTGGCGCCCGCCGCGTGGGTGTGGACGGGGTACGTGGTGTGCGCGGCGCTGCCGGCGGTGGCCGTGGCGGTGCGGCCGGCGACTCGGGTGGTGCCGCAGGGGGTGCGGCGCGGGCTGGTGTGGGCGTCGGACGGGTTGATGTGGGCGGGTCTGCTGGTGGCCGTGCCGCCGCTGGTGCTGGTGCAGGCGGCGCGGGTGCCGGAGGTGTGGTCGGGTGCGGTCCCGGCGGGGCCGGCCACGGTGGGTCCGCTCGCCGTGTGGCCGGCGGTGGTCGCGGTGGCCCTCGTGGCGGGGGTGCTGGTGTCGGGGGCCGCGGTGCCCGCCGGGGCCGGGGGTCCGGGCGTGCGGGTGGCCGCGCGGTGCGGGGCGCTGGGTCTGGGCGCGCTGGTGGTGTGCGCGCTGCCGGTGGCGGCGGGGCTGCCGTACGCGGCGGTGCCGGCGGTGCAGCTGCTGGTGGTGGCGGCGCTGCTGGGTGCGGCGG
>NZ_MKXB01000219.1 GCF_001865245.1 Streptomyces sp. CC53 | reverse complement strand
ATCGGGTTCGCGTACATCGCGGCGTTCACGGCCCAGATCACGACCGCCATCACCGCGAGCGCGGCGACCAGGCCGAGCACGACCGGCACAGCGATCTGCATGATCTCTTTGTTCTCGCTCATGAACTCGCTGACCGACTTGACGATCGGCAGGAGCGCTTCGCCGAGCGTCATCATCAGCTGCCGCATGGCGGCGTCCATCTGCTGCGCGGGGTCGGCTTCCATCGAGCCGGCCAGGCCCTTCGCGGCGCCCGCGGCCTGGTTCATGCCGGTCGACGCTGCGGCGGTGGCCGGGTCGAGCGCGAACAGGGCCTCGCCCATCACGTTGGCTGGATCGCCGAACAGGGCAGCGGCGGCGTTCAGCTTCGTGGTCTCGTTCTCGGTGCCGCGCAGTGCGTCCATCGTCATCTGCAGGGCCTTCTGCGCGGAGGCGCCGCCCCGGCCCATCAGCTTGGCCATCTCGGTGCCGTTCAGGCCGATGCTCTTGAACGCTTCCTTCGCGGCGTCGCTGCCGGCGAGGGTGATCTCTCCGAACTGGCCGATGCCGTCGGCGACCTGGTCGAGGTCGCGGGCGCCGGCCTGGACGGCTTGCTGCAGCAGGCCCATCGAGGTCTGCCCGTCCAGCCCGATACGCCGGAATTGGGTGGAGTACTCCTGGATCGTGGGCAGCAGGTCCCCGCGCAGCTCTGCGGGGATGGTCTGCATGGCCTTGGTGACGAGGTCGAAGCCCTCGGTGGCGTCGGCGGCCAGCCCGGTCTTGATGAGCTGGCCGACGGCCCCGGTGGCGTCTGCCACGTCGGTCTCGAATGTGTCGGCGAGGGCGAGGGCCTGCTTGCTCATGTCCTGCAGCTCGGCCTCGGTGAACTCGCCCAGGTCGCCGATGCCGGAGTGGATGCCGCCAAGCGCGGCGTTGACGTCCCCGAGGGACTGGCCGAACCCGGCGGAGAACACCTCACCGGCGACGTCGCCGGCGCGCTCGGCTTCCTCGGCGGTCAGGCCGAGCTGGTTCTGCAGCTTGTGCTGGGCGGAGGCGATGTCCATCGCCTGCGTGATCCCGGCGACGAACACGGCGCCGGCCAGACCGCCGGCCGCGGCGGCGGGCGCCGCGAGGCCGTCCAGGCGGCCCTGGACCTCCTGGGTTCCCTGGTCGACTCCGGTGGAGTCCATGCCGATGCGGATCAGCAGCTCATCGAGCAGAGCCACGACGCACCCCCTTGTCCGCCCGCTTCTCGAAGCCGGCCTGGATGCCCTGGACGATGCCGAGGAGCTCGCGGCCGGTACGGCGCGGCCTGGCTTTGCGGGACCACACCATCAGGTGGTCCTGCAGGCGCGGACGTGCGCCCTTGCGCATGTGGGGTGCGGCCACGTCCATGCCGAGCCGCGCGAACAGCACGTCCAGCCTGCTCGGGCCGATGGGCCCGTAGAGGTTCTGGTAGGCGAGCAGGCGGGCCAGCTCCCGCTCGGTGAACCGCTCCAGCACCTGCGACGGCGGGATACGGAAGGCCACGGCCAGGTCGTACTGGAACCTCAGCTCTGGCCGTCGCCGAAATCCTCTTCGGCCGCCTGCACCTTCTGCATGAAGTCCCGGTCATCACCGGACAGGTGCTTGACCAGGTTGAACAGGCCGTTGACGATGCCCGCGTTCTTCTTCCGTAGGATCGCGATGCCCTCGCGCAGGTCGGGGAACACCAGCTCTCCGGTGTCCTGGTCGTAGAGGGCCTTGGCGACGATCTCGGCCTTGTTGGAGCGCAGGGCCATCTCGGCGCTGTTCTTGCCCTGCTGGAACTGCATCTTGGACAGCTTGTTCTGGTACTCCTCCCAGTCCTCGTCGGGCAGGCCGCACACGCGGAAGCGTGCGCCGGGTGCCCACTCGGGGATCTCGACGTCGTGGTGGACGGGGATGTCGTCCGCAGCGCGGATCTGGTCCTTGAGGCCCATGTGATGTCTCTCCTTACGCGCCGGTGGCGGTGAGCGTCGGCTTGCCGCTGATCTTGAAAGTGGCCTCGCGTTCCATCTTGTCGTCGGTGGGGAACGCGTCGCCGATGCTGGTGATGAGGGCCGAGAACTCCCACGTCCACTCGTCGACCGTGCCGGGGAGCAGCACGACCTGGTAGTCGCGCAGGTCGTCCTCCTCGAAGTCCGCATCGAGGGCCTGGTGGGAGGAGTCGGTGGGGGCGTAGTTGAGCGTGAGGGTGACCTCCCCGCCGTCCTTCAACCCCTTGATGAACTCGCGGTACTTGTCGGGGGAGTCGTGGGCGGTGACCTCGATCGATTCGCGGGACCGCTCGGGCCCGGAGATGTCACTGACGTTGGCGATCACGGCGAAGCTGCCGCTGCCGGTGGTGTCGCGCTTGAACTGGGTGCCGAAGGCATCGGTGCCAGCCACGCGGGCCTCCTTGGGGTGTGAGTGGGGCGCCGGTCAGGCGCCGGTGACGTCGGTGACGATGCGGAACCGCAGCACGACGTGCCGGATGTCGCCCGGCGGCTCCGGGTCGGTGAGGGTCTGGGAGAACTCGAAGCGGGTCGCCACGTGGTGGTGCCCGTCGATGCTGAGCGGCGTGTGGTCGAGGACCTCCACGACCCGGCCGGCGATCCGCAGCGCCTCGGCGTAGCCGCGGTACTGCGACCACACGTGCAGGGTGATCACGGTCTCGGCGCCGTGCCGGTCGTGCGCGTTGTCCGGTGTCTCGATCGCCTCGCCGACGTGGACGTAGGGGTAGGGCTGGCCCTCCTCGACGAAGTCGAACACGCCCGTCACCAGCGTCCCCAGGGCGGCGTCGGCCTGCAGCGCGCCGTACACGGCGATCTGCACGGGCAGGAGGGCCAGGCCCGGGGTGGGGGTGCTCATCGCAGCACCCGCCGGACCTCTTCGGTGAGCCGGGCCCGGTAGCGGGGCCGCTCCGCCTCCAGAGCTGGGGCGAGCGCGGGCTGGGCGGGGAACCGTCGGGTGCCGTGCTCGTGGAACGCGGCGTAGAAGTGCCGGTCATCGTGCCAGCCGACGGTGGCGACGAAGCCGTCCTCCTCGTACTCGATGCCGACGTTGTCGCGCAGCGTGCCCTCACCGACGCGCACGTTGCGCTTGGTGTCGTCCCGGACCGCCTCGGCCGACTCCTTGACGGCCTTCTTGAGCGCCTCCTTGACGTCGTCGCTCAGCTCGTCCAGCTGGACCCGCAGCCGGTCAAGACCAGTGATTCGTACGGTCGGTCCCCGTCTGGCCACGGCACCTCACCTCCTGACCTGCCGGCGGATGACGGCCAGCTCGGCGGCGACGGCGAGGACGGCCCAGGTGAGCCGCTCCACGGTGTCGCGGTCGGGGTCCTCGGCGCGCTGCCTGCACTCGTGCGCCTCGCTCGCCACGTACGGGCGCTGCTGCTCGGCGGTCACGTCTCGATCTCCAGTACGGCGACCGTGACGGACGTGACCGCGTCGTAGGTGATCGCAGCGCGCCCGTTGGAGCCGCGGTAGACGTTCGCGAGCGGGATCAGTGCGTGGTCCCCGGCCGCGACGGGCACAACGGCGTCGGCGATCGCGTGGCCCTTCACCGTCCCCGGTGTAGCCACGGTGACCGTGTGCGGCGACGCGTCGCCGTTGGCGACGTACAGCAGCCGGCCCGGGCCGACCGGGGCGGTGTCGCCGCCGGAGCTCGCGGCGACGGCGGCGCCGGCGACATCGGCCAGGCCCGTGGCGATGGGCACGGACGTGGCAGTGAGATCAGCCATCGGGCTGCCCCTCTCCTTGGATGAGTTGGGATTCGGCCTTGCGGTAGCGGGTGCTGGACGGGGCCACGACGTGCATGACCCGCCAGGTCTCCCCGCTGCTCGCGTCACGCAGCTGGTCGCCGCGGCGCACGTCCGCGGCGGGCAGCAGGTAGATGCTGTGGGTGTGCTCGGCCCGGTCTGCGCCGCCAGCAGCCGCTCAGACGCGGATGGTTGGTCGACCTTCGCGCGGACCTCGTCGGGCTGCAGCGCCCAGGCGGTGGTCTGCCCGCCGGCACTGTCCGGCACGGTCTCGGGCCGCCACACCTGCAGCGGCCGGTTCAGGAGGTGCCCGATCATGTCCGGGCCCGGTACACGCCCAGCGCCGTGATGTCGGCCTGGGACAGGGTCATGCCCAGCGCGTCGGCCGACCACGACCGCGAGTGGTCCCCCAGCGTCTCGCTGCTCAGCAGCTCGGGATTGCCCCACGCGGCGGCCGCCAGGCGCAGCGTCGCGCGCTTGACCCCCTTGGGGATCGTGGCGTGTCCGGCGGTGTAGACGACCTGGATGCGCTGGTCGCCGGTCGGCCACCAGCCGCCCACGCGGGTGAGGATCCCGGACTCCGACCACGTGTAGTCGTGGTCGGCGCCGTGCTCCAGGACCTCGTCGGCCGCGTCGTCGCCCAGGATGGTCACGGAAGTGACCGCGGTGACCGGCCAGCGCGGCAGCAGCAGCCTGCGTGAGCCGGTCCCCGGGGCGTCCGGCCACCGGTCCCCGCGGGTGGGCCCGTCGAGGGTGACGGTGTCCGTGGACAGCTCCAGGGACTGGCCGAGCTCGTCATCGATGGCGCCCTCGGCGAGCTCGATGAGCAGCTCGGCCTGCGCGGTCTCCTCCGCGGTGAAGGCCAGCCCGTGCCGAAGGAACAGGCGCAGGTGCTCGGCGGTGGCGTAGGCCACGGCCCACCTCCTCTCCTACTCGCTGGCCACCCGGGCGGCCTCGGCGTCCTGGATGGCCTGGACCAGATCGGCCTTCCGGCCGCCGTCGGGGAGGGAGATGTCCCGCTCGTCGGCGTACTCCTGCAGCTGAGGCACCGTGAGCTTCTCCAGCGGCGAGTCCTGCGGGGCCTGGCGCTGCCGGGCCGGGGCCGCGGGGCGGCGCTGGGTGGGTGTGTCGACGGCCGTGCAGTGGCCGGCGGCGATCCGGGTGAGTGCCTCGGCCTCGGGGAGGTCGACGATCTGCCCGGGCCGGGCCGAGAAGCGGGGGTTGGCCACGCGGCGGGTGAACTGGACGCGCATCACTTCACCCGGCCCTTGGCGCGGACCACGCTGACGCCGAACGCGGCGTCGCCGGTGCCTGCATCGGTGGCCACGGCGCGCAGGTACCGCTTGATGCCGTGGTAGCCGATCGTGGTGACGGTGTTCGCGGTGAGGGTGGCGGGCTCGGTGCCGTCGAGGTCGGCGGCGGCGACCGCGGTGTAGCCGCTGCCCGACTCGTCGGACTCCTGCACCTCGATGCTGAAGCTGGCGTCGGTGACGGCGCCGACGTCGATGACGACGGCGGCGGCGTCGAAGCCGGCCAGGTCCACGGCGGTGCCGTTGGCGCTCGCGGTGCGGGCGGCCGGCACCAGGGTCTGGGCGATGGACAGGTGGTTCTTGATGTCGTTGCGCATGCTGCTGGTCCCTTCGGATCAGGCCGGTCAGGCGACGGTGTCGTTGGACTGCAGCCGCACGAACGGCTCCTCGAGGACGGGCATGGCGTCGACCTCGGCGCGGCCGATGAACCCGACCTGGTTGGACTCGGCGTACAGCTCGACCAGGCGCTGGATCTCGAACTGCAGGGCATCGACGATCCAGTAGTAGGAGAAGTCGCCGAGCATGCCGATGTAGTCGTTGTCGGCCATCGTCGACGGCGCGAACTCGGAGAGCACGTAGGGGATCTCCAGGATCGTGTCGGAGCGGTCGCCGAGCCCGGGCTTCCAGATGTAGTTGCCGTCGGCGTCCTTGACCTTGCGGATCTCGGCGAGGACGAACCGGTGGAACAGCCAGCGGGCCCGCGGGTGGTACTGCGGCTTGAGGGTGTACTTGGCGGTGATCAGCGCGTCCGCCGCGTACCCGTCCGTCGAGTTGTGGACGAAGCCGCTGCCGTCGGTAGGCACGTCCACGTCCCGGGCGGTGGTGATGCCTCCGAGGTCGGCGTTGCCGACGGTGAACAGCCCCAGCGGCTTCTGGTTGCCGTCGCCGGTCATGAACGCGTTCTCCTGCGCGGTCGCGTGCCGGTAGGCCATGCGGTCACGCACGATCGCCTCCGGCCCGATCGCAGCCGCGCGCAGCAGCTTGCGGGACACCTTCACCCGCTTGGCGAGCGGGTGCGGCCGCAGCTCGCGCTTACCGAAGCGCAGGCCATCGTCCTGGCTGCCGGTGGCGACCTCGCTCGTCCACTCCGCGTCGTCCAGGTCGCTGTCCCTGGTCGGGACACCGAGGGACTCCGCGGTGGTCAGGCGCTGCACGGTGGCCAGGCCGCGCAGCGGCATCATGTCGTCGACGACCTGCAGCAGCTGCTGCACGAACTGCTCCGGCGCGACGAGGAACCCGCCCTCGGGGTCGTTGCCCGCGTTCAGGGCGCGGGCCTGCCGCTCGGTGAGCGCGGAGCGCCCGGACAGCAGGTAGGAGCGCCAGGCGGCCATCTGCTCGTCGCCGCCACCCCCGCCCGGGCCCGGGCCGTCGTCGGGGACGCCGTCGAGGGCTGCGCGGTCGTCGTCCAGAAGCCGCTCGGCGCGCTCGATGGTCTGGTCGAGCTGGTCCCGCTCGTCCATCAGCCGGTCGAACGACTGCTCTTCCTCACCGGTCATGGCGCGGCCCGCCGACGTGGCGGCCTCCATCAGGGCGCGAGCGTCGGCGCCGAGCTTGCTGCGCTTGGCCTTCAGCTCGCGGATCTTCAGCGTGGTCATGCTTCCCCTCCTTGGGGTGTGCCCG
Organism: Streptomyces sp. CC53; assembly: GCF_001865245.1. Lineage (GTDB taxonomy): Bacteria > Actinomycetota > Actinomycetes > Streptomycetales > Streptomycetaceae > Streptomyces. The sequence goes on along the minus strand of NZ_MKXB01000219.1, from coordinate 4,569 downwards.
CCCGCGGCGAAGGGGGCGGAGAGAACAGGTGGGTGCGGTTACAGGCCGGCCAGGCGCAGCAGGCGGGCACGGTGCGCGGCGTCGGCGGCCGCGCGCGCCTCGTCGTCCTCGTCGTCGGTGCCACCCGCGGCCTCGAGGAGTTCGGTGAGTGCGGTGACCGCGTTCTGGACGAGGGTCTTGTTCTTCTTCGACAGCACGGCGCCTGCGCGGACGGACTGCCGCAGCCTGGCGACGTCGTCCTCGCTCAGAAGGCCGGGGACATGAAGGAGTCCGCGTACGGCGGCGAGGTGGTCCTCGCGGCCGGACTCGACGATGGCGTTGGGGTCCATCGGCAGCGGGACCGCGCTGACCTCGAACAGCTCCCAGCCTTCGGGCGTTCCGTCGTCGGCGATGTTCCAGACGTCGAAGCCGATGCTGAAGGCGTTCATGATCTTGTTGCGGTACTTGCGTTCGACCTTGCGGGCGAAGTCGTCGTCCTGGTCGAAGACGATGGACATCTTCAGGCTGTCGCCGTCGATCCAGGTCTTGTCGGAGCGGCCGATCGGCAGGCCGTCGCGGCCCCAGTACGAGTGGCCGTAGCCGACCACTGGGTTGGCGTCGAAGCGGCCGAGCTGGGCGCCCTTCATGGTGAGGTTCAGGCCGTCGCCCTTGCGGCCCTCGGTCGCGGCGACGATGGTGAGCGGCTTCCCGGCCGCTTCGTCGCCCTGGTCGTCGGTGTCGGCGCGCTGGACGTAGCCGCGCATGTAGTGACGCTGGCCCTTCATCGGTCCCTCCCGGGGTGTCGTATCTGCCGGTCACGCGGTGCGGGGCGCTGCTGCCGTATGGCCTCCGCTGAGGGCGGCGGGACGGTGTGGCCACGGTTGACGCAGCGTTCGCACAGGCCCCGCTCCTCGACCCACGGAAGGCCACAGCAGCGGCACCCGGTCACGCCGTTGCGGCCGCGTTCAGTCGCCGACAACGGGCACCACCTCGCAGTCGCAGCCCGCGTGTACGGGCGGGTGGAAGGTGTTCCGCTTCGCCACCAGTTCGCCGTCGTCGCTGTCGATCTGGTCGCCCTTGGCGATGAACGGGTCCTCGAGGGCGACGGTGCGGCCGTCGAGCTTGGTGCAGTACGGGCAGTTCTTCGACCCGCGGGCCACCCAGCGCAGCTCCCGCACCCCTGCCTCCCGCCACGTCTCGCGGGCCGCGGCGTTCGGGAGCTGGGTGGCCTGCCAGCGCGCGGTCTGCGCGGGCCGCTCCTCCTGCCACTTCAGCAGCAGATCGGCCACCGCCTCCGCGGCGTCAACCTGGCTGGGTGCCTCCTCGGTGCGGCGCCGCAGCGCGCCGAAGCTGGTGGCGAGCCGGTAGGCGGTGTGAGCGAGGGTGTAGGCGCGTGCCCACACCGACAGGTCCACGTCCTCCTCATGCCCGACCTCGGCGGCCGCGTCCTCGGCCACGTCCGCAGCGAACGCGGTGATGATCGGCAGCCACAGCGTGCTCATGGCCTCGGCGATCGGCCCGTCCTCCTCGTACAGGGCGGCCAGGGCCGCCACGAACGCGGACGTGGAGCGGGCCCGGCCGGTGTCGAGGTGCTCCTCGATGAGGGAGCCGACCTCGGCGGCCTCGAGGTCGGCGATCTCCTGGTCGGCCTCCTCTACCTTCGGCGCCCAGGCGTCGGCGATCCGTTCACGCGCCCCGCGGCCGCGCAGCAGCCGGGCGCGCCGGCGGGCCGCCGTACGGGCGTCGTCTTCGTCGCCGGGTTTCGGGCCGCTGGCGGGGACCATGTTCAGCGGCACCAGGTAGGCGTCGCCGCCGTCGACCGGGTTGAGGTTCTCCTTGTCCCGGACGTCGTTGGAGGACAGCCAGCCCCACTGCCGGCCGATCGCGTATGCCTGGTAGCGGGTCATCGTGTCGCCGCGCAGCAGCGCGTCCACCAGGTGCTCGGCGAAGTAGCGGCGGCGCTCCTCGGGCAGCAGCAGCTGCGTGAGGATGGCCTGCTCCCACCGCACCAACCACGAGTTCAGCGCGCTGGAGACGTAGTCGAGCTGCTGCTGCTCGATGTTGGAGAAGGTGGCGCGTTCGAGGTCGCCGATCTTGTGCGGCGGCAGGCGCAGCCAGCGCGCCATGTCCGTCACCTGCAGCTTGCGGGTCTCGAGGAACTGGTTGGCGTCGTTGGGCAGGCCGACCTGCTGCCAGGTCACGCCTTCCTCGAGGATCGCCACGCGGTGGGCGCGGTCGATGCCACGGTGGATGTTCTCCCAGTCGTCCGCCATACGCTTCCTGGCCTCGGGGGACAGGTTCTCGGGGTGGGACAGGGCGCCCGCCGGCGCGGAGCTGTTGGAGAACGTCTTGGCGCCGTAGTGCTCGGTCGCCAGCCCCAGCCCGATGCTGTTCGCGGCGAGCTCCACCACGGAGTAGCCGCGCAGCCCGTCGAACCCCAACCCGTTGACGTACAGCACCTCACCCGGGGCCAAGTTGGCGTAGATGCCGTTCACGTCGTCGACGTACTGGAACCAGCGTTCGGCGCGGCCCCGCCCCATCTGCCGCACCTTGACGTGCAGCCGGTCCGGGCGCAGCGGCCACAGCTCTTCGATGACGCCGGTGCGTTCGTGGGTGACGACGTAGGCGGCGCCGCCGCCCCAGGTGATGGCGTGGCCCTGCAGGGCCTCCCGGAACGCCATCGTGCCCATCATGTCGTTGGGCGCGTCGTGCAGCAGTGTGTACAGGGGGTGGTTGGTGGCGCGGTCCTTGCCGCGCTTCAGCCGCTCGTACAGGAACAGCGGCAGGGCGCCGAGGTCCTCGGCGATGACGCGCACCCCGGCGAAGAACGGCGCGTACATCAGCGCGGTCTCCTGGTCGACGCGGACGCCGGCGGAGTTGGCGACGTCGCCGGTGAACCAGTCCACCACCCACTTCTCGGGGGTGGCGATCCCGGACAGCGGCCCGGACGAGGCGCGGGCCGCGGACCGTACCGCGGAGCGCAGGAAGCCCACGATCAGCCTCCCTTCTTCGCGTCGATCAGTTCCTGGCGGGCCGCGGCCTTCTCCGCGAGGACCGAGCCGGCCAGGCCGATGCCGAGCAGCGCGGCGCCGACCACGGTCAGGCCCAGCCAGGGGGCGAGCAGCCCCATGCCTGCGCCGAGCAGCGCGATACCGAGCAGCGCCAGGACGTCCCAGCGGTCCACGGCGCACCCCCCTTCGTCGTCACAGGGCCATGCCCTGGGTCTCGTAGACGCTGGGCGCGGGCAGGCCGCGCATCGCGCCGTCGACGGCGAGGAGCAGGCTGACCATGCCGTCGATGCGTTTGCCGGTCTTGTCGCGGTCCGGTTTGACCGGCCGCATGCGGTCGGGGTCGTCGCGCGGGCTCTTCTTCTCGATGCTGTCGGCCATCCACAGCGCGACCGGGTTGCCGAAGTGCGCGAGCTCGCTCCCGGGCGGGCGGGCCTTCAGCCGGCGCATCAGCTCCGACATCGGCGGAGTCATCCGCAGGTAGGTGGTGTCGGACTCGACCAGCTTCAGCCGCGTCCGCTTCGTGATCGCCTGCCGGACGGGCTCACCGGACCACTTGTCGTAGGTGATGTCGACGATCCGGTAGCGGTTGTGGTCGGCGGCGACATCGTCGTAGATGCGGTCGTAGTCGATGGTGTCGCCCTCGGTCTCGGTGACCCACCCGTCGCGCACCCACTCCTCGAAGCGGCCGTTGGTGTAGTCGCTGAGGATCGGCGTGACCGACTCGGGTACCCAGAACCGCCACAGCACCTCACCCCCGGGGAACAGCAGCGTGAACGCGGTCAGGTCGAGCTTGCTGGACAGGTCCCAGGCCGCCCCAGCAGCGCTGTCCCTCGAGGCGGCCGGCCACCCAGGCCGGGGTGGGGGCGATCTCGCGCGCGGCCGCGTTCCACAGGTCCATAGAGATCCAGCGCGTCACCTGCGAGACGCGCTGGTTGAGGCGGAACTGCCGAAACCCGTGCTCCGCCTTCAGGTCGCTGCGGGCCTCCTCGGCTTCCTCCCGCAGCGACGACAGCGACAGGAAGCTGCCGAGCGCAGGGTTGGGCCAGTACCAGTTCGCTTCGTCCCACGGATCGAGGCTGACCGGCAGCTCCGGCCTGCCCGGGAAGAGCCGGTGCAGCCGCTCCAGCTCGTCGGCCGTGCGCGGCATCTTCCGCACGAACACGAAGTGGTGCGGCGCCCGCGCGGGGTCCTCCATGACCCGGTCGGCCTCGTCGATGAAGTCCGCGCCGAAGCTCACGCCGTCGGCGGTCTCGGTGGTGATGGCCAGCATCAGCGGCTGGCAGCGCGCGCCGGCACCGGTGCGCATCGCCTTCCACAGCTTGTCGTCCGGCTGGGACAGCACCTCGTCGAGGATGAAGCAGTGCGGGCTGTGGCCGAGCTCGTTGTCCGCGTCGGACGGGATGACCTCGTAGTGGGAGCCGGTCTTCTCGTCGACCAGGCGCCGCTGGTTCTTGATGTGGGTCAGCCGCTTGGCCAGTACCGGCGACTTGCGGACCATCTTCGTGGCGGGCTCGAACCCTTTGCCCGCTTGGCGGGTGTTCGCGGCCGCGCCGTACACCTCGGCGGACTCCTCCCGTCC
>NZ_MKXB01000218.1 GCF_001865245.1 Streptomyces sp. CC53 | reverse complement strand
TCCTGGCCGGGCCGCTCACGGACCGAGCCGTTCAGCTCCGCCGTCAGCTCCTCCACGAGCTGGATCAGGTCCGTCGGCCGGTCGGGCCCCCACCAGTCGCCGAGCAGCTCGGCGAGCGACTCCTCCCGGGCCCTGGCCAGCAGCGTCGCCGCCTCGACGCCGCGGTCGGTGAGCATCAGGTCCAGGCCCTCCCTGCGGGCCATGCCGCGCTCCTCCACCTGCCGGGACGCCTCGATGACGGTCCGCAGCGGCACCGGTGTGGTCTCGGCGAGCCGCGCCGGCTCGACGGTGCCGTGCCGGCGGATGCGCAGCAGCAGCCAGCTCGCCGCCGGCGCCAGGTCGAGACCGGCCCGGGCGGTGATCTTCTCGTACACCGCCTTGCGCCCCTCGCGGGAGCCCAGCACCGACAGGGCACGGGCGCACTCGTCGTAGGAGGAGCGCTCCACCGGGTTGGAGGCGTACGTCTCGCTCGGGTCGGGTGCGGTGACGGAGGCCCGCAGCCGGTCCTCCTTGAGGAACAGCGAGACGGCGAAGGCCAGCACGACGACGGGCGACGCGTAGAGGAAGACGTCCGTGATGGAGGTGGAGTACGCGGTGAGCGCCGCCGCCCGCAGCCCCGGGGGCAGCAGCCCGATGGCGCGCGGGTCCGCGGCGATGGCCTGCGCGTCCGCGTCCGGCGGCACCTCCTGGCCGGCGAGGGCGGCGGCGAGTTCGCCGGTGAGGCGGTTGGTGAAGAGGGTCCCGAAGACGGCGACGCCGAAGGCCGCGCCGATGGAGCGGAAGAAGGTCACGCCGGACGTGGCGACGCCGAGGTCCTCGTACGCGACGGAGTTCTGCGCGACCAGGATGAGGACCTGCATGACGAGGCCCAGTCCCGCGCCGAAGACGAAGAAGTAGGCGCTGACCTCCCACACACCGCTGTCCTGCTCCATCAGGTGCAGCAGCAGCAGGCCGACGGTCGTGAGGGCGGTGCCCGCGACGGGGAAGACCTTCCACCGGCCGGTGCGGCTGACGATCTGCCCGGAGGCGGTGGAGGTCAGCAGGATGCCGACCACCATGGGCAGCAGGTGCACGCCGGACAGGGTGGGGCTGACGCCTTGGACGACCTGGAGGAACGTCGGCAGGTAGGTCATCGCGCCGAACATGGCGAAACCGATGACGAAGCTGATGGCCGAGACCAGGGTGAAGGTGCGGTTCCCGAACAGCTTCAGCGGCAGCACGGGCTCCGCGGCGCGCCGTTCCACGAGGACGAACGCCGCGAGGAGGACGGCGCCGAGGACGGCCAGACCGATCACCTGGGCGGACGCCCACGGCCAGGTGCTGCCGCCGAGGGACGCCACGAGGACCAGGCAGGTGGCGACGGACGCGATGAGGAACGTACCGAGGTAGTCGATCGTGTGGCGGGTGCCGCGGACGGGCAGGTGCAGGACCGCGGCGATGACGAAGAGGGCGATGATGCCGACGGGCAGGTTGATGTAGAACACCCAGCGCCAGGACAGGTGGTCGGTGAAGAGCCCGCCGAGGAGCGGCCCGAGCACACTGGTCGCGCCGAACACCGCGCCGAAGAGGCCCTGGTAGCGGCCGCGGTCGCGGGGCGACACCAGGTCGCCGACGATCGCCATGGACAGCACCATGAGGCCGCCGCCGCCCAGGCCCTGGAGCGCGCGGTACGCGATGAGCTGCGGCATGTCCTGTGCGACGCCGCACAGCGCGGAGCCCGCGAGGAAGATGACGATCGCGGTCTGGAACAGCTTCTTGCGGCCGTACTGGTCGCCCAGCTTGCCCCACAGGGGGGTCGCGGCCGTGGAGGCCAGGAGGTAGGCGGTCACCACCCACGACAGGTGCTCCATGCCGCCCAGCTCGCTGACGATGGTCGGCAGGGCGGTCGACACGATGGTCTGGTCAAGCGCGGCGAGCAGCATGCCGAGGAGCAGCGCCCCGATGGCGAGCATCAGCGCGCGGCGGCTCAGCGCCTCGCCGGGGGCGGGTGTGGTGGCCGGTTCCCTCACGGGCCGCGACATGGGCGCCTCCCTCGCTGTGTCCCGAACCCATCGTGGAGGTTTCGGCCGGTTATGGCCTGTTGAGTGAGGCGTCGGGTGTTGGGCAGGTCACGTCGGCCCTGCATAATCGCTGCCAGCCTTCGGGGGCGGAACATCATCGGACTCCAGCAGGACCTCAAGGGGAGGGACCCACTCGTGGCCGAAAAGGTCTGTCCTGTGTGCGGCAGGCCCGCGCCTCCGCGGGGCGCGGGCTGTGCCTGCACCGGGGCGGCGGCGTGGGCCGACCCGCCGGCCGACGGCGTCTTCGACCCCCTGCGGATACGCCCGTACGTGAACCTCCGGGACGTGGCGCCGCCCCCGGGCGGCCCGTCCGCGTCGGAGCAGGACGGCGACGCGACGGCCCCGCTCCCGACGGTCCCGGCGGCGTCGCCCGGCCCGCAGGCGGCGGGCGGGACGCCGGGCCGGGGGGAGTGGCCGGGGAGCGCCGGCGCGCGGACGCCGGGCGGGCCCCTGCCGCGGGCCGGGACGCCGGGGCCGGGCGACCGCGCGGCGGGAGGCGGCTCCGTGCACGGCGACGCCCTGGGACATGGCTGGGCGCCGGGGACGGGACGTGCGCCCGGTGCGGGCGGGCCCCTGCAGGGCGCCCGCACGGCGTGGGGCGGCGGGCCGGCGCAGGCCGCCCACCGCGGGCGGGAGGGGACGCCGGTGC
>NZ_MKXB01000217.1 GCF_001865245.1 Streptomyces sp. CC53 | reverse complement strand
CGGACCGCGGTCGGCAGCGGCGGGGAGCAGCGAGGCCAGCGGTGGGACGCGGGCCGACAGGGCGGCCAGCAGGCCGATCACCGCGGCCGCCGCGCCGCCCCGGGCGCCCGCGTCCAGCCCCACCAGCAGCGCTGCGGCGACCAGCGGCGCCAGCAGGCTGTCCGCCCCCAGCACCACCACGGCCGCGAACCACAGCAGGGAGCGGACCGGGTCGAACGCGGCCGGGTCGAAGGCCCGTACCCCCATCGCCAGCAGCCCGCCTCCCAGCGCGGCCAGCGCCGCGCCCGCCGTGAACGCGAGCAGCTTCCAGGACGGCACCGGGACGCCCGCGGCGGCCGCGCCCGTCTCGTGGTCCCGCATGGCCGCCAGCGCCCGGCCCGTGCGGCCCCGGCGCAGTGCCGCCACCGCCGCCAGGGCGGCCACCAGCAGGACCAGCTCCAGGAGGTAGTAGCGGCGGTCCGTCGTGAAGACCGCCGGGCGCACCACGGAGAGGCCGGCCGTGGCATAGGGCTGGGCCAGCACGAAACGGCTCACCGCCACGCCCACCGCCAGCGTCACCAGCGCCAGCGCGAGGCCCCGGCGGCGGATCGCGGGCCGGCCCGTCACCAGCCCCAGCGGCGCCACCAGACCCACCGCCACCAGCAGGGCCGGCAGCTCCGGCAGCCTCGGCGCACCCGGGAAGCGGCCCGCCGCCAGCAGGGCCGTGAACAGCGCGCCCAGGCCGGCGTAAGCCGCCTGGCCCAGCGAGATCTGCCCCGCCCGACCGGTCACCACGACCAGCGACAACAGGATCACCGCCAGGGCGGGGACCTGCACCGACGTCCGCAGGTCGACGCCCGCGAAGCCCAGCGGCAGCAGGAACAGCAGCGCCACCACCGCCCACACCCCGGGCGCCGCCCGCGCCCCCGCGGTCGCGTCCGGCGCCAGCGCGTCCCGCGGCCCCGACCGCACGGCCGGCGCCGCCAGGGCGACCAGCAGCAGCGCCACCACGAACAGGTTCGCCCCGACCGCCTGCACCAGCGGGCCCGCCCACCCCGACGGGTGGAAGCGCGTCAGCTGCGCCTGCCCCACGCCGATCGCCAGCGCCACGACCACCGCGACCGGCAGGCTCCGCATCCGCGCGGCCACCGCGACCGCGATCACCTCCAGCACCAGCAGCGGCAGTCCGTACGGGTCGAGCCGTACGTACGGGGCCAGCAGGACACCCGTCAGCCCTGCCGTGAACGAGCCGAACACCCACCCCGCCGCCGCGACCCGGTTCGCGTCGACGCCGTCCAGCGCGGCCAGCTCCCGGTTGTCGACGACCGCCCGCAGTTCCCGTCCCAGCCGCGTCCACCGCGTGGCGCCTCCCACCGCGCACGCCAGCGCCACGACCACCGCGAGCTGCGCCCACGGGTCGTCCCCCAGCAGCACCGGTGCGTCCGCCCGCGCCCCGCCGCCCCACACCAGCGCCGCACCGCCCACCAGCAGGACGAACACGCCGATCGCCGCCACCAGCGTGCGCGCCGGGTCCGCCCCCCGAACCGCCGCGGGCCGGAACACCACCCGGTCCAGGACCAGCCCGATCCCGGGGGCGACGACCAGCAGGGTCACGCAGGCCGCCGCCCACAGCGGCCAGTCCCACTCCACGGCGAACTGGCGCAGCACGTACGCGCAGACCATCGCGACGGCTCCGTGCGCCAGGTTGAGCACGCCCGTCGCGCGGTACGTCACGACGAGCCCGATGCCGGTGAGCGCGGCGGCGCTGCCGACGGCGAGTCCGGCGAGGACCAGCTGGTAGGTCAGCGAGCTCACGGCCCGCCCCCGCCTTCGTACGCGGAGCCCGCGCCCCCGTCCGCCGCACCGGAAGGCCCGCCCGCGGGGCCCTCGCCGCCGTCCGGCTCGCAGACCGGGCACGGGTCGAGGTCCGCCCCCGCCGCCGGCACCACGTCCGGCTTCCCGGCGACCAGAGGGCAGTCCGGGCGGTGCACCAGCGTGCCGCCCGGCACCCGCACCGGCGGCCCCTGCGACGACGGGCGGACGGGCGCCGTCGGCTCCGGCCGGGCCTCCTCCGGCTGCCGCGGCCCGGCGGGCGGGGCCGCGGCCAGCCACAGGGCCGCGAGCCACACCGACCCCGCCACCACCAGCGCCGCCCCCGGCACCGTGCTGGACGCGAGGTACGGAAGCTGGCGCTCCGCGAACCGTTCGCCCGACACCCCGTACCAGCCGAGGACGCACAGCACCGCGCCCCCCGCCAGGGCGGTGATCCCGGCCCACCACAACCGTCGCGGCATCCGAACCCCTTCGCGGCACTCCGCTGGCGATACATCCCGATTCCTTGCACTATGCCGGGGAACGCACTCTGTCCGCGTCCTTCGACTCCGGTGGTGAGCCAGATGGTCCACAACAGCCTCGGCAGGCGCCCGCGCACGGCAGCGCTGGCGGCCGCGGCGATCCTCCTCCTCACGCCGCTCGCCGCGGCCTGCGGTGACGACGGCGACGAAGCGCCGGGCATCACCCCCACGGAGATCGCCCCCACCACCGCGCGGCCCAACGGCACCCCGCCGGGTGAGGCACCCGCCGACGCCGAGGCCGCCCGCGAGGAGATCGAGGAGAACTGGGGGACCTTCTTCGCCCCGGAGACGACCGTGGACGCCAAGGTCGCGGTGCTGGAGAACGGGGAGCAACTGCGCCCCGTCCTCCTCGGGTTCGCCGCCAGCCCCCAGGCCCGGGACACCTCCGTCGAGATCACCGACATCACCTTCGTGTCGGACACCCGCGCGGAGGTCACGTACGACCTGATGGTCGGCGAGCAGACCCCGCTTCCCGCCGCGAAGGGCACCGCCGTGTACCAGGACGGCGCCTGGAAGGTCTCCCAGAGCACGCTGTGCGCGCTCGTGAAGCTCAGCGGCGACGCCACGGCCGTACCGGGCTGCTGACATCCCGTTGGAACGTCCTCGCGATCCGGCCGGTCCCCGCGCGGCGCCGTGCGGCACGGGGACCCGGCCGGGTGCCGCCGCCGCGGTGCGCGCCGCCCTGACCGTCGCGGTGCTGCTGCCGCTGCTGCTCGTGGCTGCCTGCGGCAGCCGCCTGCCGGAGAGCGACTTCGGGCCGCGCGGCGACGCCTCCCGCGCACCGGTACGGGTCGGCATCATCACGAGCGCCACCAGCCCCGTCGGCGGCGAGGCGTTCGTCGGCCCGCGCGAGGGCGCCCTCGCCTACTTCGCCGACCTCAACGCCGACGGCGGCCTCGACGGCCGCCCCGTCGAGGTCCTCACCTGCGACGACGGCGGCAGCGGCGTCGGCAACAACGCCTGCTTCACCGAACTGGTCCGGGAACGCGGCGTCTTCGCCCTCGTCGCGACCACGTCCCTCGACTACGCCGCCGCCCGCCGCGTGTCCGCGGCCGGGGTGCCCGACATCGGCGGCCAGCCGATCACCCCGGCGTACGACACCTACCCGCACCTGTACAGCATCTACGGCAGCTCCGCCCCCCGCACCGGCGCGGCGCCCGGCTGGAACGGCGTCCTCTACGGCGGCACCGAGGTCTACCGCTACTTCAAGGAGCGGCTCGGGGCGCGCACCGCCGGTGTCGTCGCGTACAACCAGAGCGCCTCCGCCGCGTACGCCGGGCTCATCGCCCGCGGGCTGGAGACCGAGGGCTACCGCGTCGTGCGCGAGACCGTCGACTTCGCCCTGCCCAACTGGCGGGCCGCCGCCGCCGACCTGCGCGCGCAGGGCGCCGACGTCGTGTTCGACGCACTCGACAGCCACGGCAACGCCCGCCTGTGCGAGGCGTTGGACGCGGTCGGCGCCACCCTCACGGCCAAGGTCACCAACGTGCAGAACTGGAACTCGGCGGTCCCGCGCGACTACGCCGACGCCCCGCGCTGCCGCAACGCCCTGTGGGTCACCGGCTCCAGCCGCAACCACGACGACCTCGCGCACCCGGCGGTGCGTGCCTTCCGCGAGGCCATGGACACCTACCGGGAGGGCACGTCCCTGCGCTCCCAGTGGCAGCTGGAGGGGTGGGCCGCGGCCATGTGGTTCACCGACGCGGCCCGCTCCTGCCTGGACGGCGGCGCCGGCGACCTGACACGGGACTGCGTCGAGCGCTTCCTGAACCGTGACGAGCCCTACACGGCCGACGGACTCCTGCTCCCGGCCCGCTTCCGCCACCTGGCGGAGCCCCCCGCCACCCGCCGGGCCTGTCTGTCCGTGGCGCGCTGGCGCGACGGCAGCGGCTGGGTCACGCAGGGCGAGATGACCGAGAACTGCGCCACCGTCCCCCAACTCGGCTACCGGCCATGACCACACGCGCCCACCTTTGGTCATGTGTGGACATGACCGACCAGTACAGTCCGTACCTGACCGACCATTCTTCAGGGGGACGCGGCAACGCGATGCGTATTTCCTTTCTGCTCCACAACGCGTACGGCATCGGGGGAACGATCCGTACCACCTTCAACCTCGCCGGGGAGCTCGCCCGGCGCCACGACGTCGAGATCGTCTCCGTCTTCCGGCACCGCGAGGAACCCACCCTCGGCGCTCCGGCGGGCGTCACCATGAAGCACCTCGTCGACCTCCGCAGGAACAGCCCCACGTACGACGGCGGCCACCCCGACTACACCAGGCCCGCCAAGGTGTTCCCGCAGGGCGACAGCCGCTGGAGGCAGTACAGCCGGCTCACCGACGCCCGGATCGCGGCCCACCTGCGGTCCGTGGACGCCGACGTGGTCATCGGCACCCGCCCCGGGCTGAACGTGCACATCGCCCGCCAGACCCGGCGCGGCACCGTCCGGGTCGGCCAGGAGCACCTCACCCTCGGCAGCCACGGCTACCGGCTGCGCCGGGAGATAGGTTTCCGCTACCCGCTGCTGGACGCCGTGACCACCGTCACCGAGGCCGACGCCCGCGCCTACCGCAAGGGCCTGAAGCTGCCCGGCGTCCGCATCGAGGCCGTGCCCAACAGCGTGCCCGCCCCCACCGTGCCGCCCGCCGACTCCACCGCCAAGGTGGTCGTCGCCGCCGGCCGGCTCACCAGGGTGAAGCGCTACGACCTCCTCATCGAGGCGTTCGCCAAGGTCGTCGCGGCCCGCCCCGACTGGCGGCTGCGGATCTACGGCGCCGGTGACGCCACCGGCAACGAGAAGAACGCCCTGCGCGCCCTCATCGAAGAGCGCGGGCTGCACAACCACGTCCACCTCATGGGCCCCGCCCACCCCCTCGAACCGGAGTGGGTCAAGGGGTCCGTCGCCGCCGTCACCTCCCGGCTGGAGTCCTTCGGCATGACCATCGTCGAGGCCATGCGCTGCGGCCTGCCCGTGGTCTCCACCGACTGCCCGCACGGCCCCCGCGAGATCATCGAGGACGGCGTGGACGGGCACCTCGTGCCGGTCGGCGACGCCGACGCCGTCGCCGAGGCGCTGCTCTCCCTCATCCAGGACGACGACCTGCGGCGCCGCATGGGGCAGGCCGCGCTCACCGCGTCCCGGCGCTTCGACCCGGACCGCATCGCACGGCGCCACGAGGCCCTCCTCACGGAGCTCGTCGAGCGCGGACCGGGCAGCGAGCGCGGCCGGAGCCGGAGCCGCACACGCGACCTGCTGCACCGGGCCCGCGGCGCAGTCCTCGACACGGCCTACGGCGTCCGCTACCGGGCCGCCGACACGCTGAGAAAGGGGAGGTCCGCATGACCGGGCACCACGGCGCCCCGCGCGCCGACTGCGTCGCGGACTCCGCAGGCGGCATCACGTTCGACATCGCGGACGCCGACGCCACCGAACCCGCCTTCGTGCTGCGGCTGCACGGCTCCGACCCCCCGGAGGAGACCCGGCTGCCGCTCACCCCGGCCGATGCCGGCCGCTTCCGGGCCGTCCTCCCGAGCACCGTCGAGCTGGCCGAGGGCCGGTGGGACGCCTACATCGGCCGGCGGTCCGTCGAGCCCGGCATCCGTGACGTGCGGGCGCTGGTCGAGCAGGTCCACGAGCCCGACGCCCCCGTCACCAGCCGCATCCCCTACCCCACCGCCGACGGCCGACTCGCCGTGCGCGCCTGGCTGCGCGACCCGCACGCCGAGGCCGGCGACGTCACGTTCGGCCCCGGCGGCTGCCGGGTGACGGGCACCCTGTACGGGGCGCGGCTGGGAGCCGGCGCGGTCGCGGAGGCCCGGCACGGCCGGCGCAGCCACCTCCTCCCCGTCGACGGCGAGGGCGACGCGTTCGCCTTCGCCGTGCCGTACGCGCTGCTCGCCGAACCGCCCGTCGACCGCCCGCGGATGTGGCAGTTGTGGCTGCGCCCCGCCGAGGACGCGGACGCGATGCGCGTCGCCCGCATCCTGGACGACGTCTGGGACCGCCGGAACGTGTACGTCTACCCCGAGCACCAGGGCGACGGATACCGTGCGACACCCTGCTACAGCACCGACAACGACCTCTGCGTCCGCGTCGCGCCCTGACCGCCCTGACCGCCCTGGTCGGTCGTGGACCGGGGCACCAAGGGGCGGCCGACGGCCCGTGCCCGCCCCGCCCGCGCCCCGAGGCTGCCCGTTGCCGCGCCAGAGTGCCCGGACTGCCCCTCCCCGGGCTCGCCGCGCTCGCCGGGCCCGGCGCCAGGGCCCTCGGCCCCGTCCGCCGGGGCCGCACCGCCCCCCTGGCCGCCCCGGGCGGCCGTCCTCCGCCGGTGCGGCCGGGACGCCCTCGGCGCGCCCGCGTGGCTGACCGGCCGCTCCGGTGTGCTCCGTGCCGGCATTCCCGGCTCCGGGCCGGTGCCGTATAGCCTCCGCGACCGGTCGGCGTGCCCGCTTCATGGTGCCTGCGGACCGCCCCGGCCCGGCCGTGCGTGCACGCCTTGCGGATATGTGCGAATGATGCGGAGAGCCCGTGAACCGGCTGCGACCCGAAGAGCGCGGTGAATCCCTACGGGCGAAATGCGGCGGCCCTTCGAATGAACAGCCCGCGCGCCTGCGGAAAGCACCGGAGAACTCCACCGAATCCCCCGGTCGACCGCGGACCCCTTTGTGACAGAGATGTGACACGCCCCCGACCGCGGGATGGCGGTGCTGGTGTACGGATGCGTACGGTGAACGGCATGGGATCGATACCGACCCCCCCAGGGGAACAGCCCGCCGACACGCCGGAGGCGTACGTCGGACTCGACGAGCGGA
>NZ_MKXB01000216.1 GCF_001865245.1 Streptomyces sp. CC53 | reverse complement strand
CTTCCTGCCCTGCCGGGGCACCCCCTCGTCCCCGTGTGAGCGGCGGCGGCGCAGGCCGACGGAACCGCGGTCCCGGTGCCTGCCCTGCAGCCTCGCCAGGGCCTCCGCCTTGACGAGGCCCAGTTCTCCGGCGAGCCCCCACAGAGCCTGCTTCACCGCGGACTTGGCGTCCAGCTCGTGCAGGCGGCCGGCGTCGACCGTGCTCTGCAGCTCCTTGTAGCCGGCCGGCACCGTGGTGCCGGCGACCGCGGTGCCGGTGATCCTCTGGATCAGCGGCGGCTGGATCTCGGTGCTGCGGGTGTGGCGGTTGACCACGGCGACCGTGTCCTCCGCCTTGCGGATCTGCAGCCGCTTCCACATCGTGACCAGCCGCTTGGCAGCCCGTACGGACACCACGTCGGGGGTGGTGACCAGCAGCGCGGTGTCGGCCATCTCGATGGCGGCGGCGTTCGCGGCGTTCATCTGTGCGCCGCAGTCGATGACGACGACGGCGTTGCGGGAGCGCAGGGAGCTGACGACCTGGCGTACGGAACGGTCGGAGACCTCCTCGCCCCGCTCGCCCTCCTTCGGGGCGAGCAGGAGGGACACCCCTGACTCGTGGCCGAAGACGGCGTCCTGGAGCACCCGGGGCGTGATGTCCTGGATGCCGGCGAGGTCGACGATCGAGCGGCGGAACCGCACGTCGAGGTACGAGCCGACGTCACCGGTCTGCAGGTCCAGGTCGACGAGGGCGACGCTCTGGCCGGACGCCTGCGCGGCGAGGGCCAGCTGGATGGCGACCACGGTGGTGCCGACGCCGCCCTTCGCGCCGGACACGGTCAGCACGACGCCGCCGGGGCCGGCCGCGAGGTCGCCGCCGGTGCCGAGGTGGCGGCGCACCCCGGTGGCCCACTGGGCCACGGACTGGACGCGGCCGGCGAGCTCCTCGTAGCTGAGCGGCAGGGCGACCAGGCCGCGGGCGCCCGAGTCCATGGCGGCGGAGAACAGGCCGGGGCTGGCGTCCGCCGTGATGAGGACCACCCCGACCGCCGGGAAGCGCAGGGCGACCTCCCGGATCAGTTCGAGTGCGGGCACCGGGCCGATGCGCTCGTGGACCAGCACCACTTCGGGCAGTTCGTCGAGGGAGTCGCCGGCGAGCCGGGCGAGCGTGTCGGTCAGTTGGGTGGAGTCCGTCACCGGGACGGCCGGCTCGGCGTCGGGGAGCTGGCTGAGCAGGCCGGCGACGGCCCGGGCAGCGTCGGGGTCGCCCACGGCGGGGAGGATCCTCGTGGTCATGCCGCGCCTCACTTGTCCTTGGTGATGTCGTAGGTGCGCTCTTCGGGCGTGAGCGAGGCGTCGCTGCCCGGGGCGATGAGGGCGAGCCGGACGTTCTGGGCGAAGGACTCGGCGAAGGCGAGGCGCTGGGCGTCGAGGGTGCCGAGCGCGAACGTGATCGGCACGGCCTCGGTGCGGGCACGGTCGTCGCGCCCCTCCAGGGCGGTGAGCCGGCCAACGTCGATGACCTTGGCGTTGGACACGATGATCTTCGACTGGGCGGGGGCGCCGGTCCGTTCGTCACCGTCGAAGGTGGCGAAGATGTTGACCTTGGCGCCCGGTGTGATCTTGCCGGCCACGCCGGTGGCGGCGTCGATCATGATGGCGATCTCCTGCTGGCCGGCTTCCAGGGCGGGCCGTTCGACGATCATGTCGCTCTGCAGGAGGGAGCCCTTGCGGAGGGTGGTGACGGCGATCTTCCCGTCGATCTCCGCGAGGTCGGTGACCGCGTTCTGCGACAGCCAGCGCTTCGGCATCGAGACCTTCTCGAACTGCGCCTCGGTGAGCCGGGTGTACGGGGCGACGTCCTGCTTCACCTGGTAGGCGGTGACCTCGGGGCCGACCTTGGACTTCACGTCGCTGATCACGGAGAGGACGCCGGCGAAGGCGACGAAGGCGAGGAGGACGGAGAGGAGCAGCAGTATGATGCCGCGGCGCTGGCGGGAGTTCATGGGCCGGACAACCTCATCAGGGACGTAGGCGGATCGGGCGGACGGCTGCGGACGGGTCGGGTGCGGACGTACGGGGGCCGGCGGGGCGGCCGGCGGCGGACACGGGCGGGTGCCGCGAGCCGGGGTGGGCGCCCTACTGCGCGGACCGTCCGGCTCTCACGCCGCCACCCGCGGATGGTCGGTCCTCGCGCAGGACGAGCGGGGCGGAGCAGAAGGCACAGCGGTCGCCGATGAGTTCCGTCCCGCACCAGTGGCAGCGGCTCCGCAGGACGGACGACACCAACTGGTGGAGGACCGCGAAGTCCGGCAGGTACGCGGCGAACTCGACGAGCTTGCCGGTGCCCCACCAGCGGGGCGACTCGGCGGGCAGCGCGGCTTCGTGGACGGCCTCGACCTGCCAGGTGGGTGCCAGGCTCTCGGTGACCCAGTCGGACGCCAGCCGGCCTTTGGCGACCATCAGGTGGGTGGCGAACGGCGGCCCGGTGAGGGAGCCGCTGCCGACCTTGACGAGTTGCGGCTCGGGCGCCGCGACGACACCGAACTGGGACCCGGGCACCCAGGACTTCGCGTGGGATCTCAGACTCACCGGGACGCGGTCGAGCCGCGCCACGGAGTTGAGGAGCGCGCCGGCGTGGATGTAGTGCGAGAGCAGCCGGGCCGCCGAGGCGACGACGCCGGCGCTGAACCCGGCGATGGACAACTGGCGGAGCTGGAGGACGAGCAGGGCGAGGCCGAGCGGCGGGAGCGGGGAGCGGATCAGGGAGATCCTGTCGGTCTCCAGCAGGGACCGCACGGTGTGCAGGCGGCGCTCGCACGCCTGCGGGAGGCTGGACGGGTAGAGCACGACGACATAGCCGTGCTCGTCGATCAGCACGCGCATGTCGGCGAGTGCCGCGTCGAGCGGCTGGGTCTCGGGGGGGTGCAGCAGGGCCGCGGACGGCGTCTGCCGGTCCGCCGGTGGCAGCACGAGGTCGGCGCTGGTCACCGCGATCGCTGTCGACACGTCAAGATCCCCGTTCATTCTCCGGCCCTTACTTCCCCTGCCGGGACCGCAGATCGTCAACTGCACAGCTCAGCTGCACCAGCACCTTATCGGTGTCCTAGTAGGGAGAGAACAGTGTTGATTTGACTGCCCGTCGGCTGCGGAGGCCCGGCATCCGCCAAAACCGGACATGTCAACCGGCGCAGTTCATCGGCCGTGCGACCGGAGGACCGACCGGGCGCGGATCCGCTCTCCCTCGTGCAGCGGACCGGTGCCGAAGAGGTACAGGATGCTGTCGCCGGGGCCCGCCTCGGCGCCGCAGGGCGAGGTGCGGCGGATCCCGTACATCCGCAGCGTCTCCGGGTCGTCGCGGAACTCCTGCGCCGGTGACCGGCTTTCGAAGATCCAGGTGTCGCCGTTGTTCACCCGGATGCCGGCGCCGAGGTCGACGCAGCCCTCGCCCGGTTCGCCGGTCCTGCCGCCGAGCCCGCCCGTGACGCCGATCGACGCGGTGTCCGTGCACGTGGCGTGGATCAACTGGTCGGCGCCGTCGACGTCGCCGTCCCCGTTTCCGTCGTGGTCGGCCTGGTGGGCCTTCTCCTGGAAGCCGTACCCGCTGCCCCACTCCAGGGACCCGAGCCCTACCGTGCTGCCCGCCCTGTCCGTGACGGTGGAGAGGGCGCACAGCGGCGGCTCGGAGTCCTTGTCGGTCGCCCGGGTGCCGCCGGTCCTCCCGCCGGCGGAGCAGCCGCCGCCCCGGAGGGCGGAGACGGCGCACGGGAACCGCTCGCCTACGGAGCCGGCCGCCCCGGTGGCTGGGAGGGCCGGCACGACGGCGGTGGCGACGGCGACCGCTCGGCGTACTCGGGTGCTGTGGCGCCGCGCTCCCGGCGGCCCTCGGGCCCGCCCCCGGCCCTCCGGCGCTCCCGTGCGCGCCCCGCGGTCCGGTGTGTCCGGCGCGGTCTCATCCGTCGCCCTCCTGGAGCCGGTTCAGGAGGTAGCCGGTGACGGCGCCGGTCGCGGTGACGGCGCCGGACAGCAGGAGGCCGACCGCCGGAACGCGGCCCCACTGGACGGCGGTGCTCGCGGCGGCGGCGAGGGCCGGCACCGCGAAGACGGCGGCACGGTGCGCCCGCGGTGACCTGCGGAACGGCTCGGCGTGCACCCGGCCCGCGACCCAGGCCGCCAGCGCGACGCACACGAAGTCGGGCAGTTGGACCAGCAGCAGGCCGGCGCCGAACGGCCCCGGCCCCTCCTCGCCCACCAGCAGCGGCCGCAGGTGCGTGATCTGGACGTACTCGGTGACGGCGAGCACGACGAGGGCCACCGCCCAGGACCGGAGGAGCGCGAGGAGGCCGCTCTTGCCGGTGGTGCCCTGCGCCGTGCCGCTCCCCGGCGGCCCACCCGTCCCGTACATGCCTGATGCCCCTCCGGTCGCTCCCCTGCGGTGCCGCCACACCGTAGGCAGCCGGGCGGGCGGAGCTCATGGGCCCGTGGGCCCACCGCCGGACCCAAATCCGCGTCCCGCACACGCAGTCGACCCGGGGCCTTGACACGGCGATTGGTCTGGACCACCTTGTACGGGCAGCACCGACCGCGGTGGCCACCGTGACGCACGACCCCTGCCAACTCCCCACTCCCCCACCGGAGGCAGCAAGTGCAGCACCGCAGCAAGAACCGCGGACACCGCGCCAGAGCGTCGCTCGCCGGGCCGCTGGCCCTGGCCGTCGGGGCCGGGCTCGCCCTCGCCGTCGGCGGGGCGGGGACCGCGCAGGCCGTCGAGGACCGGAACGTCGCGCGCAACGCCGGGTTCGAGTCGGGCCTCACCGGCTGGACCTGCTCGGCGAACAGCGGCAGCACCGTCACCTCCCCCGTCCGCAGCGGCACCGCCGCGCTGAAGGCGGTCCCCGCCGGGCTCGACAACGCCCGGTGCAGCCAGACCGTGGCGGTCCTCCCGAACTCCACGTACCAGCTCAGCGCCTGGGTGCAGGGCGCCTACGCGTACCTGGGCGCGACCGGCACCGGCACCACCGACGTGTCGACCTGGACACCCGGCTCCGGCACCTGGCAGCAGCTGAGGACCAGCTTCACGACCGGGCCGGACACCAAGCAGGTCACCGTGTACACGCACGGCTGGTACGGGCAGGCCGCCTACCACGTGGACGACGTGTCCGTCTTCGGGCCGGACGGCGGCGGCGACGGCGACCCGGACCCGCAGGTGCCCGCCACCCCGGCCGGGCTCGCCCCCGGGACGGTCACCTCGTCGTCCGTGACGCTGACCTGGGACGCGGTCGCCGGAGCCACCGGCTACCACGTGTACCGGGACGGCACCCGCGTCCAGTCGGTGAGCGGGGCGTCCGCCACCGTGACCGGGCTCGCCGCCGACACCGCGTACGGCTTCCAGGTGTCGGCCGTCAACGCCGCCGGGGAGTCCGAGAAGTCCGGGACCGTCACCGTGCGGACGAGGAGCGGCGGCACCACCCCGAACCCGTCCGTGCCGAAGCACGCCGTGACGGGCTACTGGCAGAACTTCGACAACGGCGCCACCGTGCAGAAGCTGCGGGACGTCCAGGACCAGTACGACATCATCGCCGTGTCGTTCGCGGACTCGACGGCCACGCCCGGGCAGATCGTCTTCAACCTGGACCCGGCCGTCGGCTACGCCTCGGTCGCCGACTTCAAGGCCGACATCGCCGCCAAGAAGGCCGCGGGCAAGTCGGTGATCCTGTCCGTCGGCGGCGAGAAGGGCAACGTCACCATCAACAGCGACGCCTCGGCCACCGCCTTCGCGGACAGCGCGTACGCCCTGATGCAGGAGTACGGCTTCAGCGGCGTGGACATCGACCTGGAGCACGGGATCAACTCCACGTACCTGACGAAGGCGCTGCGCCAGCTGTCCGCCAAGGCCGGCCCCGGCATGGTGCTGACGATGGCCCCGCAGACCATCGACATGCAGAACACCAACACGGAGTACTTCAAGCTGGCGCTGGCCGTGAAGGACATCCTCACGGTGGTCAACACCCAGTACTACAACAGCGGCTCGATGCTGGGCTGCGACGGCAAGGTGTACTCACAGGGGTCGGTGGACTTCCTGACCGCGCTGGCCTGCATCCAGCTCCAGGGCGGCCTCGACCCGTCGCAGGTGGGGCTCGGTGTCCCGGCCTCGCCCCGCGGCGCCGGCAGCGGCTACGTCAGCCCGACGGTCGTCAAGAACGCGCTGGACTGCCTCACCCGCGGCACCAGCTGCGGCACCTTCAAGCCGTCCACGACGTGGCCGTCGCTGCGCGGCGCCATGACGTGGTCGACGAACTGGGACGCGACCGCGGGCAACGCCTGGTCGAACGCGGTCGGTCCGCACGTCCACAACCTGCCGTAGCGGCCGGCGGGCCGGTCACCAGGGCAGTTCGCGGACCTGCTCCACGCACAGCACCAGGAACAGCAGCGCCGCGAGGCCCAGCATGCCGTTGCTCAGCCGGCCGTTGCGCCACTCCCGTGGCGTACGGCCGGAGTTGAGCAGCCACAGCAGGGTCAGGGCCAGGAACGGCATGAAGAAGGCACCGACCACGCCGTAGGCGATGACCAGCGCGAACGGCCGGTCCAGGAAGAGCAGCGCCATCGGCGGGAAGGTCAGCCACAGCAGGTACGCGCGGAACGGGAGGGACCGCTCCAGCGGTCCTCCCCCCGGGGCGGCGTCGTCAGGCGCCGCCCCGTCCTGCCGCGGCGCCGCGCCCGCCGCCTCCCCTCCGGCCCCGGAGGCCGCGCCCGCCCGGCCCTGCCCGGGTTCCGCACCGGCCGCCCCCGCCGTCGCACCCGCCCCGCTCGCCCCGGAGGCCGTACCCGCCGCCTCCCCCGCACCGGCGGCCTCACCCGTCGCCTCCTGCCCGGGAGCCGCAGCCGCAGGCCCGGCCGCCGCACCCGCTTCCCCGGCCGCGGCCCCGCGCCCCTCGCGGATCCTCCGCACGAAGTCCGCGAACATCAGGCTCACCCCGTGCCAGACCCCGATGAGGGAGGTGAACGACGCCGCGAAGAAGCCGACCAGGAAGAGGTTCGCCGTGACCGTGCCGTAGCGGTCCGCCAGGACGGTCCCGAGGTCGATCAGGCCCCGGTCGCCCTTGGCGAGCGCGATGCCCGAGGAGTGCAGCAGCTCCGCGCCCACGACCAGCATGGCGACGACGAAGACACCGGTGGTCAGGTACGCGATCCGGTTGTCCAGCCGCATGACCCTCATCCAGCCCGCGTCGCGCCACCCCTTGGCGTTCACCCAGTAGCCGTACGCGGCGAGGGTGATCGTGCCGCCCACGCCGCCGACGAGGCCCAGCGTGTAGAGGAGGGAGCCGTCCGGCAGCACCGGGGCGAGCCCGGCCAGGGCGTCCCCCAGGTTCGGGGTGACGCGGACCGCGACGTACACCGTCACCAGGAACATGACCCCGACCAGGACGGTCATGGCCTTCTCCAGCACGGCGTACCGGTTGAACCAGACGAAGGCGAGCCCGAGGAGGCCGCAGAGGATGCCCCACCACTCCGGTTCCAGGACACCGGGGAACAGCGCCGCGAGCGGCAGCGCGCTGGAGGCCATGGCGGCGCCGCCGTAGACGAAGCCCCACACGACGACGTACCCGGCGAAGTAGACCGTGGTCCACGCGCCGAGGCTGCGCCAGCCGTCGAAGAGCGTGCGGCCGGTGGCCAGGTGCCAGCGGCCCGCGGCCTCCGCCAGGGAGATCTTGACGAGGCAGCCGATGACGGCCGCCCACAGGAGCGTGTAGCCGAACCTGCTGCCCGCGACCAGGGTGGCCACGAGGTCCCCTGCGCCGACGCCGGTGGCCGCGACGACGATGCCCGGGCCGATGTGGCGCCAGCTCGCCTTGCGGGGGGCGGTGGTGGGCCGCCCCCCGGCGCCCGGGCCCCGGGTGGTGGTGCTCGCGGTGCCTTCCGTCATGGTGTTCACGCCTTTCGCCGTCCGCTCGTACGTACCACTCGTACCGCTGATCCAGTCGTGCGCACGGTCACCAAAGCGGGTGCCCGGTGACCGCACAAGGGGGAATGCCTCCGGGCGTGGCCGAAGTGCGTTCTTGACGGGTTCATGCCATAGCCGGATGCTGCGACGCACGAGGACACACCTCGCCCCCCACACAGGAGACACAGCATGCGTCCACGCTTCCCCGGCAGGCGGTCCGCCACCCTCGCGGCCGTCCTCGCCCTCGCCGTCGCGGCGCCGCTCACCGCCACCTCGGCCAGCACCGCCGCCCCGGCCGCCGGATCCGCCGCCCGCACGCCCGCGGCCGGCGAGGAGACCGTCCGGCAGTACGAGATCCACGGCCCGGCCACCCCCGCCGAGCGCTCCGCCATCGCCGCCACCGGCGTCTCCATCGACGAGGCCGACGACCACTCCGTAGTCGTCAGCGCCGACGACCGGCAGGCCAAGCGGCTGCGCTCCCTCGGCCACCGGCTGGAGGCCCTGCCCGCGCCGCCGGACCGCAGCGCAGGCGCGGCCGTGTCACCGCAGGACTTCCCGCCCGCCGACTCCCGCTACCACAACTACGCGGAGATGACCGCGGAGATCGACCAGCGCCTCCAGCAGTACCCCGGCATCATGCGCAAGCAGGTCATCGGCCGGTCGTACGAGGGCCGCGAGATCGTCGCCATCAAGATCAGCGACAACGTCGGCGCCGACGAGGCCGAGCCCGAGGTGCTCTTCACCCACCACCAGCACGCCCGCGAGCACCTCACCGTCGAGATGGCCCTCTACCTGCTGCGCGAGTTCGGCGCCGGATACGGCAAGGACTCCCGCATCACGAAGATGGTCGACAGCCGCGAGATCTGGATCGTGCCCGACATGAACCCGGACGGCGGCGAGTACGACATCGCCTCCGGCCGCTACCGCAGCTGGCGCAAGAACCGGCAGCCCAACCCGGGCTCCTCCTACGTCGGCACCGACATGAACCGGAACTGGGACTACAAGTGGGCCTGCTGCGGCGGCTCCTCCGGCTCCTACAGCTCCGCGACCTACCGCGGCTCCGCCCCCGAGTCGGCCCCCGAAGTGAAGATCGTCGCCGACTTCGTGCGGTCCCGGATCGTCGGCGGCGAGCAGCAGATCACCGCCGCCATCGACTTCCACACCTACAGCGAGCTGGTGCTGTGGCCCTACGGCTACACCTACTCCGACACCGCACCCGGCATGACCCAGGACGACCGGGACGCCTTCGCCGCCGTCGGCCGCAAGATGGCCGCCAGCAACGGCTACACGCCCCAGCAGTCCAGCGACCTCTACGTCACGGACGGGTCCATCGACGACTGGCTGTGGGGGGAGCAGCGGATCTTCGGCTACACCTTCGAGATGTACCCGGCCAGCTCCTGGAACGGCGGCTTCTACCCGCCCGACGAGGTGATCGAGCGCGAGACCTCCCGCAACCGCGACGCGGTGCTCCAGCTGCTGGAGAACGCGGACTGCATGTACCGGTCCATCGGCAAGGACCAGCAGTACTGCGCCGGTTCCTGACCGGACGGCACGGCGCGTGAGCGCACCCGCGGGGACGCAGCTGCCGCCCCTGCCCCCGCGGGTGCGCACGAGCGCCTGTGCACCCGCGGGCTGACGGCTACCCTGCTGGCGGAAGGCACCAGGAGGGGGCGGCGGTATGGCGGGGGACGGTACCGCGGCGGGCCCGCGGCTGTGGCCGCTCGGCGGTGGTGATCCGCCGGAGCTGGGCCCGTACCGGCTGCTGGGGCGGCTGGGCGCGGGCGGCATGGGCCGGATCTACCTCGGGCGGGTGGGGCCGGGCGCCCCGCTGGTCGCGGTGAAGACCCTCCTCGCGGAGGGCGATGTGAGCGCCGCGGACCGGCGGCGGTTCACCCGCGAGGTGACGCTGGCCCAGCGGATCGACAGCGCCCACACCGCGAAGGTCGTCGACGCCGACCCGGCCGCGCCGTCACCCTGGATGGCCATCCAGTACATCCCCGCGCCGTCCCTGGCCGAGCTGGTGCGCCGGGGCGGCCGCCTGCCGGCCTCCGCGATCCGCTGGATCGCGGCCGGCACCGCACAGGCCCTGGACGCGCTGCACCGCCAGGGCGTCGTCCACCGCGACGTGAAGCCGCAGAACATCCTGCTGCCGATGGACGGGCCGCGGCTCATCGACTTCGGCATCTCGCACGCCCAGGACATCACCCGCACCACCCTCACCCTCGGCACCATCGCGTTCACCTCGCCGGAGCAGGCGCGCGGCGAGCCGTCCACGGCCGCGTCCGACATGTACTCGCTCGGCGCCACCCTGTTCCACCTGGCGGTGGGCCGCCCGCCCTACCCGGAGGGGGAGGACACGCTGCGACTGCTGCTGCGGGTGTCGCGGGGCGAACTCGACCTGACCGGGCTGCCGAAGGAGCTGGTGCCGCTGGTCCGCCCGTGCCTGGAGACCCTCCCGCAGCGGAGGCCTCGTCCCGAGCAGGTGCTGCAGCGGTTCCTGGCCGAGCTCACCGGCCTGCCGGCCTCCCGCAGCGGGCGGCGCTGGCTGCCGCCCCGCTGGACCGAGGTCATCGAGGCGTACGAGCAGCAGGGCCGTGCCTGGGAGCGGGGGCTGGCGGCCGACCCCGACGCCCTGACGGTCGACCAACGCACCAGCGCCGTACCGCCACCGGAGCCGACCCGGGCGTACACACGGGAGCAGACGCCGGAAGGGGTACGGGCCCCGGATCGGGAGCAGACGCCGGAGCGGGCACAGACCCCTGAGCGGGAACGGCCACAAGTTCCGCAACGGGAGCAGGCCCGGGGACGGGAAGGGGCACGAGCCCCGGAACGGGAGCAGGCCCCGGAACGGGCACAGACCCCTGAGCGGGAACGGCCACAAGCTCCGCAACGGAAGCAGGCCCGGGAACGGGAGCAGGCACGGTCAAGGCCCGGTCCCGGTCCCGCGTCCGCTTCCACTTCCACTCCTGGGACGGGTTCCGGCTCCAGGACCGTGCCGCCGGTGCCGAAGCCGCCGAAGAAGTCCTCCGGCGGGGGCTGCGTCCTGTTCCTCGTCGCCCTCATCGTCCTCGCGGTCCTGGCCCGGTCCTGCGACGATCCGCCGTGGTCCGGCGCCACGTCGGGCACCACGAGCGGCAAGACCGGCAACAGCGCGAGCGCGGGTTCGGGAACGGGCGCGGGTACGGGGAGGAGCACAGGCGGCGGCTCGTCGGCCGGCGGAGACGCAGGTGGCGGCACCCGCACCGCCTCCGCCACCCCCCGCCCCCGCAGCTCCCCGGTCCCCCGCCGTCCCGCGCCCACCGCCCGGGACCTCGCCTTCAGGGCCGTACGCGCGGGCGACTGCCTGGACGTGCACGGCGACGGGTACGGCCGCTGGAGCCGGGACGCGCCCGTACGCGTCCGCTGCGACTCCGCGCGCGCGTACGTCTCCGTGACCCGCGCCGGCCGCTCGTCCTCCGTCACCTGTCCGCGCCTGGGCGGCCGGGGCAGATGGGCCGACCGCGGCCGTGACGGCGTCTGGACGGTGCTGTGCGTGACCCGGCGGTTCCGCGCCGGGCAGTGCTTCACCGCGAAGCTCGACGAGAACCGCCGCGGCTCCGCCAACCTGCTGGTGGTGTGGAACTGCGCCTCCGGCAGGGTCCCGAAGGGGCAGACCCACATCCTCCGCATCACCGGCTACTACCGGAAGCCGTCCGGCCGCCCGGTCTACTGCGGCGACCCCGCCACGCGCTACCTGACCTGGGACGTGAACGACGGCAGGAGCGTCCTCTGCACCAGGATCGTGTGAGTCCCGGAGGGGCGTGCCGTCAGCCGAGGACGGCGAGCGCGTCGATCTCCACGAGCAGCCCGGCCGGGAGTCCGACGTAGACGGTCGTGCGGGCCGGGGGCACGGCGAGGTCCGCGAAGTGCTCGTCGTAGACGGCGTTCATCTCCGCGAAGTGGTCCGTGTCCGTCAGGTACACGCGGAGCATCACCACGTCGTCCCAGGTCGCGCCGCCCTCGGTGAGAACGGCCTCGACGTTGGCGAGGGTCTGGAGGGTCTGCTCCCGCAGCCCCGTCCCGGCAACGGCCGGCGGCTCGCCCGGTTCGGTGACGGGCAGGAAGCCGACCTGGCCGGCGACCTGGAGGATGCTGCCCTTGCGCACGCCGTGGGAGAAGCGGGCGGGCGGGGCGGCGTGCGCGGCGGGGGTGACGGCGGTCTTCGGGGTCAAGGGGGCGCTCCTCAGTGGTCGGTGCCGGACAGGTCCCGGCTGACGGCGTCCGCGGCGCGGCGCACCAGCGGCAGCAGGGCGAGCAGGTCGTCGGCGGTGGCGACGACGTTCGGTGCGGAGAGGGACAGGGCAGCGGCCGCCCGCCCGTCGGCGCCGCGGACGGGCGCGGCGACGCAGTTGACGGACTCCTCGTGGCCGCCCAGGTCGGCGGCCCACCCGCGGGCGCGCACGGCCGCGAGTTCCTCGCGGTAGGCGGCGGCGTCCGGGGTGGAGCGGGCGGTGTAGCGGGGGTAGTCGAGCCGGGCGGTGAGGGCGTGCCGTTCGATGTCCGGCAGGTCCGCGAGGAGCACCTTGGCGACGGCGGCGACGGTGACGGCGACCGGCCGGCCGACGCGGGAGTACATGCGGACGGGGTAGCGGCTGTCGATCTTGTCGACGTACAGCACCTCGTCCTCCTCCCGTACCGCCAGGTGCACGGTGTGGCCGGTCTCCTCGCCGAGGCGGACGAGGTGGGGGTGGGCGATCTCGCGGACGTCGAGGTTCTCGGCGGCCTGCTGGGCGAGGGCGAGGAGGCGGGCGCCGAGCCGGTAGCGGTGGTCGGGCTGGCGGTGCACGAGGCCGTGGGCGTGCAGGGTGCGCAGCAGCCGCAGGGCGGTGGACTTGTGGACGCCGAGCCGCTGGGCCACGTGTCCGAGGTCGGCGGGCCCTTCGGCGAGCAGCGGCAGGATGCTGAGCGCCCGGTCGACGGTCTGGCTCATCGCGTGTGCCCCTCCTGTGCCGCCCGTGCCCCACGTGACCGCGGGGCTTCCCGGGCTCCCCGCGCCCCCGGCGTCTGCCGGGCCTCCTGTGCCTGACCGGCTTCCCGTGCCTGCCTGGCCCGGTGGTCCTGTGCCGCCCCCGGCGGCCGGCGGGTCCAGCCGGGGCCCAGACGCAGTCTGCCCCATGCGCCGTCGTCCAGGGCGACCAGCCGGTCGGCGTGTACGGGGTCGAGCCGGGCGGCCAGGTCGCCGGGTTCGGTCAGGGCAGCGGCGGCCCGCAGGTGCCCGTGGCGCAGCCGGTCCCGTACGGGCAGGCCGCGCAGGACGGCGGAGAGGAACCCGGCGGCGAAGGCGTCGCCGGCGCCGGTGGCGTCGACGCAGTCGACCCGCGGGGGCCGCTCGACCGTGACCACCCCGCCGCCGCAGCCGACGGACCCGTCCGGGTCGGGGTGGAAGACCACCGCACCCCCCGGGCCCAGCTTGACGACGAGGACGTCCGGTTCGGGCAGCGCCTGCCGGACGGCCCGTGCGCCGTGCAGGCCCCACAGCGCGCGGGCCTCGTCGTGGCCGACGAACACGAGGTCGGCGCCGCGGGCCAGGTCGAGGAGGACGGGCCCGGCGTCCGCGTGGCGCCACAGCGCGGGCCGGTGGTTGACGTCGAAGGAGAGCAGCGGTCGCCCCGGGCGGCGGGCGGTGAGGTCGCGCATCAGGGCGAGGCAGTCGGCTGACAGGGCGGCGGTGACGCCGGTCAGGTGCAGGACGCGGCCCGCGTGGACGGCGTCCGGGTCCGCGCTGTGCGGTCCCAGGGCGGAGGCGGCGGACCCGGCGCGGTGGTAGACGACCTCGTGGCCGGGCGCGGACCGGTCGGTGGCGGTGCGGAAGTAGATCCCGGTCGGGCGGTGCGGGTCGCGCTGCACCGCCGACACGTCGACGCCGCGGGCGGCCAGGGCCGCCACCACGTGGTCGCCGAAGGCGTCGGCGCCGACCCGGCCGACCCACCGGACGCGGTGCCCGGCGTCGGCGAGGGCGCAGGCGGTGTTGGCCTCGGCGCCGCCGACCGAGCGGGTGAAGGACGGCACGTCGGCGAGCGGGCCGGGCCGGGAGGGCAGGAAGGCCGTCATGGCTTCGCCCAGGCACACCGCGTCGGGGACCACCCTCACCTCCTCCCGTGCCCGGGGCCGTTGACCGGGCGACGGCCCGGATGCTAGACAGCTGCGAGCAGACCGCGCAACGGCCGTTGCAGCATGTGCAACAGAACGGAGTGGGCCCATGAACGCGGCGGACCGCCTCGGCGAGGAGCGCGTCGACCACCGGTTCAAGGGACTGCCGCCGGACGCCGACGGCCTGACGGTCGGCCGGCTCGCCGCCGAGCGCCGCGACCTGTTCACGGGCGGCTTCACCACGCCCGTCCTGACGCTGTCGGCGTCGGCGCTGGAGCACAACCTGGCCGCTCTGGAGGGGTTCGCCGAGCGGCACGGCCTGGCCTTCGCGCCGCACGGCAAGACGACGATGGCCCCACAGCTCTTCGCCCGCCAACTGGCCCTCGGCGCCTGGGGCATCACGGTGGCGGTACCCCACCAGGTGCGGGTGTGCCGGGCGTTCGGCGTGCCGCGGGTGTTCCTGGCGAACGAGCTGGTCGACGCCGCGGCCCTGCGCTGGGCGGCCGCCGAACTCGCCGCCGACCCCGGGTTCCGGCTGGTCTGCTACGTCGACTCGGTGCGGGGCGTCGCGCTGATGGAGGAAGCACTGGCGGGCGCGGCCCGGCCGGTGGACGTGGTCGTGGAGCTGGCGGCGGGCGAGGGCGCGCGGACCGGGGTGCGGACGGACGAGCAGGCCGCGGAGGTCGCCGCCGCGGCGGCCCGCGCGCGGTCGCTGCGGCTGGTGGGCGTCGCCGGCTACGAGGCGCAGGTGCCGGACGCGAGCCCCGCGACCGTGGCGGCCTGGCTGCGGCGGCTGGTGGCGCTGACGGCCGGCCTGGACAAGGCGGGCCTCTTCGCGGACGCGGACGAGATCGTGGTCAGCGCGGGCGGCAGCGAGTGGTTCGACACGGTGGCGGAGGTCTTCGCCGAGGTCCCGGAGCTGTCGGCGCCGGTGCTGAAGCTGCTGCGCTCCGGGGCGTACGTGTCGCACGACCACGGGCACTACGAGCGGCTGACGCCGTTCAACCGGGTGCCGCAGGAGGGGGCGTTGGAGCCGGCGTTCCGGCTGTGGGCACAGGTGGTGTCGCGCCCGACACCCGGTGAGGCGTTCCTGAACGCGGGCAAGCGGGACGTGTCGTACGACCTGGGGCTGCCGGTGGTGCACGTGGTCCGCTCGGCCGCCGACGGGCAGGTCCGGCCGGCGTCCGGGATCGCGGTGACGGCGCTGTCCGACCAGCACGCGTGGCTGCGCACCGACCCGGGGAGCACGCCGCTGGAGGTGGGCGACTGGGTGGGGCTCGGCCTGGCGCACCCGTGCACGGTGTTCGAGAAGTGGCCGATGATCCCGGTGGTGGAGCCGGACGGCACCGTCGGCGACTACGTCCGGACGTTCTTCTGAGCCGTCCGGGGCTGCGGGCGGGGGCGGTGCGATGGACCTGGTGATCAGGGGCGCGACGGTGGTCGACGGCTCGGGCTCCCCCGGGTACCGCGCGGACGTGGGGCTCGACGGCGGGCGGATCGCCGCCGTCCGCCGGCCCGGGGGCCGGCCGCTGGGCGGCCGGCGGGCGCTGGACGCGCACGGGCTGGTCCTGTGCCCGGGGTTCGTCGACATGCACGCGCACAGCGACCTCGCCCTGCTGAGCGATCCGGCGCACGAGGCGAAGGCGGCGCAGGGCGTGACGCTGGAGGTGCTCGGCCAGGACGGGCTGTCGTACGCGCCGGTGGACGACGCCACGCTCGCCGGGGTGCGGGCGGCGGTCGCGGGCTGGAACGGGGACGGCGGCGACGTGCCGGGCGGCCTGGACTGGCGGACCGTCGGGGAGTACCTGGACCGGCTGGACCACGGCTTCGACGGCGAGGGCGTCGCCGTGAACGCCGCGTACCTGGTGCCGCAGGGCACGGTCCGGGCGTACGCGGTGGGCTGGGAGGACCGGCCGGCGACCGACGCCGAGGTGCTGCGGATGCGGCGGCTGGTCGCGGAGGGCCTGGAGCAGGGCGCGGTCGGCATGTCCTCGGGGCTGACGTACACGCCCGGCATGTACGCGGACGGCCGGGAGCTGGCGGCGCTGTGCCGGGTGGTGGCGGAGTACGGCGGCTACTGGTGCCCGCATCACCGCTCGTACGGGGCGGGGGCTCTGGACGCGTACCGGGAGGTGCTGGGGCTGGCGCGCGCCGCGGGGTGTGCGCTGCACCTGGCGCACGCCACGCTGAACTTCCCCGGGAACGCGGGGCGGGCGCCCGAGCTGCTGGCGCTGCTGGACGCGGCGCTGGCGGACGGGGCCGACGTGTCGCTCGACACGTACCCGTACACGGCGGGGTCGACGACGCTGGCGGCGCTGCTGCCGGGCTGGGCGCACGCGGGCGGCCCGGACGCGCTGCTCGCCCGGCTGCGGGACGGGGCGGCGGCGGAGCGGATCCGGCACGCCGTGGAGGTGACGGGCTCGGACGGCTGCCACGGGGTGCCGGTGGACTGGTCGACCGTGGAGGTGGCGGGCGTGTCGGACCCGGCGCTGGCCCGGTTCGTGGGCAGCCGCGTGCCGGACTGGCCCGCGGCCCGCCGGCTGCTGCTCGCGGACCGGCTGGGCACGACGGTGCTCCAGCACGTGGGCCACGAGGAGAACGTACGGGCGATCATGCGGCACCGGGTGCACACCGGCGGCTCGGACGGCATCCTGCGGGGGGCGAAGCCGCATCCGCGGGCGTACGGCACCTTCCCCCACTACCTGGGGCACTACGTGCGGGAGCTCGGCGTGCTGCCGCTGGAGGAGGCGGTGGCGCACCTGACGTCCCGGCCCGCGGCGCGGCTGCGGCTGCCGGACCGGGGGCTGGTGCGCGAGGGGTACCGGGCGGACCTGGTGCTGTTCGACCCGGCGACGGTGGCGGCCGGCGCCACGTACGCGCAGCCGAGGGCGCTGCCGACCGGGGTGCCGTACGTGCTGATCGACGGCAGGTTCGTGGTCCGCGACGGGCGCCGCACGGACGTGCTGGCGGGGCGGGCGGTCCGGCGCGCCCCGGCGAGCCGCTGCCGCCGGC
>NZ_MKXB01000215.1 GCF_001865245.1 Streptomyces sp. CC53 | reverse complement strand
CCGGCTCTGGGAGCGGGCCGCCGGGCACCCCGAGGCGCTGACCGTGCGGCTCGGCACCACCGAGCGGGCGGAGCTGGCCGCTGTCCCGGTGACCGTCGGGCTGCGGGAGGCCGGCTCGCTGGGGCTGGCGGGCCCGCGCCCGCGACTGCTCGGGCTCGCCCGGTCGGTCCTCGCCCAGCTGACCGCCCTGCACGCGCCCGCGGACCTGGAGGTGGTGCTGGTCAGCGCCGACCGGACGCGCCCGCTGGAGCAGCGGGTCCGGGACTGGGACTGGCTCGGCTGGCTGCCGCACGTGCGCCCCGCGCACGGCCAGGACTGCCGGCTGCTCCTCGCGTACGACCCCGACCAGGCGGCCGCCCGCGCCGCCGAGCTGACCCGGCGCCTGGACGACGGGCCGCTGGGCGCGGACTGGGCCGGCGCCCCCCGCGCGGCCGTGGAGGAGGCCGCGGCGCGGTACGGCGGGCCGCAGGCGCCGGGGGCGCACACGGTGGTCGTCGTCGACGGCGACCCCGGCACCGGCGCGCTGCGCGAGACGATGGCGCGGCTGGCGGGAGCGGGCGCCGCCGCGGGCATCCACCTGGTGTGCCTCGCGGAGACGACGCCCGCGTCGGCGCTGTCCCCGCTGGCGGCCACGTACGAGGCGGCCTGCGACACGTCCCCGGCGTTCCGGGAGTGCGGGGCGGTCGGCCTGCTGAGCGGCGACGTGGCGACGGCGCTGCGGGTGATGCGGGCGGCCGGCGGCCGGCCCGCCGGGCACGGCACGGTGGCCGCCGTGGACGCGGTGTCCGGTGCGTGGGCGGAGCGCTTCGCCCGCGCCCTCGCGCCGCTGCGCGCGCAGGACCCGGGGGCGCGGGGCCGGGCGGCTTCGGCGCTGCCGCGGGTGTCCCGGCTGCTGGACGAGCTGGAGCTGGCCCGCGCCACGCCCGCGTCGCTGATGGCCCGCTGGGCGTCGGCCCCGGACGGTACGGCGGTGCTGGGCCGCGGCCCGCACGGCCCGCTCCGGGTGGACCTGACGGGCGGCGACGGCCCGCACCTGCTGGTGGAGGGCCCGGCGGGCAGCGGCCGCACGGAGCTGCTGCGCTCGGTCGCGGCCTCGCTGGCGGCGGCGGCGCGGCCGGACCGGCTGGGGCTGCTGCTGGTGGACGGCGCGGGCGAGCGCGGTGAGGGCCTCGGCCCGTGCACGGACCTGCCGCACGTGAGCGGGTACCTGGTGGCGTCGGACCCGGTCCGGATGCGGGCGTTCGCCCAGGCGCTCGGCGCGGAGCTGAAGCGGCGGGCCGAACTGGCCGCGGGGCGGCTTCCGGACGCCGCCGAGGGGGCGGGGCCGCCGCTCCTCGTCGTCCTCGTGGACGACCTGGACGCCCTGGTTGCCCCCGCGCTCGGCAGCCCGGGCCGCCCGGCCGCGGGGTCGGTCGTACGGGCGCTGGAAGCGGTGGCGCGGGACGGCGGGCGGCTGGGCGTGCACGTGGTCGCGGCGACCGCGCACCCCGACCGCACGGCGGCCACGGAGGTGGCTCGGCAGGCGCGGCTGCGGGTGGTGCTGGACGCCCCGCCGACCGTGCCGGGCCCGGACGATCCGGCGCCGGGGCGCGGCCGGGCCGTGCACGCGGACGGGCGGGTGACGCCGTTCCAGGCGGGGCGGGTGACGGGACGCATCCCGCGCACGTCGACGCTCCGCCCGACGGTCGTCCCCCTGGAGTGGGAGCGCATGGGCGACCCGCCGACCCGCCGCCCGGTACGCGAACTGGGCAACGGCCCGACGGATCTGGCGCTGCTGGCCAGTGCGCTGGACCGGGCGGCCCGTTCGGTGGAGGCGAACCCGCCGGCGCCCCTCGTGCCGGACCCCGCACCGCGCTGAGCGCCCGCCGCCCGCCGCCCGTGGAACGACGCGGGCCCCGGGCCGAGGCGGCGGACGCCGAACGCTGGACGGAGCAGGCGCGGGGCGGCGGGGTGACGCCGCCCGACGGCCCCGCCCGCCACCCCACCGGGACATGACGGAACGTCACGACCCCATCACGATA
Organism: Streptomyces sp. CC53; assembly: GCF_001865245.1. Classification (GTDB taxonomy): domain Bacteria; phylum Actinomycetota; class Actinomycetes; order Streptomycetales; family Streptomycetaceae; genus Streptomyces. The sequence goes on along the minus strand of NZ_MKXB01000215.1, from coordinate 5,140 downwards.
GGCCTCTTGGGGCCGACGGCGGTATTGCGGCCCCCCGGTGTGCGGCGTAGACCAGAACGAAAGGGACACGCACGAGGACGACGCACAGCAACCGGAGAAACGGGGCAGCGATGCGGACAACTCTGCACACCCGCCGGGCCGTCGCGGCCCTGGCCGCGGTCGGGGCCCTGGCCCTGGCGGGTTGCGGCGGGAACGGCGACGGCAAGGGCGGCACGGCCGGCTCCACCGGCCCCACCGGCTCCGCGGAGACGGTGTCCTTACCCCGGCTGGACGGGCAGGAGCTCCAGGTGGTGGCCGTGTGGACCGGCCCGGAGCAGGAAGCCTTCACCAAGGTCCTCCAGGAGTTCGAGCGGCGCACGGGCGCGAAGGTCGGCTACGTGCCGACGCAGGACGCCATGCTCAACTACATCGGCACGAAGATCGCCGGAGGAGCCCCGCCCGACGTGGCGATGCTCCAGCAGGTGGGTGCGCTCCACGAGGCGGTCGAGCGGGGCTGGGCGAAGCCGGCGGGCCGGGACACGCGCGGGCAGGTCGAGGCCAACTACTCCCGGGGCTGGCAGCAGCTCGGCACGGTGGACTCCCGGCTGTACGGGGTGTACTTCAAGGCCGCGAACAAGTCCCTCGTCTGGTACAACGCGGCCGTCTTCGACAACGCCGGGGTGAGCGAACCGAAGACGTGGAAGGAGTTCCTGGCGACGGCCGAGACGATCTCCGCGTCCGGAGTCGCCCCGGTGTCCGTGGGCGGCGCGGACGGCTGGACGCTGACCGACTGGTTCGAGAACGTGTACCTCTCGCAGGCCGGGCCGGAGAAGTACGACCGGCTCGCCCGCCACGAGATCCCGTGGACCGACCCGTCGGTCACGAAGGCGCTGACCACCCTGGCGGAGCTGTTCGGCCGGCCGGACCTCATCGCGGGCGGCGCCGACGGGGCGCTGCAGACGGAGTTCCCCGCCTCCGTCACCCAGACCTTCACGGGCGGCGACCGGCCGAAGGCCGCGATGGTCTTCGAAGGGGACTTCGTCTCCGTCAACATCGCGCAGACCGACGCGGAGATCGGCACGGACGCGAAGGTGTTCCCGTTCCCCGCCGTGGGCGGCGAGCCGCCCGTGGTGACGGGCGGGGACGTCGCGGTCGCGCTGACGGACAAGCCGGCGGCGCAGGCCCTGATGACGTTCCTGGCCTCGCCGGACGCGGCGGCGCTGTGGGCGGCCGAGGGCGGGTTCCTCTCCCCCAACAAGGCGCTGGACCCCGCCGCGTACCCGAACGACGTCCAGCGCGGCATCGCCGAGGCGCTGATCGCGTCGGGTGACTCCTTCCGCTTCGACATGTCCGACCAGATGCCGCAGTCCTTCGGCGGAACGCCCGGGAAGGGCGAGTGGAAGGCACTGCAGGACTTCCTGAAGAACCCGCGGGACGTGGCGGGCACGCAGCGGCGGCTGGAGGCGGACGCGGCCGCGGCCTACCGGGACGGGAGCTGACGCCGTGGCGGCGACCGCTCCCCCGCGGGCCCGAGGGCGGGGCCGCCACCGGGCGGCCGGGCCCCGCGGCCTGATGGCGGCGGCGTTCCTGCTGCCCGCGCTGGTCCTGCTGGGCGCCCTCGTGGTGTACCCGATCGGCTACTCGGTGCACCGGTCGTTCCTGGACCGGCCGGGGACCGGCTTCGTCGGCCTGGGCAACTACGTCGAGATCTTCACGGACGACACGATCCTGACGGCCGTGCGGAACAACGCGGTCTGGGTGGGCGTGGCCCCGGCGGTGGCCACGGCCCTCGGGCTGGTCTTCGCGGTGCTCACCGAACGCGTCCGGTGGGGCACGGCGTTCAAACTGGTGGTGTTCATGCCGATGGCGATCTCCATGCTGGCGGCGGGCATCATCTTCCGCCTGGTGTACGAGCAGGACCCGGGGCGGGGCGTCGCCAACGCGGTGTGGGTGGGCGTGCACGACACGTTCGCCGAGGCGTCGGCCTACCCGCGGGCCCGCCCCCTGCCGGTGCATCCGCTGGAGCCCGCGGGCGGCGGGGCGTACCTCACGAAGGAGCCGGTGCGGGTCGGCACGCCCGCGCTGCTGCCGCTGGTGGGCGTGGCCCCGGGCGACATGCCCGAGGGCGCGCGCCCCGCGAAGGCCCCGGCGGCGGCGCAGGACCGGGTGACGGGCACCGCGTGGCTGGACTTCACCCGCGGCGGCGGGGGCACCCCCAACACGGTGGACGCCCAGGAGCGGGGTCTGAAGGGCCTCACGGTGGAAGCCGTCAGGGACGGCCGCGTCGTCGCTTCCACCACGGTCGCGGCGGACGGCGCCTTCTCCCTGCCGGCAGCGGCGGACGGCGCGCACCTGCGGCTGCCGGAGTCCAACTTCCGCGCCCCGTACGACGGGGTGGACTGGCTGGGCCCGACGCTGGTGACCCCGGCGATCATCGGCAGCTACGTGTGGATGTGGGCGGGCTTCGCGATGGTCCTCATCGCCGCGGGCCTCGCCGCGCTGCCGCGGGAACTGCTGGAGGCCGCGCGGGTGGACGGCGCCAACGAGTGGCAGGTGTTCCGGCGGGTGACCGTGCCGCTGCTGGCGCCGGTGCTCGCGGTGGTGCTGGCCACCCTGACGATCAACGTGTTGAAGATCTTCGACCTGGTCTTCATCATCGCGCCCGGCTCCGTGCAGGACGACGCGAACGTGCTGGCGCTCCAGCTGTACCGGTCGTCGTTCGGCACGGACGCCCACCTGGGGGTCGGCAGCGCCATCGCGGTGCTGCTGCTGTTGCTGGTGCTGCCCGTGATGCTGGCCAACATCCGCAGGATCCGGAGGGAGACCCGACGATGAGTTCCCCTTCCGCGGCCTCCCGGCTCGCCTCCCGCCTCGGCGGCGGCGCGGCGCGGGTCGTCCTCGTCGTGGTGGCGCTGTTCTGGCTGATGCCGACGGTGGGCCTGCTCCTGTCGTCGCTGCGCTCGCCGTCGGACATCAACGCGAGCGGCTGGTGGACCGTCTTCACGGCACCGGCGCAGCTGACCGTCGACAACTACCGTGCGCTCCTCTCCGACGGCGCGATCACCGGTTCGCTGCTGTCCACCGTGCAGATCACGGTCCCGTCCACGGTGCTGGTCGTGGTGGTCGGGTCGCTCGCCGGCTACGCCTTCGCGTGGCTGGACTTCCCCGGCCGGGACTGGTGGTTCCTGGTGGTGGTGGGCCTGCTCGTGGTGCCGGTGCAGGTGGCGCTCGTCCCGGTGTCGAAGCTGTTCGGCGCGGTGGGCCTCTTCGAGACGACCCTCGGCGTGGTGCTGTTCCACACCGCGTTCGGTCTGCCGTTCGCGATCTTCCTGCTGCGGAACTTCTTCGCGGAGATCCCGCGCGAGCTGCTGGAGGCGGCGCGGCTGGACGGGGCGGGCGAGGTGCGGCTGTTCACGCGGGTGGTGCTGCCGCTCGGCGGCCCGGCGATCGCGTCGCTGGGCATCTTCCAGTTCCTGTGGGTGTGGAACGACATGCTCATCGCCCTGATCTTCGCGGACTCGGCGTCACCGCCGATCACGGTGGCGCTCCAGCAGCAGGTCCGCCAGTTCGGGAACAACATCGACGTGCTGGCACCGGGGGCGTTCGTGTCGATGGTGATCCCGCTGGCGGTGTTCTTCGCGTTCCAGCGGCAGTTCGTGTCGGGCGTGATGGCGGGCGCGGTGAAGTAGCCCCGGGTGGAGGCGCACGTCAGGGGACCGGCACGGCGGCGGAAGCGCCCCACGGGGGCGGCTCCCGGCCGGCCGACACCGGGCGGCGCCGAGGAGCAGCCCGGGTGGCGGGGGCGACACGGCGGCGGCACGCGGTACGGAGGCCGGCAGGGCCCGCCCGGCGGGCCGGGGGATACGGCCGCGAGGACGGGCCGGTACGACGGCCGAGGCGGGAACGGCCCGGCGGAGGGATACGGGAGCGGTACAGCCGCAGGAGCAGACCGGCACGACGGCCGAGGCGGGAACGGCCCGGCGGAGGGGCGCGGGCCGGGGCGCCGGCGCGGCCGGTTCCGGCACCCGCCCTGGGCAGCCGCACGGCCTCGTCCGGGGCGGCAGCGAGCCCGGCGCTCCCCGGACCCCGAGGTGAGGGCACACCCGTCACTGACGCCTCGTCAAGTCGCCGCCCCGCCATGTCACCTCACCCGCCCCCCGGGGACCCGCTGATCGCGGGCAGGGCGGGGCGGGCACCCTCGGATGTCGCACCCGCGCGTAACCCGCCGCGCCCGGCGGGCGTTGCCGGGCCATGCCCCGGTTCAGCGTCATCGTCCCCGCGTACCACGTCCGGTCCTCCCTGCACGCCTGCCTGGAGTCGGTGCTCTCGCAGCGCTTCGACGACCTGGAGGTGATCGTGGTCTGCGACGGGGGCGCGGGCGGCTGTGCCGAGATCGCCGACGAGGTGGCGGCCCGCGACCGGCGGGTCGCGGTGCTGCGGCTGCCTGCGGACCGGGGGCCGGGGCGCGCCCGCAACGCGGGGCTGGACCGGGCGGCGGGCGACTACGTCCTCTTCCTCGACGGGGACACGGCACTCACCCCGGACGCCCTCCAGACGGTCGCCGACCGGTTGAAGGAGACCGGCTCCCCGGACGTGCTCCTCTACGGCCACGCCCAGGTGCCGTGGACGGGCGAGCCGCGGCCCGACGCCTCCGGCCGCCACCTGGCGCAGGACGGGCCCGCCCCCTTCACGCTCACCGACCGGCCGGAGCTGCTGCGGCTGCCGCCCGTCGTGTGGAACAGGGCATGCAGGCGCGAGTTCCTGCAGCGCAGGGGCCTGCGGTTCCCCTCCGGGCACCACGGGCACCTGCCCGTCACGTACCCCGCCCTGCTGGCCGCCGGGTCGCTCGCCACGCTGGACCGGGTGTGCGTCCACCACCGCCCGCCCCGGAGCCGTGTGCACGGCGACCGCGACTTCGACGTGTTCGCGCAGTACGACCGCCTCTTCGCGTACGTCGACGGCCGCTGCGCCCTCGCCCGCTGGCGCGCCCCTCTCTTCGGCCGCATGGTGGAGGACCTCACCGCGCTGTTCTCGGCGCCCGGCCGGCTGCCGGCGGCCCGGCGCGCCGAGTTCTTCCGGCTGCTGCGCGCCCACCACCGCCGGCACCTCACGCCCGGCGCCGCCGCGGGCGCCCCGGGCCGGCTGGTGCGCGGGCTGATCC
>NZ_MKXB01000214.1 GCF_001865245.1 Streptomyces sp. CC53 | reverse complement strand
CGCCCGCCCCCGCCGCCTCGGCGGTGTGCGAACCGGGCTACGCCCGCGGCGCGCGTCCGATCCTGCCTGCCGACTCCCGCGACCGGGCGGGGGCCGCGCCCTCCAGCGGCTCCTGCAGCTCGGTCACCCACCGGCCCCGGTCCTCGGGGCACTCCAGGTACAGCTCGCGGGCGTACCCGGCCGACCGGTGCCCGTGCGCGTCGATCCAGGAGGCGAGCGTCTGCGCCGTCGACAGGACGTCGTCCAAGGACCCGCGGTGGATGACCGTGGCCGCCTGCTCGACCGCGGGCAGGACGACGACCTCCACCCCCGGCACGCGGGTGCCGTCGGGCACGGCCATCCCCGCGTGGACGACGACCGAGCCGTCGCCGGCGCCGGAGTCCTCGTAGGACGCGAGCGCCGGCCCGGAACCGGTGACGCCGGCGGCCTCCAGCCGTGCGCACAGCTCCTCGTACAGCGGGGAGATCACGGATGAGACGTGCTCGGGCGCGAAGCCGGCGGCGACGCCGCTCAGCCGGGCGAGCCGCACGGCCGGGAGACGCTTGACGACGATGTCCTGCGTGGACATGTGTCCCTCGCTTTCGATGACTCGGAGCCTCGCCGTGACCTGGTCCAGGCGGGCGACCGCCTCGGCCACCGCCGCCTCCAGGCCGGCCCGCCGCAGCCGCAGCATCGCGCGCAGCTCGTCCGCGCCCACCTCCCCGTCCACGACCGCCCGGACCTGGTCGAGCGTGAAGCCGAGGTCCTTGAGCGCGATGACGCGGTTGAGCCGGGCGAGCTGCCCGGCTTCGTAGTACCGGTAGCCGCTGTGCGGGTCGACGTGGGCGGGCCGCAGCAGTCCCACGGCGTCGTAGTGCCGCAGCATCCGGACGGACACGCGGCCGTGCCGGGCGAAGTCTCCGATGGTGAACATGACGCCTCCTACGGCACCGCCTCACACCGTGTCAGGGTCAAGCGCGGCCCGGGAACGGGCCTGCGTGCGCCGCTACGCGCTCGCCACCGACAGCTTCACAGCGAAGCCGAGGAACAGCGCGCCCGCCGCCGAGGTGGCCCCGGCGGACAGCCGCCTGCGGCGCCGGAAAGCGGCGGCCAGCTTCGTGCCGCCGAATATCAGCGCACTGAGGTAGAGGACGCTGGCGGCCTGGGCCAGCGTGCCGAGCACGACGAAGGAGAGGGCCGGGTGGGCGTACGCCGGGTCCACGAACTGCACGAAGAAGGCGACGAAGAACAGGATCGCCTTGGGGTTGACCAGGCTGACGACGAGGGCGCGGCGGAAGGGACGCTCCTCGGAGCCGGCACGGGCCGCGGACGGCGTGCCCGCTTCCGTCTCCTGGTCCCGCCGGGTCCGCCACATGCCCCACGCGGCCCGCAGCATGCCGACGGCCAGCCACGTCAGGTACCCGGCGCCGACGTACTTCACGATCCCGAACAGCACGGCGTTGGCCTGGAGCAGGGAGGCGACGCCCGCCGCCGACAGGGTCATCAGGACCGTGTCCCCGCACCAGACGCCGGCCGCGGCGGAGTACCCGGCGCGGACCCCCCGGCGGGCGGCGACGGACAGCACGTAGAGGGAGTTGGGGCCGGGCAGCAGGACGATCAGGGCGAGGCCCGCGAGGTACGTGGGCAGGTCGACGACACCGAGCATGGACAGGAGTGTCGCACGCCGGTACGACACTCCTCCCCGGTGCTCCGCAGGACGAGACGGACGCACCGGCCGCCCGCGCGAAGCGCCGGAACGGACCCCGTCCGGCACCGCTCGCACCCCGGGTGGAGCAGGGACCGGCACGGGTGGATGCGGGCGCCCTTCAGGGGGCGTCGGCCGACACCGGGCGCTGCTCCCGGGCAGGCCCCCGTCCCGGGGGGACCCCCGGTTGTCGGGCGCTCGCGGCCCGCACGGGCCCCCGCCCTAGGACGGGCTCGCTTCCGGGCAGCCCCTGACGGCCTGGGCACCGCCCACGGGGGCGGGCACTGCCCCGGGGGGCAGCACCCGGTTCTCAGAACGCGTCCGTCGGGACGTACGTCCCCCACACCTCCCGCAGGGCGTTGCAGACCTCGCCGACCGTGGCCCGGGCCTTCAACGCGTCCTTCATGGGGTACAGGACGTTGTCCGCGCCCTCCGCGGCCTTCTTCAGGGCCGCGAGCGCCGCGTCCACCGCCTCCTGGTCGCGCTCGGCGCGCAGCTTGGCGAGCCGCTCGGCCTGCTGGGCCTCGATGGCCGGGTCGACGCGCAGCGGCTCGTACGGCTCCTCCTCCTCCAGCTGGAAGCGGTTGACGCCGACGACGACCCGCTCGCCGGAGTCCGTCTCCTGCGCGATCCGGTAGGCGCTGCGCTCGATCTCGTTCTTCTGGAAGCCCCGCTCGATGGCGTTGACCGCGCCGCCGAGCTCCTCGACCTTGCCCATCAGCTCCAGGGCCGCGGACTCCACCTCGTCGGTCATCTTCTCGATGACGTACGAGCCGGCGAAGGGGTCGACGGTCGCCGTCACGTCCGTCTCATACGCCAGGACCTGCTGCGTGCGCAGCGCGAGCCGGGCGCTCTTGTCGGTCGGCAGGGCGATGGCCTCGTCGAAGGAGTTCGTGTGCAGCGACTGCGTGCCGCCGAGCACCGCCGCCAGGCCCTGCACGGCGACCCGCACGAGGTTCACCTCGGGCTGCTGGGCGGTGAGCTGCACGCCGGCGGTCTGCGTGTGGAAGCGCAGCATCCACGACTTGGGGTTCTTCGCCCCGAACTCCTCCTTCATCACCCGCGCCCAGATCCGCCGGGCCGCGCGGAACTTCGCGACCTCCTCCAGGATCGTCGTGCGGGCCACGAAGAAGAACGACAGGCGCGGCGCGAAGTCGTCCACGTCCATGCCCGCCGCCACGGCGGTGCGCACGTACTCGATGCCGTCGGCGAGGGTGAACGCGATCTCCTGCGCGGGCGAGGCGCCGGCCTCCGCCATGTGGTAGCCGGAGATCGAGATCGTGTTCCACTTCGGGATCTCGGCCTTGCAGTACTTGAAGATGTCCGCGATCAGGCGCAGGGAGGGCTTCGGCGGGAAGATGTACGTCCCGCGGGCGATGTACTCCTTCAGCACGTCGTTCTGGATGGTGCCGGTGAGCTTGTCGGCGCTGACGCCCTGCTCCTCGGCGACGAGCTGGTAGAGCAGCAGCAGGAGGGCGGCGGGCGCGTTGATGGTCATCGACGTGGACACCTTGTCCAGCGGGATGCCGCCGAACAGCACCCGCATGTCGTCGACCGAGTCGATGGCGACGCCGACCTTGCCGACCTCGCCGTGCGCGATCGGCGCGTCGGAGTCGTGCCCCATCTGGGTCGGCAGGTCGAAGGCGACGGAGAGGCCCATCGTGCCGTTGGCGATGAGCTGCTTGTAGCGCGCGTTCGACTCGACGGCGGTGCCGAAGCCGGCGTACTGCCGCATGGTCCACGGGCGGCCGGTGTACATGGTCGGGTAGACGCCTCGGGTGTACGGGAACGAACCCGGCTCGCCCAGCTTCTCCGCCGGGTCCCACCCGTCGAGGGCGTCCGGCCCGTACACCGGCTCGATGGGCAGTCCCGACTCCGACTCGCGCGCCATGTGCTGTGCCTTCCGGTAGACCTACTCGCAGGTATCCGACCCTCGCGACGGACTGTAGCGGTGGGCGTGCGACCGGTGGAGAGCCGCACGCTGGGAGCTTCCTCACAGCCTCCTGCCGGGCCGGGTCACAGCATCGTCACAACGCCCCGGAGGGCACGCAACCATCGACCCCCGGGAAGTATCCCTACGGGCAGACAATCCAACCCGGGGGGGCTGACATGCACCGTCGTACGCAGGTGATCCACAGAGGCGCGGGGCGCCGGGGCGCGGTCCGCAGGGCGCTGCTGTCCGCAGCCGCGGTGGCGCTCGCCACCGGCTGCACCGCCCAGGCCGTGGGGGCGGCCGGGTCGGCGTCGCCGTCCACCGCCACCGCGTCCACGGCGGTGTCGCCGTCCGCCACGGCACCGCCCGCGGCGCCGTCGGCAGCGTCCGCGGGCTCGCCCTCGGCGACGGCACCGTCCTCGGCTCCCGCCTCCCCGTCGTCGGCGTCCGCCGCGTCCCCGTCGTCCTCCGACGGCACGGACGGCACGGACGGCAAGCCTTCCGGCGGCGCGGTGCTGATGCAGAAGGGCTCGGAGACCGAGCAGGTGCGCGAGCTCCAGGCGCGGCTGCGCCAGATCGGGTACTTCAAGCGGAGCCCCACCGCGTTCTACGGCACGATCACCAGCGAGGCGGTGTCCGCGTTCCAGAAGAAGCGCGGGCTGCCGGTGACGGGGACCGTCGACGGGACGACGTGGCAGCGGCTGCTCGGGATGACCCGGACGCCGACCGCCGACGAACTGCGGCCCGCGACGACGAACCCGCTGGCCAAGCCCGACGAGCGGTGCATGACGGGCCGGGTGCTGTGCATCAGCAAGGAGAGCCGCACGCTCGCCTGGATGGTCGACGGCGCGGTGGTCTCGGCGATGGACGTCCGCTTCGGTGTGGAGGGCACGGAGCTGGCGACCCGTGAGGGCACGTTCAAGGTGGACCGCAAGGAGCGGACCTGGAAGTCGACGATCTACCACACGTCGATGCCGTACTCGCTGTTCTTCAGCCGGGGCCAGGCCGTGCACTACTCGGCGGACTTCGCGGCGAAGGGCTACAACGGCAACTCGCACGGCTGCGTGAACGTCCGGGACAAGGCCAAGCTGGCGAAGGTGTTCGACGAGGTGCGGGTGGGCGACAAGGTCGTCGTCTACTGGTGAACCGCTGATACGGGGGTGTCCGCGCCCCACCCACGGGGGCCCGTGATCCGCGGAACCCACGGGAACGGGGCGGAGGCCCTGATGCGGGGTTCCTCCGGGCAAGGGGGACGAGGCCCTGAGGGGAGGGGCTGCGGGCGGGCCCTCCGATACGGGGACGAGCCCGCCGGGAGGCAGAGAAGTGGGCGCGGGCGGGACCGGGGGAACGTGTCCCGCCCGCGCCGAATGCGCTGAGCCGTAGGTACGGGGGGAACCCCGGCTCTTTCTTGCGCCGCCGATGACCAGTCGGCTCACTCAGTACTGCGCCACGGCCCCGAAAAGTGTCACACCCCTCGTGCCGCGGGCGGAAACCGCAGGTCAGGGCGGTGCGGCAAAGCTGCGGGTCAGCGCTTGCCGGAGGGCGGGCCGGGGTTGGCCGCCGGTCCGCCGGCGCCGGCCGGCCGCTCCCGGCCGGGCTTCGCACCGGGCCGGTCCCGGTCCCCGTCGGGTTCCGAGTCGCCGTCGCGGTCGCCGCTGCCGCCCGGGGCGGTCGTGCCGCCGCCCTGGCGGCCGCCGAGCACCTGGTCGCAGAACTTCTGCACGCCGCCCCGCGACCGGGCGGCGGACTCCAGCTGCCCGCGGCGCTCGGCGTCGAGGTCGCCGTCCCGCAGGTCGCGGCACGCCTGTGTCACCCGCGTCTGCCAGTCGGGCTCGGGCGCCTTGGTGCCGGCCCCGGCAGCGGTGCCTTCCTGCTCTCGGACGGTGTCGCCCCGGGACGGCGCCGGCGCGGCGCCATCGTTGTCAGAGGTCGGGCCCACGGCCGGCTCCCCCGTGGGGGACGGCCCGTGCGTGAGGGGCGCGGAGGGGTCCGGCGCCGGGGTGGCCCGGTCGGCGGACGACGACGGGGTGCGCGCCCCGGGCAGAGAGGCGGTGGGCTCGCCGGCGACCCGGGGCCCGGGGGTGGCGGAGGCCGACGCGACGGGGACCGGCTCGGGGTCGCCGCCGAGGGCCGGCAGTACGCCCGTGCCCGCGGCGACGGCGACGCCGCCCACCGCCAGGCCGGCGACCGATGCGGCGAGGCCCCACCGGGCGGGGCGCAGCCACCGGCCGGAGCGGGGGCGCCGCAGGGGGCGCGCCGCCGTACCGCCGATGTGGACGGCGTCGAGCTCCTCGGTGGAGGGCGCGGGGGCGGCGTCCCGCGCCGTGGAGCCGGCCTCGGCCCTCGCCGCGCGGAAAGCGCCCAGTGCCCGGTCCTCGCCGGGCAGTTCGCCGGCAGGTCCGGGCGAAGGCGTGCGGGCCGTTCGCACGCCCTCCAGCGCCTCCGCCAGGCGTTCGGCCTGCAACCGTACGTAGTCATCGTCGGCGACGACCGGCTCGCCCCGCAGCAGTCGCTCCGCCGCCTGCTGGTCGAGCCATCCATACCGCTCGTCGGCCATCACATGTCCTTCTGCGTCCGCACGCGCGAATGCGTCACAGCACGGCGCACGATCGTGGGCCGTGCGCCGCCCGCGGCCCGCGGCCCCGGCTGGGGCGGCACGGCATTCAGCGGCACACCGGTCGGGTCGCCGGCGCCCAGGAGTTCGGCGAGCCGCTTGAGACCGCGGTGCGCGGCCGTGCGCACCGCGCCGGGCCGCTTGCCGAGCGTCTCCGCGGCGCTCTTCGCGTCGAGCCCGACGACGACGCGCAGGATGACCGCTTCGGCCTGGTCCTGGGGCAGCTGGGCGATCAGGCTCATGGTGTGTCCGGTCGCGAGGGCGTCCATGGCTTCCACGGCGGTGTCGGCGTCGGCCGGCTTGTCGGTCAGTTCGGTCTCGTCCCCGCCCTGCGCGGGGCGCCTGCCCCGCATCCGCAGGTGGTCGAGGGCGCGGTTGCGGGCGATCCGCGCGGCCCAGCCCCGGAAGCGGTCGGCGTCGCCGCTGAACCGGTCCAGGTCCCGGGCGATCTGCAGCCACGATTCGGACGCCACGTCCTCCGCGTCCGCGTCGCCGACCAGCGTGCGTATGTATCCGAGCAGCCGCGGGTGCACGGCGCGGTACACAGTACGGAAGGCGTTCTCGTCCCCGTCCTGTGCCGCGAGCACTGCGGCGGTCAGCTCCGCGTCGTCCCCCAGCACTCCCACAACCCGTTCCTCAGCGCGGCAGGTCCATTCCAGGCCGCTCCGCCCGGCGCGCAGCAGCACGCTACGTGCTGCCGTCGCATCTCGTCCATGTTTGTACAACATGGAACAGCTTCGGTCGCAGGGAGGTGTGACAGAAAACGCACCCGCGGCGCTGAGAGGAGTACGGGGCCGTTCTACGGTCTCACGGACGGCGACCGGGGCCTCTCCTGTGGGGGGTGGCGGCCCCGGTCGTCTCTCCTTTCCCACCCGCCCCGACTCGGGACGCCGCACGGAAGCGGTGACCAGAGCGACCAACACGTGACCAACCGGCCGGCATCTCCCGTGGCCCTCCTCACGCCGGCTGGGGCGGAGCTCGTCACCGCTCCGTACCGGTTACCTGTGCAGGCCGTGATGGCGCCCTTGGAACACAGACCGACTGGGTCAACGTCCCGGCACAGCTCAGACCGGCTCAGCGCTCAGTAGTGGTAGCGGGCGGCAAGGATCACGATCTCCTTGTCCATGACCAGGTACACAAGGCGGTGCTCGTCGTCGATCCGCCTCGACCACGCCCCGGGCAAGTGGTACTTGAGAGGCTCGGGCTTGCCGATACCTGCGAACGGGTCACGCTTGACGTCCTCGATGAGCCTGTTGACTCGAGCGAGCATCTTGCGGTCGTTCTTGAGCCAGGATGTGTAGTCCTCCCAGCCCTGATCCTCGAAAACAAGCCTCACGCAGCACCCGCGACGGGGTCCACCGCGTCCGGATCGATCAACTCACGCTCCGACACATTGGTGTTACCCAGGGCGTTCTCGTACGCCTTGAGCAGTCGGCGGGCATTCGCCGGCGAACGCAGCAAGTACGAGCCTTCACGTAGCGCCGCATAGTCCTCGGCCGAGACAAGTACGGCGTTGCCATGCTTGGAGACGATCTCGATCGCCTCGTGATCGTCGTTGACCTTCTTGATCAGCGGAAAGAGAGCTTTCCGGGCTTCGCTCGCGGTTATCGACATGGCCTGACCCCCTACCTCAAGTGGTACCGCATAACGTACCACTGCTAGCCCTCTCAAACAGGGCTGGGTGGGGCCGCCACCCTTGGCCTGGCGGAGTCTCGCCCAGGGCGATCCTCGCCCGCGGGGACCGCCGGCGCTCACCGGGCGGGGGCGGGACCGTGGTGCGGCCGCCCGTGGTGCCGAGCGTACGGTCGGCCGCGGGGCGGGTCACGGCGCTGCGGGGCCGCCTCCGGAGTCCGGTGATCGCTGCGGGGTCGCGTCCTCGCCCAGCCGTTCCGCCAGCCGCCTCAGCCCCCGGTGCGCCGCGGTCCGCACCGCGCCGGGCTGTTTGCCCAGGACGCGGGCGGACCTGGACGCGTCCAGTCCCAGCACCACGCGCAGCAGGACCGCCTGCGCCTGGTCGGGCGGAAGGCCGTGGAGCAGTGCGAGGATGCGCGCGGTCGACAGGGCCTCCAGGGCCGCGCCGACGGTGTCCGGGCGGCCGGGCAGTTCCCGTACCTCGTCCTCGATGGCGGTGGTCCGCGGCCTGCGCCGCTGCCTGCGCAGGTGGTCCAGCGCCCGGTGGCGGGCGATCGTCGCCGACCAGCCGCGGAAGGCGTCGCCGTCACCCCGGAACCGGCCCAGGTCCCGGGCGATCTCCAGCCACGCGTCGGCTGCCACGTCCTCGGCGTCCTCGCCCACCAGCCCCCGTAAGAAGCTGAGCAGCCCCGGCTGTAAGGAGCGGTAGACCTGCGCGAACGCCGCCTCGTCGCCCAGCTGGGCGCGCCGGACCGCAGCGCCGAGCTCCGCCTCGTGTCCCCCCACACCGACCTCTTCGCGCCGCGTGCCCGGTTCCTGCTTCCTGCAGAGGTCTGCGCGCGGAGCTGTCGAAATGTCACTGGGCGTGTGGAAGCGGCCTGTTGCGGCACTGCCGGCCCACGGGGCCGGACCCCGGGGAGGCGCCCCGCCGGCCCGCCCGCACGACACCGGAACGGCCGCCCGGCGCCAGAACCGCGGCCAGGGCCACCGCGTCCACCGCTGAAACAAATCTTCACCATATTGGGCGGGCCGGACCGCGCCCGTCGGTGCCCGTGACGCGGATCACCGCTAATCAAGTTTGACCAATGCGTCGACGCGGCATACCTTCATCCAGGTAGTCAAACTTGAACAGTAGGATCAGTAAGGAGCCCGTGTGACCTTCCTGCCGGACACCGGATACACCCCCACCCCCGAGGACCGCGCCGGCCTGGACGCCTGGTTCGCGGAGTACGACGCGGCGAGCGCCCGGCGCGAGATCGCGCGCATGGCCGACATGGCGGTGTTCCCGCTGAACCTGGTGAGCGACGACTCGGCCGGCAACGGCCGGTCGGCGCAGTGGGACCGGGAGCAGTTCGTCGCCACCATGACGCACGTCATGGGCGAGGGGGGCGAGGAGATCACGTTCGAGTCGACCCGGACCCCCGTGTTCCTCTCCCCGTCGATGGCCGTCGTCTTCACCGACTCCGTGATGACGGCCGGCAGCACCACCCGGCAGCTGCGGTACGCCGACGTCCTCGTCCGGCGGGACGGGGTGTGGGCGTTCCAGACGATGATCCAGAGTGGCTGGGGCGACAACCTCTGACCCGCGGAACACCCCGAGCCCGACCGCGATAATGCGTCGGTGAACACTCCCCCGGTATCCCTGCCCGCGGAGCACATACCGCCGGGCACCGCCGCATGGCGGTCCGCCGACGCCCGGGTCTGGCTGTCCGCCGTCCCCGCGCGCTGGGCGCATCCCCTGTGGGCCACCGTCGGCCTGGCCGGCGGTGCCGTCTGGTTCATGGAGAGCGGCCCCGAGCCGTCCTGCACACCCGCGTCTCCGTGCGGGGTGCAGGACTGGCTCGGCTTCGGCCTCCTGACGGTGCTGCTGCTCACCTTCTACTGGCTGTGGCGCCAGCCCCGGCTGGCCCTCGCGGGGCTCGGCTGCGTCGCCGCGGCGCTCGTCGTGGACGAGGTCACGACGGGCGGCGGCTCCCTGGCCGAACCGTCCTGGGCCGGATTCGTCCTGGCCCTCGCCTTCGCCGCCGCCGGAGCCCTGCACCGGCTCGGCGCCGCGGCCCGGCAGCACGCCCTTGCCCTGGCCGCGGCCGGGCCGACGACGGCCCGGCTCCCGCGGGCCGCCCACGCGTTCCGGCGCGGAAGGCTGTCCTTCGCCGTGGCCGCCGTCCTGCTGGCCGTGGCCGGATACGGCTTCTGGCAGGCGGGTGAGGAAGCCGACGCCTACGAGCAGCGTGCGGCACGCCTCGCCCCCGCCACCGCCGAGGTGACGAAGGTGCACGAGGCCGACGACGGCGCGTTCGTGCTCACCCTCGACGTCGGCGACCGGATCGGCACGCGGACCGTGGAGACGCTGTACCCGGAGGACTTCCCCGTCGGCAGCCGCGTCGACGTGCTCGTCGACGGCGACTGGGTGCGGCTCCTCGCGGAGCCGTACGACTCCGTGGGCTGGGAGCTGCTGATGATGGCGGCGACCGTCCTGGGTCTGGCGTTCCTCGCCAACGGCGTCGACGGGAGGTCCC
Source organism: Streptomyces sp. CC53 (assembly GCF_001865245.1). Lineage (GTDB taxonomy): Bacteria > Actinomycetota > Actinomycetes > Streptomycetales > Streptomycetaceae > Streptomyces. The sequence continues at coordinate 15,005 of NZ_MKXB01000214.1, read as the reverse complement.
GCGCGGAGCGGCTGCGGCGGGGCCCGCTGCCGGTCCTGCGCGTGCTGGTGCGCGAGGGCCACGCGGACGCGCGGACCTGGGTGTACGCCGCCGACGACCCGGCCGGCGAGCGGCCCCTCCTGCACTTCCACTCCCTCTTCGCCGCCCCCGGCGACGAGGACGCCGCGGAGGACGAGCCGGACGAGGACGCCGCCGCGGAAGGGCTCCAGCGGATGAGCGCGATCCTCAAGGGTGAGGACCCGCCCCCGCCGCTGCGTGAGGCCGTCCTCTACGGGGTGCCGTGCGCCGGTGCCGAACTGGCCTTCGTGGCGCGTGAGGACGAGGACGACTCCGAGGCGTCCGTGGAGTGCAGCGTCACCGCGGTGAAGCCCGCCGTGCCCCGCCTCCTCACCGGGCGCGCCCCCGGAGCGGAGCCCGACCGCGAGAGCTCCCCGCAGAACGGCGAGGCGCCGGGGCAGGGGTCCGCGGCCCCGGTCGCCGCGCGGATGGCGCCGAGCGTCGCACCCCGCGTGTACACCGCCCACGGCATGTCCCGGGCGGTCGGGCTGGTGCTGCTGCTGGTCCAGGGGGCCGGCATCTGGGCCGCCGTGTCCGACGGTCCTTCCTGGCGCTGGCTCTTCCTCCTCCTCACCGTCCCGTGGCTGGTGAACGCCGTGTCCACGGCCCTGAACTGGCGCATCACCGCCGACCGGCGGGGCCTGTGGGTGACGGGGGCCTGGCGGGGGCGCCGCATCCCGTGGGACGCGGTCACGGGCGTACGGCACACCGAGGACCGGATCGTGATCCGCGGAGAGGAGGGGGAGCGCACGGCCCTCTCTCCCACCGGCTGGGCGTGGCTGGAGCGCCGCCTGGGGCGCGAGCCGCACGCGGTGCGCACCGCCGACGAGGTGCGGGCCCTGGTCCACGACCCGGACCTGCGGCCCTGGGAGGAGGCGTCCGCCGGACAGCAGGGCATGCCACTGGGACCCGCGCTCGTGGCGGTGTCGGTGCTGTGGGGCGCGGCCGTGCTGCTCCTGGGCTGAGGACCGGCCGGGCGGCGCCGCCGTCGGCCGTGGGGAAGGGCGGGCGGGGCGGCGGGGCCGCCCCCGGAATCCGCAGGGGCCCGGTGACCCGGAGCCCTTTCCACGCGTCCTCCCGGGTGACAACGCATCACCCGTGGACGAGGAGCAGCCCATGACCTTCCGCACCGCGCCCTTCATCGTGTTCCGTGACGGGCCCGACGTCCGCGAGGACCTCCGGCAGGCCCTGGCCCATGCCGCCCCGGAGGAGCGCCCCGGGCTGGAGCGCGCCCTGCTCCTGGTGGAGGCCCAGTGCGCGCGGTCCGACGACGAGGTGCTCGCGCGGTGGACCGCGAGCGTGCTGGACGGCGCGGGACTCGACGCCGCCCGCGAGCACGTCGCGTCCGTCAAGGCGGTGCGGGAGGCGGCGCCGGGGCTGAGCCTCGTCGCGGCGAACCGCCTGGTGCAGGGGGCCGCGAAACGCTGAGCCGGACGTGGCGTGCGCTGTCCGGGGGCCGCCGCGCCGGAGGGCCGGCCGCCGCACACCGGGCCGCGTGCGGGCGCCGAAGCCGCGGAGGGGCCACCGTGCCGGGAGACCGCCGCACCGGAGGGGCCGGGCCGCCGTCCGGCGGAGGCGTCAGGCGGTGCGGGCGCGGCGGGAGACCACCGCCTGGAGGACGCGGCGGCCCTCGGCCGAAAGGTCCAGGGCCCGGCGCAGCCCGTGGGTGGCGCCGTCCGCGAGGATCTCCAGCACGCGCACCTGCCTCCGCAGCTCACCGGCGGCGAGGGGTCCGACACCGTCGGGCTCCCCGGCCCGGCACCGTTCCAGCACTTCGGCGAGGTCCGGGGACGGCGCGGCGCACAGTCTGTGGTGCAGCTCCAGGGCGGCGAGGGAGCACGTGTCGGCCCAGTCGCGCAAGTCCGGCATCTCCCATGTCGACGGGGCGGCGGCCAGCATCCGGCGGACCAGCTCCGCCTCCTCGGTGGCGTCCTGCGACGCGGTCGCGGCCACCGCCTCCGCCGCCTCCGCGAGTCGCGCCGCCCACGCGTCCCCGCCCCGCGCCACCCCGACCCACAGGGGCCGCAGCTGGTCGGCGGCCTCCGGGACGAGGAGCGGCAGGCAGCGGTCCAGGCAGGCGAGCGCGGAGGCCGCGAGGCCCCGGTCGTCGGCCTGGGCGATCAGCTCCACCAGGCGGGGGGTCGTGCTCGTGCTCGGGCTCATGGCGTCTCCCGTCGCGTACGGACGCGGTACTTCCCCTTACTGCGCCGCCTGACCGGAAAGCGTCACGCCGCGGTGGCCCACCGTAGCGCTACGGCCGGTCCAACCGGTCCGCCAGACGGGTGAAGTCCGCCCAGGGGAGCTGCGGTTCGCGCGGGTCCCACACCTTCTGGGCCAGCGCCCGCAGCGGCAGCCGTATCCCGGCCGCCACCTGGTCCGGCGTCTGCGCGTTCGCGAGGTCGCACCACACGGCGAAGCGCCCGCCGAGCACCTGCCCGGAGTAGCGCTCCGGGACCGGCTGCGAACCGCGCAGCACGAGGGGCGTCCACTGCTCGTAGACCTCCCGGCCCGTCGGGTAGGTGAACTGGTTCGGTTCGCCGAGCACGTAGTAGAGGTACTGGCTGTTCAGGTTGACGAGCTTGCGCCCCTCGGCCAGGTACGGGGCGGGCGGCCGTGCCCCGATCTCCCGGCCCGTCCAGTACTCGACCTCGATGCCGCGGTCGGCCGTGACCACCCCGCCGCCGTGGATGCCGTCGTTCCACGCCTTGGGCTGCTTGCCCGCCGCCCGCACCACGGCCGCCCGGTCGTTGAGCCAGCCGGTCGCCAGGTCCTGGACCCGGGCCTGCGGTCCGTACCTCTCGCGGGCCTCGGCCGCGAGCGCCGGGTACGTCGCCTCGGGGTTGCGGGCCGTCAGGGCCCGGTACTCGTCGGCGCCGACGTGGAAGTACGGCCCGGGGAACAGCTCCGCGTACTCCCGCAGCAGCTCGTCGACGAGCCGCGCCGACGCCGGGTTCGCGATGTCGATCGCGCCGCGCACCGGCGTCCCGCCCGCGGTGCGCAGTTGCAGGGACGGGTGCGCGGCGAGGACGGCGCCGAGGTGGCCCGGCGAGTCGAACTCGGGGACGAGGGTGACGTGCAGCGAGTCGGCGAGCGCGAGGAGCCTGCGCACCTCCGCCTTCGTCAGGTGCTGCGGGGCGACGACTTCGGGATGCGTGGTCGACTCGATGCGGACCGCCTGGTCGTCCGCGAAGTGCAGGTGGAGCTGGTTCAGCTTCAGGTCGGCCAGCTCCCGTATCCGCGCCTCCAGCCAGGCGGCGGTGAAGTGCTTGCGGGCGATGTCGACGAGCAGGCCGCGCTGCGGGCGGCCGGGGCGGTCGCGGACGACCCCTTCGGGCAGCGCGCCACCGGAGCGCAGGGCCTGTTTGACCGTGCGCGTGCCGTAGAAGACGCCCGCCTCGTCGGGGCCGCTGATCCTCACGCGCCCGTCGCGGACGGTGAGGGCGTACGACTCGGGGCCGCCGTCCTGGCCGGTGTCGAGGGCCAGCTCGATGTCGCCGGCGCGGGCCTCGGCCTCGGCGCGGTGGGCGATGCCCAGCTCCCGGGCGAGGAGCCGCGCCTCGTCGTCCAGGGCCCCGCTGCCGGCGGCGACGGAGACCGCGCTGCCGGGCGCGGGCCGCCAGCCGGGCCCGCGGGCGGGTGTGTGCTCCCGGACGGCGGGGATCGTGCGGGGCGCTTCCGACAGGGCGTAGGAGCGGGTGGGGCTGGGGGACGGGGTGGGGTCCGCGGCGGGCAGCGAGGGCGAGGACGCCGCCGACGGCGTACGGGCCCCGGTTGCCGGGCTCGCGGCGGAACCGCCGCCCCCGTCTCCTGCGCAGCCGGCGAGCCCCGCGCACAGCGCCAGGGCCAGGCCGGCGACGGCGGCCCGGCGGTGTCCGCGGGATATCCGCGGGCGCCCGCCCCGGCTGCCGCCGCCGGACCCGCCCGTACCCGCACCGCGCCCACCACCGCTGGACCCGCCGGTCCGCGCACCGCCACGGGCCGGGCCCGTACCCGCACCACGACCGCCCACGGCGGTCCCCGTGCCACGCCCGGACCGGGCGGCCCCCGGTCCGCCGCCCGGTCCGTGCACACCGCCGCACGACGCGGCAGCACCGGCCCCGTCCGGCTTCACCGTCTCGCTCATCGCTCCACCACCACCCGCTCGCTCCTCGTGCACCCCGCGCGCCCACCCTGCCTCACCCGACCGGTTGCCCCCAACAGAGTCCCCCGCACGTCCCGCACGCCCCGGGGCACGGGGGCACGGGCCCCGCCGAGCAGCGCGAGCCCGCCCGCACCCTGCGGACCGCCCGCCCGGCCCGCCGGACCTGCCGGGGCCGCAGCCCTCTCCCGCCCTCCGGGCATGCGGCCTCCCGGCTCCGCGGGCGCGGCGGGCGCCTCCGAAGCCGCGCCGCTACGCGGAACCGGCTCCTGACTGCCGCCCGGCGGGCGACGCGCACCTCCCGGTCCGTTCACGTGCCCGACTCCCCTTCGCCGTGTCGCGGCCACAGGCCGGTCCGTCCGGTCGTGTTCCGGTGGAACCCCGACGCGCCGAGTGCGTCCATTCCTTGTGCGGAAACTCTGCCTTCCGAGTGAAATACGGAAAGGCTCGGGACCACACTTGCTCACCCTCGGTAGCGTTGTGTCGCTTCCCTCACGCCTTTCGCACGCCTCGCACGCCTCCCTCACCCCCCGTGCTCACCCCCCGCTGCCCCGTTCGAGGAGCCCACGCTGTCCCGCGAATCCCCCACCGGCGCCCCGACGACCGTCAGCGCCCGCGCTCCGATACCGACCCGCCCCCGCGACGCCCTCGGCCACTTCAACACGGCGCCCACCGAGGCTGCCGAGACCTCCCTGCTGGCCTGCTGCGGCAGTCGGCGCTGGGCGCACCGGATCGCCGCCCACCGCCCGTACCCCACGGTCGACGCGCTGCTCGCGGCGGCGGACGAGGCCGGGTACGACCTGTCCGGCGCCGATCTCGACGAGGCCCTGGGCGACGAGGTCGCGCCGGCCCTGCCGACCGGCACGCCCGCGGCCGCCCACACCGCGCTGCGCGCCGCGCACGACGCCTACGAGAGCCGCTTCGGCCACGCCTTCGTGATCTGCCTGGCCGGGCACCCGCGGGAGGAGCACCTCGACGCGGTCCTCGGCGGGATCAGATCACGACTCGGCAACGAACCGGAGGAGGAGCGGGCCGTCGCCGCCGACGAACTGAGGCGGCTGGCGCGCGCCCGACTCGCCCAACTCATTGGAAGTCCGGACAATACGGACTGAAGCTCACGGCCAGGTAGTCCGTCCGTGGCTCTTTGTGTGCCTGTTTGATCACACCCTTCGGACCCCGCGCGAGGGAACCGACATCGCGTCGCTACCATGACCGGGGCCGGTGGACCGTACCCGGCCGGGTCCGACCGACAGAGAAGCCGGCCGACCCCAATCCCGCTCCCGGAGGACATTTCCGTGCCGGCTGGAACGTTGTACCGCGGCCGGGAAGGCATGTGGTCGTGGGTGGCTCACCGAGTCACCGGCGTCCTCATCTTCTTCTTCCTGTTCGTGCACGTACTGGACACCGCTCTCGTCCGCGTCTCCCCCGAGGCGTACGACGATGTCGTCGCGACCTACAAGACGCCGCTCGTGGCGCTGCTGGAGTACGGCCTCGTCGCCGCCATCCTCTTCCACGCGCTCAACGGCCTGCGTGTCATCGCCGTGGACTTCTGGTCCAAGGGCCCGCGCTACCAGAAGCAGATGCTGTGGACCGTCATGGGCATCTGGGTGGTGCTGATGGCGGGTGCCATCTACCCGGTCCTCGGCCACGCCGCACGTGAACTCTTCGGGAGCTGACGCCACACATGTCTGCTGACACCACCCCCGCCGTGGGTTCCGTCGAGGGCGCCAGCCTCTACGACGTCGACAACCCGGCCCCGCTGATCGAGCCGCCCCGCAAGCGGACGAAGAAGACCCCGAAGTCGACGCGCGGCAACTTCGAGATGGCCGCGTGGCTCTTCATGCGCCTGTCCGGCGTGGTCCTCGTGGTCCTGATCATCGGCCACCTGCTGATCCAGCTCGTGCTGGACGGCGGCGTCTCCAAGATCGGCTTCGCCTTCGTGGCCGGCCGCTGGGCGTCCCCGTTCTGGCAGGTCTGGGACCTGCTGATGCTGTGGCTCGCGATGCTGCACGGCGCGAACGGCCTGCGTACCGTCATCAACGACTACGCGGAGCGCCCGAACTCCCGCCTGTGGCTGAAGGGCCTGCTGTACACCGCGACGGTGTTCACCATCCTGCTGGGCACGCTGGTGATCTTCACCTTCGACCCGAACATCCGCTGAAGCCGGGGCTGACGAGAACATGAAGATCCACAAGTACGACACCGTCATCGTCGGCGCCGGCGGCGCCGGCATGCGCGCCGCCATCGAGGCGACGAAGCGCAGCCGCACCGCCGTGCTGACCAAGCTGTACCCCACCCGCTCCCACACGGGCGCCGCGCAGGGCGGCATGGCCGCCGCGCTGGCGAACGTGGAGGAGGACAACTGGGAGTGGCACACCTTCGACACGGTCAAGGGCGGTGACTACCTGGTCGACCAGGACGCCGCCGAGATCCTGGCGAAGGAGGCCATCGACGCCGTCCTCGACCTGGAGAAGATGGGCCTGCCGTTCAACCGGACCCCGGACGGCACCATCGACCAGCGCCGCTTCGGCGGCCACTCCCGCAACCACGGCGAGGCCCCGGTCCGCCGGTCCTGCTACGCCGCGGACCGCACCGGCCACATGATCCTCCAGACGCTGTACCAGAACTGCGTCAAGGAGGGCGTGGAGTTCTTCAACGAGTTCTACGTCCTCGACCAGCTGATCACCGAGGTCGACGGCGTCAAGAAGTCGGCGGGTGTCGTCGCGTACGAGCTGGCCACCGGCGAGATCCACGTCTTCCAGGCGAAGTCCGTGATCTACGCGTCCGGCGGCACCGGCAAGTTCTTCAAGGTGACCTCCAACGCCCACACCCTGACCGGTGACGGCCAGGCCGCCTGCTACCGGCGCGGCCTGCCGCTGGAGGACATGGAGTTCTTCCAGTTCCACCCGACGGGCATCTGGCGCATGGGCATCCTGCTGACGGAGGGCGCCCGCGGTGAGGGCGGCATCCTCCGCAACAAGGACGGCGAGCGCTTCATGGAGAAGTACGCGCCCGTCATGAAGGACCTCGCCTCCCGCGACGTCGTGTCCCGCTCCATCTACACGGAGATCCGCGAGGGCCGCGGCTGCGGCCCCGAGGGCGACCACGTGTTCCTGGACCTGACGCACCTGCCGCCGGAGCAGCTGGACGCCAAGCTCCCGGACATCACCGAGTTCGCCCGTACGTACCTCGGCATCGAGCCGTACACGGACCCGATCCCGATCCAGCCCACCGCGCACTACGCCATGGGCGGCATCCCGACCAACGTCGAGGGTGAGGTCCTGGCGGACAACACCACCGTCGTGCCCGGCCTGTACGCGGCCGGCGAGGTCGCCTGCGTGTCGGTGCACGGCGCCAACCGCCTGGGCACCAACTCGCTCCTCGACATCAACGTCTTCGGCCGGCGCGCGGGCATCGCCGCCGCCGAGTACGCGGCGAAGGCCGACTACGTCGAGCTGCCGGACGACCCGGCCTCCCTCGTGCAGGAGCAGGTCGACCGGCTGCGCAACTCCACGGGCGGCGAGCGGGTCGCGGAGCTGCGCCGCGAGCTGCAGGAGACGATGGACGCCAACGTCATGGTGTTCCGCACCGAGCAGACGATCAAGACCGCGGTCGAGAAGATCGCCGAGCTGCGCGAGCGCTACAAGAACGTCGCCATCCAGGACAAGGGCAAGCGGTTCAACACCGACCTGCTGGAGGCCATCGAGCTGGGCAACCTGCTCGACCTGGCCGAGGTCATGGCCGTCTCCGCGCTGGCCCGCAAGGAGTCCCGCGGCGGTCACTACCGCGAGGACTACCCGAACCGCGACGACGTCAACTTCATGCGCCACACCATGGCGTACCGCGAGGTCGGCGCCGACGGCTCCGAGTCCGTCCGGCTCGACTACAAGCCGGTCGTCCAGACCCGCTACCAGCCGATGGAGCGTAAGTACTGATGGCTACCCCGACCCTGGAGAAGGCGGCCGACACCGCCGCCGCCTCCCCGTACATCACGGTCACGTTCCGGATCCGCCGCTTCAACCCCGAGGTGTCGGACGAGGCCCAGTGGCAGGACTTCCAGGTCGACATCGACCCGAAGGAGCGCGTCCTCGACGGGCTCCACAAGATCAAGTGGGACCTGGACGGGTCGCTGACCTTCCGCCGCTCCTGCGCGCACGGCATCTGCGGCTCGGACGCCATGCGCATCAACGGCAAGAACCGGCTGGCGTGCAAGACGCTGATCAAGGACATCAACCCGGAGAAGCCGATCACGGTCGAGCCCATCAAGGGCATGACGGTCCTCAAGGACCTCGTGGTCGACATGGAGCCGTTCTTCCAGGCGTACCGCGACGTCATGCCGTTCCTCATCACGTCGGGCAACGAGCCGACGCGTGAGCGGCTGCAGTCCGCCGAGGACCGGGAGCGCTTCGACGACACGACGAAGTGCATCCTGTGCGCCGCCTGCACGTCGTCCTGCCCGGTGTTCTGGAACGACGGCCAGTACTTCGGCCCGGCCGCGATCGTGAACGCGCACCGCTTCATCTTCGACAGCCGTGACGAGGCGGGCGAGCAGCGCCTGGAGATCCTCAACGACAAGGACGGCGTGTGGCGCTGCCGCACCACGTTCAACTGCACGGACGCCTGCCCCCGCGGCATCGAGGTGACGAAGGCGATCCAGGAGGTCAAGCGGGCGCTGATCACGCGCCGCTACTGACCGCCCCGGCTCCGCGCGAGGCCCGCTCCCTTTCCGGGGGCGGGCCTTCGCCATGTTGGCCGGTACGTGCGTAGCCGGGATAGGTGCAGTCGGCATGTAGTGGGAGCGGCAGGCGTGCCGATGACGTCTGCGTGTCCGCCGTCCCCGTCCGAGTGCGAGGTCCCATATGGCGAACGACGTCACCTTCCCGCAGGACCGCACGTGCCCCTACCACCCGCCGCGCGGCTACGCCCCGCTGCGCGGCTCCAGGCCGCTGGCCCGCGGCAGGCTCTACGACGGCCGCCCCGTGTGGCTGGTGACCGGCCACGCGGCGGCCCGCGAGCTGCTCGCCGACCCCCGGCTGTCCACGGACACGACCCACGAGGCGTTCCCGGTCCCCGCGGAGCGCGCCGAAGCCGTCCGCACCCGGCGCCGGGCCGCCCTGCTCGGGCAGGACGACCCGGTCCACAACCGGCAGCGGCGCATGCTGATCTCCGGCTTCTCGGTGAAGCGCGTCGCCGCGCTCCGGCCGCGGATCGAGCGGATCACCGAGGACCTGCTCGACGCGATGGAGGCGGCCGGTCCGCCAGCGGAGCTGGTGGGCGCGTTCGCGCTGCCGGTGCCGTCCATGGTGATCTGCGAACTGCTCGGCGTGCCGTACGCGGACCATGAGTTCTTCGAGGAGCAGTCGCGGCGCGCGCTGCGCGGCCCGCGGGCGCAGGACTCCGTGGCGGCGCTGGAGTGCCTGGAGGAGTACCTCGGGGAGCTGGCCGACCGGAAGCGGGCCGAGCCCGGCGACGGTCTGCTGGACGACCTCGTGCGGGAGCAGTACGCGCCGGGCCGCATCGACCGCGGGGAGCTGGTCGACCTGGCGCTGATCCTGCTGATCGCGGGCCACGAGACGACCGCCGACATGCTGTCGCTCGGGACGTTCGCCCTGCTGCGGCACCCGGAGCGGCTGGCGGAGCTGCGCGCCGACCCGTCGCGCATGCCGGCCGCGGTGGAGGAGCTGCTGCGGTTCCTGTCGATCGCGGACGGCATGCTGCGCTTCGCGACGGAGGACATCGAGGTGGCGGGCACGACCGTCGCGGCGGGTGAGGGCCTGGTCTTCCCGACGTCGGTGATCAACCGGGACGCGGAGGTGTACGAGGACCCCGACCGGCTGGACTGGGACCGGTCGGCCCGCCACCACGTGGCGTTCGGCTTCGGCATCCACCAGTGCCTCGGCCAGAACCTGGCCCGTGCGGAGATGGAGATCGCCCTGCGCGCCCTGCTGGCCCGGTTCCCGGGGCTGCGCCTGGCGGTCCCCGCGGAGGACATCCCGTTCAAGCCCGGCGACACGCTGCAGGGAATGGTGGAGCTGCCGGTCGCCTGGTGAGGAGCCTGGACCCATGAAGATCTCCCTCGACAGCGACGTGTGCATCGGCGCCGGACAGTGCGCCCTGACGGCACCGGACGTGTTCACCCAGGACGACGACGGGTTCGGCACGGTGCTGCCGGGCCGCGAGGACGGCGGGGGCAGCCCGCTGCTCCGCGAGGCCGCCCGCGCCTGCCCGGTCCGGGCCATCACCCTCACCGAGCCGTAGACCGGCCCCTTTCCCCGGCGGACGCCGTCCCGTGCGGCCCGCCCCTGGCGGGCGGTGCCTGAGCGGCCCCCGCCTCCCCGGCGGACGCCGCACTCAGCGGCCCCGCTCCCCACCGGCGGATGCCGCGCCCACACGGGCGGCATCCGCTTCCTCATGTCCGCCGGTTCCGCATGCCCGCCGTTTCCCCAGGTCCGCCGGGGGCGGGCCGGACGCGCCCCGTCGGCCGTCCCGTCCCGCCCGCGCGACAACGGGCCCGGTCCTGCGGCGTGCCGCGCCCCCTCGGTCCGGCAGGGGCCCCGCCCGTTCGCGTCCGGCACCGACGACCCGCCACCGGGCACCGGACCTCCGCATTGAACATGTTCAAATGAAGGCGTACAGTCATCTCCGACAACGTTTTGAACGTGTTCAAGGAGGGTGGGGCATGGACCTCACAGTGGTTGCCTACGTCGTCTACCTGCTGATCAGCGTGGCGCTGACCATCTGGGTGGCGAGGACGCTCAGCAAGAACGGGCAGGTCTTCCTCGCCGACGTCTTCAAGGGGAACGACAAGCTCGCCCCCGCCGTGAACCACCTGCTGGTGGTGGGCTTCTACCTCGTCAACCTCGGGTTCGTGGCCCTCTACCTCAGCCGGGAGTCGGCCGTCACGGACGCGCGGATGCTACTGGAAGCGCTCTCGGTGAAGCTCGGGGTGGTGCTGCTCGTCCTCGGAGTGCTGCACCTCTTCAACTTCTACGTCCTCAACCGCATCCGCCGCCGCGGCACCCTGGAGCACCAGCAGCGGCCGCCCGTCCCGCCGCAGGCGTGGACCGCACCCGCCACCCGGGCCTGACCCGCCGTGCAGCCCGTCACCCGGCTCACCGTGCTGTACGACCACCAGTGCCCGCTGTGCGTGCACGTGCGGCACTGGCTGCTGCGGCAGCCGGTGCTCGTACCGCTCGACCTCGTGCCCGCCGGGTCGGAGGAGGCCCGGCGGCGGTTCCCCGCACTGGACCACGGGGCCACGCTGGAGGAGATCACCGTCGTCGGGGACGGCGGGCAGGTCTACCGGGGCACCGACGCCTGGATCACCTGCCTGTGGGCCCTCGCCGAGCACCGCGGCACGGCCCGGTGGCTGGCGGGCCCCACCGGCCGGCCGTTCGCCCGCATGGCCGTCCTCGCCGCCGCCAGGTGGCGCGAGGCCACTGCGCCGACCTGCGCCGGCGGGCGGTGCGGGACCGCCGGGAAGCCCCGTTAGGCTCCTCCTGTGAAGGAGCACCAGGACCAGAAGGACGCGAAGGCCGGCGGCAGGGTGGCCAAGAGCGAGCAGACCCGCACCCTCATCCTCGAAACCGCGCTCCGCCTCTTCCAGGAGCGCGGTTTCGACAAGACCACCATGCGGGCCATCGCCCAGGAGGCAGGCGTCTCCGTCGGGAACGCCTACTACTACTTCGCCTCCAAGGAGCACCTGGTCCAGGGCTTCTACGACCGGCTCGCCGCCGAACACGAGGCGGCCGTGCAGTCCGTGCTCGACGGGGACAAGGACCTCGCCGTGCGGATCCGGGGCTCCCTCCTGACCTGGCTGGACGTGGCCGAGCCCTACCACCGGTTCGCCGCGCAGTTCTTCAAGAACGCCGCCGACCCCGAGAGCCCGCTCAGCCCCTTCTCCCCCGACTCCGTCGAGGCCCGGCGCGCCGTGATCTCCATCCACGAACGGGTCCTCCACGGCTCCGACGCCAAGACCGCGCCGGAACTCACCCCTCTGCTCCCCCACATGATGTGGCTGGTGCACATGGGGCTCGTCCTGTACTGGGTGTACGACCGGAGCGAGGGCGCCGAGCGGAGCCGCCGCCTCGTCGAGCGCACCGCCCCACTCGCCGCCCGCGCCATCACCCTGTCCCGGTTCCGAGTGGTGCGCCCGCTCGCCCGACAGGCCCACGACGTGATCGTCGAGTTCATGCCGGGCGCCCGGGACGCCCTGGAGCGGGACGCCGCCGAGGGGCGGGCCACCGGGGGCGGGCCGGCTAGATCCAGCTGAGGTGCCAGAGCCGCCAGATGCCCGTACCGTCCGACAGGTACTGGGATCCGGCCACGTCACCCGTGCTGAGGACGTAGTCCTTCTTCTGCCACAGCGGCAGCAGCGGCACGTCCCGCGCCACCGTCTTGTGGATCTGCCGGAAGTCCTCCACCGCCCACGACCGGTCGGCACGCCCCTGCGTGGCGGCCACGAGTTCGTCGACCCCGGGGCTCGCGTACGTGTTCTGCAAGGCGTTGTCCCGGCCGACGAGCGGCTGGGTGAAGTTGTCCGGGTCCGGGAAGTCCGGCAGCCAGCCCAGGCCGTACGCGTCGTACGCGCCGTTCGCGTACCCCTCCTGGAACTTCGTCCACTCGGCCGACCGCACCGTCACCCGGAACAGCCCCGTCTCCTCCAGTTGCCGGCGCAGCTCCGCCGCCTCGGCCGCCCAGACGGCGCCCTCGCGGTGGCCGAGCGTGAACGGCACCGGCGTCTCGACGCCCGCCTCCTCCAGCAGCTTCCGCGCCCGCTCGGCCCGCTCCCCGTCGTCCGGGTAGTGGTCGAAGAACGGCGTGCCGTGGCCCAGGAAGCCGCGCGGGATCAGCGAGTACAGCGGCTCGACCGTGGATTCGTAGGGCCCCGCGACGATCCCGGCCCGGTCCACGACGGAGGCGACCGCCTGCCGCACCGCCTTCTCCGACATCGGGGACGCCGAGCGCAGGTTGAAGACGAGCATCCGGATCTCCGCGCTCGTCGCCTCGGTCATCTGGATGCCGTCCTTGCGCGGATCCAGGGCGGACAGCGTCTTCGGCGGGAGCTGGCGGTGCGTCACGTCGACCTCGCCGTCCCGCCAGGCGGCGGCCAGTTGCTCACCGTCGGCGTAGTAGCGCACTTCGACCGGGGCGGCCGGGCGGTCGTTGGCCCCCCGGTAGTGCGGGTTGGGCTCCAGCAGCGCCCGGACGCCGGGCTCGTACTCCGCCAGGACGTACGGCCCGGAGCCGTCCACCTCCGCGTCCTCCCGCAGCGCCTGCTCCGGGTAGCGCTCGCGGTCCACGATGGCGCCGGCGCCCGTGGCCAGCTTCTGCGGGAACGTGGCGTCCCGCGCGCCGAGGTGGAAGACGACGGACCGGTCGTCCGCCGTCACGCTCTTCAACGTCGGGAACAGCGGCGCGGGACCCACGTCCGCGGCGATGCCGAGCATCCGGTCGAAGGAGTACTTGACGTCCTGCGCGGTCACCTCCCGCCCGTTGGCGAACCGCAGCCCGTCCCGCAGGGTGCACCGGTACGCCTTCAGCGAGTTCCCGAGGAAGCCGCAGGCGCTCGCGGCGTCCGGGACGGGCGTCGTGGAACCCGCCTCGAAGGTCAGCAACGACTGGTAGACGTTGCTGTAGACGGCCCAGGACCCGGCGTCGTACGCGCCCGCCGGGTCGAGTGACGTGACGGTGTCGGTGGTGCCGACCACGATGGGCCGGCCGTTCTCCCCTCTGGCTGGAAGCAGCTGCCAGGCCCCTGTCCCGACAGCCACCAAAACAAGGCAAACTAGAATGATCCGGACATGGATCGCTCGCATAACCGTGATTCCTTTCACGCCCTCCCCAGTGCGATGGCGCAAACTCAATCACAGGTTGTTAACTTGTCAAAGGGATAGGATTCGCCGGGCGGTCGCCCAACTACGCTTGACGCGATGCCAGTTGCACCACCGTGATGTCCGAGGGCGCACCGACCCGCACCGGCGGGCCCCAGGCGCCCGCCCCGCGGGACACGTACAACTGGGTGTCGCCGTACCTGTCGAGGCCCGCGAGCGTCGGGTTGGCCAGCTCCGCCAGGTGGTTGGCCGGCCACATCTGCCCGCCGTGGGTGTGACCGGACAGCTGGAGGTCCACGCCGTGGCGCACGGCCTCGTGGATGAGCACCGGCTGGTGGGCCAGCAGGACGGCGGCGCGGGCCGGGTCCCGGTCTCCGAGGGCCCGCGCGAAGTCGGGGCCGTCGCCGTAGTTCTCCCCGGCCACGTCGTTGACGCCGGCCAGGTCGAAGCCGCCGGGGACCTCGACACGCTCGTTGCGCAGCGGGCGCAGGCCGAGCTCGCGGACCTCCTCCACCCATTCCTCGGCCCCCGAGAAGTACTCGTGGTTGCCGGTGACGAAAAAGCTGCCGTAGCGGGCGCGGAGCTGGGCCAGGGGCTCGGCGGCGTGGCCGAGGTTCTCCACGGAGCCGTCGACGAGGTCGCCGACGACGGCGATCAGGTCGGGCTGGGTGCGGTTGATGGTGTCGACGATGCGCTGGGTGTGGGCGCGGCCCAGGATGGGTCCGATGTGGATGTCGCTGACCACGGCGACGCGCAGCCCGTGTGCGGCGCGCGGGAGCCGCGCCAGGGGCACGGTGACCCGCTTGACCTGCGGTCCGCGCAGCACACCGTACGTGCCGTAGCCCACCGTGGCGGTCGCCGCGGCGGCGGCCCCGCCGCCCAGGACGCGGCTCACGAAGAGGCGCCGGGGCATCCCGGCGGCCGCTCCCCGCGGGCGTTCCTCCCGCCCGGTGTCATCCTGCGGCCGGTCCTCCGGT